>JBEKVO010000034.1:0-41163 GCA_049513895.1 Rectinemataceae bacterium | reverse complement strand
GAAACCAAACGAATTCTGTTGACAGGTCACTTCATATCAGCAGGTTGTTGAAAAACTCGAAGCTTTTCAACAACCTGCCATGCAATTGCTCGAAAACCTGAAGGTTTTCTGCGCAATTGCGATAATTAAGGTAGAGTTAAAAAAGGCTCCATAGCCTTTTTAAACTCTATTAGGAGCGGACATATGGAAGCGACAACGATTGGTGCGGTCGACGAGAGCCTGTACTACATCGCCGCATTCGCGTTTCTCCTCTTCTTCGGTATCGTGTTCTTCATGGTCTATTTCGCGGCGCGGTACCGGGCCTCGCGGAACCCCGTGTCGACCGAGATACACGGCAGCAAGGTGCTCGAGATCCTTTGGGTCGTTCTGCCCACCCTGATCGCGCTCAGCATGTTCTTCTATGGGCTCACCGGCTATAATTTCCTCAGGCATGTCCCCGCCGGCGCCTTGGAGGTGACCGTCCACTCGCGGCAATGGTCCTGGTCCTTCGAGTATCCCGACGGCAAGAGGAGCCCCGATCTCGTGGTCCCCGCCGGACGGGACGTGAAGTTGACGATCACCTCCGACGACGTCATCCACGGCTTCTACCTCCCGGGATACCGCATCCAGGTGGACGCAGTCCCCGGCATGAAGACCTACGCCTGGTTCAAGGCGAGTCGCATCGGCGTCTTCGACATACTCTGCACCGTGTATTGCGGCATCAACCACTCGGGCATGCTCGCGAAGCTCCACGTCCTGGCCCAAGGGCGCTATGACGCCTGGCTGGCCGGGGGCCGACTTCCGTAAAAGCGGGACCGGTCGCCATGGACCGGAGTCTGCGTAATGTGCTAGAACTTTATTGTGCCAGCCGCGAAGTTTTTTTTTGCACTCGTCGGAATCTTGGCTATAGTCCCGCTCGACCTTGTCTTTCCCGAGGAAAACCGCGATGGCGTCCAACAAGAGGAGAGGGCGGGAAGCCCGATTCTCGCATATCAGGTTGGAGCTTTTCTCGATAAGGGAAACGCGGATCGTCTCGTCGCTGAATTATTTAAGTTGGGCTTCTATGGAATTGTCGGCCGGAAAACGGTGCGTGGAAGGAGTTTCTGGACTGTCACCGTAGAGGCACCCCCGAATCCCTTCGAGAATTTCCAAACGGAACTGCTCGATGCCGGCTTTCCCTCGTTTCCAATCCGATAGTCGCTCACGCACCCGCAGGTCGTCATGGGCCCGTAGGGCCTTTCTTTTTACTGCAGATGTCGCAGAGGCCGAAGAGCGATATTTCGTGATCCTCGATCGTGAAGCCCTCGCGACGCCCTATGGCGTCGATCTTGGCCTGAGGCAGACAAAGGTCGAGCTCGACGACGCGATGACATTTTCTGCAGGTCAGATGGTGATGATGCCGCTCGCTCTCGCATAGGCGATAGCAGCGCTCTCCATCGGAGAAATCGACGTGATCGAGGACCTTGATCCGCACGAGCTTCTCGATGGCCCGGTAGACGGTCGCTCGGCCGATTCCCGAGTTGGTCCGCCTGAGGTCCTCCAGAAGCGCCTCGGCGGAAAAGGCCTCGCCCGTCTCTCCCAACGCCGCGAGCCTCTCGGCGATGACGCGCCGCTGCCGCGTATTTCGCTCGCTGAACTCCTGGAAGGCCGCCGTCAGCCTGCCCGCCCTATCCATGCGAATGCCCTCCCTCGCTCATCACTTCCTTGCTCGGGTGCTCGATCCCGCGCGGCGCCCGGTACCGCCGCTTCTTGCCGAAGACCCAGGCGAAGAAATAGGCGACGGCGCCAAGGCTCGAGATCGAGAACCCGATCGGCGGGTGTCTCCATGGGCCCATGAAGGACGCGAGCAGCCCGCCCCAGACGACGAGCAATCCCAGGACCACCGAAAGGGCGAGGGCCTGCAATGGCCGTCGAGCGATGCGCAGGGCGGCGGCCGCCGGCGCGACGAGGAGGGAGACGGCCAGGAGGGCACCGATCGTCAATACGCACATCGCGGTCGCGATCGCGAGGATGGCCATGAAGGCTATGGAGAGGAACAGGATCGGCAGGCCCTGAGCCCGGGCCGCGACGGGGTCCACTGTCGAGAAGAGGAGGGGCCGCGATACCGCGGCGAGGGCCAGGACGACCAGGGCCCCGCAGGCGAGCATGAGGCGGATATCGGCCGGACGGATGCTCAGGATCGAGCCGAAAAGCAGGTTTATGCCCGCGGTCGCGTGCGAAGCGCTGTGGTGGGCGTAGAGGCCGATGAAGAGAACGCCCAGCCCGGTGGCCATCGAGAGGGCCATGCCGATCTCCACGTCGCGGCCGCGGGCGCGATTGCCGAGGGCGCCGATGCCGAAGGCGGCGGCGAATGAGAAGGCGAGCATCCCGAGGAGGGGATTGATCCCCGCGAGGGCGGCGCCCGTCGATCCCGCGAAGCATATATCCGTCAGCGCCTCGCCCGCGAATGCCTGCGCCCTGAGCACGAGAAAGTAGCCGACCAGGGCGGCCGCTATCGAGGCGATCGTTCCCGCGGCCGCGGCGTTGCGGAAAATATCCGAATAGATGAGTCTAAGCATGGCCCTCTCCTCGACGGATTTGCCCTCCGGCCGTGGGCCGGGGCCAACCGCGCCTTCGTCGCGGCCGTGCCCATAGCCGGACCGGCAGGTATACGAGGAAGGCGATTACCGAGACGACGAAGCTCACGGGCAGGTCTCCGCTGAGCGCCGCGATGCCGATGCCGATCCAGATGTACGACAGGCCCAGCCCCGCCGCTATCAGAATGGCGAGCGACGGCCGTCGAGAAAAGCGGTTCGCCGTGGCGGCGGGACCCACGAGGAGGGTAAAGACGAGAAGAGCCCCCATCACCTGCACGGAAAGGGATATGGCGAGAGCGGCCACGACGAGGAAGACGATGGACAGCATCGCGACGGGTAGGCCGCGCGCCGCGGCCGCCTGGGGGTCGACCGTGCTGAACAGGAGGGGCCGGAAGATCGCCAGAAGGACGGCCAGGGCGACGGCTCCGGCCACCGCGGTGACGAGGACGTTCTCGACGCTTATGCCGAGTATCGAGCCGAAGAGAATGCCGTACACTCGCTGGGCGTAGCCTGAGTAGAGCGAGAGGAAGAGAAAGCCGAGGCCGAGCGCGAAGGTCATCAGCACTGCGACGACGATGTCGCGCTCGCGGACTTTGTCGCCGAGGACGCCGATGCCGATCGCGGCGGCTATGGTGAAGGCGAAAAGGCCATAGACCGGCTGGACCCCCACCAGCACCGCGCCGGCGGCGCCAGCGAAGCCGATGTTGGGAAGGGCGTGCCCCGCGAAGGTCAGGCCTCGCGCGACGATGAAGAAACCCACGGCCGCCGCCAGCACGGCCACGATGGAGCCCGTGACGAGGGCGTTCCGCATGAAGGAATAGCGCAGAAGGTCCAGCACGCTTCACCTCCCCGTTTAAATGGGCGCCCCGACGACGAATAGCTTTCCCAAGGCCTCGACGACCTCGACGCGCGAGCCGTAGAGATCGCTCAGGGCGGCGCTCGTGATGACCTCCGAGGACGGCCCCTTGGCGCATCGGCCATTCGCCATGAAAAGTACCCCGTCGATTTCGGAGAGCATCGGGTTCACGTCGTGCGTGACCAGGAGGATCGCCACCTTTCTGCTCCTGCATAGTCTCGTGACGAGACCGACCAGCTCGGCTTCGCGCGCGAGGTCGAGGCTCGCGAAAGGCTCATCGAGGAGGAGGAGGCGCGGGTTCGAAAGCAGCGCCTGGGCCACGAGCACGCGCTGTCGCTCGCCTCCCGAAAGTTCCCCCAGCGAGGCCTCGGCGAATTCGAGGGCGCCGACCTCGTCCAGGACCTTGTCGACCGCGGCTTCCCTCTTTTTATTGGGCAGGCCTGGCCCCCAGCGATGCCCGTCCAGGCCCAGACGGACCATGTCCCGCGCTCGGATCATGATTCCCGCGTCCAGGGCCCTGAATTGCGGAACATAGCCTATCTGCCTGTTCCCCCTGCGGGGAGGCCGGCCGAACACGGAAATGCTTCCGGAGCTCGGTTGAATCAGCCCCAAAAGGAGCCTCAGCAGCGTCGTCTTACCCGCCCCATTGGGGCCGAGTACGGCGAGAAACTCGCCTTCTCCGACCGAGAAACTCATCGATTCCTGGATCAGCCGCCCTCCCAGATGCACGCTTACGCGGTCGAGGGAGGCGACACTGGCGGTCAGCGTATCTGCTTCCACGCTTTACCCTACTTTCCGAGCGCGAGGTCGAGGGCGACGAGCTGGCTCAGCATCCAGTTCTGATAGTTCAGGGCCGAAGGCATCGTTTCCGTGACCGGAAGGATAGGAATTCCCGCCGCCTTCGCTTCGTCCTGAAGCTTCGTCGTGATCGGCGTCACGGTCTGCTCGTTATAAATCAAGACTTTGATTTTCCTCTCCTTGACCTGGCTCTCCGCCTCAGCCACTGTCTCGGCCGGCGGATCGTTGCCCTCGGCAATGGATTTCTGAAACTCGAAAGGCGTGAGCACTTTGAGCCCCAATGGACCGGCTTGATACAGAAATATCGTCTCGGTCAGGCCCACCGGAGTCCCGCCTCGCTTCGATTTGAGCTGGGCTATTTTCTGACGTATTCCGCCCAAGGACTGACCGAAGACCTGGAGGTTCTTCCCGTAGACCTGGGCGCCCGCGGGATCGATCCTCGAAAACCCGTCGGCGATGGCCTGGGCGATGGCCTGGGCGTTGTCGACCGCGTACCAGACGTGCTCGTTATCGGGAAGCTTAGTCACCGCGATATCGAAACCCTTGAGGAGGATGCGCTTTCCGTTCGGCGAGGCGGAAAGGAGCTTGTCCATCCAGTCGTCGTAGCCGCCGCCGTTCTCGATGACGAGGCCGGACTCGGCGATGGCCCTGGCGTCGTCGACGTTCGATTCGTACTCGTGGGGATCTACGTTCGGGTCCGAGAGGATGCTCGTCACCTCGACTCTCTCGCCGCCAATCTGCTCGGCGATGTTGCCGTAGAAATTCTCCGCCGCCACCACTTTTATCGCGTCGGTCCGTAGGGTCCCCGTGGCGGATAGGAACCCAAAGGAGATGATGAGGAGAAGTACCGTGAGCCAAAGACGCGCGCTAACCCGAAGTCTTTCTTTCATAGCCACCTCCTGAGGTATCAACGCTATATTGATACTAAATCTCATTAGACTCGTCAAGCGCCGTCCTGGCTTGTAACCTTCCACTCCTTCGGGTACTTTACCTGCGAACGGATGCGGCACATTTCCCGGCTTTCGATATATTTTGCGCTTGTGGCATTCTCACTCCCCACACTCGCCGCACAGGCACCAAGCCCGGTCCGGCTTCCCAAGCTCGAAGAGTTTCCCGCCCCCGTGAGCGCTTCGCTGTCCCGTATCGAGGGCCAGTCCGGTGACCTGCCCGAGAGCGCGGCCTTCGCGATCTATCGATGGGATCGCTTTCCCTCGGTCATCGTGCTCGACATGGCGGACTTCGCCGAGCAGGATCGCATGTTTTCCCGGCTGGCCTTTTATCTCGAGAAGCCCGGCTATCGCGGGCGCCTCCTCTCGGACGCCCAGCTCGCGGGGAAGCACGGTTGGAACGCCCACGATTACGGTCCCGACGGACTGGCGGCCTTCTTCAACGCGTCGGCGGCGGAGCGCTTTCCTCTCGACGGCGAGGAGCTTCTCCTGCGCGGCCTCGCCCTTCGCGAGGGCATTATCGCCCTGGAAGGGGAGGTATTCCAGCCCGGTTCGGGCGCTGTTTTATCCATCAGCCGCTCCTCTTCCAAATACGAGCGGATCTTCCTCCTCGCCCACGAATCCTACCATGGAATATATTTCTGTTCCGAGGAGTACCGGGAACTCTGCGAGAGGCTCTGGAAGGCTGCGCCCGCCTCCGCGCGCCTCTTCATGAAGCGTCTTCTCGCCGCCCTCGACTACGATCCCTCGTCCCATGTCCTCGTCGTGAACGAGTTCCAGGCCTACCTTCTCCAACAGCCGAGATCCGCGGCCTCTGCCTATTTCGAACGGGTGGGCAGGCTCGTCGCGGACGAGTCGGGAGTCCCGACTGCAACCGAGGTCTTGCCCTCCCTCCTCAAGGACGAGGCCGCCCTCGAGGATTTCCTGAAGGCCCGCTTTTCGGTCAAGGCCGGGGGAGCCACCGTTAAAGCCGAGGCGGGCGGCTGATGCGTTTGGCGACGCGCGCATCGATCGCGCTACTGTTCGTCCTCGTACCAGCCCTCGACCTGTACGCTCATCCCCATGTCTTCATCTCGAGCCTCGTGGCCCTCGATTTCGAAGGTTCCTCGCTCTCGCGGATATCCGTGGAGTGGACTTTCGACGAGCTTTTCTCGCAGATGATCGCCGCGGATTACGACAGGGGTAAAAAGGGATCGTTCACGGAAGCGGAAGCTGCGGCGCTCAAGAAGGGAGCCTTCGACAACCTGCGTAACTATCACTACTTCCTCGCCCTCTATTTGAACGGCAAGCCCCTGGCGCTTCCAGCCATCCGTGACTTCAAACCCGCCCTACGCGCCGGGAAACTCGTCTATTCCTTTTCTCTGCCTCTCGCGCTTCCGATAGGGGCCGCGGGGAGCGAACTCAGGATAACCATCTACGACGACAGCTACTACGTCGCCTTCGACAAGATGAGTCCGTCGGACGTCGCCGTACGCTCGGGGGATTCGATCGCCACCGCCATTTCCATCGAGAAGACCAAGGTCAAGGCGGAATGGCCCGGCCAATTCATGCCCGACCAGATCGTCCTCAGGATGAAAAGGAAGTAAGGCCATGCTGAAGCAACCGTCGAGCGCCATTCGACGCATTTTATTGACGACGGCGATCGCCGCGCTCTGCTCGATCTCCGCCGTAGCGGAGACTCCCAATCCCTTCACTTCGAGCGGCGGGCCTTCTCGTATGTCCACGCCGGCCTCGGGGGGCATCGCGACCCTCGCGCCCGTTCTGCGCTCCCTGACGGACCGCCTGGCCGAGCTCGCGCGCGAGATACGCGAGTCGAAAACGCCGGGTCCGATGCTGGCCCTGGCCCTGGTCTCCCTGCTTTATGGAATATTTCACGCCCTGGGGCCTGGTCATGGGAAGACCATCGTATCGACGTTCTTCCTCGCAAAGGAGGCGAGGCTGCGGCACAGCTTGATAGCGGGCTATCTCATAGCCCTCGTGCACGCGGTTTCCGCGCTGACTATCGTGCTCGCCCTCTTTTTCATCGTGCGGGGAGTCTTCTCGACGGGCTTCGAGAGCGCGAGCAGGATAGTCCAGACCCTGAGCTTCGGGGCCATCGCCCTCATCGGCGCGGTCATGCTCGTGCAGAGGATTCGCGGCAAGGAGCACAGCCACCGCTTCGGTAAAGCGCACGATCATGATCATGAACACGAACATGAGCACGAGGGCGAGCCGGGACTCGTCACCGGCAGGGAGCTCTTCGGCATCGCCCTCGCGTCGGGCGTCGTGCCCTGCCCCGGCGCTTCGGCCGTCATCCTCGTCTGCCTCTCTCTCAATGTGATGCTCGCGGGAATCGTCGCGGTCACCATGATATCCCTCGGCATGGGCATGACCGTCACCGTCATCGGGGCGGCGGCGATCCTCGCCAAGCGCGGCGTCCTCAAGGTTTCGTCCGCGGGCCGCGAGGGCGTCTCTTCGATCGCGCGGAGGGTCGTGGAAATAGCCGGAGCGGCCGTTCTCTTCATCTTCGGCCTCGTCTTCTTAGTAGCGCAGTTTTAAGGAGAGAGCGGGGATGATCCAAGCGCCCGAATTCGCGGCCTGGCTCAGGGGCGCCACGGCGACCTTCACGACGACTCTCGCGGGCCTCGCCTTCGAGACGATTCCCTTCCTCCTCATGGGCACGCTGCTCTCGTCCCTCATCCAGGCCTTCGTGCCCGATCGCGCTCTCAGGAAGCTCTTTCCCGGGAACCATTACCTCTCGATGCTCGTGGCGATCTTCGCGGGAGTCTTCGTTCCGATCTGCGAGTGCGGCACCGTTCCCCTCGCGCGGCGGCTCCGGCAGAAGGGCCTGCCCCTCTCGACGGCGATCGCCTTCCTCCTCGCGGCCCCTCTCGCGAATCCCATGACCGTCATCTCCACCTACATCGCCTTCAAGGGCACGGGGTATCCCGTGTTCGTCCTGCGCTTTGGATTCGGCCTCGCCGCCGCCTTCGTGATCGCCCTCATCGTGGAGCTCGTATCGAAGGGTCGGCCCCGGATCGATATCGCCGACGCGCCGCCTGGAGGCGCGCCGCGAGGATACGTGCGCAGATTTGTGCGCATCGAGGCCGAGGCCTTTCCCGCGGCGCCGCGGCTGTCCGCGTCATCGGCGAAATCGCATAAGGGTTTCGCCGCAAAGGCCAGGGAGACTCTCGAGCATGCCAGCTACGACTTTCTCGATTCGGCCCGCTATCTGATTGCCGGCATTTCCATCGCCTCCCTCGCGAGAGCCTTCGTGCCCGCTGGGGCGATCCTCCGCTCCCTCGGCAAACCCCTTACGGCCACGGGCACGGGCCTCGTCTCGGCCTATATCCTCTCGCTCTGCTCCTCCGCTGACGCTTTCGTCGCGCGATCGCTCTTCGCTCCCACGTCCTATTTCGCCGTCCTCGCCTTCCTCATCCTCGGTCCGATGATCGACCTCAAGAATACCGTGCTGCTCTCGCGTTTCGTGAAGCCCCGGCTCCTCGTCGCCTTCGTCGTCCTCGCGCTCATCGTCGTCGGAGTCCTGGTATTCGCCGCATCGCCCTTACTGGAGGCCCTATGACCAAGGTCCGCGATATTTCCGCGAGCAGGGTCGCCCGAAGCGCGACCTTTCTCGCCCTCTCTTTCTTCATCTCCTGGCTCGCCGAAAACGGAAAGCTCTCGAAGATAGTCCACCCTCGGATGGACCTTTGGATCGAAGGGGCGGGCGTCCTTTTCCTCGTCCTCGCCTTTGCGCAGATGCTGTGGCTTTCCGATAGGCCCAAGCGGCCCGATCCGGTCTCTTTCTTCATCCCGATCGCCTATGTGATGGCCATGGCCTTCATCTTCGTTCAATCGAACGCCTTTTCGCCCGGACGATTCGATACGGGGGACGATTCGCTCGCGGTCGAGAACGCCATCATTTCCAGGCGCGGCAATGTCGCGGCGAAGGCATCCATGGGGCCTCTGCCATCGACCATCGCCTTCGACGACGACGGGTATTGGACGCTCTACAACAGGCTCTACGACGATCCCGCCGCGGCCGTCGGCCACAGAGTCGTCATCCAGGGCTTTTTCCATCGGACGGGCGGTTTCCCTGCCGACACGGCGCTGGTAGGGCGGAATCTCATGTGGTGCTGTTCCGCGGACATGTCGGGCATCGGTCTCGTCGCTCGAAGCCCCATGGTCAATAACCTGAAAGAATCCGAATGGGTCGAGGTCTCGGGTCGTCTCTCCACGACCGAATTCGATTTGAACGGGAGCGGAAAGAAAAAGGTCATTCCCCTCGTCGTCGTCGACTCGCTGAGGCCCGTAGACAAGGGCGCGACCTCGGGCGTCATTTTCCCTTTTTAAAAGGCCGCGCCGGCGATGATCCTGAAAAGGGGTATCGTCGCGAGGCTCAGGACCGTAGATAGGGAGGTGGCGACGCCGGCGTACCTCGAGTCCGCGCCGTAGGCCTCGGCGAGTATGGGCGTCTGGGTCATCGCCGGCATCGAAGCCTGAACGAGGAAGACCTCTTTCATGAGGAGGGGCAGGCCCGTCCCCCGCGCGATGAAAATGAGAACGAGCGGCGAGACCACGAAGCGGCCGACTAAAACGAGGACGAGGTCGCGTTCCAACCGCAGCTTCCTCCATTCGACGCGCGATATGACGATGCCGATGAAGAGCATGGAGAGGGGCGTCGTCATGGCGCCGAGGGCCTTGCACGAGTCCATGATAGGGCGCGGTAGCTCAATCCCGGCGACGATCATGGCCACGGCCGCCAAAAAGGCCACCAACGGCGGGGAGAAGACGCGCCGAAGCCCCTCGACCGAGACGAGGGAGGGAGCGGGCCTTCCGGAGAGGGTGGCGCCGTCCCTGGCGATGCCGTAGACGCCGATCGTCCAGAAGGTGCTCGTGTTCGCGATGTAATAGAGTAGGACGTAGGGCAGGCTCGCCTCGCCGAAGAGGATCAGGTTGACCGGCAGGCCTATGAATATGGTGTTCGATAGGGCGAACATGGAGGCGAAGCTGCCCCGCCTTCCCCGGGGTAGGCGAAAAAGGACCGCTATCCCCGCGCCGAGGGCGTAGCATGAGGCCATCACTGCAAAGGGAATCGGGAGGCCCGGCAGCATCGCGAGGAGCTTGGCCCTATCGTAGCCTCCCATCAGGTTGGCTATCATGTAAGCCGGCAGGGCGATCGAGACTACCAGCCTCGATATCAGGGAATCCGACTTCTCCCCGAACCACCCCTTCTTCGCGAAGACGAGGCCGAGGGCGATCATGAGGATGACCGAGAGCACGCTCTCGAGGGCGCTGAGCGAAGACAATCGAAGGCTTCCTTTCGATATCGGCCGTCACAAGCTAACCTGTCGGTCCCGTTCCTTCAATCCATCCGACAGCCAATGTTGCCATTATTATCCCTTGCCGATAAATTATTCTCAATATTTGCAAAATTCGGTAGATAATATACGAAAAGCGTAGTATAAACTCAATTGACTGCATTATTCGTAGTCGCTGACTATTGTCCGTTGGAGGGTGGCCGTATGAAAATCGGATGCGTCAAGGAAATCAAGAGGCATGAGTATCGCGTGGGCGTGACCCCGCACTGCGTCAAGTCCTACGTGGATCATGGACACCAGTTTACGATTCAGGCGGGGGCGGGAGAGGACGCGGGCTTCGAGGACGCCGAATACGCGAAGGCGGGGGCGCAAATCGAATCGGACAGGAAACGCATCTTCGACTCCTGCGACATGATCATCAAGGTAAAGGAGCCTCAGCCCGAGGAGTACGGCATGCTCCGCGAAGGGCAGATACTCTTCACCTATCTCCACCTCGCGGCCGACCGCGAGCAGACCGACGCCCTCCTCGCGCGCAAAGTAAAGGGCGTCGCCTACGAGACCATACGCATGGTCGACGGCACCCTGCCCTGTCTCAAGCCCATGAGCGAAATAGCCGGCCGTCTGTCGGTTCAGGAAGGGGCCAAATACCTCGAGAAGCCCTTCGGCGGCCGCGGCGTCCTCTTGGGCGGCGTGCCCGGCGTGCCGCGAGGCAAGGTCGCCATCCTGGGCGGCGGCGTCGTGGGCACCAATGCCGCGAAGGTCGCGGTGGGCTTCGGCGCCGCGGTCACCGTCCTCGACGTCAACCCGAACCGCCTCGCCTATCTCGACGACATTTTCCGGGGCGAGCTGGCCACTCTGTACGCGACCGAGAAGAACATCCTGACCGTAGTGGAGGAGAGCGACCTCATCATAGGCGCCGTCCTCATCCCGGGCACCCAGGCCCCCCACCTTATCAGGCGCGAGCACCTCAAGCTGATGAAGAAGCGCTCGGTCATCGTCGACGTGGCGGTGGACCAGGGCGGCTGCGTGGAGACGACGAGGCCCACGACCCACGACGATCCCACCTTCGAGGTGGACGGCGTCGTGCACTACTGCGTCGCGAACATGCCCGGCGCCGTCGCCCTCACCAGCACCCTCGCCCTCACGAGCTCGACCCTGCCCTACGGCCTCAAGATCGCCGACATGGGGCTCGAGGAAGCCCTGCGCTCGAACCCCGACCTCAAGGAGGGACTCAACGTCTACGCGGGCAAGACGACCTATCCGGGAGTCGCACAGGCCTTCGGCCTTGTCTACTCCGCGCCGGATACGATACTGTAAGGATCCATGCAGCCCGACGAGACCGACTGGAAGATCATCTCGATCTTGAAAGAGGGTTACGTGCCCAACAACACGATTGCCCTCGAGCTCGGCGTGTCGGAGGGCACGGTGCGCGCCCGCCTCAAGAAGCTCAAGGAGGCGGGCATCCTCCAGATCAGGGCGCTGATCAACCCCGACGTGCTCGAGAACAAGCAGCTGGTCATCGTCGCGATGCGCGTAGCCGAATCCAAGCTCCTCGACCGCAAGGCCGAGGAGCTTTCGCACCTGAAGAACGTCCTCTCGGTTTCTATAGCCTCGGGCCGATACGACCTCATCGCCGAAGTCCTCCTCGACTCGAACAGGGGCCTCGTGCAGTTCCTCACCGAGGAGCTCTCGTCGGTAGAGGGCATCCTCGCCTCGGAGAGTTTCATCATGCTCAAGAACTACGGGAAGTACGTGTAGGCGCCAAAGCCAGCGATTCGCGGAAGCGCAGCAGATCGACGAGGCAGGAGTTCACGGGCGTGGCGATGCCGCGCGCCGCGCCCCTGGCGACGATGGCCCCGTTGAGAAAGCCTATCTCGGTCGCCTTTCCCCTCGAGATGTCCTGCAGCATCGACGAATGGTGCCCGGCGGTGCTGGGTATCTGCGCCTCGCGGAGGTAGGCGAGGTAGTCCTCGGGGACGGTCCAGGGGAGCGAGATGCCCTCGGCCTGGATGACGGCGAAGCCCTCGCGAACGATGCCCTCTATTATTCGCCATGCCGAAGGCTCCACGAGACTGCCGTAGGCCACGCCCATGAGGGCGCCGAGGGGATTGAGGGCGCAATTGTAGAGGGTCTTGGCCCAGAGCTCCGAGCGTATCGCGGGGCTGCCCTCGACGCGCATGCCGGCGCTCCCGAAGAGCTCGACCAGGTCCTCGACCGGCCCGTCCATGCCCTCGGGGAAGCGGCCGAGCTTTATGGGACCGGCCTCAACCGAAACGTGGACGGCCGCGTCGCCGCGCCACTCGAAGCCCGTGATGATCATCCCGCCTATAACCTTGTCAGTGAAGGAGGCGATGATCTCCTCGTTGCCCACGCCGTTCTGCAGGCTGAGGGTCTCGGTGCCGCGCAACGCGCCCGAGAACCGTGCGCAGATCGCCTCGGTGTCGATGGCCTTGGAGGACAGGATCGCGTAGTCGTAGCGCTCGCCCTCGGGGACGGAGCCGCTCACGGGGAAGCGATACTCGCCCTCGCCCCAGATGCCCGTGAGGCGGAAACCTCCGGACTCGACGGCCCGGGCGCAGCGATCGCGCGCGACGGCGTGGACTTCGCATACCCTCGACAGCTTGGCGGCTACGGAGAGCCCGACCGCGCCCGCGCCGAGTATGAGCACTTTCATGGGGGCTCACTATAGCCTATTCGAGCCTCTTGAGAAACTGCTACCATTCGTCGATGTCCGAAGAATGGTTCGCCCCCCACGCCGCCGGATTCGGGCCCCTCGTCCTCCGCCTGGCCGAACGGGATTTCCCGGGCTGCTTGGCTCGGGCCGAGGGGGACAACGCGATACGCCTTGCCTCCGGGCCGATGGAGCGGGGCGATGCCGCCTCGCGTCTCGTCGCGGCTCCTCGAGCCCTCCTCGACTACTGTCGCGGCCTCTTTCGCGTGATCGCCGAGGCGCCCGGCGGGCTCGAGCGGGCCTCGCGCTCCATCGCGCGCGATCCGCTGGCTCTGCAAGCCATCGCGGGCGAGGACCTGCGCGCCGACCGGCACCGAGGCCCCTCCACCTTCGTCCTGCGCGCCTTCGGCCCCGACGATCCCGCCTCCCTGCCCCTCGACGTTCGCCGCGATCTCGAGTCGGCCATCGCGAGAGCCACCGGCCTTCGCCCGGACTCCGGCCGACCGATGCGGGAATATCGCATCCAGGAGCGCGCCGACGGAATGACTCTCTTCCTCGAGCGCAGGGCAGACGCGCCCGAGGCGACGACCAGACCAGGCGAACTGCCGCGCAGCACCTGCCGCCTTCTCGCCGAGATGACCGAGCCTCGGCCCGACGACGTCTTTCTCGATCCCTTTTGCGGCTATGGCGGAATCGCCCTCGAGCGGGCGCTGGCCTCGCCCTACCGCTTCGTCTTCGCCGCGGACATCGACGCCGAGAAACTGACCGCGGTCAAGGCGGCCCTGTCGGGGAAGGCCTTCGAGCGAAGGCGCAAGACGATTTTCCCCAAGGTCCGCGACGCCCTGGACTCGGGCGGCTTCGATGCGGGCTTCGTGACCGCGATCGCGACCGATCCGCCCTGGGGACTTTTCGAGGGAGGCATGGCCGCGAGCGAGGCGGGGACCCTGCTCCGCGGCTTCCTATCGGAGGCCTCGCGCCTTCTCGCGCCGGGCGGGAGGCTCGTGCTTCTCGTCGCTCGCGGTGCTGAAGTCGATCCGGGAAGCGCTTTCGCACAGCGCGAGTGCCTCGACGTGCTCGTGTCGGGGAAAAAGGCGCGAGCCCTCCATTTCAACAGGGTCTGAAGATGAGACCGCTCCTTCCCTCGGAGCTGTTTTGACATAGCATGGATACGGTATCATTCTTAATGGCGCTGGAGGATGCTTGAATATCATGGCAAGATCAACCATAAAATTGCCCTCAAATTTGCTCGATGAGCTGGTCAGGGTTCTCACGGCAAGCAGCAAGACGGAGGCTGTGATGACAGCTATAAGCGAAGAGCTTCGAAGGAAAAAAATCGAGCGCATCAAGACGAGCGCGGGAAACATGAACTTCGATATGGAAGCGGAGGAATTGCGGCACGGAGATACCCGCCTGGGCTGATATCCTTATAGACACGTCGGCGTGGATCGAGTTTTTTCGCAAGAAGGAACCTTGGTTTTCTCGTATGTCCGATCTGCTCGATCGTGGCAGAATCATTTCCCAGGGAATAGTCATCGCGGGATTGCTACAAGGTGCAACGTCGGATAAGGAACTCGGCATCATTAGGGATCTTGCGAACGTGCTTGAGATGATCGGCGATGATATTCAGACTTGGTTAGAAGCCGGCATGCTCTCCAACCGTCTTCGCAAACGCGGCATCACCGTCGGACTCTCCGACTGCCTGATCGCATGTGCCGCCCAAGGTCGCGGCTCTGCCATCATGACTATGGATGCACATTTTAAATCGTTGAAAGAAGAACTCGGGATCGAACTGATATCCTGATCATCCCTAGCCCACACTGCGATAATATGCCGAGCTCAGAAATCAAGATAGCCTGGGAGGACCCGATTGCGGTACCTTATTCCCTGGACCCGACATTGTTTTTTGTAGCCAATCAAGAAGTAGCTCACAATACTTTTTCTGCATGAATGAACTTTTTAGATCGGGTATACTTCCTAAAAAGCCTACTGCCACACTATCTGAAGTCTTAAACTTCTTCGCGTGAGCAACAAGAGCTGTTGCACGGCCACTGCCGTCCTCAAGATACCATCCATCTTTTGATCGATCTTCGGTATTTGCACCGGCATTGAGAAGAGTTGAAATTACTTCAGGATTCTCATTCCATGTCGCACAAAGAATCGGAGTCGCATTATCCATGACCCGATGAGCATTTATATCCGCCCCAGAATTTAACAGAGTCTTTATTACCTGGGGTTTTAGGTAGGCCACGCGTGCCACAATTGCGAGCTCGATTTCACCCTCGCACAGGGCGCTCTTGACGGGGTAGCTTGGGTTACCATGCCAAAGCTTCCTGCGCCGCGGTGGCGGGCGTGGGTACGACGACGGGTATGAGTGTTATCACTCATATAGGCCCGTATCTCGAAAGCTCTTGACACGTGTTTTAGCACGTATTATTGTCCTACTATGAAGAGTTGGTCGTCATGGGATGTTCTGAAGGTCCTGGCCGACGATGGGTGGGTTGTCAAACATCAGGTCGGCTCCCACATTCAACTCGTCCACCCGACCAAGTCAGGCAAAGTGACCGTGCCACATCCGAAGAAAAACCTGGCCCAGGGTACGGTTCGCAGTATCGCTCGACAGGCCGATCTCGATCTGGAGGCTTGAAATGCATACCTGGTTTTTTCCCGCCTATTTTCGCCATGTGGAGTCGGGGGGCTATTCCATCGATTTCCCGGACCTTCCGGGTTGTGTCTCGGCCGGAGATGACCTTGAAGAAGCGCTCACTATGGCACGTGAGGCTCTCTCCCTGCATCTGTTCGGCATGCTCGAGGATGGCGACGGGATTCCGACAGCATCGGACCCCGCGACGCTGCCCGCGGAGGATGGCGCCTTCGTAGCTCCCGTCGAGGGCCGCCCCGACATGGTCGGGGACGAAATCCGCAATCGCTCGGTCAAGAAGACACTGACCATCCCGAACTGGCTCAATAAAGAAGCCGAGCGACACCATGTGAACTTTTCGCAGGTTCTGCAGGATGCGTTGCGTGAACGCATAGGGGTGTAAGGCTCGTTGCCGTGAAATCTTACTCCTGCCCCAGAGTGTCCGCCCGAGCAAGCTCGGGGAAGAGGCGTACCCATAGAGCCACCACGGCGAGTGTGCCCAATCCGCCGATGAGGACAGCCGGGACGGTTCCGAACCACGAGGCCGTCAGGCCCGACTCGAATTCGCCCAGCTGATTCGAAGTGCCGATGAACATCGAGTTCACCGCGCTCACCCTGCCCCGCATCTCGTCCGGCGTCCGCAGCTGAACCAGGGACGATCGGACGACGACGCTGATGACGTCCGACGCGCCGAGGACGATCAAGGCGCCGAGGGACAGGAGAAAGGATCTGGAAACCGCGAACAGGATGGTGGCGAGGCCGAAGACGGCGACCGCGCAAAACATCGTTCGTCCCACCCTCCGGCGAAGAGGCCTGCGCGCCAGGAACAGGGACATGGACAGGGCGCCCAGGGCAGGGGCCGCGCGCAACAGGCCCAAACCCCAGGAACCGGTGGAAAGGATATCCTTGGCATAGATCGGCAGCAAAGCCGTGGCGCCGCCGAGGAGGACCGCGAAAAGGTCGAGAGATATGGCGCCGAGGATGATCTGCCTGCCGCGGATGAAGGAGATTCCCGCGAAAAGCGATTGCAGCGTCGCTCTCTCGCGCTTCGGAGGGATCTTTTCGATTTTGATCAAGGAAATCAGGACGCTCGATCCCAGGAAGAGGACGGCTGCGACGGCGAAGACGCTGGTAGGGCTGAGGGCATAGAGGAAGCCGCCGAGAGCCGGCCCGACTATGGTCGCCACCTGCATCGCCGAGGCCGACCAGGCGGCAGCCCGCGGGAAGAGCGCGGAACTCACCAAGCCCGGCATGAGGGACTGCA
Source organism: Rectinemataceae bacterium (assembly GCA_049513895.1). Taxonomy (GTDB): domain Bacteria; phylum Spirochaetota; class Spirochaetia; order Treponematales; family Rectinemataceae; genus UBA1306. The sequence goes on along the minus strand of JBEKVO010000034.1, from coordinate 24,134 downwards.
TCGACGGTCCCTCGAAGGCCCGCGCCGCGCCGATCACGGCGACGATGACGAGAATGCTCTCCTTGTCGAGCCTGCCGGTAAGGCTGGCCGCCGCGAGCAGCCCGGTCGCCAGCCCTTCGACGAGTTGGCAGACGCGGACTATCGCTCGACGGTCGTAGCGATCGGCGACGTGGCCGACCGCCAGGGTCAGGACGAACATGGGCAGGAACTGCGCGAGGCCGACGAGGCCGAGGTAGAAGGCGCTGCCCGTGAGCTTGTACATCTGCCAGCCGATGGCGACTGCCTGGATCTGGAAGGCCACGGTGGCCGATACGCGCGCGAACCAGAAGAAGGCAAAAGGCCTCTGTTGAAAAAGCGAGTCGGTCTCGAGTTTACTCGGCATCGATCGTAAAGCCAAAGCAGTCTACCACCGGCCGTTCATCTGTTCGAAACTACGGTCGATCTCTTCCCTCGATGCCTTGATGGACCGCTCGGTCATGCCGTACCCGATCTCGAATTTATCGCCGGCCAAGCCTTTCATCACCGCGGCCACGAATACCTCGGGTTGGAGGTCCGCCTTGTATCCGCCTCTCCCGGCTCTTCCTTCCCGATTCAGCTCCGTATCCACGGCCGGTGGGATCACCTCGAAGACCTTGATGCCTAGGGCCTTCAGTTGATGCCGAAGGGCCATGGAGAAGGCGTGAAGACCGGCCTTGGTCGCGCTGTATACCGGCATCTTGGCCGCGGGCACGAAGCCGAGTCCCGACGAGACATTGATGATGGCCGCCTCGTTCTTTCCCGCCAAATGAGGGATGAACAGTCCCGATAGAATGATGGGAGTTTCCAGATTGATGGCTATCTCATTCGATCCGGCCAGATATTCGTCGATTCCCTTGGTGAAATCGATGTCTCGCTGGATCCCGGCGTTGTTGACCAGAATGTTCAGACCTTTGAAGTTGGAAGTCGCCCACTCCACCAGCGATGTTCGATCCGCAGCATCGGCCAGGTCGCAGGCTTTTATATGAAGGCCGGGATGGTTCTTCTGGGCCTCGCGCAGCCTTTGTTCCCTGCGGGCGCAGATGATCACTTCATTCCCCCGTTCGAGAAAGGCCTCCGCCATCGCATAGCCGATACCGGTCGCTCCGCCGGTTATCAATACGCAGTTCCCGGAGTCGTTCATGGAAGGTATCCTCCTATATCTAGACTACGAGGCAGATCGCCATGGCCGCGAATATCGCGAGAGGATAGAAGCAGGCCTTGTTGAAGTAGGCCATCGCCGACTCGGTGCTCTGCACGCGCAGCCAGCGCAGGGCGGGGAGGACGAGAAGGAAGAGCCCCGCGACCGCTGCCAGAGCCAGGTAGACGGGGACCTGCCTGATGGGCGCCGCGAGGGGAAAGGCCAGGCTACAGAGGATAATTACCGAGGCGAAGGCCGCCGCGATCCGCGACGATGCCGCCCTCCCGAATCGAATGGGCATGGTCCGCACGCCGAGGTTCACGTCCTCCTCTATGTCGCTCCAGTCGTTCGGGATGTTGCGACCGCCTATTTCCCAGGATGCGGCCCATAAGGCGAAGAGGACGACGGCGAGCGGGGAGGGAGCGGATGTGACGGCGAAGACTCCCGCGAGCCCGCCCACGGCCACCATCAGCCCCGAGAGAAGGGCCTTCCAGTGCGTAACGCGGAGGAGTCTGCAATAGCAGACCTCGAGGCCTACAGCCACGATGAGGAGGGCGGCGCAGAGGGGCTTGAGGAGGAAGGCCGTCGTCAGGGAGAGGATCCCCCAGAAGGCGACCCACGCGATGGCGGCGCCGCGGCTCAGCGAGCCCTGGGCGATCGGATGCCTCGTGCCGACGGAATCGAGGTCGAAGGCCTCGGAATCCTTCCTGTACTTCGCCATCTTCTCGACGTCCACCTTGGCGTCCATCACGTCGTTGAGCGCGAATACGGCCGTGAAGCCCGAGAAAGCCGAGACCAGACCGAGGGCGACGATCGAGGCTCTCGGCGCGGCGCCGAGGACGAGGAGGGCGCCCGCGGCGGGGTGGGCCACGTCGAGGATCGAGTGGGTCATTCTTGAGAGACCGATGAATTTTTTCGCGGCGCCTCCCCGAGAGACCGAGGACTCTGCCATTCCATACCTCCTAAACTTTGCGTCCAATGGCCGCTAGTATCCTGTCGCCCCGCCCCTCCGGGCCGCCGCGGAAAGCCTCGGCGCAGGCACGACCGATCATGGGGCCGAGAGGAGGGGGGTTGTAGATGAGCCTGCGCGCCCGCCAGGGCCAGATCGAGAGGGGATCGTAGCCGGGGCGCAGGCGGCCTTCCTCGAAGGCGAGGGCCTCGAGGCCCGTGCCCGGCTGTATCGCGAGGAAGAAGACGACGGGGACTACGCGCTCCGACCCGAAGAGGGAGCGGATTCGGTCGACGGCCGTTATGGTCTCGGCCAGGCTCGCCCTCGTCTCCCCCGGCGCGTTGAGCGATATATTGACCAGGATCCTGCCCTCGTAGCCGGCGGCCTTGACGTACTCGAGGCCGCGCATCGCGTCGACGAGGGAGAAGCCGAGCCGGAGAGCGTCCACGATCCGTTGCGAGCCTGAACCGATGGAGACCTCGAGCTCCTCGAGACCCGAGCGGACCATGACCGAGGCGAGGCCCGGATCGATGTCCGAGACGCGGAGATAGCCCGACCAGCGGATGTCCAATCCAGTAGAATAAACCCTCTCCAGAATTTCCTCGAGATGGGTTTTATCCTCGGGGACGCTCAATAGCTGGGCATCGGCGAGCCAGAAGCGCCTACTGCCCCAACGGCGGGCGTAGGCCTCGATCTCGGCGGCGACTGCGGCCGGGCGGCGCCTTCTCGGGCGCCTGCCTTCGAGCTTCGGATAAACGCAGTAGAGGCAGTCGCGGGGGCAGCCTCGCTTGGTCTGTACGCCTATGGTGGCGCCCCTGTACTCGATCCACTGGGGGAAGGCGGACTCGAGGAAGCCCAGGTCTATCTCCGGCTCGCCCGGATCGGGGGGAAGGACCAGGCCCATGTAGTCGAAGAACGGGTCGAGTTCGCTCTCGGCGAAGATTCTGACGCGGGAGGGCAGGGCCGGCGCGAGAGCGTCGCCGAAAATGCGGACCGCCGGCCCGCCCAGGGCTATCTCGGTGCCCGGAAAGGCGCGTGCCGCGCCGGCCACGAGCGCCAGGTTGCGGGAGATGGACGATCGGTAGGATAGCAGCTCGCCTAGGCCGCGAAAGGAGGCAGCTACTCGGCGGATAGGCGAACGCTCGTGGAGGAAGGAATAGACGTCGCGAAAACCGGCGTCTGAATCCTGGGGCGAGAAAACCTGCAGATCCCGCCATGAGAAGGCGACGAGTTCGGGACGGAAGGAGGCGATCTCGGCGGCGAGTCGCGATTCCGCGGAGCGAGAGGGATCAGCCGCGGCGAGATCGAGTATCCGGATGTCGATCCCCGCGCCCGCGCGGCGCAGGAGCGAGGCAAGATAGACCGGCCCGGCGGGGAATACCTTTCCGCAGGGGAGTCGTACGATTAGAACGCGGGCGCAGGGACGTCCCGCCGAAAAGCGGGTTCGATCGGGAGCTGCGGCTGTCCTCATCCTGCGGAATCATAGGCTCCGCCGCGGGCGAGCCGCAAGGGGAAAAAACGACTGCTTCGCCGGTTGGCGATTGGATCGACTCCAGGCTATGCTGGAATGCCGCTGAGGAGGCACCGTGGGATCCAGAAGGTATCTGAGCGTCTCGGGCATGGACGCGGAGCAGAGGAAACTCGTCGTCCGCGATATTTTCTCCACCTTCCACGGGACCTACGATCTTGCGAACCGCCTGCTCAGCCTGCGACGCGACGTGGCCTGGAGACGTTTCGCCCTGCGCCGGATGCAGTACGGCCCGCGCGGACGCTTCCTCGACGTGGCGACGGGCACCGCCGATCTCGCCATCATGGCCGCCAGGGCCTTCCCCGATATCGAGGTCGACGGCATCGACTTCGCCGAGCCCATGCTGGAAATCGGCCGCGCCAAGATCGAGCGCCGGGGCTTGGGAAGACGAATCAGGCTCGCGCGGGCCGACGCCCTCGACCTGCCCTTCCCGGACGCCACCTTCGACGTCACCGCCATCGCCTTCGGCATGCGCAACATCCCCGACATGGCCCGCGCGCTCCGCGAGATGTCCCGCGTTACCGTCCCGGGCGGCCAGGTCATGGTCCTGGAGATGAGCGCAGAGGTCGTTTCTCCATTTCGCGGCCCCTATCTCTTTTACCTCAATAAACTTCTCCCGGCGGTGGGGAGGCTCGTCGCCGGCGATGCCGCGGCCTATGTATACCTCGCCGAATCCATCGCGAGGCATCCGATACCCGATGTCTTCGCCGGCATGATGAGCTCCGCGGGCCTCACCCGAATCGAGCTGCGGCGCCTAACCTGGGGCGCCGCCTATCTGCACATCGGCCGGGCGCCGCGCCCGCGGGAAGTGGAGTCCTAAGATGGAACTCGCAAAAATACTCGAGCCGATCGTCGCCGAGATGGCGGCGGTGGAGGGGCGGCTGGGCGCGGTCGCCGAGAGGATAGCCGCATCCGACGGAACGCGGCCTGAGGGGGCGCGTTCCGCCCCGCTGGGCATCCTTCACCAGATATCGCGCCATCCCTTCACCGTTCCCGGGAAGAGGCTGAGGCCCGCCCTGGTGCTACTCGCCTCGCGCGCGGGAGGGCACGTAGGCCGAGCAGCGGAGGCGGAGTCTCGGGGGAGGGCCGCGGTCGGCCTCGCCACCGCGGTGGAGGTCCTCCACGCGGCCTCCCTCGTGCACGACGACATCATCGACGGGGCCGAGGAACGCCGCCACCAGGTCAGTCTCAACAAGCGCTACGGCAACCGCGTCGCGGTACTGGCGGGGGACATCCTCTACACCGAGTTCTTCAGCCTCATCACCGAGCTGCCCGTCGCCGCGGCGCTTCGCTCCCGCATTCTCTCGCTCTTCCTGGGCACCACGCGCAAGATGTGCGTCGGCGAGATACTCGCGCAGGAAGCGGCCGCCTCCGGAAGGGCCCTCGGCTTCGAGGAATACCTCGAGATAAGCGAGGACAAGACCGCGTCCCTCTTCTCCGCCTGCTGCGAGGGCGGGGCCCTCATCGGCGACTCCGGGGAGGAGGGAACCCGCGCGCTCGGGGAATTCGGCCTGCTTTTCGGACTCACCTTCCAGATGCTGGACGATCTCGCCGACCGCGATCACGGCCTCGACCCCGACGTCGACCTGCGAACCAGGACGGAAGAATACGCCCGGCGGACGAGGGCAGCCGCCGCAGCCCTCGGACCGTCCTCGCTTGGGGTCTCGGCCCTCCTCGATTACGTGGTGGCTCAGGCTCTTTCTCCTTGACAGCGGGGCGAGCCGTCGAATAAGGTCGATTGATGGCGACTATGGGCGGAATGGCCGCATTGGCCAGCTACTTGCTTCTCGTGATCGCGATCGTGGGTTTCCTCCTGGGGATCACTCATGTCCTGGGAGAGAAGCACAATCAGCGGGGCATGGGTATCCCCTACGAATCCGGCGAGTTGCCGACGGGCAGCGCCCGCATACCTTTTCCCGCCGATTTCTACCTTATCGCCATGTTTTTCGTGATCTTCGACGCGTCTTCAATCTTCCTCTTCGCCTGGGCGGTCGCCGCCCGCGAGCTCGGCTGGGCCGGTTTCGCGGCCATGCTGGCCTTCCTCCTCGAGACTGCCGCCGCCCTCGCGTACCTCTGGAGGATGGGGGCCTTCGACTGGGGCAAGGTCCGCGGGGCCGAGCATCTGAAAAGGCACGGGCTAGGCAAATGAGACCGACCGACCCTTCCAGGCACCCCTTCGCCGACATCCAGCTGGCCCGCAGGGCCGATCTCCTGGCCTGGGGTCGGGCACGCTCCCTCTGGCCCTTCAATTTCGGGCTCTCCTGCTGCTACGTGGAGCTCGCGACCGCCCTCACCAGCAAGTACGATCTCGCCCGCTTCGGCTCCGAAATCATCCGCGGCTCCCCCCGCGAGGCGGACGTCATGGTGGTCGCCGGCACCGTGTTCAAGAAGATGGCGCCGATAGTTCGGCACATGTGGGAGCAGATGATGGAGCCGCGCTGGGTGATCTCGATGGGATCCTGCGCCAACTCCGGCGGCATGTACGACATCTACAGCGTCGTCCAGGGAGTCGACTCCTTTCTCCCCGTCGACATCTACATCCAGGGCTGTCCGCCGAGCCCTGATTCCTTCATGCGGGGCCTGACCCTCCTCCAGGATTCCATCGAGCGGGAGAAAAGGCCGCTCTCCTGGGTAGTGGGGCCTCAAGGGGTCGTAAAGCCTCCCAGGCCCTCGATGCGCGACATCATGCGCGACGAGCGAAGAGACCGCGGCGGCCTCGAGCCGCCGGACGGAATTTAGGGGCGGGGCATGGAGAGGGGCTCTATTCTACGCGAGCTGGCCGAGGCCTTCGGGACCGAGCGCGTACTCGTCCAGGAGACCAAGGACGGCATGCCCACCGCATGGGTCGCCCCGTCCCTCCTTCTGGAGACGCTTTCCTACCTCAAGACGGCGCGGTCCGGAGCCTACCCGATGCTCTACGACCTCACGGCCATCGACGAGCGCGAACGCGAGCATCGCGAGGGGCAGCCGGCTTCCGATTTCACCCTCGTGTATCAACTCCTCTCCTTCGACCGCAACGAAGACCTCCGCGTCAAGGTGGCCCTCGAGGGCGAGCGGCCCTCTATCCCCAGCGCGATCGGGCTCTGGCCGAACGCCGATTTCTACGAGCGCGAAGTCTGGGACATGTTCGGCATCGGCTTCGAGGGCCGGCCGGCCTTGAGGCGCATCCTCATGCCGCCCTGGTGGGAGGGCCACCCCCTGCGCAAGGAGCATCCCGCCCGCGCCACCGACATCGGGCGTTTCAGCATGAGCGACGACGAGCAGGCCGCGATGCTCGAGGCTCTGCGCTTCGACCCGGAGCGCTGGCAGGTCGGCGACGGCAAAGAGGGAAGCGATTCCTTCTACGTGAACATCGGCCCCCAGCATCCCAGCGCCCACGGCGTGCTCCGACTCGTGGCCAAGCTCGAGGGCGAGGTAATAGTCGATCTCTACCCCGACATCGGTTACCACCATCGCGGCGCCGAGAAGATGGGCGAGCGCCAGTCCTGGCATACCTACATCCCCTATACGGACAGGATCGACTATCTCGCCGGCTCCATGAACGAGCTGCCCTACCTCATGGCGGTGGAGAAGCTCGCGGGCATCGAGGTGCCGGAGCGGGCGATGGTGATCCGAGTCATGATGGCCGAGCTCTTCCGCATCATAAGCCACCTCGTCTTCTACGGCACCTTCAGCCAGGACGTCGGCCAGATGTCCCCCGTCTTCTACATGTTCAACGATCGCGAGCGCGCCTTCGACATCGTCGAGGCGGTGACCGGCGGACGCATGCACCCCGGCTGGTTCAGGATCGGCGGCGTCGCGATGGACCTTCCCCGTGGCTGGGAGGAGATGGTTCTCGCCTTCGTGAAATACATGCGAGGCACCCTCAAGGACTACGACGCCGCCGTGATGCGCAGCAGCCTTTTCAAGGCGCGCACCGTGGGCATCGGGGCGATCAGCCTGGCCGAGGCGATCGAGTGGGGAGCCACCGGCCCCTTCCTCCGGGCCTGCGGCCTCGACTGGGACCTCCGCAAGAAGAGGCCCTACAGCGGCTACGAGCGCTTCGAGTTCGACGTCCCCACCGCGGGAGGCGGCGATTCCTACGATCGCCTCGCCATCCACGTGGAGGAGATGAGGCAGAGCCTGCGCATCATCGAGCAGTGCGTGAAGGGAATGCCGGCCGGGCCATACAAGGCCGACCACCCTCTCGCCGTGCCTCCCCTAAAAGAGCGCACGATGCGCGACATCGAAACCCTGATCGACCATTTCCTCGCCGTGAGCTGGGGCCCGAACATCCCCCCCGGCGAGGCCAGCGCGACGGTCGAGGGCGCGAAGGGGCAGAACTCCTACTATTTGGTGAGCGACGGGGGCGGCATGTCCTACCGGACCCGGATACGGACCCCCTCCTTCGCCCACATCCAGATGGCGCCCATGATGTCGAGGGGGCTCACGATATCGGACCTCGTCGTCATCATGGGCAGCGTCGATTACGTCCTCGCGGACGTGGACAGGTGAGGCCCGGATGCTGAGCGACGACGAGAGGGCGAGAATCGAGAAGGAGGCGGGCAGGTACCCCTCCAGGAGGGCAGCGCTTTCAGAGGCCCTCATGATCGCGCAAGGCGGGAGGGGATGGGTGACCGACGAGGCCCTGGCCGAAGCGGCTGTCGAGCTGGGAATATCGACCGCATCGGCGGAGAGCGTCGCGACTTTCTACGAACTCGCCTATCGCCGACCCGTCGGAACCCACGTCATCCTCGCCTGCGACTCGGTGAGCTGCTGGATCCGCGGCGGCGAAAGCCTTCTGGACCGTCTCCGGGAGCGCCTCGGCGTCGAGCTCGGGGGCACCACGGCCGACGGCCTTTTCACTCTTTTGCCCGCGGGCTGTCTCGGGCTCTGCGAGAAGGCCCCGGCCATCATGATCGACGGCGAGGCCTACGGCGACCTGACGCCTGAAAAACTGGACGCGCTCATAGACGGCATCAGCGGGAGGGCTCATGGCGACGCCGCTCAGCGCTAGGATGCCGGAGGGGGGAGGGGCCGCCACCTTCCTCGGCTACAAGGCGGCCGGGGGCTACCTCGGCCTGCGCGCGGCTCGCGACATGGGCGGGGCCGCCATCCAGGAGGCCGTGAAGAAGGCGGAGCTCAAAGGGCGGGGCGGAGCGGGCTTTCCCACCGCGATGAAGTGGGCGGCCGTGCCCCCGCCCGACGGGAAGCCCCGTTACCTCGTCGTCAACGCCGACGAGAAGGAGCCCGGGACGATGAAGGACCGCTTCCTCATGGAAGGGGATCCCCATCAGCTCATCGAGGGACTCGCGATAGCCGCCGCAGCGATCGGCGCCGGCACCGCGTACATCTACCTTCGGCGCGAGTACGGTCTCTGCGCCCGCGAGCTCGAGAAGGCCATCGGCGAGGCGCGGGCCGCGGGGCTCCTGGAAGGCATCGAGCTCCACCTCCATCTCGGCGCGGGCCGCTACCTCTGCGGAGAGGAGACGGGCCTGCTCAACGCGATAGAAGGCAAGCGGGCCGCTCCGCGGAACAAGCCGCCCTTCCCTCAGGTCTCCGGCCTCTGGGGAAGGCCCACGGTCGTGAACAACGTCGAGACCCTCTGCAACCTTCCCCACATCATGAGGGAGGGGCCGGACTGGTTCAAATCCCTCTCCTCCTCCAACAGCGGCGGGACCAAGATATACGGCGCGAGCGGCTGGGTCGCGAGGCCCGGGCTATGGGAGCTTCCCCTCGGCGCCACCGCTGCCGAGATACTGGATCGAGCGGGCGGCATGACCGAAGGACGGACGCTCCGCGCCTTCCTCCCCGGCGGCGCCTCGACGGATTTTCTCCCCGCCTCCATGCTGGACGTCAAGATGGACTTCGACTCGGTCGCGGCGGCGGGCTCGAGGCTGGGGACGGGGACGATCGTCGCCCTTGACGACCATACCTGCCCGGTAGGCATGGTCCTCTCCCTCGTGCGCTTTTTCGCTCGAGAATCCTGCGGATGGTGCACGCCCTGCAGGGAAGGCCTCCCCTGGGTCCAGCGCTGCCTCGAGGCCCTCGAGGCCGGCGAGGGCGAGATGGGCGACATCGAAGTCCTCGAGGAACATGCGCGCGCCCTGGCGCCCGGCCGGACCTTCTGCGCCCTCGCGCCCGGCGCGATGGAACCCCTTGCCAGCGCTCTCAAGCTCTTCAGGGAAGACTTCGTGGACCACGTGACGCGGAAAGGCTGCGGGTGGAAATGAGTACGGCCAATATTTTCGTGGACGGAAAGCCATACTCGATCGAGGGCGCGGAGGGCAAGAACCTCCTCGAGGCCTGCCTCTCCCTCGGCCTCGACCTGCCCTATTTCTGCTGGCATCCGGCGATGCACTCGGTCGGGGCCTGCCGCCAATGCGCGGTCAAGCTTTTCAAGGACGAGGCCGACACGAGGGGCAGGATCGCGATGGCCTGCATGACCCCCGTGGTCAACGGCATGCGGGCCTCCATCGAGGACAAGGAGGCGAGGGCCTTCCGAGCGGGCGTCATCGAATGGCTGATGGTCAACCATCCCCACGACTGCCCGATCTGCGACGAGGGCGGCGAGTGCCACCTCCAGGACATGACGGTGATGACGGGCCACGTCAGGCGCCGCTACCGCTTCGATAAACGAGAGCACCGCAGTCAGAACCTGGGCCCCTTCATCGCCCACGAGATGAACCGCTGCATCCAATGCTATCGCTGCGTCCGTTTCTATCGCGACTACGCGGGGGGCAAGGACCTCGACGTCCAGGGCTGGCACGATTCGGTCTTTTTCGGGAGGGTCGAGGACGGCACACTCGAAAACCAGTTCAGCGGCAACCTCTGCGAGGTCTGCCCCACGGGCGTCTTCACCGACAAGGTCCAAGCCGCCCATCCCAGCCGCAAATGGGACCTGCACACCAGCCCCTCGGTCTGCCCCCACTGCGGCCTCGGCTGCTCCACCATCCCGGCGGAGCGCTACGGAGAGTTAAGAAGGGTGCGGCCGCGCTACAACCCCGAGGTCAACGGCTACTTCCTCTGCGATCGCGGCCGCTTCGGCCAGGCCTTCGCCGACTCGAGCGAGCGGCTGGGCGGCTGCCTCCTCCGCACCCCGGCGGGCCAGGTTCCCGCCCCGCGCGAGGCCGCCATCGAAGCGGCGCGCGCCGCCCTTTCCGGGGCGGGGGCGATCGGCATCGGCTCCCCCCGAGCCTCCCTCGAGACCAACTTCGCGCTCCGCCAGCTCGTCGGGGCCGAGCGCTTCTTCCTCGCCGTCCCCGACGAGGAGCTGGCCCTCTACGCTCTGATGCGCCGTGTGCTCGCGGCGGCCGGGAATAGAGCCGCGTCGCCCCGCGAGGCCGAGCTCTCCGACGCCGTCCTGGTGCTCGGCGAGGATGTCTGGAACAGCGCGCCCATTCTAGCCCTGCGGCTCAGGCAGGCCTCGCGCAACGCGCCCAACGAGGAAGCCATGCGCGAGAAGCGGATCCCGTCCTGGGACGACGCGGCCCTCCGCGAGGCCGTCCAGGACAGACCCGGCCCCTTCTTCGTGGCCAGCCCTTCGTCGTCGCCCCTGGACGAATCGGCGGAGGCCAGCTACCGCGCCGCGCCCGACGACATCGCCAGACTCGGATACGCAGTCGCCGCCCTCATCGACCCCTCGTCGCCCGCGTCGGTGGATCTCGACGAGGCTCCGGCCCTCCTCGCGCAGCGGATTGCCTCCGCCCTCGTGCGCGCGAAGCGGCCCCTGGTCGTCGCGGGCTCGAGCCTGGGGAGCGCGGCCACGATAGGCGCCGCCGCGGCCCTTCTCGCGGCCCTCTCGGCGGCGGGCCAGGACGCCCGGATCTGCCTCGTCTTCCCGGAGGCCGACAGCCTCGGCGCGGCCATCCTCGCGGCGGGCGGTCTGGAATCGGCGGCGCACTCACTGGATTCGGAGGCTTCGGCCGTCCTCGTCGTGGCCGAGGCCGATTTGCTCCGCGCGGAACGCGGCCGCACGACTGGTGGAGCCGGGCTCTCCCTCATGGGCAGGGCTTCGGCGACGATCGTCCTCGACCATTCGTCGAGCCCGACCACGAGGGCCGCGGACATCGTCCTTCCCTCGGCCACCAACCTCGAAGGATCTGGGACCTTCATCTCCCTGGAAGGCCGCGCCCAGCGCTTCTTCGCCCTGCGCAAGGGCGCCCTGCCCGTCCAGGACTCCTGGCGCTGGCTGGACGAGCTGGCCGCGGCCCTCGGACGGGTCGGCGAAGCCCGGGGCCTCGACGGGATGGACGCGGCGATAGCCTCGGAGCTGCCCGAGCTGGCAGCGATCCTTCGGGCCGCTCCCGGATCGGATTTCAGGCTCCGGGGATGGCGCCTGCCCCGAGGCGCCCGGCGCGAGAGCGGCCGAACGTCGATGTACGCCAACCTGGACCCGCGCGAGCCCGATCCCGCGATCGATCCGGACTCGAGCCTCTCCTACTCCATGGAGGGACCGCGCGACGCTCCGCCCCCCCTGCTCTCGCGCTATTGGGCACCCGGCTGGAATTCCGATCAGGCGATGCACAAGTTCCAGATGGAGGTCGGGGGAGCCCTTCGAGGTGGAGACATCGGCTCGCGGATCTTCGATGCCGATCTCGACCGCGAGGCCCTTCGAGGGTCAGCGGGCATCCTTCCCCCCGCCTTCGCGAAACGGACCGGCGCCCTTCTCGTGCTGCCGTTGCGCCATACTTTCGGCTCCGAGGAGCTGTCGGCGAGGTCGCCCGCCCTGGCTTCTCGCATCCCCGAGCCGAGGCTCTTCCTTTCCATCGCCGATGCCGGAAGGCTCGGCCTCGCTGAGGGGAAGCTCGCCGAAATTCGATTTCAATATGGAGACGAGGAGGGCGGCCAAGGACCTGAGGCGCCTTTCCTCGTCCTGCCAGTAAGGGTGGCCGATCTGCCCGAAGGCGTGGCCTCCCTGCCCTGGGGTCTTCCGGCCCTTCCCGGCGCGCCGCTCTCGGCCTGGGCGGCCGTGCGACTTTTGCCCGAGGAGGTAGGATGAGCGAATCCGGCGGCATCCCCATCGCGGTGGGCATTTTCGTCGTGCTCTTCGGCGTCCTCGTCGTGGCGGCGCTCAGCATATGGCTCGAGCGCAGACTCCTCGGCCTTTTACAGCAGCGCTCCGGCCCCAACCGGGTCGGCCCCCTGGGCCTCCTCCAGGTCGTCGCCGACACGGTCAAGATATTCGCGAAGGAAAACTGGATTCCGCCCTTCGCCGACAAGGCGGTCTTCGTCATCGCTCCTCCCGTGGTTATGGCCACCGCCCTCGCATCCTTCGCCGTCGTACCCATCGCGCCCGGATTGGTCGTCGCCGACATAAACGTCGGCCTCCTTTTCTTCCTGGCGATGTCCTCGCTGGCGGTCTACGGCGTGGCCCTTTCCGGCTGGGCCTCCAACAGCAAGTTCTCCCTCCTCGGCAGCGTGCGCGCGGTCGGGCAGATGGTGAGCTACGAAGTGTTCATGGGCCTGTCCCTTCTCGGCGTCGTCGTCCAGGCCGGCTCTTTCAGCCTCGTCGACATAGTGAACGCCCAAAAGGGCCTGTGGAACTGCGTGCCGCAGATCGGCGGTCTCGCCGTGTTCTTCGTCGCTTCGCTGGCCGAGACGAGGCGGATCCCCTTCGACCTGCCCGAGGCGGAAAACGAGCTCGTCGCGGGCTACCACACCGAGTACTCGGGCTTCAAGTTCGCGATGTTCTACCTGGGCGAGTACGTGGGCGTCACCCTCAACTCGGCGATGCTCGTCACCCTCTTCTTCGGCGGATGGAACGGCCCCTGGCTTCCGCCCATAGTCTGGTTCCTCGGTAAGACGACCTTCTTCGTCGCCGTCTTCATCCTCGTGCGCGGTTCCCTGCCGCGCCCTCGATACGACCAGCTCATCTCCTTCGGATGGAAGCTGATGCTGCCCCTCGCCCTGCTCAATCTCGTGGCTACGGGCGCGATCACGCTGGCGACGTCGGCGCCGCGATAAAGCTGGAGGAAGTCATGTGGAGCGCCTTGCGTTCGATCTGGATAGTCTTCAAGCACGTCTTCATGCGCCGCGTGACGGTCCAGTACCCGGAGAAGAAGCGCCGCCTCCCGCCGCGCTGGCGCGGGAGGATAGTGCTCACCCGCGACGCCCGCGGCGAGGAGCGCTGCGTCGCCTGCAACCTCTGCGCGGCGGCCTGTCCGCCCTCCTGCATCTCCCTCCAGGCGGCGACGCGGGAGGACGGAAGGCGCTACCCCTCCTTCTTCCGCATCAATTTCTCGCGCTGCATATTCTGCGGCTTCTGCGAGGAGGCCTGCCCCACCTACGCGATCCAACTCACGCCCGACTACGAGATGAGCGAATTCCAGCGCAAGAACCTCGTCTACGAGAAAGAGGATCTCCTGGTCTCGGGCGAGGGGAAATACCCCGGCTACGATTTCTATCGTCAGGCGGGGGTCAGTCCGGGCGGGGTCGAGGCCGAGAAGCGGCGCGAAGGGAAAAAGCGGGCGCCGGTCGATTCCAGGAGCCTGCTGCCATGAGGGGGGCGAAGTCATGAACGCGTTGCTCGCCATAGCGGCGGTCGTCGCCGTCGCGTCGACGGCCGCCGTGGTATTACAGCGCAGGGCGGTCCACGCGCTGCTCTACCTGATAGTCTCCTTCTTCGCCCTCGCCGTCGCGATGCTCGCACTGGGGGCCGCCTTCGCCGCGGCCCTCGAGGTCGTCGTCTACGCGGGGGCCATCCTGGTTCTCTTCGTGTTCGTCGTCATGATGATCGGGGTCGAGGGGCCGGTGCCGGGGGCGCGGGCATGGCTCGGTCCCGTCATCCTCTCGATCGTACTCCTCGGGGAGCTGGCCTACGCCTTCGTCGCCCAGCCCGGCCTCCTGGTCCCGCCGGCGCCCTCCGTCGCCGACGCGATGTCGCCCAAGGCCGTCGGGATGGCCCTGTTCGGCCCCTACGCCCTCTGCGCCGAGATCGCGGCCTTCCTCCTCCTCTCCGGCCTCGTCGGGGCCTACCACCTCGGCCGGCGCCTCGAGAAACGCGTCGAAGGTCCGAAGGCGGAAGGAGGCGAGGCATGAACGCGCAGAGCCTCGACGTCGCCCTCGCCTTGGCGGCCGTTCTCTTCGTCATCGGCCTCGCCGGCATCATCGCCCGCCGGAGCCTCGTCTTCATGCTCCTCTGCACCGAGATCATGCTCAACGCGGGCGGCTTCGCCTTTATCGTCGCGGGCGCCCGCTGGGAGGGGCCCGAAGGCCAGGTGATGTTCATCTTCCTCCTGGTCACGGCTGCCGCGGAAGTCGCGGTTGGACTGGCCCTGATCCTCAGCCTCACGGGAAAGCTCAAGGATCTCGACGCCGACGAGATACGCTCGGGGGGGGCCTAGAGCATGGAACTCATCTGGCTCGTACCGGCCTTCCCCCTCGCGGGATTCGTCCTGCTCGGCCTCGGCCGCAGGCTGCCGGGCAGGGCGGCGGGGATAATCGGCAGCGCCACCGTGGGCCTATCCGCCGTTTCGGCCTGCCTCGTAGCCTGGATATTCGCGTCCGGCGCGTCGGGAGGGTCCGCTCCCTACTCTACCAGTCTATGGTCCTGGCTCGAGCTGGGCTCGGCCTCTCCCGCGATCGCCTTCTCCGTCGACGCCCTCTCCGTCGTCATGATCCTGGTAGTCACGATCGTGGGTTTCCTCATCCATCTTTTTTCGATCGAGCATATGGCGGGCGAGGAAGGCTACCACCGCTTCTTCGCCTACATGAACCTCTTCGTGGCCTTCATGCTGATCCTCGTGCTGGCGGACAACTTCCTCCTGCTCTACCTGGGTTGGGAGGGCGTCGGCCTCTGCAGCTTCCTCCTCATCGGCTTCTGGTACCGGGATCGCGCGAACGGCAACGCGGCGCGCAAGGCCTTTATCGTGACCCGAGTAGGCGACGTCGCCCTCCTCCTCGGGATACTGCTGGTCGCGGCCAACCTGGGCAGCCTGGGCATCGGCGAGGCATCGCGCCGCGCGGCGACGGCCTGGGCGCCCGGGTCCGGCATCGCCGTCCTCGCGGCCGCTCTCATACTGGGCGGCGCCCTGGGGAAATCGGCCCAGCTCCCCCTGCACACCTGGCTGCCCGACGCGATGGCCGGTCCCTCCCCGGTGAGCGCCCTCATCCACGCGGCCACCATGGTCACGGCCGGCGTCTACCTTGTCGCCAGGTCGAACGCCTTCTTCTCCCTCGCGCCCCAGGTCCTGACGGCGGTCGCGGTCCTGGGCGCGGCCACCCTCCTCGTCGCCGGGGCGAGCGCCCTCGCGCAGCGCGACCTGAAACGAATACTCGCCTACTCGACGATGAGCCAGATAGGCTACATGTTCCTCGCCCTCGGCGTCGCCGCGTGGACTGGAGGGATCTTTCACCTCGCTACCCACGCCCTCTTCAAGTCCCTCCTCTTCCTCGCCGCCGGGGCCGTGATCAACGCCCTCGGCCACGAGCGCGACGTCTTCGCGATGGGCGGAGTGGCGAAGAAGATGCCGCTTCTGTTCTGGACATTCCTCGCCGGGGCCTTCGGGCTGACTGCCCTGCCCCCGGTCACCGCCGGCCTCGCGAGCAAGGACGCGATCATCGCGCGGCTCTGGTTTGTCGGCGGCGAGGCCCGCCTTTTATGGTGGGCGGCGATGGCAGGAGTCTTCCTCACCTCGCTCTACACTTTCCGCATGCTCTTCCTCGTGTTCGCGGGGGAGAGCCGCGGCGATCGCCAGGAGGAGGCCGGCCTCGGATCGAGCCATTCGTCGATGGGCGGCGCCATGGGCGCCGCGACCGCGATTCCGCTGATAATCCTCGCCCTCCTCTGCCTCGTCGGAGGCCTCCTCGACTTTCCCCGCTTCCTCGGAGGCTCGCCCTTCTTCGGCTCCTTCCTCGGCGGAGCCCTGCCTCCTTCTCCCGAGCTCGACGCGAGCGAGGGCATGGAGCTTCTTCTCTCACTGGCGCCCCTTCTTCTCACTCTGTTCGGCATTCCCATCGCCTGGCTGATAGCCCGGAGCGGCCTCGCGAGGGAGGCTGAGGTGGTCGCCCCGGCAACGGTCGCCGCTGCTCGCGGCTCTTCTGGCCTGGCGGCCTTCGTCCGCGGGGGCTTCGGCTTCGATCGTCTCTACTCCTTCCTTTTCGTAAGGCCGATAACGCGGCTGGCCGGCGGAGGCGTCGATCCCGTCAATCTCGCCTCCGAAGGCCTTCGCGCCCTGACGATGCGAGCCTCGCGCTTCCTCCGCCTGTCCCAGGACGGCAGGCCGAGGCGCTACCTGGCCGTGCTCGCCCTCGGCGCGGCCATCCTCCTCGCGGCGGTGCTCATATGATCCTCGTTCTTTTCATCGCGATGCCCCTCGTCTGCGGCTTGGCGGCCTGGGCCCTCGGGATGCGCTCCGTAGTCGCGTCCCGCGTCGCGACTCTCGCGGGCAGCCTGGCCTGCCTCGCCCTCGCCGGCGCCTTCTGGATCGGCGGAGCCCCGCTCACGCGGCTCGAGCTCCCCTGGATACCGTCGATAGGCGCCTCCTTCTCGCTCTCTCTCGACGGGCTTTCCCTTCCCTTCCTCGCCCTCTCCGGCCTCCTGGGCATCGTGGCCGTCATCGCCTCGTGGAAGGGCATCGAGGAGCGAGTGCCCTTCTTCCACTTCAACCTCTCCCTCGTGCTGGCCGGCGTCAACGGCGTCTTCCTCGCGAGCGACCTCTTTCTCTTCGCCTTCATGTGGGAGCTCATGCTCGTGCCCATGTTCTTCGTGATCGACATCTGGGGCCACGAGGGCAGGCATCGCGCGGCGATCAAGTTCCTCATCTTCACCCAGGCGGGCGGCCTCCTCATGATCGCCGCGATCGCGGGCCTCTACGCGGCCCACGGATCGCAGACGGGCGAGTGGAGCTTCGCCTACGACCGGCTCAGGGGCGGCGCGGGCGCCCTCTCGCCGACCCTCCAGTTCGTACTCATGCTCGGCTTTTTCGCGGGCTTCGCGGTCAAGCTTCCGGCATTCGGTCTGCACGCCTGGCTGCCCGACGCCCACACGGAGGCCCCCACCGCCGGCTCCATCCTTCTCGCGGGCATCCTCCTCAAGACGGGGGGCTACGGCTTGCTCCGCTTCGCCCTCCCTCTCTTCCCCGAGGCATCCAGGGCCTTCGCCCCGATAGCAATGTGGATCGGGGCTGCGGGCATCCTCTACGGCGGGATCATGGCGCTGGGACAGTCGGACATGAAGCGCCTGGTCGCCTATTCGAGCGTGAGTCACCTGGGCTTCGTCCTCGTCGGCATATATTCCATGCAGGCCTCGGGACGGAACGGGGCGGTGATACAGATGCTGAGCCACGGCCTTTCCACGGGCGCCCTCTTCATGCTCGTCGGAGCCCTGCAGGATAGGATAGGGACGAGGGAGCTCGGGCGCATGGGCGGTCTCGCGCACGCGGCTCCCAGAATGGGCGCCTTGGGCCTTGCCCTGACCCTCGCGCTTCTGGGCCTCCCGGGTATGGGCAACTTCGTCGGCGAGCTTCTCGTGCTCTTCGGCGCCTTCAAGAGCATCGCGGCCGTCGCCGTCGTCTCGGGCCTCGGGCTCGTCATCGCGATGGCCTATGCGCTGCGGATGTTCCAGCTCGCCTTCCACGGCGAGGCCAAGGAAAAACGCGTGATAGCCGATCTCTCCGGAGTCGAGACGGCCAGTCTCGGTTTTCTCCTGGCAATCCTCCTCTGGATCGGCCTGTACCCCCGCGGAGTCCTCGCCATCCTCTCCCTCGCTCTGCCCGGAATGACGGGAGGGATCGCGCCATGAACCTCGACGACGCCTTTTCTGCCGCTCCCCTCATCGTCCTCGCCCTTGCTGGGCTGGTCTCCCTGGTCCTCCTCTCCTTCACGAAGAGAAAGGCCGGGGCCGCCTTCGCCGTATGCGCCCTGGGACTGGCCGCATCTCTCGCGGCCCTCGTCCTCTCCTTTCCGGGATCGCCTCGGGGGATCGCGGGCCTCCTCTCGATGGACGGCCTCTCCTTTCTCGGCACGGCGATCGTACTCGTCATGGGCCTGGCCGTAGCCCTCTCCTCGAGACCATACTTCGCGCAGAGGGAGGGAGAGCGGGGGGAATACTTCGTTCTCCTACTCTTCGCCGCCCTCGGCGCCTCGGTCCTGGCCGCGAGCTCCAATCTCGCGACCCTCTTCCTGGGCCTGGAACTCCTCTCCGTGTCGCTCTACGCCCTCGTCGCCTATCGCCGCGAGCGGGTCGAGGGGGCCAAGGCCGCGTTCACCTACCTCATACTCGCCTCGGTGGCCTCGGCCTTCCTCCTCTTCGGCATGGCCCTGGTGTATTACCAGACCGGCAGCCTGGAACTGTCGAGCCTTACGCGCACCGTGGCCGAGGGATCGGGCGGGGCGCTCTTCACCGCCGCCCTCGCCATGATGGGCGTCGGCTTCGCCTTCAAGCTGGCCGTGGCCCCCTTCCACATGTGGGCTCTGGAGGTTTACGAAGGGGCGAGCGCGCCCGTGGCCGCTCTCATCGCGACCCTGTCCAAGGCTGCGATGGCTATACCTCTCATCAGGGTCCTGACGCCTTACGGCGCCGCGCCCGGCGGCGCCTCGAGCGCCCTCGCATGGACCATCGCGGCCCTGGCCGGCGCTTCCATGATCGCGGGCAACCTCCTCGCCCTCCGCGAGGAGCGTGTAAAACGGATGCTCGCCGGATCTTCGATCGCGCAGATCGGTTATCTCCTCGTGGCGCTGACGGCGGGGGGCGCCTATGGGGCCGCCGCTGCCCTCTTCTACCTGGCAGCCTACTCCTTGTCGACTCTCGGGGCCTTCGCCTGTATAGCCGCGATCTCTCCACGGGACCGCGATGCCGGAAGCCGCGAGGACTTCCGGGGCCTCGCGTCGCGGCGGCCCCTCGTCGCCGCCGTCATGACCGCGTCTCTGCTCTCCCTCGCGGGCATGCCCCTCACGGCGGGCTTTATAGGGAAGTTCATGCTCTTCTCCGCGGGCCTGGGCTCGGGCGGCGGAGCCCGAGCCGGAGCCGCGACGCAAACCCTCGCGATACTCCTCGCCCTGAACAGCGCTCTCTCGCTCTTCTACTATCTGCGCCTGCTGTCCACGATGTACCGAAGCGAGGGGAAGAGCGACGCGGGCGAGGGGAAGCTCTCCCTCCTCGCCGGCACGGTCCTCGCCCTGATCGGCCTCGCCATTCTGGTTCTCGGAACGGCCCCCGGACCCGCGTTGAGCCTTATCTCCTCGCTCGTGAGCAGATAGCCTGCCCCCCATGGTTTATGATCCACGGCGGAGGCTGGGATGAAGGTCTGCGTGTTCGGCGTCGGGGCTATCGGCGGGATGATAGGCTATGGCCTCGCGAAGACCGGTTGCGAGCTCTCCGGGATAGCGAGGGGGGCCACTCTGGATGCGTTGCGCGAGCGAGGCCTGCGCTTCACGGAAGGTGAAGGAGTCGGCTCGGTCCCGATCCGCGCGAGCGAGGATCCGATGGAGCTGGGCACCCAGGACCTCGTCGTGCTCGCGGTCAAGGCGCCGGCCCTGAGCGAGGCCGCCGATCGCATCGCGCCCCTCCTCGGGCCGGGCACCATCGTCCTGCCCGCGATGAACGGCGTGCCCTGGTGGTTCTTCCAGGGCTTCGGCGGCGAGCTTCAGGGATTTTCCCTGCGCTCGGTCGACCCCCAGGGCTCCATTGCCGCCTCGATTCCCGCCTCGGACGTCATCGGCTGCGTCGTGCACTGCGGGGCCTTCTGCCCCGAGCCCGGGCTCGTAAAGGCGATCCCGCTGAGGCGGCTCATACTGGGTGAGCCTTCGGGCGCCGCCACCGAAAGGCTGGACGCGTTGTGCGGCATTCTTCGGACGGCGGGCTTCGATGCCAGCCCGACGGAACGGATACAGAGCGAGATATGGTACAAGCTCTGGGGCAACATGACGATGAATCCCCTCTCCGCCCTCACCGGCGCGACGATGGACAGGATCCTCGACGATCCCCTCGTAGCGCGCTTCTGCCTGAATATCATGGCCGAAGCCAAGCGCATTGGGGCGAGGATAGGCTGTCCCATCGAGCAGAGCGGCGAGGACCGGATGGCGATATCCCACAAGCTGGGCGCCTTCAAGACCTCGATGCTCCAGGACGTCGAGGCTGGCAGGCATATCGAGCTCGACGCACTGGTCGCCTCGGTCCAGGAGATCGGCGCCCTGCTCGACGAGGCGACGCCGAATATCGATATCCTTCTCGGCCTGGCTCGATTGCAGGCGAGGACTCTCGGTCTATATCGCATGGAATGAACACAAGGAGCGCGACATGGCGATAGCGAAGAAGATGCGCGATTTCGTCGAGAACGGCTCGATGATCCGCAAGATGTTCGAGGAAGGCGCGAGGCTGCGGAAGATCCACGGCGCGGATAAAGTCTTCGACTTCAGCCTCGGCAATCCCAACGTGCCGCCTCCAATGGCGTTCAAGGAGAGGCTGCTCGCCGTGGCCAAGGCCGACGAGCCGGGCCTCCACGCCTACATGCCCAACGCCGGTCTCGACGAGACTCGCGCAGCGATAGCCTCTCGCGTGAGGGCCGACCAGGGCGTGACCGTCGAGGCGGGGCAGGTCGTCGTCACCTGCGGGGCGGCGGGCGCGCTCAACATTATCCTCAAGGCCCTCCTCGACCCGGGCGACGAGGTCCTGGTCCCGAAGCCCTACTTCGTCGAGTACGGTTTCATGGCCGACAACTTCGGCGGCGTCCTCAGGAGCGTTCCGACTCTGCCCGACTTCTCGCTCGATGTCCCCGCGATGGAGGCGGCGATGGGTCCGAGGACCAAGGTGGTGCTCGTCAACTCGCCCAACAACCCGACGGGGCAGATCTACTCGGCCGAGTCGCTGGCCGGCCTCGCGCAGGCCATGGAGCGCAGAGGCCGCGAGTACGGCCGCGACATCTACCTGGTCTCGGACGAGCCTTACCGGAAGATAGTGTATGGCGGCGCGACGGTGCCCAGTCCCCTGGCGAGCTATGCTAACTCTATCGTGGCGACCTCGTATTCCAAGGAGCTCTCGCTGCCGGGCGAGCGCATAGGCTACGCGGCCGTCAATCCGGCGGCCGCCGACCTCGACGCCCTGATGGGCGCCCTCGCCCTGGCCAACCGGATACTCGGCTTCGTCAACGCGCCGAGCCTCATGCAAAAAGTGATAGCGGGGATCGGCGATGCCTGCGTGGACGTGTCGATCTACGAGCGAAAGCGCGACACTCTGGCGGCCGGATTACGAGCGGCCGGCTACGACTTCGCCCTGCCGTCGGGGGCCTTCTACCTTTTCCCGAAGAGCCCCACCCCCGACGAGATGCGCTTCGTCGATCTGCTCAAGGAGGAGAACATTCTCGTGGTGCCCGGCTCGGGCTTCGGCGCCCCCGGCTACTTCCGCATCGCCTACTGCGTCGAGGACAGGGTCATCACGGGAGCGATGCCGGGCTTCGAGCGGGCGATGAAGAAGGCTTTAGACGTAGCTCCCGAGGTTCCCGGCCGTGCTGGCTTCAGTCCAAATCAGCGAATAGTCGAGCCGGATCGACGGTAAAACCCTCGAGGACATGCGAGCTTATAGGACCATACTCCCGTCCCCGCTCGCGCAGCTCTCCCTCGTCGAAGCATGGCGCTGCATCCTTTAGCCTGCCGCCCTCCCGGCCCCGGCCCTGGATGAGGCGGTAGACGCAGAGCCACTCCCCCGCGGGATCGATTACCCAGTACTCGCGCACGCCGCGCTTCTGGTAGAGTTCGAACTTCTCGCGCTGGTCCTTCTTCGATGTGGATGGCGAGAGAATTTCGACGACGAGGTCGGGCGCCCCGCGGGCGCCGGCGCGGGTGAGCTTGGACTTGTCGCAGATGACGACGATGTCAGGCTGGACGACCGTTTCGATTTCGTCGTCGGCTTCGTCGCTCTCGGGCAAGAGCACATCGAAAGGCGCCGCGTATGCTTCGCAAGGCTTCCCTTCGAGGAACGAATTTATCCATCCGGAAAGCCGCATTGATAGTTTCTGGTGCGACCGAAGCGGTGCCGGGCTCATGGCCCAGGCGTGGCCGTCGATCAATTCCCATCGCTCGGAATCTGGCCAGGTTCGATAATGACGATAGGTGAAGCGCTCGTCGGGCGTCTCTACGGGATTACCCATGCGGTTCATTCCTCCAAGTATACAACATACGCGCGCCGGAAGGCCTGGCGACTGAAGCGGGGCGGGAACTCGGCCGTCCCATCCCCCAGCCGCAAGGCCGGGGGCGGGTATTTTCGAACAGCGGCCCTTGTCGGCTTCAGTCCAAATCAGCGAAAAGTTCCATTGGATCGACGACGAAGCCTTCGAGGACGGCCGACGCGATGGGCGATGTATCGCCGAGCCTCTCCTTGAGCTCGCCCTCGTCGAAACGATCGCCGGAGCCCAACCGGTACACCCAGACGCTCCAGGCCGAGGGGTCGATTACCCAATATTCGCGCACGCCGTGCTTTTCGTAGAGTTCGAACTTGTCCTTCAAGTCCTTTTTGGAGGTCGAGGGCGAGAGTATTTCGACAACGAGGTCGGGGGCACCCCGTGCGCCACGCTCGGTGATCTTCGACTTGTCGCAGAAAACCGAGATGTCGGGCTGGACGATGGTATCGACCTCGTCGTCGTCCTCGTTTCCGCGCGGGAGGAGCACATCGAAGGGTGCCGGATAGGCCCTGCAGGGTTTGCCTTTAAGGAAATTGTAGATGAGCGAAGAGAGCTTCCAGACGAGGGCTTGATGGCGACTTTTCGGCGCCGGGCTCATGGCCCAGGCGTGGCCGTCGATGATCTCCCAGCGCTCAGAGTCTGGCCAGGTCCGGTAGTGACGATAGGTGAAACGCTCTTGCGGTGCGAGGTTCGGATCTCCCATGCGGTTCATGCCTCCTAGTATAGCAGATACGCGTACGGGATAATCCTATGATTGAAGTAGAGAAACGGAGTTTGACCTATCTCGATAGGAGCGCAAGACCTGCACATCAAGTAAAGCTTTCGAGTTTTTTCCTGGGCCAATTCAAGCTTGACCCACTGAATAATTTGTTTTACAGTATTTGCAGTATCACTACCCCAACAAGCTGTACAACCTTTCATTGAGTCTCTATTAGGCTATTTGCTTTATTTAGTAGGAACTTGAGAAGGTTATATGGAAAACGTGAGATGTCCGTTTCCTCTCAGAATGCTTACTTCTTTACTCTTCATAACACTTTCCATCTGCCAGTCAGGATTCGTCCAAGCGCAAGATAGTGATCAGAGCAGGTCCTCGCCTATAGGAACTACTCCATTTGGTGTTCTAAATCTAAAAAGTCCTTCATCTACGCTCGAGTTAGAACTCACGGCGCCTGAGGGGACAGTACTACAGTCAAAAAAACCACTTTATAAGGACTCAGAGCAGAGTCATGCCAAACAGCAAATCTATAAGGATCTTAGCAAAGCCAGCTTCATTACTGGCGGCCTTTTGTCGTGTAGCGCGATCTTTTCTCATGGATGAGGTTTTTCTCCCGACCTCTTGAGTAGCTACTCATAGGGGGAAAAGATAAGGAGAGCGGGAATAAAGGTGTGGTGACCTCCCGCTCTCCT
>JBEKVO010000033.1:0-41236 GCA_049513895.1 Rectinemataceae bacterium | reverse complement strand
GAAGGCGTCCATCAGCACCCGGTAGCTCCCCTTCTCCCCCGTGTTGGCTAGCGTGAGCGAGCCGAAGCCGATGTGCGAGCCCGTCATCGACTCCAACACCGACACCACGAGCTCGTCCGCCGCGTCGAATATGTCCAGGACCCCTGCCGCCTTCCGCGATTGCGACAGCGTCGTCGTGCCCTTCGCCCGGTCGAACACCGATAGGCGGCAGTCTATCCCCCCCGATTCCCCCGCGGACATCTTCCCGTACATGATGAAGTCGAGGCCCTTCTCCTCGGCCATCGCCCGCATGGCATCTTCCCCGCTGCCCGAGGCGTCCTCGGACTGCACCCGATAGCGCCCAAGCTGGGTCAAGGTCAGAACGAGGGTATCGGTCGCCGCCTTGCAGGCCGCGTCGTACGAGGCGGAGCCGGTCTGGTTGGAGAATTGGACGACGGCGACATGGGCTACGGGCGCTTCCTCGCCGAACAAAAGCGACGTTCCACCAACAGTGAAAAGAATGAAAAGCCACATCAGGATCATCACTGGCTTGTGCATACTATTCCTTTGACATGAGCTTCTTGCAGTTCCGCTGCGCTATCGCAGGTGAGCCCGGTGCGGGACCTCCCTCGGGTACCCACGTTACCGGCTCGTTGCACAAGCATAGAGTTTCTTGTTTTCGCGCGCAACGAGAAAGAACTAGTGGTGACCGGGTCCTCCCGAGTCGCCTCCCTTGATCGCTACACATCAATGAAGGCCCTTGTGCTCTTGTCCTTGCCCCATGCGCGTTTACGGAAACTGGCGTGCTGTAGCGGAAAGCCTGCCTCATTCCTTCCAGGGAAAGAACATGCCCTTGAGAGTCCTTTTACCCACCAGTTCCTTGTCCTCCACGAGAAGCTCGTCCCATGGAATGGAGCGCCGGTTGCCCTTCGGATTGGCCTCGAGCCAATCATATTTGTATAGCCTGAGCCTGAGGGCGACGTCCTGTGATAGGGCTATCCCCGCGAAGCCTGGCAGGAGGAAGGCAAGAAAAAACGAGATCACGAGGGTCGCCGCGCAGGAAAAAAACAAAAAAATCGAGAAACCGGGATTGTCGAAGAACATCACGAAGCTCTTGCGCAGGTTCTTTCGAAGCCCCCCGCCCAGCCGCGCCCTGAGAGGAATATAGTATTGCAGGGCGAGCAGGAGGATGACGGCGCACCAGAAGATGACGCCCGCCGCCAGGGAGCCGAGCAGGCCGCCGATGGAAAAATAGAAAGGCAGCCCTACCGAGATGACGAACCAGCCTAGAACGAGGAGAGCTCCCACCTGAAGCCCGGGCGCAAGGGCCTGCTTGATATTCGCCCCTACATCCCTTAGATGGAAGCTCCTGAAGTCGGCGACCTCCCTCATCGCGAAGACGGTCGTGGACCACCATACCGATCCCGCGGCCAAGGAGAGTACGCCGAGGGCGATCGACGCCCAGACGGGAAAGCCGAGGCTGCTCGGCAGTACGAAGCCTATCGCCAGGGCCAGGATAAAGCCCAGGTTGAGAAGGATAAGGGAGAAGAGGTTATCCCATCCGTCAAAGAAGGCCTTTTTGACGCAAAAACCAATCATAAATGCGGTATAGCCGATTCTTGACATGATGGCAAGCTCGCACCTATTGTTGGCCATGCAAGGGAGCATATAAGTTGGAAGAGACACCCTATCGTTTTCCGTTGGAGAATTTCATCACTCGAGAGAAATTCGAGCGCATCAAGGCCTTCGGCAGGGATAAAGAGTCGCCGTTCCTCGTCATCGACCTCGACGTGATCAAGGCCAACTACAGGGCGCTGAGGACCAACCTGCCGTACGCCAAGGTCTACTACGCGGTCAAGGCCAACCCTCACGACGAGGTCGTCGCGGCCCTCCGCGACCTCGGCTCCAACTTCGACGTGGCCACCCGCTACGAACTGGACCAGCTCCTGCGCCTTGGGCTAAGCCCCGACCGCCTGAGTTTCGGCAATACGATAAAGAAAGAGCGCGATATCGCCTATTTTTACGAAAAGGGCGTACGCCTATTCGTGACCGATTCCCCTTCGGACCTCGACAAAATCTCGCGCGCGGCACCTGGATCAAGGGTCTTCTTCAGACTCCTCACCGAGGGCCTGGGCGCCGACTGGCCGCTGTCCAAGAAATTCGGCTCCCACCCCGACCTTGCCCGACAGCTCATCAAGCTCTCCGTGCGCCTCGGCCTCGAGCCCTACGGCATCTCCTTCCATCCGGGCTCGCAGCAGCGCGACGTCGGCGCGTGGTCCTCGGCCATAACTACGGCGGGCCAGCTCTTCCGCTGGGCCCGCGAGGAAGCGAACGTCAAATTAAAAATGCTCAATATGGGCGGCGGCTTCCCCGCCGACTACGTCGAGCCCACCGACACGCTCGCCCAGTACGCCGAAGACATAAGCCGATTCCTGGACAACAACTTCAAGGGCGAGTGGCCCGAGGAGGTCATAATCGAGCCCGGCCGCTCGATGGCGGGCAACGCGGGCGTCATCGTGGCCGAGATCGTCAACATAGCCAAGAAATCGGTGCACGAGCGCTATCCCTGGGTCTTCCTCGACGTGGGAAAATTCGGCGGCCTCATCGAGACCCTCGACGAGTCGATCAAGTATCCCATCTACTTCGACAGATCGGGCAACTCGCGCGAGATCATCATCGCGGGTCCGACCTGCGACAGCATGGACATCCTCTACGAGAAATGGACCTACACGATGCCCGATTCCGCGCGGATAGGCGACAAGGTCTACATACTCACGACGGGCGCCTACACGCAGAGCTACAGCTCGGTCTACTTCAACGGCTTTCCGCCGCTGGCAGTGTATATCCTCAAATAGGGGGAGCACGGGCGTCCATCGCAACCGCCCGCGCGAGGTCATCCATCGCGAACGCGAATCGCTTTCGCCACGGCACGGATTCGCGCAATCGGTGCAATGCTGGGCGGGCGACGATCGTTCCATCGCCACTACATCGCCTAACGCGGCTCCCCCTGCCTTCAGCCTCCTCGGGCGCATAACGCGCCCTGCGGTGGCTTCCGGCACCCCCACTCTCTTTCCCCAACCTGCAGCCGTTACGCGGGGGCGCCCTCGTGGAGCAGCGGCCTCGCCTGGCCCTTCTCGAGGAGGGTGTGGCCGAGGCAGGCCTTGCGCAGGCGGGTAATGGAGAACTTCTCCCACTCCGCCGCGCTCATCTTACCGGTCTTTACCAAATAGGGATAATACGCGTACACGAAGGCCTGCAGGCCCGCGCTGAGAATCTGCATTACGTTGCCGCAGCCCTTGGAGCCCAGGAAGATCGTGAGCGACTTCATGTTGTAGTTCTTGAGCAGGTTCAAGCCCACGATGCGCTTCACGTTGCGCTCGATCCGGGGGCAGACGTCCAGAGGGTAGCGCGCGAATTCGACGTCGGCGGCGCTGATCGCCATTTCGGGCACGCGAACCTCGACCTTCGTCGTAATGTCATGCGCGTCGTCGACGAGGTGGGTGACGACGAGCCAAGTCGCCTCGTCCTTCTCGAAGAAGTCGACATCGAACCGGCGCGAACATATCTTCTGCATCATCTGTCTCCTCCTATTTTGCCCTTCCGGGCTTCGAATACTTTTTTCGCTTCGGCCAGCCATTCCCTTTCGGTCGCGTAGTGGCGCTCATGGTGCGACAGGATAAGCCCAGCGACGTCGCGGAAACCCTGCGGCACTTCGGCCAGGACCTCCTTGCGATGCGCCGCGAGCGACTCGAGGGCGGCCGTCGCGCGCGCTTCGGCCGCCGCCAGCTCCCGCTCGATGCGCTTCGCGCTCCTGCCTTTGGAAAAGAACAGGGCGCCGTCGAGGGGGAAATCCCAATCGACGGGCTCGGCAAGGGCGCGCTCGAGGAGCTCCCCGAACTTCGATCTACCCTCGTCGGTTATCGAGAAGATATCCTTCTCGGGGCGGCTTCCCTCTTTCTCCCGCTTCGATTCGACCCAGCCCTTCTCCCGCATCGAGCCCAGGTGGTAGTAAAGATTCGGCAGCCTTATCTTCGCGAAGTCGCGAGCCTCCAGCTCGATATGGGCTTTCAGCTGATAGCCATGCAATGGCCCCAGCCTGATGAGGAAGCCGAGGATGTAGAATGGAACCTTGTATGATTCGGTCATACTCAGGACTGAGTATATAAGCCCAATCGAAGATCGTCAATAGGGGAAAGGGCGGGAGTCTCGTCTCAGAGAGCCCACAGCCCCCTTCATGATTCCCCGTCCGGACGCGACGATCGATCAGTATCCCCTCGAATACCTCTGAAAGCGGCTGCGAAACGAGCCTTGTCTACGCCGGAACCGGTATCGGGCAGTCCGCGAGGAGGAAGGCGGAGTCCCTCGAGATGTAGTCGACTATCGTTTTCGCGATGAGTTCGTGTCCCCTCTCGTTGGGGTGAATTCCGTCCCTGCAGATCAGGGCGCTGTAGTCGGGTGAACGCAGGAAGGCTCCCCGGATATCTATCCATCGCGTCTTCGTCTTTTCGGCGACGGTCAAGATCGAGGAGCTGTAGCGCTCCTGCCACCAATAGATCTTCGCGACGCTTCCGAGCCATTTCAGGATATTGCCCTCGATCCGGAAATCCTGCCTGCTCACCCATCTCAAATACCTGTCCGCGTCGAGGGGCGGGAGCGTCATCAGGACGGGCACGATGTCGCTTTCATTGAGCAATACGATGGCGGCCGTCAATGTGTCCTCGAACAGGGACAGGTCGGTTTGGGGCTCATGCGGCAATTCGGGATTCGCCGCGACCTCGTTCCAGGCGAAGTCGCAATCGTTGCCGCCGTACTCGATCAGGACGACGTCCGGTTTGCCTTTGGCGATGTCCTTGCCCAGCCTGCCGATACCGCGGACAAGGGTATTTCCGAACCTGGAGGCGTTTTGCACCATTCCCTTGAGTTGACGCTGGACCAAGGCGACATAGCTGTTTTCCAGGACCGCGTATTTGCCCTTCCCCTCGTCGAAGATGATTCCCCTCGAAATGGAATCGCCCGATACGAGGAAATTGTATCTCTTTTCCGTGACGACGTCGCTCATTCGCGCTCTCCTTGCATACCTGATAGACAGGAAGAGCGCGTTTTGGTTTCAGGTCTTTGGTCGCATCCATCAGCGCGCGGGAGTGATCGTCGTTACGCTATAGCCCCTGTAGCCCATGCCGTCCAGCCTCACGGACACGAGGCGCGCGTCCTCGGGCGAGAGGTCGGGGAAGACGACGCGGTAGTGCCCGCCCGAGTCCTCGATTGCCGCGGCGAGGCCGGAGGCCGCGAGGCGCGCGACGGTGGAGTTCGCGTTGGCCGCGCTCGCGTATGACGCCACCTGAATGCGCACGCGAGCGTCGGGCGAAATCGACGCGGCGGCCGTGCCGGCATTGGCTCCCGCGTCGGTCCCCGCCTCGCCCGGAGCGGCTTCCGCGCCGAGGGATCCGCCCTTCCAGGCGAGGGCCTCCTCTTTCGGGATCGCGGTCAGGCTGACCCGCGCGGTGCCGGTCGGGATCATGCCGATGATTCGAGCCGCCGCCTCCGACAGGTCGATGACGCGGTTCTTCGCGAAGGGGCCGCGGTCGTTCACGCGGACGACGACGCTCGAGCCGTTATCCAGGTTGACCACGCGAAGGTAGGTCCCAAAGGCCAGGGTCCTGTGCGCGCAGCTGAGCTTCTCCTTGTCATAGACTTCGCCGTTGGAGGTCCGCTTGCCGTGGAAATCGGGCCCGTACCACGAGGCTATTCCCGTCTCGACCGCCTGCGCTCCGACGAGGCGGGGCGCGAGAACGAGTGCCGCGAAAAGGACGAGGACGCGTCCCGCGATTTCGGCGAGGGGCCGGCGGGCATACCTAGGCGGAAACATGAATCTTAAACCCGCTCCTGCACGGGAGCGGCGATGCCGGCCGCCGAGACAACGATTTCGGCGGCCGAGGTTCCTACCTCGGCGAAGAGCTCTTCGATGTTCTCGGCTTCGACGCTCGAAAATGCTATACGCAGGTAGTGATCCTGTATCGAGACCGTGCCTATGCCCTTCTCGTTCAGAAGCTTCTTTCGCAGCGCTTCGGCGGACAGCCCCAGGCATTCGAAGCTCATGAAGTAGCCCGAGTTGAAAGGCAGAGGCTTTAAGCAGGGCGGCGGGGGCCGCGAATGAAGGCAATCTCTCGCTCGCTCATACCGAGCCTTGAGGAGGCCGCGGAGGCGGGCCTTCTGCTCCGCCGCGCCTGGAGCATCGAAGGACTTGAGAATGAGGTTCTGCGCGGGGGCGGAGGAATTGGAAACCGAGGAGCGGACGAGGCCCATGAGCTTCTTGACCAAGGCCTCGTATCCCTTGGGCCCAAGTGCCGCGGAACCGAAGGTGAGGAAGCCCAGGCGAAAACCCCAAACGTAGTCCTCCTTGGTGGGGCCGTCGGCCTTGACCGCGAGGATGTTGGGGTGGGCCCAGGCGAGACGGGCGAAGATGGACTCGGCGAGGAGGCCCTCCTCGTATTGGAGGCCGAAGTACGCGTCGTCGACGAGGACGAGGAGGACGACGCCTTCCGAGGCCACGCGGATGAGGGCGGCGACTATGGCATCGGCCTCCGCCAGTGTGGGCGTATATCCCGTCGGATTGTTGGGGAAGTTGAGGATGCAGGCGGCCTTCGCGATTTTCCCCGCGGCCTTGGACCGGCCCGCGGCATCGCGAAGCGCCGACTCGAGGCCGTCGACGTTGAAGCCCATCCCCGAGCCGCTCGGCGCCGCGGTTGCCGTCGTGAAGGTCGGATAGGTTGCGCACTTCGCGGCCTTGCGCTCCTCGATTATGAGGCGATAGTTGGGCCACGACAGGTCGGGCAGGACGACTTCGTCGCCCGCGTCGAGGAAGAGGTCGGCGACGGCGGAAACGGCCGCGGTGAGCCCGGGCACTACGACGGGCAGAGAGCAGTCCCTGCCGCGAAGCGAGGGATTCTTGCGGTCGAGCTCGGCACGCCACCGCGCTCGAAGGGCGGCCGTGCCCGCGGTGGGCGCGTAGGCGACGGCCTCTTTCGGGCTCAAGGTGGGCAGCCCGGCCCGGATCGAGTCTAGGATCATGGGCTCGCCGCCCTCGTAGGCCATGCCGATGGTCGCGTTGAAACGATGGGCTTTCTCGTCGGCCTCTGCGCTCTGCGAAACGATGCCCTTCGGAAAATACATCCGCCTTCCGATATCCGACAGGAGGCGCAGGGCGGCGCTGTCCGCCAATGCATCGTTGAGTTCTTCCGCGAGCGCGTTCATGATGCCACCTCTTTCATTCCACCCTAAACGCCCGTCCCGAGCCATGTCAAGGCGGCGTCCTCGGCGACGACGGCCCGGGCGGCGCGCTCGAAGGCGGGGACCTCCTCGAGGCTCTTCGCGGGCGTGAGTTCTTCGGGCCGGCCGATCGCGAGGATCCGCGCCCGGCCCTCCGTCGCCAACTCGGCGTCGACGTTGTCGAGGGCGAATTCGCGGCCCTCGGGATCGTTGCCCGGTATCGCATACCCTCTACCCTCGACCCAATGGCGCCGGCGAAAGGACTCGACCTTCTCGAGGAGGGCGGCCGCAGAGTAGACGCGGACGCCGACGTTCGTATAGCCGGCGCCCGACGCCGAGCCCGGCGCACGTAGACCTCCCGCCGCCGAGCGGCCCTGGAGCTTCGCGTGGCCGAAGGACGAGGGCAGGCCGTCTTCGTCCAGGCCGATCGGGTAGGCCGGCGAGTCGAGGGGCGCGGCGGGGATGAGCGCATCCGCCTTGGTTCCCATGGCGCGCAACGCGTCCAGGGCGAGAAGGGAGGAGAGTATCGTGCGACGGGAGTTGGCGTCGCCGCCGAAATTGGTGACGACGTAGTCCGCGCCGCGCCATAGGGAACGAGCCTGCCAGGCGGCGTCGCCGTGGCCGAGGGGCTTCCCGTAAGGGGCGCCCTGGGTAAAGAAGTCCCTGTCGCCCGGGCCGATCCCCAGCGGCGCGAGGAGCTCGGCGTCTATCTCGGCCTCCCAGCCGCGCACGACGAGAAGGTGCCGCCCCAAGCCGTCCACGGCCGCAAGGGCGTATGCGGCGACGGGGATGGTATCGCCGCCGAGGAGGAAGTCGCGAACGGGATAGAGGCCGCGTGGGCGGGCGGGATCGAAGCGCTGGCCTGCGCCGCTCGCCCCGGCCGCGCCGATCCGAGCGGCGAGGGACTTGATCCAGCGCGAACCCGAGCCCGCGAGAAGGGTCAGGCAGACGCTGCGCCGGGCGAGGGCGGCGGCGTATTCGGCGACCGAGGCGAAGCCGGGTCCGCCGGCGGCGGCATTGCGCTCGGCTCGAGCCATTTCCGCCACCTCGCCGCGAAAGGACGAGGCCTCAGCGAAGCCGCGCCCGGTGAGAAACTCGAGCCTGGATCCCATGGCCTATGCCTTGACCACCCGGTACTTGTTCACGAAACCGCTGGGCCTGTAGGTCATCTTGGCCTGTCGAAGACCCTCGTCGCCGAGGTCCTGCTCCCTGTTTATGGACCTGAAGTAGGCGGGGAGGGCCTGGGCGAAGGCCTGGTTGATGAATTGATAGATGCCCTTGTAGCTCTCGATTCCCTTTTCGAAGTGCACGGCGAACATGCGTCCCCTCGCGAGGGGCTCGCCGAGGCACCAACCGGCGGCCTCGCCGTCGACATAGTACACGCATCCGCGCATGCCCAGGACCTCGAACAGCTCGAGGGCCTCGCGAGAGGCGGCATAGTCGCCCTCGAAGCCCTTGAGCTCGCGCCATTTCTCGAGGACCGCGATCGCGTCGCCCACGTTTTCCCCGCGCAGACGCTTCTGCTCGTAGTCGTAGGAGTTGATGAAGGCGTTGACGAGGTTGCGCTTCTTGTGATAGGTCTTGCCCGAAAGCTCCGCGAGGGCGGTGCGCAGGTAGAGGTAGTCGAAATTGTCCCTGTCCTCGACGACCGAGTAGCCCCATTGCTCCAGCGACACTCGGTGCGCGTCGGCTTGGGACTCGGAGAGGTTCTTGAGGTAGTCGTGGCCGGCCATGAGCTCGTCGAGCACGGCCCTCTCGGGCAGGGCGCAGGGCACGTAGAAGAAGGACTTGCCGAGCTTCGCGCCCTCGATGATGAAGGTCTTGCCCGGGACCCTCGATACGCGATAGCCGTAGGTCTTGCGGAAAAGGAAGAGGTTCGAGAAGGTGAATTCCGATATCCCATCGGTGATCAGGTTGAGAGCGGGATAGAGGGCTTCGCGCATCTCGAGGGAGACGGGGGCGAATTCGGGGTATACGGGTACTGACTTGGCTGAGGGGTTGGGCATGAGCTATATGATACGGTCTGCCCGAGGCCCGAGGCAAGACAATAGCGACGTGGATCGCGAGACTCTCCACGGAGCGACTCTTGCCCCGCGTGGGCCGGACCGTGCATACTCGTGCGACCATGAGATCCTTCGCAGAACTCCTCTCGCGTCCCTTCAGCCCCGAGCTCGCGGCGCGCCTCGTCCGCTACGCCAGGATAGAGACCACCAGCGACAGGCACGTCGAGGCGATTCCCTCGACCCAAACCCAATGGGATCTGGCCCGACTCCTCCTGACCGAGCTCACGGACCTCGGCCTAGCCGAGGTCGAGCTGGACGAGCACTGCTACCTCATCGCACGCCTCCCCGCCTCGCCGGGCCTCGAGCTTTCGCCCACGATCGGCCTCATGGCCCACATAGACACCGCCAGCGACGTCTCGGGGGTCAACGTGAAGCCCCGCGTCATCGAAAACTACGACGGCGGGAACGTCCGACTAGGCCCGAACATTTCCCTCGATCCCGCCGACAACCCCGACCTCGTCGACCACGTCGGCGATACCATTATAGTCACCGACGGCTCCACCCTCCTCGGAGCCGACGACAAGGCCGGACTCGCCGAAGTGATGACCCTGGCCGCCCAGCTCCTCGCTCACCCGGAAATACTGCACGGCCCCCTCGAGCTCATCTTTACCCCGGACGAGGAGACGGGAAAGGGCATGAACCTCTTCCCCCTCGATCGCCTGCGCTCCAAGGCCTGCTATACGATGGACGGGGGGAAGGCCGGGGAGATCGAGGCCGAGTGCTTCACCGCCTACGCCATCAAGGCCGAGTTCAGGGGCAAGGTCATACATATCGGCTCGGCGCGTGGCAAGCTAGCCAACGCGGTGTCGATGGCGGGCAGCTTCGTATCCATGCTGCCGCGCAGCGAGGCGCCCGAGTCCACCGACGGCTGGTACGGCTACTACTGCCCCCTCGAGATATCGGGCGGCCTCGAAAACGCTGTCGTCGAGGTATTTCTCCGTGACTTCACCCAGAAGGGCATGGAGTCGAGGATCGCCGCCGTACGCGCCATCGCCGCGGCGGTAGAGGCGCAGTTCCCATTGGGCTCCGTAGTCCTCACGGTGACCAAGCAATACCTCAACATGCGCGAGAAGCTCGACGAGGCGCCCGAGGTCCTGGAGCGCGTGATGGAGGCGGCCCGCCGCGCGGGCGCCGAGCCCTTCATCAAGCCCATACGGGGCGGCACCGACGGCGCCCGCCTTACCGAGATGGGCCTGCCCTGCCCCAATGTCTTTACAGGCGGCTACAACTATCACAGCCGCTACGAGTGGGCCTCCGTCGCCGAGATGGCCCTCGCCGTCGAGACCCTGGTGGAGCTCGTCCGACTCTGGGCATCGTAGGAATCTCACACGGCGACCACGGGGACCACACGAAAATCCAGGGAAAAACAGCGAGGCCGCCCGAAGGCGGCCTCGCTCAGTGCCAAAAGAACCGTCTGCTAGAGGATGATCTTTAGGCCGAGGGTGAAGCGGTACTCAGGAATGTTAGAAATTTTATTGCTATTTGAATCATAGTAATAGTATAAGGGCGTACTTTGGTTGATCTGGTTATTGATGGCCATATTGTAGGCGAACTTGCCAAAGATTCCCAAGTGGTGGCCGAGATTGATGCCCAGGCCCAGGGCCCCATACCAATACGGGGAGGCAGCGAGCAATGAACTTTGGCCTGCGGGTGTATCATTGTAATAGCTGAGGGCGAAGAGACCACCGCCCACTTCGAGGAAGGGATCGAAGAAACCGGTAGCCCTGAAGAGATGGTAGGAGAGGTAGAGATCGCCGTCCCAACTGAGCAATTCGGGCGAAGCCCCTTTAACGGGGGAAAAATTCGCAGATACGCCGAAGCCGATATGCTTGCCCAATAGCTCTAGGAAACCGCCATAGTAAACATTGGTGCCAGTCTTAAAGTCGTTAGCGATTTCCGAGGCGCCGTATTGTTGGTTCATCGGCAGGGCTCCGGTGACACCTAAAGCGAGCTGGGCGAAAACCCCGCCGCTTACCAGGGCGATAAGCGTGACAAGGACGAAAAGCTTCTTAGTCATTGCGAGTTCCTCCTAAATTAAGGTGACAAACCACTACAGACAAATACCAATATAGCACAGCTTGACTTTTTTACAAGGTCAACCCGCCCCATAAACGGGACTGCCATCCCCTAGGAAAAGCCTTAACACGGGTAGCATACGTACCGGGATGTGACTGATGAATATGCATGCCCGGCACACGGATACTGCAGGGAGAAGTCATGAAATAAACGATTACACTCGCAATAGCGCTTCTCTTTGCCGCGGCCCTCGCCGGTGCCCAGGCTAAGGCGCCTTTGCAGATATTCTGCAATGTGAGCGGCGCCCAGGTATTCCTCGCGGGCCAGCTCATCGGCAACACGACCCCGAACCTCATCCTTAATATCAGGCAAGGCAACTATCCCCTGACGATAACCAAGCAAGGCTACGTCCGATTCGACACCACGGTGAACGTGGGCCCGGGAGGGGCGACCGTCCAGGCCAACCTATTCATGCCGGGCGCAAAGATGGCGCCCAATACCATTCCCGCCCCCAACACCATCCCCGCGCCGCAGGTCTACAGCTACGGCCTCTCGGTGTCTTCCAACGTCAACGGCGCCACCGTCTTCATCAATGGCAACCCCGCCGGCCAGACGCCTCTAACGGCCCAGCTGCCCTCGGGATCGTACACGGTGCTTGTGCGGGCTTTCGGCTACCTGGACTACACTCAAAACGTGGTCGTCGGCAACGGGCCGACCCAGGTCAACGCTATCCTTCAGGGGCAGAATCAGCGGCTGGACATCCAATCCAACGTCAACGGCGCTCTCGTGTTCATAAACGGCGCGCAGATGGGGCAAACGCCATTTTCCACCGCTATGCCACAGGGCACGTACGACATCCTCGTGAGGGCGGCGGGCTACAGCGACTACCAAATTCAAGTTCCGTTGAACGGCCCTCAGGCCATCAATGCCGTCCTTCAGCCCATGATCGCCTCCTGGCAGCTCAGGATCCCCGAGAATATGCACAATAGGGAGTTCAAGCCGGGTCAGTTCCAAGATGCCGTCCAGATATGGATCGACGGAGCGCCCCAGCCTGCCGCGTCGGGGCAGCTGATGCCCGGCAGGCACGTCATCCGAATGGCCTCGGGAGGGCTCTCCTCGGAAACCCAGGTCGACATTCAGGCCGGACAGGCCTACACCTTCGAGCCCTTCATCGGCATCAACGTAAGATAGGCTATCCAGATAAGGGGAGGCTCGCCTCCCCTTTTTCATATACAAAGGCCCGGAGACCGGATATACTCGACAGCGAAAAAGATTCAGCGAAATAGGATGCGGCTCCGCCAATGATCGACACTGCCGAATACGAAGGGCTTGCCCGTGAAATGGGGGCCTTTAAGGACATCGAGCTCGATATACTTAAAGAGACTTTTTCGGCTTGGCAGGCAAGGCCGGGCGATCCTTACACGATCCTGGAACTACGGGACGGCAAAATCCTCGCGGGCTTCGCGGTAATCTGCAGGAAGGCGAGCACGGACTATAGCTTCGACCTGCGGGCGATCTGCGTCGATCCATCCTATATCGGGAAAGGCGTCACGGCCAAAATCCTCGGCATGCTCGAGGAAGAGTTGCTGAGAACGGAAGCTTCTGCCATACTCCGGATCGAAATCTCCACCATAAAGGAAACAGCTATCGGGAAGGGCGTCCTTTCCGATCGAGGGTATTCGCTCATCGGCCACATCCCCGACTTCTACGAGCCTGGCGACGATTATTTCATGTACGCGAAACACATTCATCGCGCGGCAGCGGGCGAGGAAAAGGAGGGGCCATGATATTGGGAGCCATCGAGGCAGGCGGCACTAAATTCGTTTGTGGCCTTTTTGATGCCGATCGTTCCGACTACGCGAAACCCACCCTCGTCGAAAAGAAGAGCATCCCGACTACCAGTCCAGAAGAAACACTCGCGGCATCGGCCGAGTTCTTCACTATGGCAGCGGCATCCAAGGGCATCGGCGAGCTGGATGGAATCGGGATCGGCTGTTTCGGACCCGTCGATCTGCGTGTCTCGAGCCCCACGTGGGGGTACATCACCGCAACCCCCAAGCCCGGATGGCGGGATACCGAAGTGGCCAGTTTTTTCCGCGACAGGCTCGGGGTACCCGTCGCCTTCGATACCGACGTCAACGCGGCGGCCTATGGGGAGTACCGCTGGGGAGCGGCCAAGGGGCTAAAGAATTTCATCTACATGACCGTGGGGACGGGTATCGGCGGAGGCGTCTTTTCCAACGGCGATCTGATCCACGGACTCACTCATCCCGAGCTCGGCCATGTCAAGATCCAGCGGGAAGCCGGGGACGGCTTCCCGGGGATCTGCCCCTTCCACCGCGACTGCCTCGAGGGCATGGCCTCGGGCCCTGCCATCGGAGGGCGTTGGAACGTCCGCCCCGACGAACTCGGCGCCGGCCATGAAGCCTGGGAGCTCGAGGCGCGCTATTTGGCTAAGGCCTTCGCCGCCTACACCTTCGTCCTCTCGCCGGAGCGCATTCTCATGGGCGGCGGCGTGGGCCTCCGGCCCGGTCTCGCCGAGCGCGTCGCCGTCATCGTTGGCGAGGAACTCGGCGGATATATCTCCGTTTTCGAGGACGAAACCAGGCTCGCGGACTACATCGCGCGGCCTCTGCTCGGCGCAGAGGCCGGCCTCTTCGGTGCCGCCGCTCTCGCCCTCCGCTATTGTATCAGCTAAATTTCCGTCCATAGCGAGGCGTCTGACCCTCCATCGGCGCTTTCCGTATCAATTTCCTCCCTATTTTCGCCGAGAATTAACGGAAGACAGCCGAATTTCGCAAATTTAAGCGATTTCACGCAGCGCGCGAAATCGCGGCGGCAAGCCCCAGGGCTCGCCCGAGGACAGAAGCTTGGACGCATACGCCTTCACCGACGCCATCGTCGTGACGCCGCGCAAGATACGCGGATCCGCCTCCCTACTCGTGAAAGGAGGCCGCGTCACGGGCTTCGGCCTGGAAGCGCGCCGGGTGATACCGGTAGGCCCCGAGTCTTATGTCTATCCCGCGCTCATCAACGTCCACGACCACCTTCGAGGCAACTACCTGCCCCGCGTCGGCCCTCCCCCGGGCAGCTTTTACCACAACTGGTCGCCGTGGGACGCGGACCTGAAGGCGTCCCCGGTCTACGCCGAGCGCTCGGCCCTGAGCGTCGCCCAGATGTATCTCCTAAGCGGCTACAAGAACCTCTTCTCGGGCGTCGGCACCGTCAACGATCACTTCCCCCACGAGCTCAACGATGCCTACCTCGACACTCTGCCCATCCGCGCGATTCGAGAATACAGCCTCGCCCACGAGTGCTCCTCCTTCGACCTCAAATGGGGAGACGGCATCGAGATCGAGCACGCTCGGGCCGTCGAGAGGAACTGGCCTTTCATAACCCACCTCGAGGAAGGCTTCGACGCAGAGAGCATGGACGGCATCGGAATTCTCGAGCGCGCGAAGGCTCTCGACGATCGGGACCTCCTGGTGCACTGTATCGGCTTCTCGGAAGAGGATATAAAGAAGGTAAAGCGGGCCGGCTCGAGCGTCGCCTGGTGTCCCGCCTCCAACTATTTCATGTTCAACCTCACCTGCAAGGTGCGCAAGCTCCTCCGCGCGGGGGTAAACGTGGCCCTCGGCACGGATTCGACGCATACGGGCTCGGTGAACCTGCTCGCGGAGATGAAATTCGCGCGCAAGGTCTATCGCGAAATATACGGCGAAGAGCTTCCCGCCAAGACCCTCTTCGACATGGTGACTACCAACGCGGCCCGGGCCCTGCGGCTGGAGGGCCGCGCCGGCCAGCTCGAGCCGGGAGCCTGGGCCGACGTGGCGATATTCAGGTCCAAAAGCGACGAGCCCTACGAAAGTCTCACCCTGGCCCGCGCTGAGGATCTCGAGCTCCTGACCATAGAGGGCCTTCCGGTATATGGTGACGAGGCCAAGTACGCCGAGGCCTTCGAGGGAATCGCCGGGTCCGAAATGGCGGGCTATGGCCGCGTAACCGTAGACGGCAGGGCGATGTTCGTCAAAGGCGATCCCGAAGGCCTGTACCGAGGCGTGCGCGCGGCTCTCGGATTCGCCAAAAAGCTCGATTACCTTCCCTTCGACCTGGGATGAGGAGTAAAATGCCGGGGTTGAGGGCTGGCATTGAGCGGCCAAGCGGCCTACACTGATAAGGCGTCGGAACGAGAATGGATAGAGGAGCAGTAATAGGATGCCAAAGGTAGGGAACTACCGCGCCAACTCGGTTATCTACTTCCAGGGGGACCTGGTAAGCGACAAGGTCTTCGTACTCCAACAGGGGAAGGTGAGCCTCAACTACAACGATGTCGAGACGGCGAAGGAAATACACGAAATCATCCAGACCGGCGAGTTCTTCGGGGTCAAGAGCGCCTTGGGCAAGTATCCGCGCGAAGAGAACGCCGTCGTGCTCTCCGACGCCAACGTGCTGGTCTTCACGGTGCCCGAATTCGAGGTATTCGCCCAGGCCCAGACCCGCATCATCATGAAGATGCTCAAGGTTTTTTCGAACCAGCTTCGGCGCGTGCACAAGCAAGTCGACAATCTCCTCGAGAAGAACGAAGCCCAGAGCCCCGAGGCCGGTCTCTTCAAGGCGGGCGAATACTACCTCAAGGCTCGGCGATACTCGCATGCCAAGTACATATTCAGCCGTTACCTGACCTATTACCCCGCGGGCAGGCTCGCGGAACAGGCGAGCCACTACCTCGAGGCGGCCGAGAACGGCTCCGTAAAATACGGCGACGGCAAGGGCCCCGCGCCCCTCATGGTCGAGGCGACGCGCGATGGCCCGACCGGCCGCAAAGAATCGAACGACCGCGACGAAGAGAGCGCGGCCCCCAGCCCGGCCGGGAACCAGAAGTCGCCGGGCAATGGGCTCTCCGTCGCCGCCAAAAGCTACTACGACGCCGTGAGCCTCTTCAGCTCGGAAAAATACAAGGAGGCCCTCTCGGGTTTCAAGCGGATAGTCGAGGTGAACGACGATCCCGAATACGTCACCAAGGCCCTTTTCGAGATCGGCCGCTGTCTCTTCATGCTCCAGCAGTACGACCTCACCATCAAGCACTTCACGCAGATGGTGCAGACCTATCCCAAGCATCCCGATCTCATCGACACCCTCCTCTTCCTGGGGCAATCCTACGAGAAAAAGGGCGACGCCGATCGGGCCAAGGGCTTCTTCAAGAAGATCCTCTCGATGGAATCCGACGAGGACGCGTCCATCCGGATAAAGGCCGCGAAGTCCCTGCGCCGCCTCGAGGGGGCCGGCCGTGGCTGATCTAGCCGCCTTTACCCGCTTCGCGCGGACCTACAACCCCGGCGAGATCATCTTCGCCGAGTACGAGCCCGGGGACAGCTTCTACCTCATCCAGGCCGGCAAGGTGAAGATCACGAAGATCGTCGGCGATATCGAGAAGACCATCGACATACTTCAACCTCCCGAAATATTCGGCGAGATGGCCATCCTCGAGGGCGCTCCCCGATCCGCCACCGCCCAGTCCCTCGACACGGTCAAGGTACTCGAGTTCAACAGGGCCAACTTCGAGGTCCTCATGATGGGGAACCCCCAGATAGCGCTCAGGCTGCTCAAGCTTTTCACGAAGCGCATCTGGGACCAAAAACGCCGTTTCATGATCCTCACGCTGGACGACCCGCAGGCCAAGATTGCCGACGTCTTCCTCATGCTCGACGAAACCAACGCCGTCGTCAGCGGCGGCGAGCTCCAGGGCGAGACCCGCGAGTTCAAGGTCACGATGGACGACGTGGCCCATTGGGCGGGCATGTCCCCGGCCGAGGCGCAGACCCTCATCGGGCATTTCGCCAACCAGCGCCGCCTCGAGCTGTTCCCGGACAAGATAGTCGTGAAGAACATCAGCGACTTCATTCGCTTCGTGAACTCGCGGCGTAAAAAGTAGACCCGGCCCGGGAGAAGTCAGCTTGTCCGCGAAAGTAAGCCTTTCCCTCATCGTCAACGGAAAAAGCATCGTCCGCGAGGTCGACCCCTCCCTTTCCCTCCTCCGCTTTCTACGCGAGGAGCTCGCCCTGGTCGGCGCCAAGAACGGCTGTGCAAAGGGCCACTGCGGCGCCTGCACCGTCATCGTCGACGGCGCGGCACGGCGCTCCTGCCTGCTCAAGGCATCCCGCGTGAACGGCTCCTCGATCCTCACGATCGAGGGCCTCGCGGGACCCGGCGGGGAGCCGCACCCCTTGCAGCGAGCCTTCGTCCTCGAGGGCGCGGTGCAGTGCGGCTTCTGCACGCCGGGCATGATCATGGCGGCGAAGGCCCTCCTCGACCGCGTACGCGATCCGAGCGACGCCGAGATCGAAGAGGCCCTGCGCGACAATATCTGCCGCTGCACGGGCTATGCGGCCATCCGTCGCGCGATCCGCCGGGCAGGGCGCGAAATTCGCGGCAACGTGGACGATCCATCGGCGGGAGTCTATCCGGCGAGGGCAGTCGGCAGCCCGCTGCCGCGCAAGGACGCCCCGGCCAAGGCCCGCGGCGAAGCGCTCTACGCGGAGGACCTCGCCGACCTGGGCGTCGGCGCCGACGTGGGCGCCGGCATCGCCGGCAGAGCCCTCGTGGGCACGATGCTCTTCAGCGAGCGCAGCCACGCCCGCATAGTGTCGGTCGATGTCTCGCGGGCGACGGCCGCGGAGGGCGTCGCCCTGATCCTAACCGCGAAGGACGTGCCCGGCCTCAACGCCTTCGGCCTTTTCGTTCCGCAGCAGCCCGTGATCGCGGGCGACGAAGTGCTCTACCTGGGCGACGTGATCGCGGTAGTGCTGGCCGAGACCCGCGAACAGGCGGAGTCGGCGAGGTCCCTCATTTCCGTCGATTACGAGGACCTGCCCGTCCTTCTATCGCCAGAGGAAAATTTGGAGGAGGGTTCTCCCCTCCTCCACCCGGATACGAAGGACAACATCGTCCACGAGACCCACGTGCGCAAGGGCGCCATCGAGGACGCCTTCGCGCGGGCCGACGTCACGATGGAAAACGACTACGATACCCAAGCAGTCGAGCACGCCTACCTCGAGCCCGAGTCCTGTCTGGCGATACCCGACGGCGACGGCGGCGTCACCGTGATGACGGGCAATCAAGGCTCGACCGAGTACAGGAACATGATCGCGGCAAGTCTGGCCATAGGTGAGGACAAGGTACGCGTCGTCCTCGTCGCCTGCGGCGGAGGCTTCGGCGGCAAGGAAGAGCCCACTATCCAGATTCAGGCCGCCCTCGGCGCCCTGCGGACCGGCAGGCCGGTGCGAATGACCCTCACGCGGGAGGAATCCATCCGGATGAGCACGAAACGGCACCCGATGCGCATCCACATGCGCCACGCCGCCTCGCGCGACGGGACCATCCTGGCCGTGGAATCTCGGGCCATCGCGGACGCGGGGGCATACGTCTCGCAGACCGGTCCCGTCGTCTTCCGATCGGCGGTGACCGCCACGGGCCCCTACGAGGTCGAGGCCGTTTCCGCCGATTCCTACGGAGTCTACACGCACAAGAATCCGTCGGGCGCCTTCCGCGGCTTCGGCAGCACCCAGGCGAGCTTCGCCTGCGAGATACAGATGGACGAGATCGCCCGCGCCCTCGGCTTGGACCCCGTCGAGCTTCGACGGCGAAACGGCTTCGCCCCGGGCAAGCGCACGGGGACGGGGCAGGTATTGGACGAAGGAGTAGGCTACCTGGGCACCCTCGAGGCGGTCGCCAAGGCGCTGGAGCGCATGCGCGCCGACTTCGGTTCCCTCCCTCAGACTCCCGGCAAGCGCATCGGATTCGGCATCGCGAGTTCGTACAAGAACGTCGGTATCGGCACCGGCCTCTCGGACGGCGCGGGCGCGATAGTCGAGCTCACGGCCGAGGGGCGAGTCTCCGTGCGCACCGGCGCCGCGGACATGGGCCAGGGCTCCGACACGGTGGCCGCCCAGATAGCCGCCGAGGCCTTGGGCCTGCCCTACGAGCTTTTCGACGTCGTCGCCTGCGATACTCGCAGCTGCCCGGACGGAGGCATGACCACGGCCTCGCGCCAGACCTTCGTGACGGGCAACGCGGTAAAAGAGGCAGCGTCGGAGCTCCGGGCCCGCCTCGCCGCCTACCTTCCCTCGGCGGACGCGTTGCGCGACGCCTCGACCTGCGGCGCCGCGACCTGCGGCGCCGCGACCTGCGGCGCGGTCCTCCGCGAGGCGAGGGGCCGCGCCGTCGCGGCCGGCCTCTCCGTCAGGGCCGAGGCCTGGTACCGCCCGCCCGCCACGAGCGCGCACAGGACAGGCGCGGCCCTCGAGCCGGGCGAGGCGCCGTCGGCCCTCGACATACATTACGCCTACTGCTTCGCGAGCGCGGCGGTCGCCGTCGAGGTCGATCTCGAGACGGGGGCGGTCCAGCCCTTGAGGCTCTGCATCGCCCAGGACGTGGGTAAGGCCATCAACCCCATGAGTGTAGTCGGCCAGATCGAGGGCGCCGCCGCGATGGGCCTGGGCTACGCCCTGACCGAGAACTTCGTCGTGAACGATCGCGTCGTGGTCACGGACACGCTGCGCAGGCTCGGCGTGCCTCGCATCGCGGACATTCCGCCCATAGAGGTGGTGATCGTCGAAGTGCCCCAGCCGGGCGGGCCTTTCGGCGCCAAGGGCATGGGCGAGGTGGGTCTCAATCCCGTCGCTCCCGCGGTATCCAACGCGGTATTCGACGCCGTCGGCATTCGCCTGCGATCCCTTCCGATGACTCGCGAGAAGGTGCTCGCGGCTATCGCCCTCGCAAAATGAAGGCCGCTCGAATGAGCGGCCCCTATTAATCCTCATCGAAGAGTATCAGCCCTGGCCGCCCCAGGTTCCGCCATCCATCTCACCGTGCATCCATTTGCGGTCGAAGGGGTCGCGCTTACCGAGATCGTAGTCTCTCCCGCCGATCGATAGTTTCTTCACCATCAGCATCGAAAAACCGGCTTCGGAGCGAATGGGATGGGCGTAGCCTTCGAGCGTGACCGTTGCGCCTTCTTGAAGATCCTTGATGAAACCGACCACTCCCCTGAGCCTGGGAACGTAATAAGTCACACCATCGGCCATGAGGCCGATTTCTCCATTGATGAGTTCGAGCTTGCCCGTTACCGTAACGCTCTGCGGCCGGGTATGAGCCGGAGAGGGAGATTCCGATTGGGCGGCCGCGACTCCGGCGAGCGCGATCGCGGCGATCAGAGCCACGAAAAGTTTCTTCATGCCATTGCTCCTCACAATTAGACGTGACCGTGAAAACACGGCAGCTGGATTTCGCCAACTGCTATCATATGTGCAATATCCATGCCAAAGCAAAAACATTGAATTTATTGAGCCGCGCCGAAATAGGATGGAAATATTTGCTCATCGCGAAG
This sequence comes from Rectinemataceae bacterium, assembly GCA_049513895.1. Lineage (GTDB taxonomy): Bacteria > Spirochaetota > Spirochaetia > Treponematales > Rectinemataceae > UBA1306. The sequence goes on along the minus strand of JBEKVO010000033.1, from coordinate 20,527 downwards.
CCCCAGGGTGGGAAAAAACATCCCAGTGCGCGGGTAATGAGTACCAGGCTAGAAACCGCCGCGTGCGCGCCGATGAATAAATCGGGGAGCGGACTCGTTCACGAGCCGAGCTATTTCCCGAGGGACCTGACCGCTTCCTCCCTCTCCCGGAAGCAGGCGACGGTCTTGGCGACGAGTTCGTCCATCACCGCGGCGTCGCAGGGACCGTTCGCGAGAACGTAGGGGTCGGGGAAGGGGCCCAGGGGTTCCGGCGTCAGGAAGCGGCCATCGCGGTTCATGCCGACGAGGTACGAGGCCATGATGACGGTGTCCAGATCGAGGCTCCCCGTGCCGAGGGCGTCGCGGTTCGTATCGGCGAGGTGGAGGTTCGCAAGCCTTGACCCCGCCGCCAGGATGGCCTCGCCGACATGATCCTCCTCGAGGCTCATGTGGTAGACGTCGCCGTTGATATGCCCTATCGCGGGATGATCCACGGCCTCGATGTAACGGATGGCCTCCGACACCGAGTGGACGAGGCTGACTTCCGCGGCGCGGATAGGCTCGATCGCCGCCTTGATTCCGGCGCGGGCAAAGTCGTCGCCGCACTTGCGGAGCGATTCGGCCGAGCGGGTCATCTCGGAGCGGTCGGCCGCCATGGGACGACCGACCGCCGTCGGCACGACGATAAGGTAGGAAGCGGAGAGCTCGGCGAGAAGCTCCAGCTCTCGCCTGATATAGTCGATCGCGTTCTGCCGCGAATAGACGCTCGGGCTGGAAAGGTCGTTTTCCGGCGAGAACATCCCGCAGGCTCCCGACGCTTTGATCCCCGCCCCCGCGAGGGCGGAGCGGAGCTCCTGCTTCGGGATGCCCGAATCGGGGGTCCAGCGATCTCCCTTCAGCTCGACGAAGCCGATGCCGTTCCGTGCGAGCCGCTCGAGGCTCGCGCCGATCGGCTCGAGCCCGAACATCCAAACGCTCCATGAAATATCCATACTTCGCTCGAATCGGGACGGGTCGGTCTTCTTGGCTTCCAGATACGCTCTCCGGATCGCCTCGCTCCTGCGTTCCCAGTTCTGCGGCGCCCCGAATTTGATACTGCCTGTCGATGCCATGTCCATGCTCCCTAGGTGGCCGAGCGGCCGCGTTTTTGGCTCAGCGCGCTCACCGCGACCGAGAGGATGATGAGTAATCCGAAAGTCACGTCCTGGAAGTAGGGGCTGACCTGGAGCATGTTGAGTGCGTTGGAGATCACTCCCATGAGGAGGACGCCGAAGAAGGTGCCGACGATCCGCCCTTTCCCGCCGTTCATCGGCGTGCCGCCGATGACGACTGCGCCTATGGCCTGCAGCTCGATGCCCGTCCCCGTCGAGGGTTGGGCGGCGCCGATCCTCGAGAGGAGCATCGTCGCCGCGATGCCGACGAGAAGGCCGTTGATCGCGAAAAACACCAGCTTGTTCGCGTTGATCCCGATGCCGGAAAGGAAGGCCGCGCGCTCGTTCGACCCGATCGCGTAGACCCTCCGGCCGAGGCGCGAGTAGTGCAGCAGGAAACCCATTGCCGCGTAGACGGCGAGGCTGAGGAGGAAGATGAGCGGGACCACCCCGAAGAAACGCGTGGAGCCGAGACCCTCGAACTTGCCGTAGATGGTCTGCAGGGTAGCCTGGGTCATGAAGAGGGCGATGCCCTTGAATACCCCCGTGGCGGCGAGGGATATGATGAACGAGGGCGCCTTGAAGACTATGGAGTTCGCGCCGACGAAGAGGGCGCAGAGGAGGGATACGGTGAGCCCGGCAGCTATGGCAGCGGCGTAGGGCGCGTTCGCCTTCATCAGGATGGCCATCACGCAGGACGACAGGCCGATGTTCGCGCCCACCGAAATGTCGAAGTTGCCGGATATTATCAGTATGGTGGCCCCCGAGGCCACCACTCCGAGCGTGGATATCTGCTCGAAGATGTTGACGATGTTGTTGACCCTGAAGAAGCGCGGGTTGATCGAGCCCGTCACCGCGGAGATGACGACCACGACGATGAGGAGGAAAAACCACTGGCTCCGCAGGATGCTCGCTCTCGCCTTGCGTTCTGTGCCCATGCGGACTCCTTTTATATTTCCAGGAATTCTTTGATGAGGAACTGCTCGTCGATGCCTTCGTTCGCCACGACCTTCACCAATCGCCCCCCACGCATCACCCCGATGCGGTCGCTCATCGACAGGAGTTCGGGCATGTCCGAGGAGATCATGACCACGCATTTTCCGCGATGGGCGAACTCGACTATGAGCTTGTAGATCTCTTCCTTCGCGCCCACGTCCACTCCCTTGGTGGGCTCGTCGAAGATATACAGGTCGGCGTCCTCGATCATCCATCGCGCGATGACGGTCTTCTGCTGGTTCCCGCCCGAAAGGGATTCTATGGCCTGCGCCTGGCTCGAGACGGCGATGTGGAGCCTGGCGATCAGGTCGGCGGTGAGCCGGGCCTCCTCGGCCAGCGCGAGCACGGGCCCGCCGGAAAATTCGTTGTGCACGATCCCCACGTTCTCCGCGACGCTCCGCGGGCCTAACATCGCATACTTCTTCCTGTCCTCGGTGATGAGCCGCACTCCCCGCCTGATCGCGTCCGCGGGATTGCGGGGCGTGACGGACCGCCCGTCGATGCGAAGCTCGCCGCCGGAACGCTGGAACATGCCGTAGATGAGGCCCGCGAGCTCGCTCCGCCCCGAGCCGACGAGGCCCCCGATGCCGAAGACCTCGCCGCCGCGAACCTCGAAGCTCACGTCCTCGACGACCCCCGGCCAGAGCATGCCCTTCACCTCGACGCGGACTTCGCCTACCCTCACCTTCTCCCTGCGGAAGAAGAGGGACGCGTCGCGGCCGACCATGCTTCGGATGACGAAATCGACGTCGACCTCGTTGCGGCGCCAGGTGCCGACGCGCTCGCCGTCCTTGAGGACCAGAATGGAGTCCCCTATCTCGAAAACCTCCTCGAGATAGTGGGAGATGTAGATTATGGCGATGCCGCGCGATTTGAGGTCCTTCACCAGAGCCATGAGCGAGCGCTTCTCCTCGTAGCCGAGAGAGCTCGTGGGCTCGTCCATTATGAGGATGCGCGCGTCCTGATGCATCGCCTTCACGATCTGGAGATTCTGCTTCTGGGCGGCCGACAGATCCTCGACGAGGGCGGAGGCGTCGATATCCATATGGAGCATCTCGAGGTAACGGCGCGCCTCCCTCACCTGTGCGCGCGCGTCGACGACGAGGCCCGCGGCCGCGCAGCGCTCGGAACCGAGGAAGATGTTGTCGGCGACGGTGAGGGACTCGATGAGCTCGACGTCCTGATAGATCGTCGCCACGCCGAGGGCCATCGCCTCGCGCGGCTTCAGCGCCTCGTGGTTCGACCGAGAGGAGGGGTCCACGCCCCAAAGAGCGATCGTGCCCGATTCGGGCGCTACGGCCCCGGACAATATCTTGATGAGGGTGGACTTGCCTGCCCCGTTCTCGCCCACGACGCAGAGCACCTCGCCGGAACGAAGCTCGAAGGAGACTCCCGAGAGGGCCGGGCGCTGCGCTCCGTAGGACTTGGTTAGGCCTTGCACGCTGAGTACCACGTCGTTTTCCGTCATCGCGTCGTTGCCCCCGATCGATGCCAAAAGACGGCCGCGCGACGCGCGGCCGTCTCTCTTATCCTACCCGCGGTTCAATACAGGCCGCTATACTGGGGGAAGTACTTCTTGGTCAGGTCGAGCCAGACGGAGTCCACTTCCCAGGGAATGACCTTGGTCTTGTCGTTCATGGTCATGGTGTTGACGGGGGTTATCGGCAGCATGATCTGCTGGTTCTTCGTCGGCGCCTTGCCGGTGACGTAGGCATGGAGCGCGAGGGCGGAGATCATGCCCTCCCATCCCGGCGAGGAGGAGACGGAGTACTTGATGCTCCCTTCCCGGACGAGATCGATGCCGGGGGGCGAGCCGTTCGACGCGATCACCTTGATCGGTTTGTTGAGCAGCCCACGGGTCTTGAGCGTTCGCACGACGGCCGCGGCCATATCCTCGTTGAAGACGAAGAGGACGCCGAATTTGGTTCCGGACTCGACGAGATCCTGGGCCTGGTTGACGGCGACGTTCGGGTCATACTTGCCGTCGCGGATGGCGACTATCTTGTTCTTGCCGAGCTTGGCGACCTCGGGCTCGAAGGCGGCGCGGAACATCTGGACGGGCACGTGCTCGAAGAGGCCCATGATCATGGCGATGTTCTCGCCGGGGTAGTTCTTCGCGATGTAGCCGGCGACGTCCTTGCCCATGGCTCCCCAGTCGAAGTCTATGCAGGCGACGATGTCGAAGCCCGATTTGAGGGCGAGGCCAGCGTTGTCGGTCACGACGAGGGGGATGCCCGCGGCCGCGCACTTCTTGGCGGCGATGTTGGCGCCGTTCTGGTTGAAGGTGAACACGCACATGCCGTCGACGCCCTGGTTGATGAGGGAGTCGATGTTGGCGATCTCCTTCTCGGGATCGTAATTGGAGTTGAGGACGATGACCTTCGCACCCGCCCTCTCGGCGGCGTAGACGAAGCCGTCTACGTCCCTCTTGTACCACGTGTCCGGACCCGGCGTGACGTAGCCGTAGACGTACTGCTTGCCCGACTGCCCCGCGATCGCGGGGACGAAGCCGCCGACCAACATGAGGACGGCGAGAACCACGAAAAGAAATCTGCTCTTCATACGCACCTCCTGGAACCTGGATTGATCAGCGCTCTTCCGGTATGTCGAGCGCCTTGAGGGTCTCGCGGAGCCATCCGAGCGAGCGCTCGATTAGTGGTCCGCCCTGGCCCTCGCACTCGAGGCTGAGGGTGCCGGCGTAGCCCGAGTCCCTCAAGCTCGAGAGGATTTTCTTGATGTTGTCGGCGTTTACGCCGTCACCGATCGCGCTATGACTGATGCCGATGCCGGTGTCCTTGCCCCGAGACGACTCGGCCAGACTCTTCGCGACGTCCTTTATATGTACGTGCTTGATCCTGCCGATGAAACGTTTGCAGAAGGCCACGGGATCGTTTCCCGCGATGAAGGAGTTTCCCGTATCGAAGTTGAGACCGAGGCGGTCGGACTTCGCGAAGTCGAGCATCCTCTCGATCATGTCGGGCTTCGTCGTGAAGTAGCCATGGATCTCTATATTTATATTGATGCCATAGGCCTCGGCCGTCTCGACGATGAGGCCGTAGCTCCGCTTCATCGCCTCCATGGCCTCGTCGTCGGAGAGCCCTTCGGGCTTATGGAGGCCGTCGGTCGTCGCGATATTGGGGCATCCCGCCAGCTTGGCCCAGGGAATGGTTTTTAAAATGTAGGGGACTCCGTAGATAGGGCCGTCCTTCCCGGAGAGAGGATAGGCGGCGTCGACTTGGGAAAAGGAAACACCATACCGCGCCATCTTTTCCCTCATCAGAACGGGATCCTCGACGAGGGAGATATGGGGAAAGTAGCCGAGGCCGTGAATCCAGGAGACCCCTTCGATCACTCCGCACTCGATGGAATGGACGGAGTTGCGCTGGGCCCACTGAAGGCACTTCTCGAAGCTGAAGACCGCCGAATTGAAGGCATCGGTATGGAAACTTATTCTCATGGACCCTCCAGACGGCAACAACAGCCGATTTACTTGTTCTAATAACTTGTACCAATAATCTCATACCAGAATTCGGGTTTTGTCAAGGTCGAATCCGCTTCCAAATGCTTGGCTGGGCGGCAAGGGCGGGCAATACTACCTCCATGGGAAAGTCCACCAAAGTCGCGGTCATCGGGGCGGGAAGCATCAGCCACGGCAAACGCCTCATCGACGACCTCCTCACCGTCCGCGAGCTCGAGGGCGGGCAGATGGCACTCATGGGAGCGAATATCCAGCGCCTCGAAGTCGTCGGCCGTTATGCGAAGCGTGCAGCCGCCATCCTCATGCCCTCGCTCGAAATACTCGTCTTGACCGAAAGGAAGCGGGCCCTCATGGGAGCCGACCTGGTCTTTTCTCTCTTCGACGTAGGAGGATTCCCGGCATTCGACCTCGATTACCGCATCGCCCGCCGATACGGCCTCGATATCTGCATAGGCGACACCGTGGGTCCCCTCGGCACGATGCGCGCCCTGCGCAACGGTCCCGTCATGCTTTCGCTCGCCGACGAGATGGCGGAGCTCTGCCCCGAGGCTATCCTCGTGAACTACGTGAATCCCATGGCTCCCATGGTGGCTGCCGCGGCATCCCGCGGCGTTGTGTGCGTGGGCATCTGCGGAGGGATCGAGGCGACCCGCGCCTACGCGGCGGGCGTTATCGGCCTCGACGCCGGCGAGCTCGACACGACCTTCGCCGGAGTGAACCACCTCTGCTGGCTCCTCGAGATAGCGGGACCGGACGGCGACCTCTACCCTCGCTTTCGCGAGCTCATGAGGGACCCGGAAATCAGGGGAGACGAGGCGGCGCGATTCGAGATGCTCCAGCAGTTCGGCTACTTCTCCACGGAGAGCTCGGGACACATCTCCGATTTTTTCCCTTGGTTCAGGCGGAGCCCGGAGCTGCGCGAGCGCTACTGCTCCGCACCCGGCTACTCCGGCGCATCGGGCGCCTACCACAAGCTCTCGTCCTTCGTCCAGCGCCGCCTCGGGGACGGAGATTTCCTGGAATTCGAGGAACCTTCGATTTCGCGCAGCTCGGACTACGGTCCCGCCATCGTCGAGGCCGCGCTCGGCGGCAGGAACTGCCGCATCCACGGAAACGTGATGAACGGGCGGGGTTCGCGGGGAACGGCGATACCGAAGCTTCCCTCCGAGGCCTGCGTCGAGCTGCCCCTCATCGTCGAGAGGCGGCGTCTGACCGTCCCGGAGGCTCCCCCGCTTCCAACGGCGCTCGCCGGCCTCTGCGCTCCTAGCGCGATCCAACACATCCTCGTCCTGGAAGCTCTCCTCTCCGGGGATCCCGAGCTCGTCTTCGCCGCTTTCGCCCAGGACCGCCTGACGGCCGCCGTCCTCGACTTGCCCTCCATGCGCAGCCTCGCCTCCGAGCTCCTCGCCGCCAACGCGGCCTACATTTCCGCCGGCTTCGCGAAGGGCTTATATCCGACGGTGGACGCTGCGAGACGGCCATTGCGCAGGAGACAGGAGAAAGGGGACCCGACGATAGATCTGGTCAGAGCCTGCCGTCGGAGGCACCGGGAGGGGAGAGGAGGCTCCGGACCGAGTCACGGCTCATGATGGTCGTATCGATCACGCTTCGGGAGCGGAGCCGAACCTCGGGGTGATAGATGCGGTCGAGGATGAGCTTGGCAGCCAACTCTCCCATGTACTCGCTCGGATGGTCGAGCGAGGTCAGGCGGGGGAAGGAATAGCGCGCGAGATCCGAATTGTCGAAGGCGATGAGCGAGAGATCCTCGGGGATCCGTATCCCGTTGCGCCGAGCCTGGTGCATGAACATGAGGGCCTCGTCGTCCGAGGAGCAGATGACCGCGGTGGGCAGCCTCATATGCGAGGCGAAGAGGCCGCGTATCTGCCCGTAGGTGCCGAAGGCCGAGGTCTGGCCATGTATCCCGACGAGCCATTCCTCCCGTATCCGCGCGCCGACCCGGGACAGGAAGCTCACGATCCCATCCTTGCGCAGGACCTTGGGGCGGTAGTTCGCGCTGAAGATGATGCCGATGTCGCGGTGGCCCCGCTCCCAAAGATACTCGGCCGCTCTCCTGCCCGCGGCGGTCTCGTCGATGACGATGCTCGTGAAATCGTAGCCTGGGTACTCGGCGTCCAGGAGGACGACCGGTATTCCCTCGGCCTCGAATTCGTTGAGAAGGTCGGCGTTGCCTCGTTTTCCCTCCTCCTGCACCGGGGTTATGACGATACCGTCGACCCCGCGCTTGCGGAGAGAGAGGAGGACCGAGCGCTCCTGGACGGCGTCGTACCAGGACTCGTTGAGGAGGAGAGTGTAGCCGTCCCGCTGAACCATCTGATTGCAGGCCGAAACGATGCGTGGGAAAATATAGGAGGATATCCGGAAGGAGACCATGCCGATCAGCATGGAGCCGCTACGGGTCCGCTTCACGCAGAAGCTCCCGATCCCCTGTCGGCTTTCGACGAGACGTTCCTTCCTGAGCTCGTTCACCGCCTGACGCACAGCGTTGCGCGAAACGCCGAACTGAGCCATGAGTTCGGCCTCCGAGGGGAGCAGCTCCCCGGGTACGATGAAGCCCGACTCGATCTTCGAGCGGAGGAAGGTCTGGACGGTTTCGTACTTTTTCATCGAGCGCTCGTGTGTCGGCATACGTCGACGCATTGTACGTCGCCGGGCCGCGGACGGAAAGCCCGCCTATTATCTCTTTTTGCCGAGCTGCTTACAGCCCTCGTCGTAGACCTTCTGTGGCACGACGATGTACAAGAGGGACTCACGGTTGAAATAGTAGTCCTTGCCGTCCTCGTCGACCGCCGCGAAGAATAGACGGGCATCCTCGACGAAATCCGTCTCGAGGGCCTCGCGGACGCGGTCGTAGAACTCCACGGCGGTGGAAGGCCTGTCGACGGGGAGGTATTCGGGTTCCGATCGTCCGAGCAGGCGATACTTCAGTACGCAATCCTGATCCATGATGTTCTCGAGAGAGGGGAACTCCTCGAGGCTCGACTCGAAGACGAAGTGGAGCGTCTCGACGCTCGTGCAGGCGATGATCGCCACCGAGCCGTCGCTCATGGTGAAGGATATTGCCTCCTCGGGCCGCGAGACCTCGAGGAAGCGCTCCTTAAGGCGGGAAAATTCCTTCTCGTCCACCTCGAAGAAGAGCTCGTTGTCGATCCCCGCAAACTTGGCCTTGAGGCAATACTTCGTGACCATACCACCCACCTCCATCCATCTTTTATTTTCCTCTCAATCGTGTCTACGTGTCAACGTGTATACCCGAGTGCGATTCTTGACGGCACCGATGACGTTCGGGACGGAGGAAGGCTTCAGAAGTAGAGCCGGAGCACTATCGCCTGATCGTAGTTGCCGAAGCCTCGGCCGAAGATATTGAGTCCGCCTATATGCTCCGCCTCGTCCTTGACGCCGATCTTCATCTTGATGGAATGGTGATCGGGGAGGGCCAGATCGGCGAGCCTCACGTCGGAGATTTGCACGCCGTCCACGAAGCTGCCCTCGTCCGAGACGCTCCAGTTCTTGAGGAGGCCGTATTGCGAGCCTTCCAGCTTCCACCATTCGGGCGTAAGCTTGCCGCGCTTGTCGCCGAAGTCGCCCGGGGAGGTCCAGTGTCCTATTTCCACCGCGTTGAGCCAAAGCGTTATATCCGATAACCAGTTCTTGTCGGTGCCCGGCGTCTCGGAGGAAAGCTCCGCGCTGAGCTCGATTTTTTTTATCGGTTTATCCTTGTAGAGGCTGTTGTTCGGGAACTTGTACTCGACCCAGCCCCGCTCGAACCAGAGGAGGCCGGCCTTCATGCGATCGGGATTGAGGAAGGAATCAGGCACGTCGAGGTAACCGATTATGCTCTCGGAGGAGCAGAGGCCGCAGGGAGCCGAAACCTCATAGCTCGTGAAGAGCCCTATCGGCATCTCCACCTCGATGAGGTTATCGTTCACCCTCTTCCCGTCCGAGGCGAAGCGAATGACCAGTTCTTCGTAAATCGCCCGGCAGATCTTCTGGTTGCCCTTCTTGGCCTTGACGATTTCGGACTGGACGAGGCCGGCCCTCTCGAGGATGGCGACGTTCGTGGCGACGGTGGATTGGGGCAGGGAAAGCGCCTCGGCTATCTCGTTGATATTGATGGACCTGCTATGCAAGAGCCCCAGGATATTCAGGCGGACCTCGGAAGCGAGTCCAAGTACCGTACCCGGATACAAACGTGGGTCGATCACCAGAATTTTCGGGCTGGGGTTCACGAAATATGTATATCCTGTTTTCTGATATAAAACAAGTACCTTCATAGACTATACTATCAATAATTCGGATTATTATCATATATTATGTTTGACACCTTGAATACCTCGATCTATTATGCCAATGAAATGAAGGCAAGACTTTTTATCGACAGGGAATTCAGGATCGGCAGCATCGACAGGCGCCTCTATGGCTCCTTCATCGAGCATCTCGGGCGAGCCGTCTACGGCGGCATCTACGAGCCCGGCCACCCGCAGGCCGACGGCAGGGGCTTCAGGCGCGACGTCCTGGAGCTCATCCGCGCGCTGGACGTGCCGGTCGTGCGCTATCCGGGCGGCAACTTCGTCTCGTCCTTTCGCTGGGAGGACTCGATAGGCCCGGTGGAGCGGCGGCCGCGCCGCCTCGACCTCGCCTGGAAGTCCATCGAGCCCAACGAGTTCGGTCTCGGCGAATTCGTCGAGTGGGCGAGGGAGGCGCGGACCGAGCCGATGATGGCGATCAACCTCGGCACGCGCGGCATCGACGCCGCGCGAAACCTCGTCGAGTACTGCAACCATCCGGGCGGCTCCCATTGGAGCGACCTGCGCAGGGAGCACGGATCGGCTGAGCCCTTCGGCATCAGGCTCTGGTGCCTCGGAAACGAGATGGACGGCCCCTGGCAGGTGGGCCAGAAGACCCCCGAGGAGTACGGCCGGATCGCCTACGAGACGGCCAAGGCGATCAAGCTCTTCGACCCGACGCTCGAGCTCGTGGCCTGCGGCTCCTCGACGGGCACGATGCCTACGTTCCCGCAATGGGAAGCGACCGTCCTCGACCATTGCTACGACTCAGTCGATTACCTCTCGCTCCATCAATACTACGGCAATCCCGACGACGATCTCCCGACTTTTCTGGCGGTCTCCCGGGGGATGGACCGCTTCATCGAATCGGTAATCGCGACCTGCGACCACGTAAAGGCGAGAAAACGGAGCAAGAAGGAGATGAAGCTCTCCTTCGACGAATGGAACGTCTGGTTCCACTCGCGCGAGGCGGATAAAGAGGCAGAGCCCTGGCAGGTCGGCCCCCGCCTCCTCGAGGACGTCTACACCTTCGAGGACGCCCTCGTCGTGGGCTGCATGCTCAACAGCCTCATCCGCCACGCCGACCGCGTATCGATCGCCTGCCTCGCCCAGCTCGTCAACGTCATCGCTCCGATCATGACCGAGAACGGCGGGCCCGCCTGGCGCCAGACCATCTATTGGCCCTTCGCCTACGCGTCGAAGCAGGGGCGCGGCGTCTCGATGGACCTGCGGATCGACTGCCCGGTCTACGACAACAAGAGCTACGGGGACGTGCCCTACCTGGACGCCTCCGCCGTGCTCTCCGAGGACGGCCGCTCGCTCTGCCTCTTCTGCGTAAACCGCGCGAACGAGGCGATGGAGCTGGACCTGAATGCCGCCGGCTTCGCGAGCCCGGCCTTGGTCGAGCGCGTCGAGCTCAGGCACGCCGACCTGAAGGCGACGAACACGGCTGCCGCTCCCGAGAAGGTCGCGCCTCGGATCATCCCGGCCGCGGGCGGAAGCGCGATAGCGCTCGCGCCATTGAGCTGGAACATGCTCCGCTACTCCTATAGCTATTCGTAGCGCAGGGCCTCGATGGGATCGAGGGCCGCCGCCCTCTGCGCCGGGTAGTAGCCGAAAATCACACCCGTGCCCGCAGCCGATGCCAGGCCGAGGATTATCGAAAGGGCCGTGATCACCGTGGGCCAATGGCCCAGCAGCGAAGTGAGATCGGAGACGCCGACTCCGAAGGCGACGCCGATGATGCCTCCGGCGATCGCCATGGAGAGGGCCTCGATGAGAAATTGCAGCTGGATATCGCGGCCCCGGGCTCCGACCGCCATGCGCAGGCCTATTTCACGCGTCCTTTCGCTCACCGACACCAGCATGATGTTCATTATCCCGATTCCTCCGACCACGAGCGAAACGACGGCGACCGCGGCGAGGAGAAGGGACTGCGTCTGAGTCGTCGCGATCCGCACCTGCTGAACGTTGGCTATGTTGCGTATGGTAAAATCGTCCTGCTGCCGCGGGGAGAGGTGGTGCTGAAGCCGTAAGAGACGCTCGGTCGAGTCCACGACGCCGTCGACCACCTCCGGAGAGGAGGCGGAAAGCTGGATGCTGTTGACCCAGGTTTGCCCGGAGAGCCGCTGCTGATGGGCAGAGATGGGCACCATCACTATATCGTCCTGGTCCCGGCCGAAGCCCGTCTGCCCCTTCGATCCCAGGACGCCGAGGACCTTGAACGGCACGCTCTTGATGGTGATGGTACCGCCCACCGCGGCTCCGGTCGGGAAGAGATTGGCGGCGACGGTGCTTCCGAGGACGGCGACCTTGGCGACCTTCGCCACCTCGTCATCGGAAAAATACCGTCCCTGGGCGAGGGTCCAATTCCCCACTTCGGGATAGGACGTGTTCGTTCCGGCGATCGACGTGGACCAGTTCAGTCCGCCGGCTATGACCTGCGAGGAAATCTGGGAGTAGGGAGAGACTCCCGCGACTTCTGGCACGTTTGCCGCGATGGCAGCCACGTCGCTCGGCAGGAGGGTCGTGCGGGTGCCCGAGCCCAGCTGCACTCCTCCGGTCGAGATGCTGCCCGGCGTGATCACCACGAGGTTGGCCCCCAGGGTTTCGATCTGCTTGAGCACCGCGGCCTGGGCCCCGGAGCCGATCGCCATGGAGGCGATCACGGCGCCCACGCCTATGATGATGCCGAGCATGGTCAAGAGCGATCTGCTGATGTTTCGCCTCAGGGCCTTCCATGCCGTCCTGACGAGGACGACGAGGCTGATGCCCGAGCCTCTCGGCGCCTGGGCGACCTGGACGACGGCCTCGCGGGGCTCCTCCGACCCGGGCTCCGCGGAGGGCCTGTCGCTGACGATCAGCCCGTCCTTGAAGGTCACGATGCGATCTGACCACGCCGCGATTTCCATGGAATGGGTCACGACGATGACGGTTATTCCCGATTCCCGGTTGAGGCGGCGGAAGAGATTCATGATCTCGACGCTGCTGGCGCTGTCCAGGTTTCCCGTCGGCTCGTCGGCCATGAGGAGAGGAACTCCGTTGGAGAGGGACCGAGCGATGGCGACCCGCTGCTGCTGGCCGCCCGAGAGCTCGTTCGGTTTGTGATCGAGTCGCGGACCCAGCCCGACTTCCTCGAGCAGAACCTTCGCGCGGCGCTCGCGCTCGTCGTGCGGCGTTCCGGCGTAGAGCATCGGAAGCTCGACGTTCTCGAGGGCGCTCGTCCTGGCCAACAGGTTGAAGCTCTGGAAAACGAAGCCGATCTGCTTCGAGCGTACCGCGGCGAGCTGGTCGCGCGTGAGGCCCGCGACCTCCTGGCCGGAGAGGCGGTAGGAACCGGAGGTAGGCCGATCCAGGCAACCCAGGAGATGCATGAGCGTGGACTTGCCGGACCCCGACTGCCCCATTATCGCGATAAACTCGCCGCGGTGCACGGAAAAACTGACCCCCGCGAGCGCCCGGACTTCGGACGCTCCTTCTCCGTACACCTTGGTCAGATTCTGGACCTCGATGAGCGGGCTTTGGCTTTCTCCTTCGACTAGTGTACTCATGACTACTGTCCCGCCGAAGCCTTCCCGCCGCTTGCGTCGGCGGCGCCCGTAGCCGCCGGAGCGGCATTCTGGGAATTCGTCGCTGGCGCCGCGTCCGCGGGTTTCCCCCCGGTCCGGGGACTCTTCGGAGGAGTATCCGCGCTCGCCGATGGATGGCCGGCGCCGTTTCGCGCCGCGCCTCGATATTGCGCGACGATGACCTGGTCCCCGGCGACCAGATCGCCGCTCGTTATCTCGATATTCTTCCCGTCCGAAAGGCCGATGACGACCTGGACGGGCAGCGGGTGTCCGTCGCGGAGAAGCCACAGGGTCACCTGTGAGCCCGGCGCGCCCGCCACAGCCTGGCCGGCGGGGGGACCTCCGGACGACTGCATGACTCCGGCCCCGAAGCCGCCGCCGAAGGCGGAGGTCGGCTGGGAGGGGCTCTGCGCCGTAAGGGGCCGATAGAGGACGGCGGCTATCGGCACGGCGAGGACGCGGGGCCTCTTTCCCACCTCGATATTCACCTGGGCCGTCATGCCCGGCAGGAGCATGCCGGAAGTATCGTGGACGGAGATCACCGCGTCGTAGGTGACGACGTTCTGGACCGTCGTCGGATTCACCCTGACCTGGCTCACCGTCCCCGCGAAGGGATGGTTCGGAAAGGCGGTGACGGTTAGCTGAGCGGCCTCCCCCATCTTCACGCTTCCGACGTCGGCCTCGTCGACCGAAGTGTCCACCTGCATGTCCGTGAGGTTGGTTGCCAGGGTGAAGAGCGTGGGAGTCTGAAGAGAGGAGGCGACCGTCTGGCCGATGCTGATGTTGCGCGCCATGACGATCCCATTGAAGGGGCTCGTGATGATGGTTTTGGATAGATTGAAGCGAGCCTGCTCGAGCTGTCCCTTGGCGACCAGAACCTGAGCCTCGGCGACCTTGACGGCGGATTGCGCCGCCAGGTAATCCTGCTCCGAGGTAATGGCCGCGGTCCGCTCGCTATCTATCTGGTTCTCGTTGATGAGGCCCTGCTTGGCCAGGGGCTCGTCCTGTTGGACCGTCAGGTTCGCGAGATCGAGGAGGGCCTTCATCTTGCCGACGTTGACCTTCGCGCTGTCCAACGTGGCCTCCGTGAGGCTCAAGTTCGCCTGCGCCGAATCGACGACGGCCTGGAACGTGGTCGGGTCGAGGGTCGTCAGGACCTGGCCCTTGCGGACAATAGAGTTGTAGTCTACCGACAGCGTCAGAATCGTTCCGGAAACCTCGCTGCCCACCTCGACCTGCGTAACGGGATTGACCGTGCCGGTCTCGCTTACCGTGGCGGAAATATCGGCATAGCCGACGGGCCGCGCGATGTAATGGACGCTCGCGCCGTCGCTTGCGCGCTGCTTCAGGAAGAACCAGCCCCCCGCGACCACGGCGGCTGCGACAACCAATGCTATTATCGTTTCCGATCGCTTATTCATGCAGTAACTCCCTCATTGTCCCATAACGTTGTAGAGATTCAAGATGGCCAGATTATAGGTGGCCTTGGACGTCTCGAGGCCGACCTGCGCGGTCGCGAGAGCGGCGAAGGCCGTCATGACGTCGACGGATGAGGCCAGGCCGGCCCTGAATTTCGCCCTTTGCATATCGTAGACGCCCTGCGTTTGTTCCAGGTTCTGCTTCGCGAGGTCGAACCGGTCGCTCGCGTCCATGACGGAGAAGAGCGCGTTCTGGACATCTATGGTGATGCTCTGGCGTTCCTGTTCTCTCAGAACATTGTAGTTCGCGATTGCGTTGGCCTTCTGGCGCACGAGCGACGCCTGTTGCTTGCCGTCGTAGATCGGCGGCAATGCGATAGTGGCCCCCAGGGAAATGGTGCCCGCGCCGAGGGTATCGGGCGTCAAGTCCTGCTGGAGCCCAAGACCGCCGTTGATCGATACAACCGGAGAGAATTGGCTCTTCTGCAGAGAGAGGTCGACGTCCGCGTACTCGATATTGAGATCGAGGTTCTTGAGCTCGGGCCTGTTCTTGAAGGCCGTCTCGAGGGCCTGTTTCGGGTCTAAATCGGGAGGACTCGGACTCGACACTTCCGAGACGATATACGCCTTGTCGAGCGGCCATCCGACGGCGAGGGACAACTTCTTCCTGTCCGATTCGATCGCGTTCTGTTGGGTCCGCAGATCGAGCTGGGCCTGGGTCAGAGCGACCTGAAACTGAAGGATATCGAGGGTAGTGGCCCGTCCCGCCTTGTGGTATCCCTGCATCTGCGACAGTTCTTCCTGCGCCTGCTTTACGGTGGCCTGTCGCGCGATGAGGCCGTTCTGGTCGCCGAGCAAAGTATAATAGGCTTGCTTTACTTGGTATGCGAGGCTCTCGAGCGCGGCGTCGTAGGTCACTTGGGCGATTTGGAAGGAATACCGCGCCTGCTTGACCAAGCCCGTCGGCCGCCCGCCGGGATAGCCGTCATAGACCACTTGTTTTCCAGTAATGCTGACCGCCGTCGATAGGCCGCCCGCGGTCGGGAATCCCGGCTGTACCGAGACGCCAAGGCTCGTCGAAGGGCCCGAAAGCGATGCTCCAGCCTGGACGTTGTTGCCGTATACTCCCGAAGAGTTCGACAAGGTAGTAGAAGACGATGCCGATCCGGTCGGCCATTGGAATAAATAGCCGGCCGACTCTCCGAGAGTCAGCCCATTGCTTCCAATGGCATACGCGAGCTGGGCCGAGCCCGTATCGAGACTCAGCTTAGCCGTCTTGAGGCCGGGTGCTCCGGCCAGCGATGCGGCAAGGCACTCGTCCAGACCGATCGATACCGTAGCGTCGGACGATGTGACCGCGGCCGCGTCGGGACCTTCGGGCTTCGGGGCGCTTTCTGTTTCCTGAGCGAGACCCTGGGCGATAAAAGCCGCGCAGCAGAGGACCGAGACAAAAATCCGCCTTATTTCAACCGTAGGCCTAACGCGCATGATCGTCCCGAGGCTTCACATCAAAATTATTTTGCCGTCTCATTTATACTCCTCCGAGTTCGCGAATCCACATGATAGGAATAAAATACGGCAGGACGTTAATGAGAGTCTATCGGAAATATTTCGTATATGTAAATATTACGTAAATTGCCGCCTGGAGTTTTAGGACGCCAGGTCGATGAACGACCGGCGGTTCCTGAGCATAAAGTGAAGTTCTTTCAGCCCTTGACCAGCGCCTGCGCCGCCAGGTGCGACAGGAATTCGACGCGCATGCCGAGGCTATAGTGCCGGTTCAGGTCCGAGAGCTGGCTGTGGCAGTTCTCGCAGGCGGTCACTACCACGGAGGCGCCCGTGGCGCGCATCTGCTCGGCCTTGACCCTGCTCGACTTCATCCGGAATTCTTCCTCGCCCATCGCGACGAGACCCCCTCCCCCGCCGCAGCACCAATTCTCCTCGCGGTTCGGCGTCATCTCGACGAAATCCGCGGCGAGGGCTCGCAGTACCCGTCGCGGCTCCTCGATGACGCCAGAGTTGCGAGCGAGCTGGCAGGGGTCGTGGTAGGTCACCTTTTCGGGGAGGCTGGAAGGGTCGAGGCGGATCCGCCCCTCGGCGATATAGCGGTCGATGAGCTCGACGAAGGCGACGACCTCGAAGCCCTGCGGCCCGATCATGTGCTTGAGGTAACGGAAGGCGGTGCCGCACTCGACGACGGCGACCTCGCGTACGCCCAGGCGCCAGGCCTCGTCGACGATCCGCTGCGCGATTTTCTTCGCCTTGGCCGCGTCGCCCACAAAGGCCGCGAAATTGACCGCCTCGAACGAGGATAGGCACCAGCTCTCGCCCGCGGCGTTCATGATGGCCGCAGCGCTCACGATGGAGTGCGAGCCCGCGAGGGCGACGTACAGCACGCGGGAGCCCGGAACCTCGTAGGGCACCGCCGGGTAGGGCGAAGCCGGCCAGAGGGCCCGCACTTCGCCGTCGAGGTTGACCAGGGCCTGGGCGAAATCGACCATCGTCTCCCCTATGGACTCTCCCTTGGCCACCGACATGTCCGCGAGCATGGAGAGGAGCTTGGGCTCCCTGTCGGCGCCGATAAGGAGGGCCTTGGCGATCGACATGATGAGCTGGGTATCGATGCCGAAGGGGCAGTGGACCATGCAGCGCCTGCATCCCGTGCAGGAGAAAGCGGCGTCGTACAACGCGTCCACGGTCGCGTCGTTCAGATCGAGGGTCTCTCCCAGCCAGGGGGCGAAGCGTCCCTGCAACTTGAAATAGCGTTTGAAAATCCTGCGCACGACCTCGGCGCGGCCCACCGCCGTATAGCGGGTCTGGGGCATCGAAGCGTGGACGTGGCAGGACTCCACGCAGAGACCGCATCGCGTGCAGCTCTCGAGGTAGAGCCTCATCGCGGAATTGAGCTTCTTTTCGAAGAGTTCCTTAAGGGCCGCGCTGGTGCCGACGCTCAATACCGCGTCGTTCATCGCGCTATCGCGTGCTCTCATTTTTCCCTCCATGTTCGCCGCCGGAGCGCGTTGACCGGCAAAGCCAGGAATGCGTGCATGATTTTCGTGAAGGGAAGGACGACCAGGAATAGCTCGGCGAGGAGAACGTGGATGACCACAAAATGATAGTGGGAGCCGTGCAGCACGGTCCGCGGGTCGGCGAAGCTGAAGCTCGCGAGCGAGGCGAAGTACAGCGAAAAGTCCTTCTTGGTCATCACGAAGCCGCTCGCCGTCCAGGAGTTTCCCCAGCTCATGAGATCGCCGAAGAGAAACAGGAAAAGCAGCAGGAGGAGGAGGAGGTAGTCCCCTGGAGTGGATATCTTCCTCGTCTCGCCCCAAAAACGCCTACCTAGGAAATAGAAGGTCGGGATGGTGACCGCGAGCCCCACCAGGCCAGCGCCCAGCATGTGCCTCGATGCCGCGGGAACTATTCGGATGGCCGGGAAGAGGTCCAGATGTCCCAGGATCAACGCGAGGAAACCCAAGTGGTACAGCACGAGAAAGAACCAGAAGATGGGGGCTCGTCTGAGAACCTGAGGCATCCCGAACGTATCGCGGAGGGCGGCCAGGAAGGGACGTCGGGACGCGGGATAGATGGCGAGCTGATACGGATGTCCCGGAGAGCGCAGGATAGCCACGAGCCGAAGCGCCAAAGCGACGATAAAAAAAGCGAGGGCTGCGTATACCAAGGGCGCCATTATCGTGTATTCGATCTTATCGAAAACCATGCCGAGCCCCGTACGGGGCAGAGTCGAGGCCGCGCTGATCGCGTCCGTCGCCGTTGCGGCGGTCGGGGCTGCGGCCGAAGCCACGGCCTTCCCAGCTGTCGTAGCGGCCGATACCGCTTGTATTGCAAGCTCTCCCGCCACCGCCGCCTCCTACTTCGCCTTCTTTACAAAGATTGTGATGAGGCCCGGCTCCTGCTTGGTCTCGAGAACCTGATTCCCCGTGGTCCTGGCCCAGGCGGGAAAATCGGAGAGGGAGCCCGGGTCGGTCGTGAGCACTTCCACGACGTCGCCCAAGCTCAGCTTGGGCATTTCCTGGCTGATTTTGACGATGGGCATGGGGCACTTGAGTCCCTTGTAGTCCAGGGTTTTTGCAATCTTGTATTCGGCCATCGCGTTCCTCCTTAGATGAAGAGCTGGACCGCGGACTCGCCCGCGTCCGCGAGGAAGGTGGCGACCCCGCCGATCGAGAGGCCGGGGTAGTCGATCATCTCCTCGATCTTGAAGCCCATGAGGTCCATCGACATCTCGCATATGATGATCTTGACGCCGAGCTGGCCGGCGATCTCGAACATCTCGCCGAGGCTCGCGACGTTCTTTTTTTTCATGATAGCCTTGATCATCGCGGTGCCCGCTCCCGCCATGTGCATCTTGGAGAGGATAGTCTTGTCGCGCCCCTTGGGCAGCATCATGCCGAACATCTTCTCTATCAGGTTCTTGCCGCCTACCCGCTTCTTGGGATCGCGTAGCGCGGCCGTGCCCCAGAAAGTGTAGAATATCACGACTTCCATTCCCATGGCGGCAGCTCCGGTCGCTATGATCATGGAGGCGATGTGCTTGTCCAGGTCGCCCGAGAAAACGACCATGGACAGCTTGCGCTTGGCTCCCGGCCTGGCCTCCATCTGTTCCTTAAGCGCGGCGATCTCTTTCTCTACGTCCATTGCCATGTCTGCTCCTCCTACTTGAGCTCTTTCGGGCATTTCTGCAGGCAGCTCACGAGCTCCTTGAGCCTGGGCTGGGCCAGGCGGTAGACGGCAAAACCCTCAGACCGCGAGGCCTCCACGAGGCCGCTCATCCTGAGGATCCGCAACTGCTGCGATACGATGGCCGGCTCGAGGCCCAGGCGCGCCGCAAGAGCGCCCACGTTTTCGGCGCTCTCACAAAGGACGGCGACGATCCGCAGACGCGCGGGATTCGCGAGGGCCTTGAGTATGCCCGTGAGATGCTCGGAGAGCTCTGCGTCGTCCACGAAAACGGCCATGCCCCACCTATCTATAGCAATCTAGTAATATCGCTATATAATTGCACGAATAACCGGATCGCGCAAGAGCGAATCGTGCCTGGACATATCCCGCGCCGTGGACGAAAATTGGAGGCGAAGGAGGAAAAATCATGCCCAAGACCTTTACCCAGTCTGTCCTTTTCGCGGCCCCGCCCGCGACTGTATACGCCCTTTACGCGGAGCAGAAGCTCCATGCCGAGGCTACCGGCTCCGGAGCCTCGATCAAAGCCAAGGCCGGCGCCGCCTTCACTGCCTGGGACGGCTATATCGGCGGAGTCACCCTCCACGCCGAAAAGGACCGCATGCTCGTTCAGACCTGGCGGGCCGAGGATTGGGGCAGCGAGGCGCCGGACTCGGTGCTCGTCCTTCTCTTCCTGCCCGAGGGAGGAGGCACCCGCCTCCTCGTCACCCACGCCAACGTTCCCGACGACCAGGCGGAGGAGCTAAAAAAAGGATGGACGGAGTTTTACTGGAAGCCATGGAAGGCGTGGATCAAGAAGAACGCGAAGTTATAGAGTCATTAGCGCTGTTCCCATCTCCTTGTTCTGAAATGGGAAATGTCGGGCTGTGAAAATTGTTTACCCCGAACTCATTGAGGGAACGGCGGTTTTAGCGGTGTAGAACTTGAGGAAGCA
>JBEKVO010000032.1:0-43311 GCA_049513895.1 Rectinemataceae bacterium | reverse complement strand
GTCGATCCTGCGCTATTCTTCTTCATGACCACCCCCTTCGCATGTAGCTCTACGCTACCTTCGTCCCGATCGTAGCGCAACCTACGCATCTACGTTCGGGGTGGTCACTTCATTATGACTAGAATAACCCGACGATCTTCATGTACTCGTCGGGCCGGTCCGATTGCACCGCGATGCTTTCGGGGAGCTCGTCGAGCGAGACCACCTTGGTGATCAATGGGCGGACGTTGACCGAGCCGCTCGCGATGAGCTCGATCGCTCGCGGGAAATCGCCGGCGCTGTTCCGCGATCCCCGCATATCGAGCTCTTTCAGCGTGATTGTCCCAGTTGGAAATGGAAGCTCGTTTTTCGGCCAGCCGACAAGGGCTATCCTACCCGCGAATGAGGCGAGATCCGGCGTCGAGCGGATAGCGGCCTGCGCCCCCGTAGCCTCCACTACGCATTCCGCCATCCTTCCGGCGGTTATTTCGGCGACGCGGCGAGCCACGTCCTCTTTGGACGAATTCACGCAGAATTCGACCCCCACCGATTCGGCGATCAGCAATCTGGATCCAAGGATGTCCACCATTATTGGAATCGCCCCCGAAGCAAGGCTGACTTGTGCAGTGAGGTTGCCTATTGGGCCGGCTCCTAATATCACGACATGCTCGCCCTTCGTGATTCCAAGTCGACGCGCCGCATGGACCGCGATGGATAGCGGCTCTATCAGCGCCAGTTCGGCCAGGGGAATCGAATCGGGGATCCTATGTAATAACTGAGAGGGGTGGCAAATGAACTCGCACATGCCCCCGTCACGGTGAACTCCTATGACCTCGAGGTGCTGGCAGCAGTTCGTCCTTCCGATTCCGCATGGGTAGCAACGCCCACAGGGGATATACGGCTCGACCACCACTCTTTCCCCCGTCCGGAGCGCAGTGGGTCCGATGTCCGCTTCCATCACCCTGCCTACGAGTTCGTGGCCTATTACCCTTGGATAGGTGCAGAGCGGCGACGTCCCGCGATACGCGGCTATGTCCGAGCCGCAGACACCGACCGATTCTATTTTTAGCTTTACGGTTCCTCCACCCCGGACAGGTTCGGGTATCTCGGCGATCCCTATCATGCGCGGCGAGCTCAAACGAACGGCCTTCATGCTGCGACTCCTTCGTAATAGATACACAATCTAAAAAACGGACAGGCAGGCGTAAGACGCGCTCTACTCACTATCACATCCCTATTCCCCGTTACCAGGGGGAGTTCCGGAAAATCGAGTCTTTCGGCGCCGGACTGCAGTTTGCCCATTGAGATTCCCTTAAACGCTTTCGCTATCATAAGAAATTCCATTTACCCTTCGCGCGGAGCGGAGTATCCTAGATAGTTGTGGTGTTTTATGGCAATTATGCCGATGGCACCACGACAATCGAAGCCCTTGCCGTAATAACACATTTATGAATCAAAAATACATTTACCGCATAAAGGTTGAGGCTGGCCGGAGGAGACATGTTAGGCGAAATCATTGGTACCGATCTTTCCGACCACCAAAGTATCTCCGATAAAGTCTATCACCACGTCAAGGCGCTTATTCTTTCCGGAGTTTTGAAGAGCGGCGAAAAAATATCTGAAGCCAGTTTGGCGGAGTATTTTCGCGTTAGCAAGACGCCGGTCCGGGAGGCCCTCCGAAAGCTCGCCGAATACGGGCTTATAGCCATCAAGCCGCGTAGCTTCGCCCTTGTCGTTACGATCAGCGATAAGGAAGCGAGGGATATCTCTTTGGTGCGCCTCTGGCTCGAACGCCTATCAGCCAGATGCTACGCCCAGTCCGCTACGCCCGGATCGCTCCAGGCTCTCCGCGATATCGCTCGAAAGTGCAAGGATGCCAATAATCTTAGCGATCTCGCAACTGTTTATGAACTGGACAGTCAACTCCATCTCGCAATAGCGGAGTACACGGGGAATTCGGAGTTGATCAGAATACTTAGAACCCTCGACGCCAAGCATCAATTGGTCCGCCTTAAGCAGCACCTTCCGGTCGAAACGCTCACCGTTTATCTGGATCAACACCAAACGCTGATTCGGCTTATCGAGAATAAGGACTTCGATGGGATCGATGATCTCTTGAAAATGCACATTATTCACGATATCAACAGTTAGTTGGAAGAATCGTAGTTTTTCTATCATTTATTACCGTTTTTTAGAATCAAATAGAAATCAATTACAGTGTCCGCATCAAAGTAATACGTGCTACGAAAATTGGCAAAACATTTTCTTGACAAATATGGTATACAAGATATCATACATGAAATACAATAATGGTTATGAGATATGTTCCCGGTGGAAAGGAGGCAGGGCCACATGGGTGCAGCGTTTACCGCGAGCGTTCGGTATACGAACTCGGGTAATCGATGCGAGAGGGGCCGTTATCTCGTAAGGCGGGCGGAAGACTATATCGACCGGAACCTCGGCAACGATCGTCTTTCCTTGGGGGGCATCGCCGAGCACCTTGCCGTTACGCCGAGCCACTTCAGTTCGGTTTTCAAGAAAATCTCGGGTATGTCCCTGGTCGGATACTTGACTTCTCGGCGGATGGAAAAGGCCAGATCGCTCCTCGTTTCCGTGCCTTCCGCGAGGATCGCGGACGTCGCCGAGATGGTCGGCTACGCGGATCCGTACTACTTCAGTAAGTGCTTTCGGAAGCATTTCGGTCTTCCGCCTTCGCTTTTCCAGCGCGGCGCGCAGTAGGGCTTCCGAAGCTCTCATGGGTCGTTTCTGGGGTTTGGTATCGCTTCATAGGTGAATGATGGCGCCGCGTTGCCCGCGGACCGGGCGCGCACGACGGGTCGTGCGAAGGGCGCGTCGCCCATTCGGATATTCCTTAGGGGGAAGGCATGAAAAGAACGTGGTTTGTCCTTTTTCTCGGCCTCGTCGTCGTTATCGGCCTCGGTGCGGAACCGGGCAAGTGGCGGATCGCCTTCAGCAACAACTACGCCGCCAACTCGTGGCGCCAGCAGATGCTCCGCGATTGGCAGACGGGCGTCGACAAGGCGAAGGCCGACGGCCAGATAGCGGAGGCACAGGCATTCACCACCAACGAGAATTCCGCGGCCGAACAGGCAGCCCAGATTCAAAACATGATACTTGAAGGTTACGACGCGATCGTCATCGACGCGGCATCGCCCACCGCGCTGAACGGCGCGGTCAACCTCGCGGCGGCGGCGGGGATTCCCGTAGTTTGCTTCGACGGCATCGTCACGAGCCCGAAAGCCTATGTCATCAATATCGATTTCGGCTGGTACGGCCGAAATCAGGTCGAGTACATAG
This sequence comes from Rectinemataceae bacterium, assembly GCA_049513895.1. Lineage (GTDB taxonomy): Bacteria > Spirochaetota > Spirochaetia > Treponematales > Rectinemataceae > UBA1306. The sequence continues at coordinate 40,014 of JBEKVO010000032.1, read as the reverse complement.
CGAACAACCTCACCAAGACGGGCAACATCCTCGAGATCCGAGGGCTTCCGGGCACCTCCGTAAACGACGATATCCATAACGGCATCGCGGCGGGCCTCAAGAAATATCCCGGGCTCAAGGTTGTCGGCGAGGTCTACGGGAACTGGGACGAGGCTACGGCGCAGAAAGCCGTCGCCGGCATTCTCCCTTCCCTCCCCAAGATCGACGCGGTGGTCGACCAGGGCGGCGACGGCTACGGCGCCATCATGGCCTTCCAGGCCGCGGGGCGCAATGTCCCCATGGTCATGATGGGGAATCGCTATGACGAGCTTGCGATCTGGAAGGAGCTCAAGGACAAGAGCGGTTTCAAGACCTTCTCCGCATGCAGCCAGCCGGGCGCGGTGCAGATAGCAATGTGGGTGGCGGTAGAGGTCCTGAATGGCAAGAAGGTCCCCCACATGATGAACATCAACCCCCTCGTCGTCCCGCAGGAGAAGCTAGACTTCTTCTTGGCCAATACGGCGAAGGGCGGCGTCGCGACCCTGAACTATCCCCAGGCATGGACACAGCAGATGATCGCGAACGCCATCGCGGGCAAGCCGGCGCCGGCCGATCCGATAGGGCAGTGATTATCTCTTTCTGATACCTGTCGGCGGGCGGTCTCTTGCCGGGAACGGCAGGAGACCGCCTCTCCTATCCCGGTGCAATATCAGGAATACCATGGGCGAAAGCAGCGCAATCGTAGAGTTGAGGGACGTACACAAGACCTTTATTCATTCGCATGCCCTTAATAACCTTAGCCTCAGCGTTCTCGAGGGCGAATCGCTCGGCATCGTCGGCCATAACGGAGCGGGGAAATCGACTCTCGTCAATATCCTGACGGGTACGTTCCGCCAGACTTCGGGAAGCATCATGGTAGACGGCCTTCCCCTGGGCCCGGACTACGACGTCCAGACCGCAAACCGCCTGGGGATAAGGGCGGTCTTCCAAGAGCTCAGCCTGTGTCCGAACCTCACGGTCCTCGAGAACATGAAAGTCTTCCATCGCTCGCTCAGCGGTTTCGGATGGGAGAAGCAGGCCGAGACGATCATCATGAGCACGCTGGACAAGATATTCCCGGGCCACGGCATCCATCCGAAAGACGTCGTCGAGAACCTCCCTCTGGGGGAAAGGCAGATCGTGGAGATCGCGAAGGCCTTCTCCGAGGCGGGAGGGCGACTTCGGTTGGTGATCCTCGACGAGCCTACGAGCGCCCTCGACCATCGGACGTCGCGGCAATTGATCGATTTTATCAACTCCTTGCGCGGCGGCTCGATGAGCGTCGTCTTCATCTCGCACCTGTTGGACGAAGTGCTCGCGTGCACGTCGCGGATCGCGGTCCTGAAGGACGGGGCGAACGTCGGCATCCTCGCGACGAGCACCGCCTCGAGGCGCACGATCATCGAGTCGATGGGCGAGGCCAAGATGATCAAGGAAGGCGGTCTTGAAAAAGGCGCGCGCGCCGAGCCCGACGGACGCGAGAAGGCGGCCTTCATGGTGGAACCGACGCGGGACGACGGCCGCCTCCGCATACGCGTCCGGAAGGGCGAGGTCGTCGGCCTGGCCGGGCTCGCGGGACACGGGCAGACGGCCTTGCTGCACCGCCTCTTCGACTACAGGCACGGCAAGGATTATCGCATTCAGGGTCCCACGACCTTCATCGCGGGGGACCGCCAGTCGGACGGGATATTCCCTGTCTGGTCGATCGCGAAGAACATTACCGTGCAGGTCTACGACCGGGTCAAGAATTTCCTCCTCATCGATCCCTCGAAGGAAAGGGCCGTCGCCGACAAGTGGAAAGCGGCCATCGACATCAAGGTCGATTCGACGGCGCGCGGCATCTTGAGCCTCAGCGGCGGCAACCAACAGAAAGTCCTGTTCGCGCGCTGCCTCGAGTCGAGTTCCCCCTTGGTGCTCATGGACGATCCGACGCGGGGCGTGGACGTCGGCACCAAGGACGAGATATACGAGCTGATCATCGAGGAGAGCGGAAAGGGCAGGAGCTTCGTCTGGTACACGACCGAGATGAGCGAGCTCAAGTACTGCGACCGCATCTACGTTTTCAGGTCCGGCGAGATCATCGCCGAGCTTTCGGGCGACAAGGCCACCGAGGAAGACATCCTGAAGTCCTCGTTCTGAATCGGAGGGTAGCATTGAACGCGTTTACAGCCTTTAGGAGGAGCAGCGGCCTCCAGGTCCTGATCCTGCCCATCCTCTCCGCCCTCGCGATCTTCATCCCATTGGTGCTGCTTCGCCCGATCGTCTTCCGATACATCGGACTGCAGCTCCTGCTCAACATGGCGATACCGCTCAGCCTCGCGACGATGGGCATGATGTTCGCGATGGCTATCGGAGAGATCGACTTCTCGATGGGGAACCTGATCGGTCTGGTCACCTGCGTCGTCGGGACCGTGATTCCGGCAAACCCGTGGCTGGGAATTGGTTCCCTCGTCGCGATCGTCGCGGTCTACGCCCTCATCGGGGCCTTCCTCTACTGGCGGAAACTGTCTTCCATCGTCATCACGATAGGGTTGTCCTTCGTATGGACCGGCCTGGCGGTCACTATCCAGCCTACGCCGGGCGGGAACATCCCGGCCATAGTGCAGAAGGCGGTGAGCGCCGTACCGCCCCTGGTGCCCTTGCCCGTCATTTTCCTTATCGTGCTGGCCGTCCTCGGCCATCTCTTCCTCTTCAAGACGAACTTCGGGATTCTCGTACGGGGAATCGGCGGCAACATGAAGGCGATAGCGCTATCCGGCCACTCGATAGCGGCTATCCAAGCCTGCGTGTTCGGGCTCGTCGGGCTTTTCGGCGTCCTGGCGGGAACCGCGCTTGCGGGCATTACGACGAGCGCGGACGCGAACATGGCCTCGAACTACACCCTGCTGAGCGTGGCGGGAGTCATGCTCGGCGGAGGCTCCTTCTCGGGCGGCAAGGTAACCGCCGTCGGCGCGGTGCTTGGGGCCTGCGTGATGACCCTCATCGGCACCCTCCTCACCTTCTTGAAGATATCCCCCGATTGGCAGGTAGGGTCGCAGGGCCTGATCCTCCTCATAGTCCTTTTCCTGAACAGCGCTGCAAAGTCGACGCGCGAGGCAAAATATGCGTGAAGCGCGGCAGGGCAACATGGCGAGGACCCTCAGGGAGCTGATCAGGGTTAAGTGGCTCTGGTCGTACGTCGGCGCTGCCCTCGTGTTCTTGGTCATATCCTTCGTGTCGAGCGATCCCATAGGCACCCTGCGGGCGTCGGCGAGCTTTGCGTCATTCTTCATGCTCGTCGGCATCGGACAGATGCTGGTGATCACTCTGGGGCCGGGCAACATCGAGCTGTCCATCCCCTACGCCATCGGCCTCACCGGCTTTGTCGCGATGAAAGTGATGAACGCCTCGGACTCGGGCATCGTGCTTGGCGCGATAGCCGGACTGTCGGCCGGAGCGGCGATCGGGGGCTTCAATTTCGCCCTCATCAAGCTCCTTCGCGTCCCGCCCATGATCGCGACATTGGCCTCGGGATTCATCGTGCAGACCATCTCGATCGTCTTCTTCCGCGGCCTCCAGATAAAGCCTCCGACGGGGCTGGCCGGCTTCGTGAACCTGAAGCTGGCCGGAGTGCCCGTCCTCTTCCTGGTCGTGATAGCGATCGGCGTATTCATGCATTTCGTCCTCGAACGGACCCGCTATGGACGATCCATCCACGCCATCGGCCAGAACCCGAAGGCGGCCGCGTTCGCCTCCATCAAAGTCGACCGGAATAGGCTGGTCACCTACGTCCTGTGCGGCCTGTTCTCCGGGCTTACGGGGATACTTCTCTCGGCCTTCGGCGGGGGAGTCACCCTCGGCATGGGGCGCGAGTACCTCCTGAATTCGATAGCGGTCCCCGTGATAGGCGGTTGCGCGATCGCGGGCGGGGATTCGAACGTGCCCGGGATACTGGGTGCGTCCATGCTGCTCCTGCTGATCCTCTACCTTCTGGACATCATCGGGTTCACCGTCGGGCTTCGGTATATCCTGACGGGCGTCATCATACTCGCGATAATTTTCGCGAGCAGCGAGCGGCGCTAGCCGAATACCCGACTGAGTCTGGAAGCAGGAGGAGCGAAGCATGCGGGAGATTTTCGATCTCAGCCACGGCCTTGACGAGGACACTTTCCACCCCTTCGGGTTTCCCTCTTTCAAGAACGTCCAGGGATTCGCGAGCCATGGCTGCAGGCATGCGATCGTCACGATGAGCCTGCATTCGGGCACCCACATCGACGCGCCCTGGCACATGGTCGAAGCGGGCAAACGACTGGACCAAATGGCGATCGGCGAACTCGCCGGAGCGGCGGTGATCGTGGACCTATCAGCCGCTTATGGGCCGGAGAATGGTTCCGCGTCCCGGGAAATATCGCAGGAGGCCCTGGATAAGGCCTTGTCCTCCTGCGGCGAAAAGCTGGCGCCGGGGGACGCCCTCATCGTATTTACCGGATGGGCGCCGCTTTTCCATAGCGAGCCGTCCCGATATTACGACCGGTACAGGATCTTGAGCGGCGAGGCCTGCGACTGGCTCGCGCGAATCGGAGTCCGCCTCGTCGGCATCGACTCGCCGGACTTCGATACGCAGGAGCGCTACCGAAGCGCCCCATTCGATCCTGTCAACCATCGGAAGCTGCTCGGTCGAGGCGTATACGTGATCGAAAACGTCGGCGGCGAGGTCGCGGGGCTCGTCGGAGAGAGGGTGTTCCTCATCCCCGCCCCCTTGAAAATCCGAGGGGAATACGCCTCGGGCGCTCCGCTCCGCCTGCTGGCGATGAGGTTCGGGAAGGAAGGGAGTTTAAAGCCATGAAAGCGTTGATGCTCGAAGAGTATATGAAAATGGTCTATCGGGACGTGCCTGACCCCGTTCGGGGCGAGGGGCAGGTACTTATCAAGGTGAAGGCCTGCAGCATTTGCGGGAGCGACGTTCACGGCATGGACGGCTCTACCGGCAGGCGTCGCCCGCCCGTCATCATGGGGCATGAGGCCTCAGGCGTCATCGAGGAGGCCGGGAGTTCGGGCCGGTGGAAAAAGGGAGATCGGGTGACCTTCGACTCCACGGTATATTGCGGCGAATGCTGGTTCTGCCGAAGGGGAGATATCAACCTTTGCGACAACAGGCGGGTCCTGGGCGTCTCCTGCGAGGACTACCGCCAGGATGGGGCCTTCGCCGAGTACGTCGTCGTGCCGGAGCACATCATCTACCGCCTTCCGGACGCGGTCAAGTTCGAGCAGGCGGTCCTCGTCGAGGCCCTCTCGATAGCCGTCCATGCGGTGGCGAGGGCGAATATAGCCCTGGGCGATACCGTGGTGGTCGTCGGGGCCGGCATGATCGGTCTGCTCGTCATTCAGGCTCTGAGGATCGCGGGAGCCAAGGCCGTCGTGGCTGTCGACCTGGACGATAGCCGCCTTGAGATGGCCCGGAAACTCGGCGCCTCGGCGACGGTGAACTCCGCGGTCGCGGATCCCGCGGCCGTGGTGGGCGAGATCACCGAAGGGCGGGGAGCCGACTGCGCCTTCGAGGTCGTGGGCATCGGTCCCGCCGTCGAAACGGCCGCGAGGGTGATACGCAAGGGCGGAAAGCTGATCTTCGTAGGGAACCTCGCTCCCACCGTACCCTTCCCCCTCCAATCCATCGTGACCAGGGAGATAACGATTTTCGGCTGCTGCTCCTCGCGGGGCGAGTATCCCGTTTGCCTCGACCTCATCGCCGGCGGCAAGATCGACACGGGCTCCATCACCAGCGCCGTCGCTCCGCTGTCCGAAGGAGCGTCCTGGTTCAAGCGTCTATACGAAAAAGAGAAGGGTCTCCTGAAAGTCGTGCTCTGTCCCTAGATCTGGAGGTTATGCGTGAGCGAATCCCGAGAGAACGCAATCAAGCGAATACGACGGCAAGCGAACGTCCTGCGGAAGGACGTGGTGCAGATGATCGGAATCGGCAAGGCCGGCCACCTGGGCGGATCTTGCTCCCTGGCCGAAATCGTGGCGACGCTCTACTTCGAGAAGCTTCGGTTCGACCCGAAGAATCCGAAGGATCCCGACCGCGACAGGTTCATCCTGAGCAAGGGTCACGCGGTCCTTATCCAGTACGCTGCTTTGGCCGAGCTCGGCCTGATCCCGCGCGAGGAGCTCTCGAGGCTGAAGACGATAGGCGGTCTCCTGCAGGGCCATCCAGACATGGAGAAGACGAAGGGGATCGAGGCGGTGACCGGCTCCCTCGGGCAGGGCCTGTCCATCGCCTTGGGAATGGCCCTCGGCCTCAGGATCGATCGGAAAGAGTGCCGGATCTACGTCGTGATCGGCGACGGCGAACTCGCCGAAGGACAGGTATGGGAGGCGGCGATGGCGATCCCCGCCTACGGGATCGAGAACATCACCGCGATCATCGACCGCAACAAGATACAAGCGACCGGGCCGACGTCGGAAATAATGCCCATACCCGATATAGAGGCGAAGTGGAGGAGCTTCGGCTGGAATGTCGCCACCGTCGACGGGCATGACGTCGGGGCCCTCCTCGAAGCCTTCGAGAACGGGGCGGCCAAGGGCGGATGTCCGAGGCTCATCGTCGCGAATACCGTCAAGGGGAAGGGGATTCCCTTCGCCGAGAACACGGCCGCATTCCATAACGGAGCGATGACGAAGGAACAATACGAGACCGCGCTCGCGGAACTGGATAGGGCCGACGGCGCGATCGGCGGGCCCTCCGGCGCGGAAGCGGGGAGAGGAAAATCGTGAACGAATACAAGAGCCTTCGCGAGGCCTGGGGACAGGCTCTCCTCCGCCTTGCCCAGAGGAATCCGTCCATCGTGGCTCTCGAGGCCGATCTCGGGAAATCGACCCGTTCGGTTCTCATAAAGGAAGCCTTTCCCGATCGGTACTTCGAGATGGGAATAGCTGAACAGAACATGGCGTCGACCGCGGCCGGCCTGGCCCTCGTGGGCAAGATGCCATTCATGCACAGCTTCGCGGTCTTCGCGGCCGGGCGGGCCTACGACCAGCTGCGCAATTCGATCTGCATCCCGAAGCTCAATGTCCGTATTTGCGGATCGAGCGCCGGCCTCTCGGATTTCGGCGACGGAAAAACCCACCAGTCGGTCGAGGACCTCGCCCTCATGCGCGCGCTGCCGAATATGACGGTCCTGTGCCCCGCCGACGGCAGGGAAACCATGCTCATGGTCGACGCCCTCGAGCGGCACAAAGGGCCGGCCTACGTCAGGATCAACCGGAACGACCTGCCCTTCGTCTACCCCGAGGGGGAGCCCTACGCCATCGGCAAGATCTCCGTCCCGAGGGAGGGAAGCGACGCCGTGGTCTTCGCCTCCGGCGTCATGGTCTCGCTCGCCCTCGAGGCCGCGGGCCGCTTGGAGGCCCAGGGGATATCGACGCGCGTCGCGAACGTCAGCACTCTCAAACCCCTCGATCGGGAGGGCATAATCAAACTCGCCGCGGGGACGCGCGCGATCGTGACGGCGGAGGAGCACACGGTGATCGGCGGCCTCGGGTCGGCGGTGCTGGAGGCCCTGCGCCGCGAGCGCCACGCGCCCGTGGAATTCGTCGGTATCGAGGACTCGTTCGGGCTATCGGCCGCCGATTATCCCTCGCTGCTCGAGCGCTTCGGCCTCACCTCTGCGGCCATAGAGAGGAAAGTCAAGGAACTCGTCTCGGGAGGTAACGCATGAAGATCGGATTCATCGGCCTCGGCAACATCCGATACTTCGAGCGCCTCGCGGGCGTCGAGGCCGGGTCCTAGCGTGACCCGCCTCGAAGGGAAGGTCGCCCTCGTCACGGGGGCGGCGAGCGGCATCGGCGCGGCCATCGCCCGGGCCTTTGTCGCGGAGGGCGCGATCGTGTTCCTCGCCGACCTGGAGACGGCTTCGGGCGAGGCCCTCGCGGGCTCGCTCGAAAGGGCGCGTTTCCTGAAGCTCGACGTGACGAAGGAAGCGGAGTGGATCGCGGCTTTCGCCGAAGTCGGAGCGGCCGCGGGAAGGCTCGATGTCCTGGTGAACAACGCGGGCATCAACATCCGCAAGCCCATTGAGGAAATGTCGGAGACCGAGTTGGACGCCATGCTCGCGGTGAACGTGAAAGGCCCCTTCCTGGGGATCAAGCATGCTCTGCCCCTGCTCAGGCGATCGGGGGGAGGCTCAATAATCAACATGTCCTCTATATGCGGCCTCATCGGCCATCGGTTCACCCCGGAGGCCTACTCCCTGACCAAGGGGGCGCTGACCCTTCTGACGCGCAGCATAGCTTCCCGCTATGGTAAGGAAAATATACGCTGCAACGCGGTCCATCCGAGCACCGTCGAGACTCCGATGGTCAGGAATTTCTTGTCCGATCCGAAGAAGCGCGAGGAGAGGGTAAACGAGGTTCCCCTGGGGAGGCTCGCGTCCGAGGCCGATGTCGCGGCGGCTTTCGTCTACCTCGCCTCGACGGAGGCTTCTTTCATCAACGGAATCTCCCTTCCGGTAGATGGGGGACTTACGATATCGTAATTTGACTTCATTATCAAATCCGCGGCTCGGGCTTTCGCCGAGGCAGCGGAGCCGTCCATCGCGCGGTTCCGACCATTGGGGGTGAGAAATGCTGGAGTTCGATCTTAAAGGTAAGCGGGCCGTCGTGACCGGGGCCAGTCGAGGGCTGGGCCAATTCATGGCCCGCGCCTTGTCACGGGCGGGCGCAGACCTCGTCGTCACGGCGCGCAAGAAGGAAAGTTGCGATCCCTTCGTCCGAGAGATCCGAGAGGCGGGTGGCAGCATCGAATCCTACTCTCTGGACGTGCTCTACCAACAGAGCATCAGGGAATTCGTGGCAGCCGCGCTGAAGGACCACGGCCACATCGACATTCTGGTCAACAACGCCGGGATGAACATCCGCAAGCCCTTCCTCGACTTTTCCTGGGACGAGTGGAACCTGATCATGGAGACGAACCTCCGCTCGGGCTTCTTCGTGACCCAGGGATTTGCCCCTGCCATGATCGAGCGCGGTTCGGGACGAGTCATCAACATCGGCTCGGTGACGAGCGTTTTCGGCTATGCGGGGATCGTTCCGTATTGCGCGAGCAGGGGAGGGGTTCTGCAGATGACAAAGGGCCTGGCCGACGAGCTGGGGCCTCACGGAATAACGGTCAACTGCCTCGCGCCGGGATGGTTCAAGACGGCGCAAAACGCCACTCTCTACGAAAATGCGAATTGGCTGGAGTACATCGTCGACAGGATTCCCCTTAAGAGGCCCGGAAGGCCCGACGACCTGGACGGAGCCGTCGTTTTCCTCGCTTCGGACGCGTCTCGATACATCACCGGCCAGATCATCCTGGTCGACGGAGGCATCACCACCGGGGCGACCAAAGCCACGGTGTAGCGGCTTCTTGGTCGCGGGTTTCATCAACCGTTCAGGCCGGGAAGGTTGCCATCGATACCGAATGGCAGCTCTTTGGGGAGATCGAGGACTTCGATGCGCCGATTGTCGCTCAACTCGGGGAGGAGGGTCTCGGAGACGCCGATGACGTCGATGTGCGAAGTATTCGCTATCCGCACTATCCGCGGGGCCTTCGGATCGATGTCGATGCAGGTATAGATGGCCGCTTTAATGGCAAGCCTGTCGTTTTCCAGAACCATGGGCATCTTCACCGTCTTGACGAGTCTGCTCGTAAGCGAGTTCGGGTAGCTCGCGTCGAAATCGGTCTTGTCGAAGAGGCGCTTGGTCGTGAAGTCGGCCATGCCCACGCCGAGGGAATTGCCGTGGGTCTCCTCGCTCAGGTCGAGAACGACATAGCGCTGTACCTCCGGACCCCCGCTCGCATAGGGCGTGCAGTAGGTCCCGGTGATGTTGGGGTCCGCCCCCTCGCCGCTGAAATCCTTGCCGATCCGGTCCACGATGAGAATGTCGAATCGAGGAATCAGGATGCTCGGCATCAGCCTTTTCGCCTCGGCGAGGAGCTCCGGTTCCCTCTTCTCGATCGAGGCTTTCGGTACGGCCTCTATGCGGAATGTCGTTTCGAACGAGTTCTCCAGAATCGCCAGGCCGAAGAGAACGCTTGCCCGCTCGAGGACGACCTTGCCGAAGGCGGGCACGTTTTCGGCCATTCTTCCGAAACCCTCGGTATGGCAGATCTCGGCGCCTTTCTGCTTCCCCATTCCTATGGCCATCATCTTCATCAGGCCGCTTTCGTATTCACCCCTGAAGTCCGTATGCGGCTTGACTCTGCCAACGACTATGATACCATCGGCTTCAGCCGCGAATCGGTCGATATGGACATCCTGGCCCTTGGGTGTTTGCCCGATCACCTTCGTTTCCATAGTCGCGCGGATGGGGGCGTCCACGAAGGACTCGGTGACGCCGAAGCCCTCCAGCATCGCACGTTGCCCCTCGGCCGTGGCTCCTCCATGGCTGCCCATGGCGGGAAAGACGAAGGGAGAGCCTCCACGGACTTTCACGTTCCTGACGATGGCCCTGATTATCTCGGCTATGTTCGCGACGCCGCGGCTTCCCACCGTAATGGCGACGCTCGCGCCCGGCAGTATCGCCGATCCGATGTCCGCCTTCGCGAACTCCCGATCGACCGCCTCGGCGATATTTCTGATTCTCTCGTCGTCGAAGATCTGGCGGACTCTCGCCATCCTTGGAACGCGGACGGGCTCCAATATGGATCGGATTATCCCGTATCGATCCCACGCGCTATCGCGAATTCCTGGATTCATTTCTTTTCATCCTCACCGTGGTTGGGAGTTGCTATTTCACTGATAAATGGTATACTGTACACCATTAGGGGATCATGTCAAGCCATATAAATGAATGGCAACACGGAGAAATATGCTGGAAACATTGGGACAAGCGGTCAGTATAGATAGGATCAGCATATCGGATCAGGCCTATACGCACATCAAGAAACTCATCCTGTCAGGGGAATTGAAGGCCGGGGAAAAAATACCTGAAAAAAGAGTAGCCGATCTGTTCAAAGTGAGCAGGACTCCGATTCGAGAAGCGATGAGGAAATTGGCCGAATACGGGCTCATCGTCATCAAGCCGCGGAGCTACGCCTACGTCGCTACGATCAATACCGAAGAGGCCAAGGATATCTCTTGGGTGAGGCTCTACCTCGAGAAGCTTTCGGTCCGCTTATTCGCCGCGGCCGCGAACGACGCATCCTATGCTCGCCTCTACGAGCTCGCGAGGAACTGCAGGGAGGCGAACGACAGCGGCGACTACGCTGCCGCCTACGAATACGACTCGACCCTGCACCGCGAGATCGCGAGGGGCACGGGAAACAAGGAGCTGTATGCCATGCTGCAGATGCTCGACGCCAAGCTGCAGCTACTTAGGCTCAAGCAGCATCTGCCCCATAATACCCTCGCCGAATACTTTTCGCAGCACGAAAAGCTCGTGCGGCTCCTCGCGAATAAAGAGTTCCAGAAGATCGATGAGCTTCTCGAGGTGCATATAATGCACGACCTGAGCTTCTAGCTCAGCGCAATGTCGACCGGGAGTCATAGTGAAGATCATCGCCATCGCCGATTCCTTCAAGGGAAGCTGCTCTTCCAAGGATACCTGCCGCCGGATAGCGGCAGGCCTCGGGCCGATCTTTCCCGGTGCCCGGATTATCTGCCTCCCCGTCGCCGATGGAGGCGAAGGCACGGTCGATGCCATCCTCGAAGGGGCGAAGGGGCGGCGAAAGAGCGTACAAGTAAGAGGCCCCCTGGGCGATGTGGTGACGGCGAGCTATGGCCTTCTCGGCGGCGGCAGGGCAATTCTCGAGATGGCCGAGGCCTCGGGCCTCACTCTCGTTCCCGAGTCCATGCGCAACCCCCTCGAAGCTTCGACGTATGGGACCGGCGAGCTCATCCGCGACGCCCTCGACGAGGGATGCGCCGAAATTCTCATCGGTATCGGGGGCAGCGCCACGAACGACGGGGGGATGGGCATGGCCGCCGCCCTCGGCTACCGCTTCCTCGATGCCGACGGGCGCGAGCTGAAATGCGGGGGCGGAGCCCTGTCGCGAATCGCGAACATCGACCCTGCGCGGGCCGATCCGCGCCTCGAGGCCCTGGCGATCAGCGTCGCCTGCGACGTATCCAATCCCCTCACCGGGCCGACGGGCGCGAGCGCCGTTTTCGGTCCCCAGAAGGGGGCCACCCCCGAGATGGTCCGTGAGCTCGATTCGGGCCTGGCCCGCCTCGCGGCCGTCGTGCGGAGGGACCTCGGTATCGAAATGGAAAGTCTTCCGGGAGCGGGGGCGGCGGGCGGCCTGGGCGGCGGCCTCGTCGCCTTTACGGGCGCCCGGCTCAAGTCGGGTATCGAGGCCATCCTCGACCTCATCCGCTTCGACGAATATCTCGAGGGCGCGGACCTGGTCGTCACCGGCGAAGGAGCCATCGACGGCCAGACGCGGTTCGGCAAGGTCCCCGTGGGCGTGGCGTCCAGGGCTCGCAACCGAGGAGTACCCGTCGTCGCCCTCGTGGGCGAGATCCGGGAGGGCGCCGAGTCGGTCTACGATCTGGGTATCGGCGCGATCTTCTGCATCATGGATAAGGCCATGAGCCTCGACGCCGCGATGGCCGGTGCGGGGCCCCTCATCGAGGCCGCCGCGGGGCGCCTCGGCAGGGCGCTCAAGACGGGCATGGAGCTCCGCGGTTGAAGGGTATGCCGTAGGGCCCGTCCGCGAGATAGGCGATCCTCGGTTCCGGCCTTCCCTCCACCCCCGATCTCGCGATGATCGAAGAGAGGGCGCGCTCGACGACGTCCGCGGCATCCGAGAGGGAGAGTCGGCCGCGCCGCTCGGGTTCCACAAAGGCGGCCCCGTCTATGCCCGGGAGTCCCGACCAGTGGCGCTCGTCCAGCTGGGGAGCGAAGTAGATGAAGTTCCCCATGGGTATCCGCTTAAAGACCTCCGCCCACTTCTGGACCTGCCACTGTTCCGGTATGAAAGTCCACGCGTCCGAGAGAAGGAGGCGGTCGAATGCCTCCGCGCCCACGACGGTAAGGAGCTGGAGGCAGGTTCTGTAGGCGAGGGAGCCTACGGGGTTCGCGCCGTCCGTATTGTCGGCGATGAGGACGAGGTGGCCGCCCGTCTTGAGCGCGCCCGTTGCGGCCACGGCCGCCTTGGCCGCCTGGTAATGGTTGATCCCGACGTAGCCCGCGTGGGTGACGACGATGTCGTACTCGCCGTCCACGCCCACGCTCACGTAGGACTTCACCTTGGCTACCGCCGCGGCGTGAGCCTCTTCGAGGTCCCCGGCGAAGACGCCGGTCGTGCGAAAAGAATGATCGAGAGTGACGTTGACGATGAAGTCGACGCCCGCCATCTTTGCCACTTCGAGGGCCTCTTCGTGGCAGGGGTTGCCGTCGAGGACGAGGTCGCGGGATTTCTCGTGAGCCATCATGGGCGCCCCGTGGAAGACGTAGGTGCTCTTTTCCCCGACGAGGCCGGGGCATACCGATTTTCTTCCTCCCGAGGCGCCAGCCATGAAATGGCTCTCGACGAGGCCCGTCAGTATCTTGAGGTCGGCCTCGACGTAGCGTCGATCGATGAAGACCTCGCTTCCCCTCGCCGTCGTGCCGAGGCGGACGAGGTTTGCGTCGTCCTTGCAGTCGTGGTTCACGACCGCGACGCCCTGCTCGAAGACCCAGGGGTCCAGCATCGCCCGAAGTTCTTCCTCGCGCATGGGACGGTGCGTGCCGGTAGCCACGACGACCGTGACATTCCGCGCTTCGTAGCCTTCGGCGACAAGAGACTCGATTACGGGCCTGAGTATCCCAGACTCGCCGCGATACGGCACCGGGCGCGTGTTGTCGGAGATTACGATGACGGCCCTGGCCTCGCCGCTCCACGCCGAAGCCTTTCTCGTCGCGGCTATGGCCCTGAGAGGCGGCGATCCGATGGGGGCGGCGAGGGCGCGCACGATCGCGTCCGCCGGGCTTGCGAGGGCATCGGGCGCCGCCATGGAGAAGACATCGGTCCCGGCGGGTAGGCGGAGTACCGCTTCCCCCCCTCCCAGCGCCAGGCGGACCTTCTTCATTTCATCAGCTTTATGAGGGAGAAATCGCCGATCGCGGCCGCTCGAAGTATCGGCTCCATGTATTCGTCGACGAGGGCCGCGGTGAGAGGCACCGGCATGTTCTTCAGTTTCATCTCGAGTTGCGGATTCTTTGCCGCGTCGAGGGCCCGCTTGACGTGCTTCTCCTCATCGAAGCCTTGGAGGTCGTTCAGCTTTGTGGGGGCGCCGATGGCCTTCCCGAAGGACACCATGCCGCGGGCCACGGCGAGTCCGAGTTCCCTGCCCGAAAGTGCGGAAAGCTCCTCGCGGACGTAGCCGTGCTTCTTGAATACTTCGCCGAATATCCTGAGCTGCCGCTCGATCTTGGGCGAGAAGAAGACAAGGTAGTAGGGGTTCATAATTCCGCAGGCCTTGCCGTGGCTCGTAACGTCGACGAGGGAAAAGCTGGTCAGGTGGGCGCCGTTCGTGCCGCCCACCATGATCGCGTAGCCGCCAAGGTCCGTGGCCATGCCGATAGCCTCGCGGGCGTCGCGATCTTCCGGATTCTTGATGACGGTTGGCGCGTACTCGAGCACGAGCTCGGTAGCGACTTCGGTAATCTTCGCGGCCAGGTCGAAATTATCGGCCTTTATCCCGGCGAAGACTTCGAAGACGTGGGCTATGGCGTCCAACGCTCCATCGATCGTGACTCCGACCGGCATGGACAGGGTCACGTCGTAGTCGAAGAGGGATTTGGTAGGAATGACCGCGTCATCGACGATGAGCTTCTTCTGGCCGGCCACGGGATCGGTGATGTTCGAATACTTCGTGAGATGCGCTCCCGAGCTCGCGGAGGTCTGCACCGCGACGAGGGGGAGAAGTTTCGAGCCGGTGTCCGCGAGGGCCTGCGTCACCAGGTTGCTGCCGAAGTATAAGTCGATCTCGGGACTCCTTGTCCGGATCGAGGCGAGGACATTCGCGGCCTTGCAGGCGTCTATCGTGGAGCCGCCGCCGACCGCCACGATGCAATCGGGCTTAAAGTGGAGGATATAGCCTTCGAGGCGGTAAACATCCTCCCGCGGGGCGTTCGGTCCCGCGTCGGGCGCGACGACCCCGCCGGATATCTCCACTCCGGCTGCCTTGAGCGAGGCGACGACCGCGTCAGAAACGTTTTTCATGTACGTGCCGTTGCATACGACGAGGGCCTTCTTGCCGTAGGCACGGACCATGGGACCAAGGCGCTCCATCCTGCCACGGCCGAAGACGTAGGAATCCCCCTTCCACGAGGAGATAAGTGTTCTCGCTTTATCGAACGATGCATTCATGACTCAAGCCTCCATCCTGCCTGCAACGAGAGCGATCGATCGGCGCACTATTTCGTCGGCGCTGATCCCGTATTTATACAATATCTTGTCGTACGGGCCCGACTCGGTAAAGGTGTCGCGTAGGCCCACGGTGTCCATTATAAAGGGAAGCCTTGTCGCCAGCGCCTCGGAGCAGGCGCCGGCCAGGCCGCCGACCACGGTGTGTTCCTCGGCGGTGATCAGCCTTCCCGTTTTGGCCACCGATGCCGCGAGGGCATCGACGTCCAGCGGCTTGATCGTCGCGACGTTGAGCACCTCGGCCTCGATCCCCGAGTGCGTGAGAGTCGCCGCCGCTTCCATGGCCATCGAGACGCAGATTCCGGTCGCGGCTATCGTCAGGTTCGATCCCTCGCGAAGCTTTCCTATCCTGCCTATGGCGAAGGGCTTGCCCGCGGGCGGAAGGTCCAGAGTATCGTTGCGATTCACCCTGAGGTAGACGGGGCCATCCACGTCGAGCGCCGCTTCCAATGCCGACTCGGCCTCGGCGGAGTCGGCCGGAACGATCACGGTCATGTTGGGCAGGGATCGCATGATCGCTATGTCCGCGAGAGAGTGGTGGCTTGCGCCGTCGAACGAGTCGGAGAGTCCCGCGTATGCCCCGGCCAGGACGACGGGGAGCTTGTTGTAGCAGAGCACGTTTCGTGCCTGATCGGTTCCTTTGAGCGCGAGGAAAATGGCAAAGGCATTTACCACGGGTCGATAACCGCAGGTGGCGAGGCCGCCGGCGATGTCGACCATGTTCGCCTCGGCGACCCCCACGTTGAAGAAGCGCTCCGGGAACTCGGCGGCGAAATAGCTCGATTTCGTGCTCGACGAGACGTCCGCGTCGAGGACTACGAGCTCCTTCCGCTCACGGCCGAGGGCCGCGAGCTTCTTTCCCAGAGCATCGCGCATCGTCATGCTCATAAGGAGGCCTCGGCTTCCGCGAAGGATGCCGCCAGCTCCGGCCTGGCCTTCTTCCAGCTCTCGTCGTCGATCGGGGAGCCGTGCCACTTGTTCTTGCCTTCCATAAAAGACACCCCCTTGCCTTTTACCGTCGTGTAAACGACGGCCTTGGGCCAGGTGCCCGGCGAATCGAGCCAGGCGAAGGACTTCAGTATGGAACCGAGGTCGTGCCCGTCGTATGCGCCGGGGGCGACGTTCCAGCCGAAGGCCTCGAGCTTCTTTCCGATCGGATCGAGGGGCATTATCTCGGCCGAGGGGCCGTCGAGTTGCACGCCATTGTTGTCCACGAGGAGAACGAGTCGCTCGGGCCGGAACTTCGCCGAGGACATGATGGCCTCCCACGATTGTCCCTCGTCGAGGCAACCCTCGCCGACCATGACATAGGTCCAGAAACCCTTTCCCGACATCTTCGAGGCGAGGGCCATGCCAAGGCCCACGGAGAGGCCGTGGCCCAAGGCTCCGGTAGACATGTCGACCCCCGGCGTCTTGTACATGCAGGGATGGCCCTGAAGAGAAGAGTCCACGTCGCGGAAGGTCGAGAGGAGGGACTTATCGAAGAATCCCCGATGCGCGAGCACTTCGTACAGCAGAAGCGAGGCATGGCCCTTGGACAGGATAAAACGGTCGCGGCCCTCGATCAGCGGCTTCGTGGGATCGATATGCATTCTAAGAAAGTAGAGGGCGGTCACCAGCTCGCAGGCCGAGGAGGACCCACCCCAGTGGCCCGTGCCCTTGTCGTGAAAGATATCCAGCATCTCGACCCGAATCTGCCGGGCGAGGGCCTTGGTCATCGCGAGTTTTCGTCGCGGGTCCGCCTCGACGAGAATTTCCCCCGCTGCAATGCTCATAGTTGTACTCCTTTTCGTCGGCGCGATGCGCCGATCCGCCGCTCCCGCCCATGGTTCTTGCGGCCGGCCCTCGGCGCGCTGGTCTTCAGTCCCTGAGGGTCCCGCCGTTGACGTTCATCGTCTCGGCGGTCACGAAGCCCGCGCGCTTGCTGGCGAGGTACGTGACTGCGAAGCCGATGTCCTCTGGCGTCCCGAGGCGCTTGATGATGCTTTTATCTATGAACTTCTGGTTCTCGGCGGGCGAGACGGAGCCGGACATCTCGGTGGCGATCCTGCCGGGGCAGATGGCGTTCACGGTGATGCCGTCGGCTCCGACCTGCTGCGCCAGGTTTCTCGTGAAGGCGAGCACGCCGCCCTTCGAGGCGCAGTAGTGGGGAGCGGCCACGGTGCCGCCGTTCTTCCCCGCCTCGGAGGATATGTTGATGATCCTTCCATACTTGCGCCGTCGCATGCCCGGTAAGACGGACTGACAGAAGATATATTGGGCCTTGAGGTTAATCGAGAGTACCAGGTCCCATTCCTCGTCCTCGATGTCTTCGATCATGTGGAGCGGATGGATTCCGGCGTTGTTGACGAGAATGTCCACTTTCGAGAATTTATCCTCGACGGCGGCGACGAAGGCGCGGATTTCTTCTCCCTTCGAGAGATCGACGCGCCCATAATAGATGCTTCCTTTGGCCACTCCCGCCATTTCGCGCGCAAAGGCCTCGAGCTTTTCGACCTTGAGATCGCAGAGCGCTACATTCGCCCCCTGTCGTAGGAGCTCCGCGGCAATGGCACGTCCAATTCCCTGCGCCGATCCAGTCACGATAGCGGTTTGTCCTTCGAATTCGGCCATTGCTTCCCCCGTTCAGTCTTGGTGAGTTATCTAATGTAGAAATATTATGGTATATTGTATACCATTTGTCAAGAACAAACCTCTCCCAATGTATGTCCACATTTAAAAGAACTCTCTTGTCTTATAAGCTGACAAGAGTTAAGATTCATTGTTTATATCCGCGCTGTCGGATGACTTGTGGGCCTAAACCCCTCATCGAATCGGCGTAGCATGCATCTCTTCGGACTTTTGAAAGAGAGCGAAATCGTGAAAAAGGACCTGATGATAGAACCCATCAAGAAGGAAAAGCTCAACGACGTGATCATCCGTCGCCTCATCAAGCTCATCCAAGACGATCTCGAATACGGTGACAAGCTGCCATCGGAGAATGAACTGCTTCAGCTTCTCAACATCGGGCGGAGCTCGCTTCGCGAGGCTCTGCGCTCGGTCGAGACCATGGGCCTCATCGAGGTGCGGGCAGGGGCCGGCTCCTTCGTAACGAAGACCCGCGGGTCGTTTTATCGGAAATCGCTGGAATTCGGACTCTTCGACTACGATCACTCGCTCGAGGACATAATCGAGGCGCGCCGCATCATCGAGGTCGCGATCATCGATTCGGTCGTAGTCAACGTTACGAACGAGCAGCTTGAGGAAATGGAAAGAGCGGTCAAGACAATGGAGGAAGTCGTCCCTCCCGACCTGGAACGGATGCTCGAGGCCGACGTCCATTTTCACGAACTCCTCAACGCCGCCACCGGAAATACCATTCTCCATGAACTCCTCGGACTCGTGTACAATATTGCCGGCAAGGTACGGAACGAGTATTTCGAGTCTCCTCAAGACTATAGCAATTCGGCGCGGTACCATCGCAGCATCCTCGAGGCTCTCAAGAAACGGGATCAGGGGGCGGCGAGAATGGCTATGACCGACCACATGAACTGGGTGAAAAAGGTGTTTCTTGGATAATCCCGAACTCCTGCTGCTGTCATAGCGGTGGTTCGTCTAAAAGAAATTGACAGGTTGGATTTATTACCCTATAGTACTTGTCTGATATGTGACCTATGCATATGCGAAGTAGATATGGTCTGTTACTACTCTCTGTAGGAGAGCAAAGGCAGGTCTTCGGCCTGCTGGTTCTCTCCATCATGGCCTACCATTCGTTCCACGGGACCAAGTTCTACTTGACAAATGGTATACAATATACCAAAATACCGCTGAGATCTGGATGGACTTTCGGAGAGAACAGAAAAAACAGAGCCAGTTCTTGTGAGATTTTCGCCGACACGAGTCGCGGTCGGATCGGGTGTTCCAGGGGGCGGCATGGACGATGCACTTGTGCAGATACGCGACGTGAAGAAACGCTTCGGTAGCGGGACTGTCGCCCTCAATGGCGTGTCCTTCGATATCCGCGCCGGAGAGGTTCTCGCCTTGATCGGAGAGAATGGCGCGGGTAAATCGACCCTCGCGAAGATCCTCGCCGGCGTCATCCCGAGGGACAGCGGATCGATCGTGTTCGAGGGCCGTGAACTGCACTTCCACTCGATGAGAGAGGCGAGGGCCGCCGGCATCTCGATCGTATTGCAGGAGTTCAACCTCATCCCCGATCTCAGCGTCGCGGAAAACGTGTTCCTGACGGCGAAGGAAACGTACCGTGGCGGGGCCTGGTTCGACCGTAAGGGCATCGTCAAGCGAACCGAGGCCTTGCTCGAGAAGGCCAACATCGATATAGCCATCGATCCGTCGCGCCGAGTCTCCGGCCTGAGCGTCGCCGAGCAGCAACTCGTCGAGGTCATCAAAGCCCTGTCGATCCATTCCAGCCTCCTTATTTTCGACGAGCCGACGGCCACCCTCACCAAGCAGGAGACTGCCAAGCTCTTCGCGCTCATCAGAAAACTGAAGGCGGACGGCATCACGATCATTTTCGTCAGCCACCGCCTGGAGGAAATATTCGAGATCAGCGATCGAATCGTGGTTTTCAGGGACGGCGAAAAGGTCAGGGAATTCGATACCGTCGGGACAAGGACACAGGACCTGATAAAAGCGATGGTGGGCCGAGACATCGGCGATCTCTATTCCATCAGGAAGCGCAATCCGCCGGGAGAGACCGTAGTCGAGATAGAAAGCCTGAGTCGCGGAAATCGCGTTCTGGATTGTTCTTTCCGGGTGCGCCGGGGGGAGGTGGTCGGTATAGCCGGGCTGGTCGGGGCGGGCCGCACGGAATTGATCCGCGCCGTCTTCGGGGCCGATCACGCCGATTCGGGCAGGATCGTCGTCCAGGGTCATGAGGGGCGCGTTCGGTCCCCGCGCCACGCCATACGCAAGGGCATGGGCATGGTCCCCGAAGACCGGAAGCAGCACGGAATTCTCGTCAGTCTCCCGATCTATCAGAACCTGACCCTCTCCTACCACGTGCGGTCGCGGGGCTTTTGGATCAATAGAAAAAAGGAAAACATCCTCGTTGAAAAAGAGATAGCCGGACTTAGGATCAAGATGGCCTCGAACTCGGGGTCCGCGAACTCGTTGAGCGGCGGCAACCAGCAGAAGGTCGTCCTGGCCAAATGGCTGCTCACCGATCCGCAGATCCTGTTCCTCGACGAGCCGACCCGAGGCATCGACATCGGGGCCAAATTCGACGTTTACAACCTTATCGACGCTCTCGCGCGCCGCGGAGTGGCCATCGTCCTGGTCTCGTCGGAGCTTTCGGAGATCATCGCCCTGTCGGATAGGGTACTCGTCATGCGGTCGGGAAAGATCGTGAAGGAACTCGACCAAAGCGAAGTCTCCGAGGAAGTAATCATGTCCTACTGCACAGAGGGAGAATATGATAATGGCAGGTAAAAGGATCGACGGCGCGAAGGTCCCGTACGCCGAATTTCTCGTGGCCTACCGGATAGAGCTCGCGATGTTGTCGGCCTTCGTCCTGCTCTGCGGGGTGATAGGCGTCCTCGCTCCTCGCTTTCTCACGGCGGGCAACATCAACAACCTTTTCTGGCAAGCGACGACGGTCGGCATCATCGCTGTCGGCCAGACGCTGATAATCCTCACGGGCGGCATCGACCTTTCGGTCGGAGGCATCGCCGCGATCGCGACGATGATCGGCGGGATAATCCTCCTCAAGTTCGGCCTCGTCGTAGGCATCATCTCGATCCTCATGATCGGGGCGATGATGGGCTTCGTCAACGGCTACCTGGTTTCCTACACGCAGCTCGCGCCGTTCATTGTGACGCTCGGAGTCCAGGCGATCACCCGGTCCCTGACCTACGTCAGCATGAACGGCCACACCTTGACGCGCCTGCCCGCCGGATACCGCTTCTTCGGTACGGGCACCGTCTTCGGGATGGAGTTCTACACCATAGTCTTCGTGGGGCTCTTCGTCCTCGGGCACATACTGCTCACGAAGACCAAGCCGGGAAGGTTCTGGTACGCGATCGGGAGCAACGAGGAAGCGGCGCGCCTCGCGGGCGTGAACGTGCGCTTCTATAAAAGTCTCGTCTACGTGATCACGGGCGTGCTTTGCGCGGTCGCCGGACTGATCCTGACCTCGCGCCTGGGCGCCGTCGATCCCGATACGGCGAGCGGGATAGAGCTCGATACGATCGCGGCGGTCGTCATAGGCGGATGCAGCCTCGCGGGCGGCAAGGGCAGCCTCTTCGGCACCTTCATCGGCGTTTTCATAATTACCGTCCTCCATAACGGGCTCAACCTCATCGGCGTCTCGCCCTTCTGGCAGGGATCGGCGGTCGGCGCGGTAATCATTCTTTCGGTCCTCATGGATAGGGTACTGCGACGCAGGGGATAAGGACGGTTCGTCCGCCGATTCCCCCAGCGTCGAAGGCCATATTTCGCGGTATCAAGGAGGGTTCTGTGAAAAAGTTCTTGCTCATGGTTCTGGTCGTTTTCATGCTCGCGCCACTTTCCTTCGCGCAGAGCGGCAAAAACTGGACGATCGCGTACGTGACGCCCGGTTTGGACGTCCCCTTCTGGAGGGACGTGTCCACGGGCATTCATCGGGCGGGCGAGGCCCTCGGCATCAAGGTCATTGACGCCGATTCGCGGAACAGCGCCGCGACGCAGCTGAAGAACGTGCAGGACTTGATAACGGCGGGCGTCAATGCGATCATCATCTCCCCCACTGACAGCTCTTCCTGCCCCCCCGTGCTCGAACTCGCCGAGAATGCGAAGATCCCCGTCATAATCGACGACATCGGCACGGATTCGGGCACCTATGCCGCGTTCGTCAAGACGGACAACGTCGGCGGCGCCGGGATGGCCGCCAAGTATCTCGCCGAAGCGCTCAAGAAGAAGGGCTGGAGCGGCAGCGAGGTCGCGGTCATCGACGTCTCCCTCGCGAGGGCCAACGGACAGGCGAGGCTCAAGGGATTCAAGGATGGCATCGAGGCCGCCGGCTTCAAGGTCGTCTCCGTGCTCGAGGCCAAGGATTACACCCGGGCGGAATCGATGAAATTCACCCAGGACATGCTGGTCGCCCATCCCAAGCTGCGGGGCATCTTCGCGGCATTCGACGAGGCCGTGCTCGGATCGATCACCGCCGTCGAGACCCAGAAGAAGATGAAGGACATGCTCCTCGTTTCGTTCGACGGTAGCGCCGAGAGCGTCCAGGCGCTCAAGGAAGGGAAGATCGGAGCGATCGCCGCCCAGCAGGCCGTCCTGATGGGGCGCCTGGGCCTGAACGCGGCCGTGGACGTCCTGAACGGGAAGGCCGTGAAGAAGCAGATCGACGTCCCCTGCTTCCTCGTGACGAACGAAAACGTCGCGAGCTCGATGAAGACTCTCAGCGAAAACGTCTTCTCGACGGGGAGATAGGCTCGAGTGAGAATCATTGACGCCCATATGCACCTGGGCGAGGACCTCATGTTCAACACCGACGATTCCGAGGAGGTCCTCCTCAAGATGATGGATGCTAACGGGATCGACGCGCTGGTTCTGCAGCCGGGAATCGTGGCGCGCGATCAGCGCGGGGCCCACGCGCGCATACGCGATTTCGCGGCGCGATATCCCGGCCGGGTCTTCGGCCTCGCGTGCTTCAGCCCTTACATGGACGAGGACGCGTACGAGAAATCGCTGCGATGGGCCGTCAAGGAGCTTGGATTCAAGGGCGTGAAGATACATCCGAACGCGTTCTGCATGGCTCCTTCGCATCCAGCCGCCGAAAAGATCTTCCGGCTCGCGTCGGAATTCGACATCCCCGTGATGATCCACACCGGCAACGGCCTCCCGAACGCATTGCCGTCCTTATGCGTTCCCGTTGCCCGGAAGTACCCCCGAGTCAGGATCGTCCTGGCCCACGCGGGGGGTGGAATGTTCGGCGCGGACGCGATCGTGGCGGCTCAAGAGTGCGCGAACGTCTTCCTGGAGACATCGTGGACTACCGTGTATGACCTGGCCGCGATGGTCGCGAAGATCGGACCCGAACGAGTGATGTTCGGAACGGACCTGCCGGCCAATGCGGCGGTGGAGCTGGCGAAGTACAGGAGCATAAACCTGACCGAAAGCCAGCTCGAGTGGTGTCTGGGCAAGACGGCCGAGAAAGTGTTTCGCATAGCGTAACGGCGAATGGGGGCGAAAGGCCCGGATGATGCATGCCGGTTCCCCGCGAAGACCGGTTTGGGGGAACCGGCAACTTTTAGGAGAGTGAAATGAAAATCGGATTCATCGGTCTTGGCATCATGGGCAAGCCCATGGCCAAGAACCTGCTCAAGGCCGGCTATAAGCTGGTCGCCTACGACGTTGTCCAACCCTCGCTCAAGGAAGTCGTGGCGGCCGGCGCCGAGGAAGGGACGTCGCCGAGCGATGTCGCGTCGAAATGCGGCATCGTGGTGACCATGCTGCCCAACTCGCCGCATGTCAAGGAAGTCGTGTTGGGCCCGAAGGGCGTGATCGAGGGCGCGAAGAAGGGGACCCTCGTGGTGGACATGAGTTCGATCGCCCCGGGGGCCGTCAAGGAGATAGCCGCCGAGCTGGACAGGAAGGGCATCGACATGATAGACGCCCCTGTATCCGGGGGCGAGCCCAAGGCCATCGACGGCACTCTGGCGATCATGGTCGGCGGCAAGGTCGAATTATTCGAAAAAGCCAAGGAAATCCTCCTGAAGATGGGCGCGACCGCCGTGCTGTGCGGCGATATCGGCGCCGGCAACGTGACCAAGCTCGCGAACCAGATCGTCGTGGCCCTCAATATCGCCGCCATGTCCGAGGCCTATGTGCTGGCCACCAAGGCCGGAGTCGATCCCGAAAAAGTCTTCAACGCGATCAAGGGCGGCCTGGCCGGCTCGAACGTGCTCAACGCCAAGTCGCCAATGGTGCTCGAAGGCAACTACAAGCCGGGCTTTCGCATCGAGCTGCATATAAAGGATCTGCAGAACGCCCTGGACACCGCCCACGAGATCGGCGTGCCCATTCCGCTTACGAGCCAGGTCATGGAAATCATGCAATCGCTCAAAGTGGAGGGCAAGCAGAAGGAGGATCACGCCGCCGTGATCCAGTTCTACGAGAGGCTTGCGGGAATCAAGGTGAGGAAGGGCGGAAGGCAATAAGGAGGGCTCGATCCGATGGAAGCGCGAATCGCGATCATAACTGGCGCGGGACGGGGGATCGGCAAGTCGATCGCGGTGGCCTTCGCGCATAAGGGCGTATTTCCCGTCGTCGTGGACATAGACGAAGACGCCGCGAATAAGGTGGTCGAGGAATTGAGACTGGAGGGGCGGGAAGCGGCCGCGCTCAGGGCGGACGTATCGAAGGTCGCCCAGGTCCAGGCCCTCGTCGACGAGGTGCACGGGCGATACGGCTCGGTGGACATTCTGGTGAATAACGCGGGCGTGCTGAGCAAGGCCTCATTGGAGGACCTCGACGAGGCCGAGTGGGACCGCGTGATGGGCGTCAACGTCAAGAGCGCCGCCTTTCTCATGAAGCATGTCGTGGGATATATGAAGGAAAAGAAGTGGGGGCGCATCGTTACCGTTTCCTCCTTGGCGGGGCGGATGGGCGGCTACAGCACCGGCTGCGCCTATTCGACCTCCAAGGCGGCCCTGCTCGGATTGTCCATGTGCGTCGCGAGGAAGGTGGCTCCCTTCGGCATCACGGTCAATGCCGTCGCGCCGGGAACGACCGACACGGAACTCGCCAAAGGCTTCTCCGAGGAGGAGCTCGCCAATTTGAAGAAATCGATACCCGTCGGGAAACTGATAAAGCCGGAAGGGATAGCCGAGGCGGTATGCTTCCTGGCGTCGGATTCCGCGGAGTTCATCACGGGAGCCGTTCTGGACGTGAACGGCGGCATGTTCATGGGGTGAGGGAGGAGCGACGATGAGGGTTAATTCATACTTGAAATGGATGGCGGAAAATACATCGACCCGGTGGTGCAATGACTCGGCCTTGCCCGGCGACTACAAGGACGCCATCGAATACGGAGCGATCGGATGCACGACCAATCCTCCCTTGACTTACCAGGCTATCACCGAACATCCCGAGCTGTATCGCGACAAGGTCGAGGAAATCAAGCGCCGGATTCCGGCCGCGGGTGACAGGGTCATCGAGTACCTCGGCATCGTCGTGCGGAACATCGCCGCCGATTTCCTGGAGATTTACCGGAAATCGGGCGGGAACGTCGGCTACGTTCGCTCGCAGGTCGAGCCCAGGCTGGCGAGAGACGCGGCCGCGATGCTCGCGATGGGCAGGAAGATAGCGGCCTTCGGCAAGAACGTGATGGTCAAGCTGCCGGGCACCAAGGCCGGTCTCCGGGTCTACGAGGAACTGACCGCCTTGGGAATTCCGACCACCGCCACGGTTTGCGTGTCCCTGCCTCAGGTCGTCGAGGCCGCCCAGGCCTACGACCGCGGATGCGCCCGAGCGGCCAAGGCCGGGATCGCCCCGGCTCGATCCACGGTAGCCTTCGTGATGGGACGCCTCCAGGATTACCTGGTGTCCATCAATGTGCAGCGCGGGTCTCCGGTTTCGCTCGCCGATCTTGAGGTCGCCTGTCTTGCGGTCGCCAAGAGGGCCGACTCGCTTTTCAAGGAGCGGAAATACGGACTGACGATAATGCCCGCCGCCTTCCGCTGCACGATGCAGGTGACTCAGCTGGTCGGCGGCGACTTCCACATGACTATCCACCCGAAGATACAGGACCGGCTCATCGAAGAGGACAAGAAGGGGATGATAAAAAAAGAATCGATGATCGATGGGGCCGTCGATGAAAAGGCAGTCCAGAGGGTTATGAAGTCTCTTCCCGAATACCGGATGGCCTACGAGCCCGATGGAATGACCGAAGATGGCTTCGACGATTTCGGCGCCACTAAGATGACGTTGGACGGATTCGATAGGACCGGATGGCAGAAGCTGCTCGCTCTATAAAAGGAGGAAGCTGAAGGTCCATTTCACTCCAGGAGGGAACGATGGCCGTCGAACGGAAAGTCGAATACTGTATCGCGCTGTCCAACGAGATTTTGGGAGACGGGTCTCCAGTCCCCCTCCAGGGCGATTTCAACAAGACTTTCGCCCTCGCGGCCGAGCTCGGCTTCGATTCGGTGGAATTGCATATACGGAATCCGACTTCATGGGACAAGCTCGAATTGAAGGCTCTCTGCGAGAAGAATAAGGTCGGGATCGCCGCGCTCGGCACGGGGCTCGAGTATTCCTTGAACGGGTATAGCCTCACCTCGACCGACGCCGGGGTCCGTCGGGGAATGGCGGATCGCGTTAAGTCATATATCGATCTGGCCGGGGAGTTCGATGCCTTCGTATTCCTGGGGCTTATCCGCGGAAAGGCGCCTTCGTTCAAGGAGGTCGATCCCTACCTCGGCACCCTGGCCGGCGAACTGATCCCGATCGTGGAGTATGCCGCCGCGAAGAAAGTCCGGTTAGTCCTGGAACCGATCGCTTTCTATTTGACTAACCTACTGAACACGACTCAAGAAGGCCTGGCCTTTATCCATAGACCCGGCCTTGAAACGATAAACCTCTTGTTGGACACCCACCATATGTTTATCGAAGATAGGGACCTGGCTGAATCCTTTAAACAGGCCGCCGGGAAAATTGCGCATATGCATATTTCCGATAGCAATAGGAGATATCCCGAAGGCGGAAACGTGGATTTCGATCTGGTCGGCCGGGCGCTAAAGGAGATCGATTACGAAGGGGTTGTCTCCCTGGAGATCATCCCCCATCCAGACGGACTAACCGCAGCTAAAAAAGGAATGGCGTGGATGAGGAAAGTGTGGGGTTGAGGGAGCATTCAGGGCATTTCGATATCGTAAAGGCAGGAGGACGTCGCATGGATATTCGCTTCGATGGGGTAAGGGTTCTCGTTACCGGCGCCAGTACCGGTATAGGCGCGGCGATCGCGCTTGCGCTCGGGTCTTCGGGAGCGCGCGTGGCTGTCCATTACCGCGAGAGCGAAAAGGAAGCCCGGTCAGTCGCCGAGGCGATAATGCGGGCCGGAGGCGAAGCCCTGCTCGTGCAGGCGGACCTCCTCGACGGCAGCCGGATCGATGACCTGATCGGCCGGGTCATGGAGGCTTTCGGCGGGATCGACGTTCTCGTGAACAACGCCGGCGCCCTCGTCGGGCGCAGTCCCATCGAGGCCATGCCGATGGAACTCTACGAGAAGACCATGAATCTGAACATGGGATCCGTCTTCCGAGTGTCGAAATCCGTCATCCCCCACATGAAGGCCAACGGAAGGGGCTCGATCATAAACGTGACGTCCGTAGCGGCGAGGAACGGCGGCGGCGGGGGAGCCTGCGTCTACGCCGCCGCTAAAGGCGCCGTGTCGACTTTCACCCGCGGCATGGCCAAGGAGCTCGCGCCTTTCAATATCAGGGTGAACGCGATCGCGCCGGGCATCGTCCTCACGGCCTTCCACGAAAAATTCACTTCTCCCGAGATGCTCAAGGACCAAATCCGCGCCATTCCGATGGGTCGAGGCGCGAGGCCCGACGAAATCGCCGGGGCGGCCGTCTTCCTGGCCTCGGAAAAGCTTTCGAGCTATATAACCGGCGAGATAATCGAGGTAAACGGCGGCGCCCTCATGCCATAGGCGTTGCTCCCCTCGGGACTGTCGCCGATCTTGGTCGCATCATCCGTCAGCGCCGCATCAAAGCGACTCATTTGTTATTGTGGGACCGGCTGTATGACAATGAGTCAATTAAAAAAAACTTGACAACTTGGGGATATCCAATAAAATGAGCAATCTGATATATTTGATATCATAGAAAGCGGAATGAAACCCGGAGGGCGCGATGAATCCACTCGAATTATTCAAGCTCGATGGTAAAGTAGCGCTGGTGACCGGCAGCGGTCGTGGGATCGGCAAGGCGATCGCCGAAGGTTTCGCTGCCGCTGGCGCCCGTGTGTGGGTCCATGCGAGAGATAGAGAAAAAGGCAGGCGAATCGCAGAGGCGATCGGCGGCAGATATGTTCGGGCCGATCTTTCCTCCTCGGCGGACATCGCCGCGATGGTCCGTGAAATCGGTAATGAAGAAAAAAAGCTGGATATCCTGGTAAATAACGCGGCTCTCGAAGTCATTCTTCCCTTCGAAAAGACGGATATGGCGAAAGCGGACGAAATTTGGCGGGTAAACGTGCGAGCGGCCGAGGAGCTCACGTTTACTCTTTTGCCGCTTCTGAAGGCCGCCGGACGGGCCTCGATAATAAACATCACTTCGATTCATGATTCGATGCCCTATCCCTATAATCTGGATTACAACATGTCCAAGGCGGCGTTGAATATGTTTACTCGCACCCTCGCGGTCGAGCTCGGGCCCAAGGGG
Organism: Rectinemataceae bacterium; assembly: GCA_049513895.1. GTDB lineage: Bacteria > Spirochaetota > Spirochaetia > Treponematales > Rectinemataceae > UBA1306. Next base: position 11,247 of record JBEKVO010000032.1, on the reverse strand, counting down.
ATCCGGGTCAACAGTCTCGCTCCGGGACCCGTAGAGACCGATATCAATCGCGCCGTCATCGACTCGATTGGCAGGGATAAATTCGGGGAGTGGGTGCCGCTGGGCCGAGTATCGACGGTCGAAGAAATGATCGGTCCGGCGATCTTCCTCGCCTCCGAGGCGTCGTCGTACGTTAATGGGGCAACCTTGTACGCCGACGGAGGCTATATGTTGAATCTGGTGCGCTACAGGCCATAGCCAAGGAGAAAAGATGGAACGGATGCGCGACCCCGAGCGGGAGCGGCTTCTCCGCGACGCGATCAAGGGCGGCGGGCTTCAAGCCATTCTCGCCTGGTACCCCGAGGATATCGTCATGGCCTGCGGTACCTGGCCCTGTTTGGGGCTGACCATCTGTCTCTACCCCGCGGAGGGTCAGCCGGTATTCTATGCCTCGTCCAATGAACCGGATGACGTGCTTCCGCCAGGCTTCCTGCACAGGCGTTTTTCCCCGGGAGTCGGGGCAAGGCGCGAGTTGAACGGCCTGCTCGCGGACGATCTGCGGCGCCTGGGCATCGAATCCGGCGAATTGGGCATTCCCGAGGATGACGGCCAACACGCCGTGACCAGCTTTCCGGGAGAGACGCCGCCCATGACCTCGCATGCGATCGAGGTCATACTCGGCGACTTCAAAACCCGAGACGCCACGGCAGTGTTCACATCCGCCGGTCAGCGCAAGACGCCGCTGGAAATCGAGGCGCTTCGCCGGGCGAACGCCGCCGCCGCCGCGGGACTGGACGCTTTTCACCAAGCGCTCGTGCCTGGGGTAAGCGAGGCCGAAATCGCCGCGCGGGTGGAATCTGCTATTCAGTGCTTCTCCGGCCAACAAGGCTGCCGCCTTGCGCGCGGATGGGCCCATGTGCAAGGGGGAGCCAACATCGACAAGGGGGGCACCTTCAGCCGCTCATCAGCGCTGCGTGTCGGCAACGGGGATCTGGCCCTAATGGAGCTTGCGACCTGCGTGGACGGATATTGGAGCGACTTGACTCGAACGGCCGGGATTGGCGAGCTCGGCCCCCGTCAGCGCGCGTTATTGGCCTGCGTCAAAGAGGCGCAGGCTGCCGCGATAAATGCCGTGAGGCCGGGCGTCTCCCACGAGGCCGTGGACGCGGTCGCCCGGCGCGTGCTCATCGATAAGGGATACGGCGCGGGGATTATCCATGGTTTTGGGCATCAGGTCGGGTTCCGCTATCACGATCGAGGACCGGCATTGCAGCCCGGCAGCACTGCCATGCTGGAAGAAGGCATGGTCATCACCATCGAGCCCGGCTCGTACGGAAGTCAGTTGGGCGGAGGGGCTCGATTCGAGGATAATATCCTTGTCGGACCACGGAACGCCGTGCTTTTGTCCCCCATAGAGAACTCCTGGAAGGCATAACTATCTTTTTCATCTTGACATCTCCTCATTTCCTGATAAAATGAAACTGATATATCTGATATCAGATATATCGGTTCCCGGACGTATTGTTAGGATGTATGCCTTATGAGTGACATTACTGAGCTTATAGGAGAGTATCTCTCCCTCCTCGACTCCGACGAAAACCGGCGTCGACTCTCGTTGTGGGATACCGGCGATTGCGGAATCCGGGGCGAAACTCAATGGCATGGGGTCCCCAACTATACCACCGTAGGCGGTAGACCCATGCCCGTCACCGCCGAGTGCCTGGAGAAAATGTGGGAAAATGTCCTGGGAATGGATATCCGCAGGTTTTATACCGATCCCGATTATTTCCTCGAATACTTCCTGCGGTACAAAATCTTCAAGTTCAAGGCATTCCCGGATGACACGCCGCTGACCCCCGATATTCCCGTCTGTTTCGGGGTAACACACGAGGCGGGCATTCTTGGACAGAGGGTTCTTTTTCTGCCCGGTCAGGAACCGCAATTCGCCAAGGAACCCATTATTGACGAGAATTCGGTGCTTCCAAAGAGGATCGATTTCTCTAAAAATGAGTACCTCGCCATGGTGCTTCCCTATTACGAGCGCGTGAAAGTCCTCGCCGGCAGCGAGCTCCGAGTGATATTCCCCGTGTGGTATCGAGGTCCTCAGGGGGTAGCGCTCTATATCCGAGGCTTCGAGAATTTCTCGATCGATACTTATATGGATGAGGCCTTTACGCACCGCGTGCTGCGGTACGTCACCGATGCAGCGATGCAATTCGCGCTCTGGCGAGCGGAGTACACCAAGGAGCCCATCGCCCGATGCGACCTGTTCAACGATGATATTCCGCTTATGAGCCCCGATAGCTATGAGAAATTCTTCCTTCCATATGAGCAGGAGATTTCGGATTTCCACGGGGGAGTCTGGTATTGGCACTCCTGCGGCGACATCACGAAGCACGTTCCCGCGCTGAAGCGCCTCAAGGGCGTAGTTCTCCTCGATTTCGGCGTCACGATGGAAAAGAAGGCCGATGGATTGAAGGGTCTGGGAGAAAAGACGGCCCCGGCGGGACCGCGCGCGATCGAGTTCCGCGTCATGGCGAAGAGTCACATCCAGGAGGCCTCGGACGCGGAACAGAAGGACTACGTGCGAGGAATTCTCGCGGCCTGCCGCGAGCGCGGCATCGACCGCTACGTCATCCGTTCAAGCGGGATGTCCATCCTCCTTGGCGGCGAGCCGGACATCCGGAAACTCGCCCGCTGGGTTGAGTTGGTGCGCGAAGTCCAGGCCGAGGAGGCGGGCGCGTGACGGCGGGGCGGATCACTTTCGATTTTCCGCCTCAGTACGGCAGGGCCGACGTGGCGAAGAAGCCCACGGCTTTCGGCGGCCCCCTCGCTCGCCTGCTCGGTGCGCGTGGGATCGACGTCGTCGACCCGATCGCGGAGCTTGCCGCCCTCGATCCTGGGGCGGCGGGAGGAGTCCGCGACGGGCGCGACCTCGCCCTCTGCCTCGAGGTCTTTCGAGCCCGGCGCATCGATTGCCTGTTGATAGAGGTCTTTCATTGGGCGCGTATCGCGCTTGTAGTGAATTTGGTGGACCAACTGAATGTGCCGACCGCCGTCGTCGCCGTCACCGGAGAGGGGTGGAACGGCATCCCCTGCGCGGGAGCGATCTGCGGCAGCATCCGCGAAGCGCCGCGCAACCGCCCCTCGGCACTGCTGGAAGCCTTTCTCGATACCGACGTCGACGCCCTATTGCGATGGATTTCCGGAGCCTCCGCGTATTCGACCATGCGCAGATCGCGTGTCATGCTCTGGGGCGGGAGCTATGGCGCCGAGATGCCCTACACAAGGAGCGACCCCGCAAGCCTCGAGGCTTCCTTTCTGGGCGAGGTGATGACCGAGCAGGAAGAGGTTCTGGTCGAGCGAGCCGACGAGATCGTGGCTCGCGACCGTCGCCGGATCGATTCCTTCCTCGCCTGGCTGAAAGGACATGGGGGTGAAATCGAGTATGACGAGGTGATGGTGATGCCGGCGGCGCTCGATTTCCAGGTCGCGCTTTACCTCGCGGCGCGAGACAGGCTGGAAGAGCTCGCGCTCGGGGACTCGCCGGGATCGCCGGGTATCGCCGCGGCCTCGATCAAGTGCCACTACGAAATGTCCCTCACCTGCCAAGGATGCACGGCCTGCCTGCTGCCCGCGTTTCTGGCTTTCGGCGTGGACGCCGAAGGCCCGCGGAGGATCATTCCCTTCGCGTGCGAGGGGGACCTGAACGGGGCGGCTACTGCCGCCCTCCTGTTCGCGCTGAACACGGCCGTCCCGCCCTTATTCGGGGATTTGGTTTCCTATCGTCCCGATCACGTTCTCGTGCGTAACTGCGGCGGCTCCTCGGTGTACTGGGCAGGCAGATCGGCCGACCCGGCCCGCTCCCTGGCGGGCGTACGGCTGAGGGCGAACCTCCACGGCAAATCCGGGGCGGCCGTGCATTATGAAACCCCGGACGGCGGCGATGTAACCTTCGCCCGGCTGTTTCGGCAGCAGGGCAGTTTCGGGATGCTGCTGGGCGAGGGCCGGATTCTGCAGGAGGCGGAGGGGAGTTCATATGACGATCCATGGCCCCACACCCGCCTCGCCCTGGGAGTGGACACGGCCCTTCTCTTCCGGGCGATGCCCTGCAACCACGGCACTCTGACGGAGGGACGCCTGGCGAGCGAAATCGAGACGGCTTGCGGATACGCGGGAGTTCCCGTGTTCCGATGCGACGAGGAAAACGGTCTTCGTCGTCTCATCGGCGCTCGTCGCACCGCCTCGAAGGAGAGTCCATGAAAGGCATCGACAACAGAAGTCTCCCCGAACGCGTCTATGAGTACATCCTGGACCAGATCGTGATGGGAGTGATCAAGTACGGGGACAACATCAGCATCAAGCAGATAGCCGCCGACCTCGAGGTGAGCACGATGCCCGTCCGCGAGGCCGTGAAGAGGCTGGAATTCGAGCAGGTGGTATACGTGAAGCCGCGGAGCTCCTGCTGCGTCCGTACTCCGTCGCCGAAGATGATCAAACAGGCATATGAGCTGCGAGAGGTCATGGAATTGACCGCCTTGTCCAAGAGCCTTGGCCACGTCAGCCCCGAGGCCATCGCCGGACTGCGCGAGATCGTGGAGCAGATGCGCAGCTTGCAGCAGGACCCCGATGCCGCCGACCTCGAGAGAAAGGCTATCGGGTTGGACCATAAGTTTCACTCCGCCATCTGCGCGCTCGCGGAGAACGACTTCCTGAACACTTTCTATCGGCAGCTCAGCCTGCACGTGAACATGACTCTGATCCACGAGAAAACCTACCGCAAATTGGAGCAGCATTGGCCGGACGTGCATGCCGAGATACTGCGATGCATCGAGCACGACCCTTCCAGGGCTCCCGAGGTTTTGCGCCGCCATTTCCTGAACGTCACCGAGATCCTGGATGGAGTGGGGAGCCCTTCATGAAGGCCGCATTCCTGAAAAAGGCGGGCCTGCTGTCCCTGGAGGAGGTGGCGCGCCCCGTCTGCCCCGAGGACATGGTACTCGTCAACGTCAAAGAGATCGGAGTCTGCGGAAGCGACCTGCACTATTTCAACGAAGGCAGGATCGGCGACCATATCGTGACCTCTCCTCATATACTCGGACATGAGGCGGCGGGAATCGTCGTGGAGGTCGGAAAGCGGACGCGGGGATTCTCGATCGGCGATCGGGTTTCGATCGAGCCGGGAGTCCCCTGCATGGCGTGCGAGCATTGCCGCGAAGGCCATTACAATCTCTGCGCCGACGTCCATTTCACCGGCGCCCCGCCTTACCAGGGGATGTTTTGCGAGCTTCACGTCCACGATCCTCGATTCGTGTATCGGATCCCCGACAGCGTGAGCTTTACTCAGGCCGCCCTCGCGGAGCCGCTATCCGTGGCGCATAACGCGGTTCGACGCGCCGGCCTCGTTCCGGGCGAGACGGCGCTGATCATAGGGGCGGGCCCCATCGGCTTCTCCTGCATCGAGATGGCGAGGGTCGCGGGGGCCTCGCGCGTGATCGTTTCCGAGCCGGTCGCGTTCCGCCGGGACGTGGCGTTGAAAGTCGGCGCGAACCATGCGCTCGATCCCGCCGCGGGATCGCTCCCGGACTTCGTGCGCGAGCTGACCGACGGCAGAATGTGCGACTGCGTCTTCGAGGCCTCGGGGTCAGACCTGGGGATCGCCGACGCCCTGCGCTGCGTGCGTCGCGGCGGCCGTGTAGTCTATATCGGCATGGGAAAAGAGATGGTCGGGATTCCCCATTCCGATATCCTGAAACGGGAAATCACGATTTCGGGCATTTACCGCTACGTGAACGATTTTAGGCCCGTTATCGACCTTCTATCGGCAGGGAAGCTCGACGCGGAGATTTGGGTTTCACATCGCTTTCCCCTCGATCGAATCTGCGAAGCCATCGCGGTGGCCAACGACCCCGCGGCCAAAGCGCTAAAAGTAATGGTGACAACATGAGCGGCACCGAAACGCGGTACTCGTCATGGATGCCGAAAATATTTCTTGACATCTCGGGGGTATAGGGTAAAATAACTAAGATATCTGATATTAGATATTAGTCGCTTTCGTTTTAAATAGAGACGTTGATGGAAGGACGTACAGCAATGAAGACCAAGGCAGCAAAATCCCCAATCGGAGAATTCTTCCGCGGGATACTGCGTGCGCGTGAGAGCGGAATAGCGATACCACTAATCTTGTTGATCGTCGTCGTGAGCATCGTCAACCCCGTGTTCCTCGACATCGACAACCTCCTGAACATCGCCCGTCAAATATCGTTCGTCTTCATAATCGGAATCGCGATGACCTTCGTGCTCATCGGCGCCGGCCTCGACCTTTCGGTCGGCTCCGTCCTGGCTCTCGCTGGGGTGTTCTGCGGCCTGGTCCTGCGGGCCCTCATGGCCGCGATGCCGCTTTGGTCCGCCATCGCGATAGGCATCGCGGTCGGGATCCTTGTCGGGGTGCTGGCGGGGCTCTTCAACGGCCTCATCATCACACGCTTCAAGATTCCCTCCCTCATCGTCACGCTCGGCATGATGTACATAGCCCGAGGCATAGTGCAGGTCCTCACTCGAGGCGTCCCCGTATACCCCTTCCCGGACGAGTTCAACAACCTCGGCCAGGGTTACCTCCTCGGCGTACCTAACGTCGTGTACGTCGCGGTCGTGCTGGGCATTATCGCCCACATCGCCCTCACCCAGACTTCCTGGGGGCGGGCGGTGTTCGCCGTGGGCGGCAACATGGAGACCGCACGGCTCTCGGGCATCAACGTCGTCAAGGTCCTCACCTCGGCTTACGTTCTCTGCGGCGTCGCGGCGGCGATCTCGGGGGTCCTCACCACGGCGCGCCTCGCCTCGGCGCTCGCTAACGCGGGCACCGGGATGGAGCTCCAGGTCATCGCGGCCTGCATCATCGGGGGCACCAGCATGTTCGGCGGCTCCGGATCCATCCTGGGTACGCTGATCGGCGCGGCCTTCATGTCGATCATCGCCAACGGCATGGTGCTCATGAAGATATCCGTGTACTACCAGAGCATCGTCATCGGCGCCATCATCATACTGGCCGTGGGCATCGACCAGTTCCGCAGACGGCGCGGCGGCATCCTCGGCTAACGGAAGGGACATCCACATGGCCGATGTCGAACTAAGGATGCGGGGCATCACCAAACGTTTCTTCTCGGTGACCGCCCTCGAGGACGTGAGCCTGGACCTCTTCGGCGGCGAGGTCCACGCCCTCGTCGGCGAGAACGGAGCCGGCAAGTCGACGCTGATGAAGATCCTGAGCGGCAGCTATCCTTCGAGCGACTACGAGGGCGAGATCGAGGTCGGCGGCAAGGCGGTCGCCTTCTCCAGCACCCATGACGCGGAACGGGCCGGGATCCAGATGATCTACCAGGAGATCAGCCTCAACCTCGACCTTTCCGTGGGGGAAAACCTCTTCCTCGGCAACCTTCCGCGTCGCCGTATCCCGATCTTCGTGAACTGGCGGAAGACGATGCAGCTGGCGGTGGAAGCCCTGGCCAGGGTCGGCCTCGACGTCAAGCCCCGGGAAATAGTGCGCCGGCTCTCGACGAGCCAGCAGCAGCTCCTCAGCATAGCCAAGGCCCTCTATCGCCATCCCCGCATCCTCGTCCTCGACGAGCCGACCTCGGCGCTCACGGAGACCGAGACTCAAGTCCTCATGAGGATAATCTCGAAGCTCCGAAGCGAGGGCATTTCCTGCATCTATATCTCGCATAAACTGGACGAGGTGTTCGGCATCGCGGACCGCGTGACCGTGCTTCGCGACGGCCATGTCATCTCCACGACGGCGAGAGCCGAGGTTCGGCCCGAAAAAGTGATCGAGGACATGGTGGGCCGGAAGATCGAGACGATGTACCCCAAGGTGAAGCTTCCTCTCGGCGAGGAGGTCCTGCGCATCGAGAACTTCGTGGTGCCTTCCCGCGTCCCGGGTAAGAATATCGTGGAGGACCTGTCTTTCGGCGTCCGCGCAGGGGAGATACTCGGCCTGGGCGGCCTCGTGGGTTCCGGGCGGAGCGAGCTCGTGAACGCCATTTTCGGGGCCAGTCCCAGGACCTCGGGAAGGGTTTTCATCGACGGGAAGGAAGTCGCGCTGGACAGCCCCGAGGACGCCATTCAGCATCGCATGGGCCTTCTGACGGAGGACAGGCGGGTGAGCGGCTTCGTGGGCACGATGAACATCAGGGAGAACACGACCCTGGCGAGCTTTCCCAAGATATTCGGCCGCATGTTCATCCGTCGCGCGGCCGAGAAAGAATTCGCGGCCTCGTATTTCAGCCAGCTCAAGGTGAGGGCTCCGAGCATCGAGACGAGCATCCTATCGCTCTCCGGCGGCAACCAGCAGAAAGTGGTCCTCGCGAAGTGGCTGATGACTGGCGTGCGCCTCCTGTTCCTGGACGAGCCGACGAGGGGCATCGACGTGGGCGCGAAAGTGGAGATCTACTCCATCATGACGGAGCTGGCGAGGAGCGGGGTAGCGATCGTGATGATCAGCTCCGAACTTCCGGAGCTGCTCGCCATGTGCGACCGCTTCGTCGTGCTGGCAAAGGGGCGCTTGAGCGGGAACTTCACCTGCGAGGAGATCAGCGACACCCTCTTCATGAAGGCGGCGACGGGCCTGTACTGCAAGGATTGAAATGGCTTTGTGGCCCACGCGTTGCGAAGGGCCTGGAAATTGCGTTCTGAATCGAAGAGGAGGACGGAGATGAAGAAGGCGCTTTGTATCCTGTTGGCGGTAGCGGTGCTCGGCATCGCCTTCGGCGGGTCCGCGTTCGCGGCCCCGAAGAAGCTCAATCTCGTGTTCGTGACCCCGTTGATCGCCCATCCCGTGTGGGACGTCGCCAAGCAGGGCTTCGAGGCGGCGGCCAAGGATCTCGGCTTCGACGGCCAGTACGTCGGACCCCAGGGCATCGACCCCGCCGAAATGGTAAACCAGATCGAGCTCGCCATCGCGCAGAAGGTCGATGGGATCATCACCATGCCGATCGCCCCGACGGCCATGCGGCCCGTGTTGAAGAAGGCCGCCGCGGCCAAGATACCCGTGGTGTTCGTCGGCGCCGAGGATCCGGAAAGCACCGCCCTCGCGTTCATAGGCACCAACGAGGCCGAGCTCGGCAAGCAGGGCGGCGGCGCAATAATGAAGAAGTTCGGCAACAAGCCCCTGAACGCCATCATCATGATGAGCACGATGGACGCCTCCTTCGCGATCAAGGCCCGCGATGGCTACCTGGCCGCGCTCAAGGCCGATCCTAATTTCAAGGCGGTCGTCGTCGAATCCTGCAACAGCGACATGCAGATAGCCATGCAGAAGTTCGAGGCTTCCTTCAAGGCCTATCCCGAGATCAACCTCGTGATCGGCGTCTGCGGCGAGGCCGGCCCGGCCGCCGCCAAGGTCATCAAGGAGAACAAGCTCCAGAGCAAGATCACCGTCGTCGCCATCGACGACGTGGCCGAAACCACCGCCCTCATCAAGGACGGGTCGATCTGGGGCACCGAGGCGCAGAACTTCTACAAGATGGGAAATCTCGGCGCGAAGATCCTCGTAGATTACATCACGAAGGGCATCAAGCCCGCGTCGTTCAAGAACGACTCCGGCAGCATCTTCGTGACCAAGGACAACATGGATTCCTACAAGGCCTCGCTCTATAAATAGAGGCCTAAATTGAAACGCCCGGGGGGTGCTGCCTCCCGGGCTGTAACCGATATAGTATATTCGACGACCCTGGCGAGGCTGGGATATTCCTCTGATAGTATTAGTATATTGAATACGATAAAGGAGGGTCAGCGCCTATGAAGAATCGCGTCTTAGGCAGGAGTGGAATCAGCGTCTCCGCGATCGGGCTCGGCTGCATGGGCATGTCCGAGTTTTATGGGCCGTCGGACGACACTGCCTCGATCGACTTGCTGAGGAAGGCCGTCGACCTCGGCATCACCTTGTTCGATACCGCGGACATGTACGGGGCCGGACACAACGAGATGCTCTTGTCCCAGGCTTTTCGCGGCGGTCTGCGGAACAAGGTGACGATCGCGACCAAGTTCGCGAACATGCGCGGGATCGACGGGTCCTTCCTGGGAATCAACGGTCGGCCCGAATACGTGAAGGCCGCCTGCGACATGAGCCTGAAGCGGCTCGGCATCGGCCATATCGATTTGTACTACCAGCATCGCGTGGACCCGAGCGTCCCGATCGAAGAGACCGTGGGAGCCATGTCGGAGCTCGTGAAGGCCGGGAAAGTACGGTTTTTGGGACTCTCCGAAGCGGGCCCGGCGACCATACGGCGGGCGCACAAGGTGCACCCGATAACTGCCCTCCAGACCGAATATTCGCTGTGGACGCGGGATGTCGAGGCGGAAATCCTGCCGACCTGTCGCGAGCTCGGCGTCGCCTTCGTCGCGTACAGCCCGCTCGGCCGGGGATTCTTGACCGGGGCCTTCAAGGACCGAAGCGCCTTTAGCGCCAGGGATTTCCGTACGGCGAATCCGCGCATGAGCGCGGAAAACTTCGCCAAGAACAAGGCCTTGGTGGATAAGGTCGAGGCTTTCGCCGTTAGAAAAAAGGCAACGGCGGCCCAGCTGGCTCTGGCCTGGCTCCTCGCCCAAGGAGAGGACATCGTACCGATACCGGGAACTCGGAGGGAATCCTACCTTCGCGACAACATAGGGGCGACGGAGCTCGTATTGACCAAGGACGAGATCGCCGAGCTGGTTTCCCTTATCCCACCAAGCCGGGTCGCCGGCACGCGTTATGACGAAACCGGGATGAAACGCCTTGGCCTGTGAGAGTAGCTGAGTCGCGAAACCCCTACATCCCGAAACGCAGGCCGATGCTGCCGTAGAGGGAGCCGGAGAGCCAATCCCGGCCCGCTTCCACGGCCAGCTTCAACTCGCCCAGGATGAGCTCCATGCCTCCCGCCATTACGAGCCCCAGGGAGGGCTCGCGGAGGACGGAAGAGTATTCCGCTGCGGCCCCCGGAACTGCCAGGCCGTCGACCGTGATGTTGCGGAGGGTGGAGGAGGACGAACCGAGGACCAGACAGAGGTTGGTGCGCGAATAAAAATTGACGATGAAAAAAGTCTTGTGCACGAAGAGCTCCAGGTCGAGGACGCCGCAGTTCCATTCCGAATCGAGCTCGCCCGCTAGCCCGAACTTCGACATTCATTTCCCGCAAGTGCTTGTGGCAGCATGACAATCCGATATACAGTGTGCGCATGTAGTGACGATGATTTCGATTGCCTGTGTTGCGGATACTTGATATGATCACG
>JBEKVO010000031.1:0-44656 GCA_049513895.1 Rectinemataceae bacterium | reverse complement strand
ATATGATACATCAAGATCGTTACGTTATGCCTCTTGTGATTATATTCACTCATTCGTAATGTATAGCAGAACTAAATCGCGCAGCAGAGCTGCGGGGAATTAAACCCAAAGAGATTAAAAAATCGGGGCTGTATGCACTCACCGCCCAATTTCTTTGCGCCCTTTGTTGGCGCTGCGATGTCTCGCGCCAATTTGCGCGGGATCAACCCATACGAAAATCCGAAACCCCAAAATTTTTCACCCTAACTCCCTGTTTTCTATTTCCTCCGTGATCTCCGTGATTAAACTCCGTGCCCTCCGTGGTTGCCTTTCCTCTTTACTTAGTGCCTGAAGCACCTTTGGCCCGTGAACTTCATCGCGGCTCCATACTCGTTGCACGCTTCGATGGACTCGAAGTCGCGCATCGCACCGCCGGGCTGGACGACGGCCGTCACGCCCTCGCGGAGCCCAACCTCGATCCCGTCCCGGAAGGGGAAGAAGGCGTCGGAGACCATCACAGAGCCCCGGAGGCCCGCCTTGGAGGCGGCCACCTCCTCGCGCACGGCGGCCTTCGCCGCCTCGTCCGAGGACTCGTTCCAGCCGCTGCCCGTCCTTTCCCAGAGCAGGCGGTCCTCGAGCTTGCGGTAGGCCTTGTCGCGGGCGAGTTCGGCGACGCCGACGCGGTCCTGCTCGCCTGCTCCCACCCCGATCGTGACGCCGTCCTTGACGTAGATGACGGAGTTGCTCGTGACGCCCGTCTCGACGCTCCAGCCGAAGATCATGTCCTCCCATTCCGGTTCACCGGGCTCGCGCGCTACCGCGTAGTCCTTTCCCCCGTGAACGCAGGCGGCCGGGAGGAAGTCCTCCCGTGACGAGATGCGCGACACGAAGGAGGTCTGTACGACGAGGGAGCCATCCAAGAGGGCTTTGAAGTCGAGGACGGACTTGAACGCCCAGGATTCCAGCCTCTCCATGGCGGGTATTCGCATTATGCGGAGGTTCTTGCGAGAGGCGAGGAGCTCGAGGGCGCCGGCGGCGTAGTCGGGAGCGGCTACCACCTCGCAGTACGAGGAGGAAATCTCGCGCGCAGTCTCGGGATCGAGGGTCCTGTTGAGCACGACGGAACCGCCATAGGCCGCGACGCGATCCGCCATGTAAGCCCTGTGGTAGGCCTCCGCGGGACAGGAGCCTAAGGCCAGGCCCGAGGGGTTGTTGTGTTTCATGATGGCGCAGGCGGGCTTGGCGGAAAGATAGCGCAGGATGCCGAGGGCCGAGTCGACGTCGGTGAGGTTGGTCTTGCCGGGATGTTTGCCGAACTGAAGGAGCTCGGCGGCGGACACGAGACCCTCTCCCGGCTCGAGAAGGAAGGCGCCGCCCAAGGCCAGGTTGCCGCCTACGGGCTTGTAGAGGGCGGCAGCCTGGTCGGGGTTCTCGCCGTACCGAAGACCCTTTCGCTCGCCCTCGACCTCGTAGAGGACCTTGTCGTAGACGAGGACCGTCCTCGCGCCGTCAGCGCCAACGAAGGCTATCTCCATCCGGGAGGGAAAGGGGTCGTCGATGATCGTCTTGTAGGCGTCGGATAACTTCGCCATATGCACTCCTCTCGCGCGCTTGCTCGCTAATGGACAAAAGAGCAAGCGCAAAGCGGGGCTATTACTTGCTGAAAGCCCCGCTGAGTCCGTAGGCGGCCGCGACAACAGCCGGCTCGAGGCCGCCGAGCCGAGCCGACACGGCCGCGTCGAAGCGCGATACCAGGCCGAAGGCCTCGGCGGCGAGTCGCCTGCGCGTCTCGAGGCGGGTGCGGCCCCCTGTTTCGCGCAGTTCGCTCAATAGGGCGCCGTACTGCGCGGGGCTGGAGACCGAGGCGACGCGGAGGTAGTTCTTGGCCGCCGCGCGCAGCATCGAGGGCCCGCCGATGTCGATGTTCTGGCGCAGGTCCTCGGGCGAGGAGGAGGGATCGGCGGAGGCCTCGGCGAAGGGGTAGAGGTTGGCGATCATCATGTCGAAGGCGACGGCGCCCGAGCGCTCGAGATCGGCCGCGTGGGCGGCGTCGCCCGATTCGGCGAGGAGGCCGAGGTAAATCTTCCAATCGAGTGTCTTCACGAGGCCGCCCTTCATTTCGGGCTGGCCCGTATAGTCGCTTACCTTCGTCAATTTCGCCCCGGCCATCGATCCCGCGCCAAGGCCCCCGAGAGCTTCCTCGATCGCGTCGTAGGTCCCGCCCGTCGAATAGAAGCGGATGCCAGGACAGGCGACGACGATGCCCCGGACCAGGTCAGCCAGCCCCGTCTTGTCGTAGGTCGAGACGAGTGCCGCACGCGCCGCCACCAGATCCTCCGCGCGTCTAACCGAGTTAAATGCCATCTATTTCCCCTTCGGCCTTCGATGTCACGTAGGCGTAGGCCGAGTGATTGTGGATGCTCTCGAAATTCTCGGCCTCGACTGAATAGCTCGGAAACTTGCCGAGATTCCCGACCTTGAGGTATACCTCGCGAACCAGATCCTCGACGAAGCGGGGGTTGTCGAAGGCCCTTTCGGTGATGAACTTCTCGTCCTCGCGCTTGAGCAGGGTATAGACCCCGCTCGACGCCGACTCCTCGACCAATGCCACGAGGTCCTCGATCCAGAAAAAAGGCCCGAGGGCGACGGTGAGCGTGACTATCCCCCGTTGGTTGTGCGCTCCGTAGTCCGAGATGGCCTTGGAGCAGGGGCAGACCGTCTGCACCGGCACCGACACCGAAACGTCGTATTCGCTGCCCCCCTCCCAGACCTTGCCGATATAGGCGCAATCGTAGGACATGACGGCGGACTGGCCCGAGACGGGGGCCTTCTTCTCGATGAAATAGGGGAAGTGGAGGTCGGCGTAGGCGGTACGCGCCCCGAGGCTCGTCCGAATTTCCTCGAGCATCGCGAGGAAGCGGGGCATGGACAGATCGCTCCTGTAGGCCTCGAATACCTCGATGAAGCGGCTCATGTGCGTGCCCTTGAATTCGTGGGGAAGGTCGGCGAAGAGGTTCACGGTCGCGGTGGTGTACTGCTTGCCGTGGCGGCGGTCGAGGAGGGTTATGGGATAGCGGGCCCCTTTGACCCCCACTTTCTGGATGGGCACGCGGCGGTCGTCCTTCATCGCCTGAACGTCTACCATGCTAGCGCCCCTTCTTCTCCGCGGCCGAAACGGTGTTGGCCAGGAGCATCGTCACCGTCATGGGCCCGACGCCCCCCGGCACCGGTGTGATCCAGCCCGCGATTTCTGCGGCCGCCTCGTAGTCCACGTCGCCGACCAGGCGATAACCGCGCCTGGCGCCGGGGTCCTCGACCCTGGTCATCCCGACGTCGATCACGCAGGCGCCAGGTTTGATCATGTCTCCCTTTATAAGGCCCGGCGAGCCCGCGCAGGCGACGAGGATGTCCGCCTCGCGGCAAAGAGCGCCTAGGTCCCTGGTACCCGTGTGGCAGAGGGTTACGGTGGCGTTGAGCGAGCGTCGCGCGAGCAGGTTCATGAGCGGCCTGCCCACGAGCTTGGAACGCCCGACCACCACCGCGCGGGCGCCGCGGGTTTCGACGCCGCTACGCTTTAATAGCTCGACGACGCCCGCCGGCGTGCAGGGCAGATAGCAGGACTCCCCGAGGACGAGGCGGCCGACGTTGGCGGGAGTGAGCCCGTCCATGTCCTTTTCGGGACTGATGGCCTCGATTACCCTGAACTCGTCGATGTGCTTCGGGAGGGGAATCTGTACCAGGATGCCGTGGACCGCGGGATCGGCGTTATAGGCCCGCAAGAGCTCGATGAGGGCCGCCTCGCTCGTATCGGCGGGCAGGTGGCTTCCGAGGCTCGAGATGCCCAGCTCCGCGCAGGAGCGCTCCTTGCCGGTCACGTATGACAGGGATGCCGGATCTTCCCCTACGAGAACGACCGCAAGCCCCGGAACGATCCCTCGCTCGGCCAGGGAGGCTATCCTGGCGGACAGTTCGCGCCTGATGTCCTCGGCGGTTTTTTTGCCGTCAATAATGCGCGCCGCCATATCGCCCCCTCGATTCACGAAATCTTGGCCCCATCGGACGAGCCTCGAACGGCAGCAATATAGCCTCCCGGGCCGCTTCATGACTACGCCGATTCAATCCTCCAGCGATGCCAGTAGCCTTAAATTGTATCGATACCAGCTCTCGCGGTTCGCGAAACCCGGCGGCTTGTACCAGGGCGGCGTGGCAAAGCCCAGAAGATCGACGTGATCCGTCCCCTGCAAGAGGCCCATGTAGTTCCAAACGCCCCTGACCGCCGTGCCGGAGAAAGGGACGATCCTGTCCTCGGAGTCGAGCTTCGGACCGTCCATCGAGATCGAATTGACGGTGCCGTCGTTCGTCTGCCAATCCCGGCCGATCGTCCATGGACCGTCCCTGCCCAGAAAACGGCCCATCTCGCGGGCGCTCCGCACAAGGAGGGGCTGCATACAGGCGCGCGGCACCTGCCGCCCCTCGAACTCGTAGGTGTCGGAGGCCGCCCACGAAAAATAGTAGACGTCGGGCCAGGCGCGAACCCAGGCGTTGAGCTTAGCCGCTCCGGCGGGGCGCAGGTCCTCGTAGCATCCGTCCTCTCCCAGGTACCAGGAGACATTAGCCCTGAGGCGCGAGGCGTAGGATCCGACGCTTTCTCCCTTGCGCCGTTCAAGGCCCCACTGGTCGAGCCGCGCATCGTAAAAAGGGCTCACCGCGGCCAGGATGCCGCAAATTTCCCGCTTTTCCCTCTCGCTCCCATAATCCCTCGTCAGCGCCAGGCTCGAACCGTCGTGGGGAGAGCAGAGGGTGACAAGCCCAAGGACCCAGGAATGCCCGCCGGTAAAGAGGGGGCTCACGTCTTCGGGAGAGGCGGCAAGCTCTTCCGGAGCGCCCGCCTCGAGCAGCTGGACTAAGAGCCGGGCGGTTTGCCCGCCCATGCTGTGGCAGAGAAGATGGACCTTGTGCTCGCTTCCCCAGGCGCCGTAGACTCCGGGGTATTCGCGGCCGAAGCGCTCGTGCCCGCAGCGCGCGCTGTGCGCGGCCCCGTAATCCGTCCGGCCTCCCTTGATATAGGCGAAAAGGTCGCAGGCCCGGTCCCAATTGCTCGAAACGGGGCCCAGGGTCGCGGAGAAGATATCCCATCCCTCGTCCTCGAGGAGTTTACGGTAATCTTGCGTCCCCCCCCAGGCCGAAATCGGGAGCCGTTGATCCTGGCCATAGGCCAGGATGCCGTGGACG
Source organism: Rectinemataceae bacterium (assembly GCA_049513895.1). Classification (GTDB taxonomy): domain Bacteria; phylum Spirochaetota; class Spirochaetia; order Treponematales; family Rectinemataceae; genus UBA1306. The sequence goes on along the minus strand of JBEKVO010000031.1, from coordinate 39,445 downwards.
AGGATGACGGGGCAGTCGTTACGGGGGAGTTCGGGAGGAAAATCGGCGGGCTCGACGGAAGAGCCTCCGCCCGGCGAAGCGATTGCGGGAGCGGGGAGGAAAAAGGCGAGGCCCATAACCAGGAGAGAGGTCGGGAACAAAAACCGAAAACCGGATTTTCTGATTCGCATGAGTTCAGTATATACCATCGACATGATAGAGTATTCTTCATGATCGATCCGAAGCCCGCCGCTCTTCGCTCGGCCTCGATGTATCAGATTTTCGCCCGCAACTACCGGCCGGAAGGCAGCCTCCAGGCGGCTGCCGAGGGCCTCCGCGAGCCCGCGTCCCTCGGCTTCGACTATGTCTACCTGACTCCCGTCCACCCCATCGGCGTCGAGCGGCGCAAGGGAAGCCTGGGCAGCCCCTACGCGATAGCCGACTATAGGGCGGTCGACCCCCTCCTCGGCGGCGAGGCGGGCCTGCGCACTTTCATAGACGAGGCGCATCGCCTGGGGCTCGGCGTCATCATGGACGTCGTCTACAACCACAGTTCCCCCGACGCCGTCCTGACGAAAGAGCATCCCGAATGGTACTGGAAGGGGCAGGATGGAAAACCGGGGCCTCGCATCGCCGATTGGTCGGACGTGGCCGACTTCGACTACTCTCACAAAGAACTCTGGGACTACCAGATCGAGAGCCTCGAGGAGTGGGCGCGCTTCGGGGCGGACGGCTTCCGCTGCGACGTGGCGAGCCTCGTGCCCCTGGCTTTTTGGGTGGAGGCAAGACGGCGCCTCGCGGCGGTAAAACCGATTCTCTGGTTGGCCGAGAGCGTGCACAAGGAGTTCGTGACCGAGTGCAGGCGCCGCGGCCTCTACGCGGCCTCGGATCCCGAACTCCATGCCGCCTTCGACGTCAGCTACGATTACGACGGACGCGAAGAGCTCGAGGCTGCCTGGAAGGGCGAGCTATCCCTCGGCTACTATCTCAAGCACGTCGAGGCTCAGGAATCCCTCTATCCCGCCGACGCGGTCAAGCTCCGCTTTCTCGAGAACCATGACCAGGATCGGGCGGCCGCCCGCTTCGGCCGCGGGGCGAGGCTGCGAAACTGGACCCTCTTCTCGATGCTTCTGCCGGGAACCTATTTGGCCTACATGGGCGAGGAGCTCGCGATGGAGCGCCGCATCGGCCTCTTCGATCGCGAGCCCATGCTTCCGGGAGAAGGCGATCCCTCTTTCAGGAACTTCTTCGCCGAGGCCCTGTCCCTGACCACGCGCATAAAAACCGAGGCGCCGCTCTTCGACGCCAGACTTATCGGCGAGGGAGTAGTTCTCGCACAACGGCAGGGCGGGGCCAAGCGCTTCACGGCCCTGCTCAACTTGGACGGCCGCTCGGGCACTGTGAAACTTCCCAAGGAGCTCAATCCCGAGAGCCTGCCTCTGATGGGAGGGAAAATCGAGGTGAAAGGCGGCTCGTGCCTTCTCGGACGGGAACCCCTCATCCTGGATGGATGAAAAACGAGTTCACACGTCCATGGACCGACGGCCGGCTTCCGGATACAATCCCGCCCGACATGAACCGCAGTCGCATCGCCCTCCTCGTGGCCTCCATCCTGTACTTCGTCTCCCTCTACGCCTACGTGCCCAGTCTGCCGGCCTATATCGCGGAACGCAGCCCCAACCTCGCGTCGGTGGGAATGGTGCTTTCCATGTATGGCCTCTTGTCGGTCGTGCTGCGTATGCCGCTGGGCGTCCTGACTGATGCGACGGGCCGGTACAAGCCGTATCTGGTCGGCGGAATTCTCATGGCGGGAATCGGCGCCGTAGTCATGGCCCTCGGCACTTCGCTCGGCCTACTGGCCTTTGGCCGCGCGCTCACCGGCGTGGCCGCCGCCGCGTGGGTGCCCATGATGGTCGTTTTTGCCGCTTACTTCCCTTCTGCACGGACGATTTTCGCGACTTCCCTCCTCTCCTTCGCCTCCTCCCTCGGGCAAATGATCGGAACCAGCCTAACGGGGTTTCTGGAGACTATGGGCGGCTACAGCCTCGCGTTCTTTACGGCCGCCGGTCTCGCGCTCGCCGCGGGCATCATAGTCGCCTTCGTCAAAATCCCCCAAAGGGACATGGAGCATCGGGGCCTGGTCACGGCGCGATCGGTTCTCGCGATTTTTCGGCGGCGCGACGTCTTGCTTCCCTCCTTCACGAACGCCCTCTGTCAGTTCGGGGTCTGGGCACTCACTTTCGGATTCATGCCCCTGCTGGCCCGCCGTATGGGCGCGAGCGCGGTCGCGACGAGTCTGATCATGACCCTGAACATCGCGGCGAACACGGCGGCGAACCTATTCGCGACTTTCATCGCCAACCGGGGAGGCAGGCGGTCCCTTCTCTATGGAAGCTTCGCCGTCTTTGCGGGGGGAGCCATGCTGGCCTCGTTCGGCCGGTCGGTCCCTCTCCTTTTCGTCTCTACCGTCATCATGGGCCTGGCCAACGGCCTCTTCTTCCCGATCCTTCTCGGGCTCTCGATCCAGCGAGTAGACGCCGCGCATCGCAGCACGGCCATGGGGATCCACCAGGCCGTCTACGCGGTCGGGATGTTCACCGGTCCCTGGATCGGCGGGGTTCTTGCCGATGCCGTAGGGATCCGCGCCATGATCGCCATCGTCGCCGTTTTCTCCTTCGCCGCGCCCAGTGTCCTAATCACCTTTAACCGTCCCATCCAGTAGTCTCTCGAAATAGGCCGCATAGGCTCGAGCTCCCCGATCGAGGAGCTCGGGCGGCAGGATCAGGCCGACCGTAAAAAACGCCTCGCTCTCCATGTCGAAGAAATAGCCCGGATGGGACCAGAGGTCCTCCTCGCGGAGCAGGCCCATGGCAAGCTCCTCCTCGGAGAGGAGCCTCGGCGATTCCACAATGGCCGTCCAGCCGCCTTCGCAGCGAAGCACTCGGTGCGGGGAACGGGGGCCTTCGAGAATCCCTCGCAGTACGGAAACGTTGGCGACCAGACGCTCGCGGCACGGCTGCTCAAAAACCTCCGATTCGGCCAACAATGAAGGAAGGGCATTCATGATGGGAGTCCCCGCCGAGAGATAGGCATCCGCGAGTATCTCGAGCCTGCCCTTCGCCTCATCGAGTAAGCGCGAGGGGCCCGAGGCCGCGATCCAGCCGAGCTTCATCTGGGGAAGGCCAAGCCTTTTGGACAGGCCGTCGAGGACAAAGCAGAGAACTTCATCCTCCCCCACGAAAGAGGAGGCCCCGCCGCCTTCGACGACGCCCCCCTCGACGGGAAAGCCGAAGAAGACCTCGTCGGCTATCAAGGCGCAGCCATAGCGGGCGCAGAGCTCGACCAGGACTTTTCTCTCGCCGTTTCGAATGTATGAGCCGGTCGGATTATTGGGATTGATGAGTACGATGGCCCTGGCCCTCCCGGCCTCGAGACCCTCGCGCACCGAGTCGAGGTCTATCCTCCAGCCGAGCGGGTGGACGTAGTCGAGACGGTAGGGCCTCGCCGCGACCGCCTCGAGGCCGGCGAGGTAGTCGAACAAGGGGTAGCCCGGCTTGGGCACGAGCACCGCGTCTCCCGGATCGCAGAGGAGTTTGAAGAGCCAGCCATAGGCCTCCGAGGTCGAGGCGCAGAGAAAGAGGTCGTCAGACCGCGGCGAGAGGCTTCCATGCCTGTTGGCATAGTCGACGGCGAGGGCCTCCCGCGCTCGCAGGATGCCCCTCGGATCGGGCTCGTACCTCAAATTGGCTGGATCGAGAAGGCCAACGAGACTCAGGGAACCGAAGCCAACCCGGGTAGGGTTGCTCTCGGAAAAGTCGAGGATAGGCATGCCCTCCGCGCGCATCCGGGCACGGAGGGCCGAAAGTGCGTTTTCGGGAGCCGGCCAGCTCAGTCTGGATGAAAAGCCTTTGTCCACGCCGCCACTATATGTACCCCAAATTACCTGCACAAGAAAAATCGTTAAACGAACGATTATTCATCAATTCCCTCGATTCTGCATTGACCCAGCCTTGTTATTCCATTATTAATTGATCATTCAGTTATTATTTGGAGAGGCTATGGCGAGAGTCCGAGAAGCGGATATGGAAGAAAGAATTCTCGATTCGGCCTTCACCATATTCGGGGAACGCGGCTTCCAGGCGACGACACTGAAGGAAATCGCACAGGGAGCGGGCATATCCTCCGGATCCATATACACTTATTTTTCGGATAAAGAAGCCCTCTTCAAGGCCGCCGTCAATCGAGGCTGGGCCGCTTTCATCGAAGAAGTCGAAACCATGAGTCATGGTCGGCTCCATCGCGATGAACGGATCGCCGTCCTCTTGGACCGGGGCTTTTTCACTCTGGGCGCCGCCGTCCCCCTCATCAGGGGCATGTTTTTCGAGGCGAGCAAGCAGAATCTCGTCGAGCCCAATGTCGATCGACTCTGTCTGGCGATCGGAGAACTCCTCAAACCGGACGAGGGCAGCCCCCTTTTCGCCACGTGGTCAGCCTCAGCCACGGAGAGGCTCCTTCTCACGAGGATCATCATTCTCGGGGTGCTGAGCTCCTCGGCCCTCCTTCCCTCGGCATCGCCCGAGGCCTCGATGGATAACCTGAAAGAGGCTATCCACGCCCTGCTGGCCGCCACGGGCATGGCCCTGAGCGTTGAGGCCAAGACATGAGGTGGGGGACAAGGAGGAGCTGGACAGCGCGAGCGGGCTTGGCTCTCATCCTCGCGGCCGCCGCTCTTACGGCCAAGGCCGAGGGGAAAAGCGGGGTTCCCCTGGATATCTACCGAGCCCAAGAGCTCGCGGCGAAGGCCTCGGATGAGGTCAGGGCCAGGGAGGCCGCCGTCGAGGCGGCGCTGCGGGCAGTGGACGCGGCCAGGGCGAACTTCTTCCCGAAGCTCAGCGGCGGCGTCTCGGGAGCATTCCTTCCGCAGCCGCCGTCGGGGGTCAAGGTCCCGGCGGGTTCTTTGGGAACCCTCCCGCTTTACTATCCAACGGGTATCGTTTATTTACCCATGCCGGCCACGGAACTCAATGTCGGGGGCTATACCAAGGATAGCTACTTCAAGGGCAATCTCACCTTCACCCAACCGATAGTGGCATGGGGCAAGATCAAGGCGGCGGTCGATCTCGCCTCCCTCGAGGCCCGGGTCGCCTCGATCGGCAGCGCGGGGGCCTCGCTGGACGCGGCGCGCGCTGCCAACAGGGCCTACTATTCGGCCCTGCTCTCGAAGGAGAGCGGGGCAATCCTGGAAGAGCTCCAGGCCTTGGCCGCATCGATCCTGGAAGATAAAAAATCGGCCTTCTCCGAGGGTTTCACGACAAAGGAGGAGGTACTTTCATCGACGGCCGATCTCGCGGCCCTCGAAACGAGACTCGTCCAGGCCCGCGAAGGCGAGGCCAGCGCCCTGGAGTCCCTCGGCCTGCTCACCGGCTTGGATAGTTCGACCATCGAGCTCGTCTCCCCCTTCAGGGCTGCCCTGCCGCCCCTCTTCGAGACGGGGCTGAAAGACGAGGCCGCCCGCGTTTCCACCGACGTGGACATCGCGCGAGTCCGGCTCTCGGAGGCGCGCAGGAAGCTCGACCTCGAGCGCGGTTCTTCCCTCTTCCACCCGGATCTTTCCTTTTTCGCGAGCCTCGAGGCCTTGGGCCAGGACGTACCCTTTTCGAGTTCGTCCTGGTGGACCAACACCTGGAGCTGGGACCTGAGCCTGGGCATCGCGGCGAACGTGGACCTCTTCGACGGCGGCGCCTCGGCCGCGAGGAAGCGGGAGGCGGCGGCCAACCTCGAGGCGGCCCGGATCGGAGAGGTAGCCACCGAGAAGGGGGCAAGGCTTCAAACGCGACGCGTCATCGACGCGGCTCGCGGAGCGGAGGCGTCGCTCCGGGAAAAGGAGGCGCGAGCCGCGTGGGCGGCCGAGGCTCTGCGCAACGCCCGCGCCAAGGCGGCCGACCAGGCCGCGTCGCGGGCCGAGCTCAACGCCTCGGCGATCGGCGAGGCGACGGCCAGGCTCGATCTTCTGTACGCGCGTTTCGCCCTCGAAGAATCGATCGCCGACCTCGAGCGCCTCGCGGGGCGCCCCATCGGCGCCGAGGAGCATCGATGAGCCTCACCGAACTCGCCGTAAAGCGGCCCACGGCCCTCGTCGCCATGTTCTCCCTTCTTGTCGGCTTGGGCGTCTTCGGCTACTTCCAGCTCGGAGCCGACCTCTTTCCCTCCACCAACACGCCCTTCGTCGGCGTGCACTCCCTCTACCCGGGGGCGGGTTCGAAGGAAATCGAGAAGGACCTCGTCAAGCCGATGGAGGACGCGGTCTCCAGTCTCCCCGGCATCAAAAACATCCGCTCGACCTCGGGGGAGGGCTACGGCCTGACCGTCCTGCAGTTCACGATGGACACGGACCCCGATACGGCCGTGATGGACGTGCAGAAGGCCATCGACGCCATCGTCGACAACCTCCCGGCGGACTCCACCCGGCCCATAGTCCGCAAATACAATCTCGGCGCGCGGCCCATCCTCGTGCTCAGCCTCTCCGGGTCGGTCCCCTACGAGGAGCTGCGCGCCCGAGCCGAATCGGCCCAGAAAGCGATCGAAAACGTGAACGGGGTGGGACAGGTCAGCCTCCTCGGCGCCCCCAAGCGGGAGCTCCAGATCAGCTTGGACAGGACGGCCCTGGATTCCTACGGAATATCGCTGCAGACCCTGATCGGCGTTCTCAAGTCCAGCAATCTCAACCTGCCAGCCGGCCTCCTGCATCAGGACGGGCTGACGAGGACCCTGCGGGTGGTGGGGGAATTCGCTTCCGTCGATGAGATAGGCGCCTTCCGCATTCCCCTGCCGAGAGGCGGGTCCGTACCCCTCCACGAGCTGGCCTCGGTCGAGATGGGATACCCCGAAGACTCGGGCAGGATACGCATGGACGGGAAGAGCGCGATCGGGATGCAGGTCGTGAAGGCGAGCGACGCCAACGTGGTCGCGGTCACGAATAGGATCAAGAAGGTCCTCGCCGCCCAAACGGCCGAGCTCCCTCCCGGAATGTCCCTGTCCATCGCCTCCGACCAGACGACCTTCATCGAATCCTCCCTCTCCGAGACCATGCGCGACCTGTTGGCAGGCATCGCGGTCACCGCCCTCGTCCTATTCCTCTTCCTCAGGGAATGGCGCTCGTCCCTCATCGTCCTCGTGGCCATCCCGACCTCGCTGGTGTCCACCTTCTTCATGATGTACGTCCTCAAGTTTACGCTGAACATCGTCTCGACGATGGCCCTGGCCCTCTGCATCGGCATCCTCGTCGACGATTCCATCGTCGTGCTCGAGAACATCGACCGCCACCTTAAGCTTGGCCAGGAACCGAGGCGGGCCGCGATAGACGGCCGCCGCGAGATCGGGATGGCCGCCATCGCGATTACACTCTGCGACGTCGTGGTCTTCGCGCCCGTGGCATTCCTGGGCGATCTCGTCGGCCAGTTCTTCAGGCAGTTCGGCCTCACCGTGGTTTTCGCGACCCTTTTCTCCCTCTTCGTCTCTTTCACGATGACGCCGGCCCTCGCCTCGCGACTCCTCGGCAGGGGAAGGAAACGGGAGGAGGCGCGGAAGGACGGCGGTGAGGCTCCGCGCAAATCCTTTTTCGAGAGGCGGGTCAAGGGCGCCTATCGCGGCCTTCTCGGCTGGGCCCTCGACCATCGCGGCCCGGTGATCGCCCTCGTCGCCCTCCTCTTCGTGGGAAGCCTTTCCCTCATACCCCTCGGCCTGGTCCCGACGGAATTCTTGCCGCCCTTCGACCAGGGCAAGATTCTCGTGGACGTCGCCCTCGACGGCGGCGCCGACCTCGACAGGACGGACGCCGCCGTGGCCGCCGTCGAGGCCCACCTCCTCGCCATGCCCGAGACCCGCGACGTTTTCAGCCAGATAGGAACCGACGCCGGGCAGAACTACGCGGAGCTGACCGTCAAGCTGAAGGACAAGAGGGAGCGCGCGAAGGGACAGGCCAAGGTGGCCCGTGAGCTTCGAGCCTGGGGGACGGGGCTTCCCGGCGTGGAATTCTCGGTGACCGAACAGTCGATAATCGAGCAGACCTCGGCCGAGGGAAAGAAGGCGCTGATCATCAACGTGCGCGGTCCGGACCGCAGCGTGATCGCCGAGCTGGCGAGCGAGCTCGAATCCATAGTCAAGGCGACTCCGGGCGCCGTGGACGTCGACAACTCGATGCGCTCGAGGAGGACCGAGCTTTCGGTCAGAATGGATCGGGTGGCCTTGAGCCAGTACGGCCTCCTCGTCAGCGACGCCGCCCTCGCCCTCCGCACCGCCCTCGCGGGAACCAAGGCCGGAATCCTCAGGAGCTCGGGGGACGAGTACGACATCATCCTCCGATTCCAACCCGGGCAGGTCCGGACTCCGCTGGATATCGGATCGATACGGATATCGAACCCCGCGGGGATGCAGATATCCCTGGCACAGGTCGCGACCATCGGTCGGGACGACGCGCCCAACCAGCTCACGAGGTCGGACCGCACGAACGTCGCCACGATCATGGCAAACCTCCAAGGCAGGGCCCTCGGCGCGGTGACGGCCGACATCCAGAGGGCCCTGGCCGAAAGGCCGACCCCCAAAGGGTACGCCTTCGACTTCAAGGGCGATACCTCCTTGATGAGCGATTCCTTCGGCTCTCTCTCCTGGGCCCTCGCGGCCTCCTTGATGCTCGTCTATCTCGTGCTCCTCGTCCTCTACGATTCCTTCCTGACCCCCCTCATCCGCATGCTCTCCCTTCCGGCCGGGATCATCGGCGGGATCGCCGCCCTCGCCCTGACGGGGAAGGCCATCAACATCGTCACTTTCATAGGGATCATCATGCTCGACGGACTGGCCTCGAAGAACGGCACCCTTCTCATCGACTACACGAATACCCTCGTAAAACGCGGCCTCGGCCTGCGCGAAGCCCTCATCGAAGCGGGCTCGACCAGGCTCCGGCCCATCGTCATGACTTCGATGACGATGATCGTCGGCATGCTGCCGCTGGCGATCTCCTCGGGATCGAGCTCCGAGATCAAGTCCGGCATGGCAATCCTTCTCATCGGGGGGCTCGTGACCTCGACCATCATCTCTCCCATCCTCCTTCCCGTCGCCTATACGCTGATCGACGAGGCGCGACGGCGCGGAGCGCGTCGCCGCGCGAATCGGCCTCAGGAGGCCCTCCCATGAACCGTCCGATATGCCTCGCGTTCACCATGGCGGTCCTCGCGCTCGCCTTCTCGTCCTGCGCCAGGCGCGCGGAAGAGGCTCCCCGTCCGCCGCGCCTCGTGTCCGCGACCCGCGTCGAGCGCAGGGACTTCGTGCTGTCGGCCGAGTACGCGGCGCGCCTCGTTCCGGCGCTCGAGGTTAACGTCACGCCCAAGGTCGGAGGCAAGGTCGCGACCGTCCTAGTCGAAGTGGGGACGTCGGTGGACGAGGGTCAGGCCCTCTGCACCCTCGACGCGTCGGACTATGAGGCTCAGTACAGACAGGCGCAGGCGGCCCTCGGCAGCGCGGAGGCCTCTCTCACGAGGACCAGCGACTCGGGCCGCGAACAGCAGACCCTGCAGGCCCGCTCCGCCGCTGACCAGGCGCAGGTGGAGTTCAACGAGGCGAAAAGCGCCTACGACCGCACGAAGCGGCTCTTCGACTCGGGCTCGGTTGCTCGACAAAGGCTCGAGGAGGTCGAGGCGCGCTATAAGGCGGCGGGCATCCAGCGCGATGCCGCGAACGCCGCCCTCGCCCTCGTCGAGGACAAGGCGGGCTCGCAGGCCAACGAGATAGCGTCCAGCCAGGTGGACCAGGCCAGGGCCCAAACCGACCTCGCGAAGAGCCAGCTCGACGCTGCCGTGATCCGATCGCCCATCGCCGGCCGAGTCTCGTACCGCAACGTGGAGGCGGGGGAATTCGTCGGCAGCTCGACCCTCGCCTTCGTGGTGATCGACGAGCGCAGGGTCGTCGCGGAGACGGGTCTGTCCGAGCGCGTCGTCGGGGCCGTCAGGAAGGGCATGATGATGGAGCTCGTCGTCCCCACCCTCGGAGAGGGTGCCCTCTCCGAGAGTGCCCTCCGAGAGGGACGGCTCAGGGGTACGGTGGATTCCGTGAGTCCCTCCGCAGACCCACGGAGCATGCTCTACACGGTTAGGCTCATCGTCCCGAACCCCGATGGCCATCTGCGAGGCGGCATGCTCGCGCGTGTCCGCGTTCCCCTCGAGACCAGGCGAGGGGCCCTCCTCGTACCCGAGAGGGCGACTTTCTCCGAAAACGGCGGGGACTATGTCCTCGTCGTCTCCTCCGGGCCGGCGACCGGCGCCGAGGCGGGGGAAGGGCTTGCTTCGCGGCGCCTCGTAAAGCTGGGCGAGAGCGACGGATCCCACGTCGAAGTGATCGAGGGACTCGCCGAGGGAGAGCTCGTGATCACCGCGGGCCAGGAATTCTTAGGCGACGGGGACAAGGTGGCGATTGCGCCCTGAAGAATTAAGAATTTCACACGGAGAGCACAGCGGGCACAATGGGAGACCTCCCCTCATATTTTTACGGGATATATGCTCGATGATCGGTTTCTTCTCGTTCAAGGTAGTGTTGAAAAAGACTCCTTAGCCTTTCAACACCCCGTTAGGTTAAAAAAGGACGGTCAGGACGGCGAGGACGATAAAAGCGAAGGCCAAGGCCAGTTTCACTTTTCCCATATGTTCTTGGAACAGGACCGTAATGCGCTTCGAACTCACCCCGAGGTAGCTGGCCGCGAAAACGATGAGCAGGGGTGCGATGAAGCAGAGGTTGTACACGAGGAGGAGGCCGAGGGCATCGGCCCGTTTCCGCACTCGCGCGAGATAGGCCAGGGTCGGAAGATAGACCTGCGCCGTGCAGGCAAATTCGAAGATGGACACGAGAAAGCCCATCGCGAGCGAGCTTCCGGCCAGGGCCGCGGTCTTGGCCCTCGTGCGTATCGACTCGTGGATTTTCAGTTTGAACGAATTGGGCAGCTGAAGCAGCATCTCGGAGGCTGCCCCCGCCCGTATCCGCGTGTAGTCGAAGACGCTCAGCGCCGCGAAGACGACAAGCACCGCGAAAACGACCCATCGGATTATTAAAGAGACGACCGCGACCGCGCTGGCCGCCCTGAGCGCCGCGAAAAGTCCGAGCCCGACTCCGAGGTAGGTCAGGAATACGCTGAGACTGAACAGGGCGCCGATCACGAGTACCTCTCGCCTTCCCCTTCCCGCGAGGGCGAGGGAGGCAAGGAGGAAGATGAGGGTCGTGAAAGCGCAGGGGTTGATCCCGTCGATCAGCCCCGCCGCCATTACAGGTAGAATCGCGAAGCGATTCGCGTCCATGCTCGGATGGGCCGTCGTCGCGCCAGGGCTCATGGTTCCACCGCTTTTTGCGGCGGTCGCGTCGGCGGAGTCCTTCGCGATTGCGAGAAGGCCCGGGAGCTCCTCGCGTATCTTCGCATCCCCCTGTATCAGCCTTTCCCCGAAAGCGAGGGCGGGCATCGACTCCACTTTCTGCCCCAGCGCGAGCGCCAGGTTCGAGAGTTCCTCGAAATTCTTCGGATCGAGGAGATCCTTTTTATCAACCTGGACGCGGATTCCGAGCCTCGACTCGAGACTCGGAATTTCTACGGATAGAAACTCCTCGCAGCTCCTGCAGCCCAGCGTGAAATAATACGAAAGGATGATCGGGGCGGCTGTAATCGGAGACCGCTCGATACCGCCCCCAACGGCATCACCCGACGTGGAAGGCGCGAGCGTTTTTCGTTCGACGCGCACGACCCCGCGCAGCAGATAATACAGAGGCCTGGCGTTTGCGACATCGGTATTTACGATGAACCCGCGGGTAGTGATCCCCGAATAGTCCTTGGAATCGAAGGCGAGATCGAAGCTTCCGCTTTCACCCGGCGCGAGAAGCCTGAAGGACGGCGAGACACTCAAGCAATCGCAGGTGGAGACGAAGCTCACCCGAAGCGGTTTGTCCGTCCGGTTCCTCGCCTCGACTTTTGTCCGGGCGATCTCTCCTTGGACGATCATCCCGTACTTCCATTCCGGGGGAGAAAACTCCACCGATGGAGCCGACAGCGACCATCCCCCAGCCGAAAACGCATCCAGGGCAGTTATGAGCAACGATATTTTAAGAAAAAACGAGGCTTTTCTTTTCACGAAACGCAGTCTATATGCCCTTCGCGCGGCTTGTACAGAAGCGAAAGCGTGTTTTCGCAGTACATTACCGAAGTTATCAGGCTTGACAAGGGTTTCTATCAGTGATAACCATTTACAATGTTCCGCAAAATCGTAACAAGCCGGATAGCGGTTCCGGTCCTATTGTGCCTCCAGGTCGTGCCACTCATCATTTTCCCCTTCAAGTCCTATTCGCTCTCTTCGCAGGAATGGTGGCTGCCCCTCGTACTGACCCTGCTGGCTCTCATCAGCCTGGTTCAGATCCTCGTACGCCGCAACTACGCGACATGGCCCTGGTACCTGCTCTCCTTCGCGCAGGGCTTGAATATCATAAGCCGCCTCATGATGGTGATGCCCCACGCCACCTCGACCGCTCAGGGGGGGGGCATCGTCGTCAACGGCTCGTACCTGATCGTCGCCTTCATCTCGATGCTGCTCTCCGCCTTCGAGATCTGGTACTGCGAGCTGCCGGAGGTGCGCAAGCGTATCGCCACGATCGTTTCCCGCGCGTAACTATCTCCGGAGCGTATTCTCAATGGAGAAACGGCCGCGGTACTTGACAGGTTTTCCTTCAAAAGCCTATTTGTTTGATTAAACGTTTTTAAGGAGGAAGGAATGAAGCGTGTTCTGACAATCGCTCTCGTGCTTATGCTGGCCGCCCTGACGGCCGGTGCCGCCGACCTCAAGGTAGCCGTACTGGCTCCCTTGTCCGGCGCGGTTCCCTCGTTCGGGCAGTCCACAAAGGAAGGGGCCCTGCTCGCCATCCAGGAGTGGAACGCCAAGGGAGGCGTCCTCGGAAGGAAGATCGTCCCCATCGTCGAGGACAGCCAGTGCTCACCCGACCCCGCCGTCAACGCGGCGAACAAGGTCATCCAGCAGGACGGCGTGCACTACATCATCGGCGAAGTGTGCTCGAGCGCGTCGATCCCGGTCTCCGAGATCGCCAACGCGGCCAAGGTGATCCAGGTCAGCCCGACCTCCACCAACTCTCTCCTGACGGTCGACAAGAACGGCAAGACCAAGGACTACATCTTCCGCGCCTGCTTCATCGATCCGTTCCAGGGCAGCGTTCTCGCCTCCTTCGCCCAGTCCAAGCTGAAGGCCAAGAAGGCTTTCCTCATGTACGACCAATCCAACGACTACTCGAGGGGCCTCGCGGAGGCCTTCGAAGCCAAGTTCACGAAGCTCGGCGGCAAGATCGTCGGCAAGGAAACCTACACCAAGACCGACACGGATTTCTCCGCGATCCTCACCAAGATCAAGGACGCCAAGCCGGACGTCGTCGCGCTCACCGACTATTATAACATCGTCAATCTCGTCACCAAGCAGGCCAAGGAGAAGGGAATTCAGGTTCCATTCATGGGCGGCGACGGATGGGATTCCTCCGACCTCGACCTCGCGGCCGCGGATGGCGGCTACTATTCCAACCATTACTCCGCCGACGATACGAGGCCCGTGGTGGTGAACTTCCTTAAGACCTATGGGGCCGCCTATCAGGACGACGCCGGCAAGGCCAAGGTCCCGGACGCCCTCGCGGTACTCGCCTACGACGCGACCAATCTTCTCATTCAGGCCATCAAAAACGCGGGTGCCGACGACACCGCCAAGGTGAAGGTCGCCCTCGAGAAGATCAGCTTTAACGCGGTCTCCGGCAAGATCACTATCGACAAGTCGCACAACCCGATCAAGGCCGCGGCCATATTGGCGGTCAAGGGCGGGAAGATCGTATTCGATTCCTCTGTTGCCCCCTGAGTCTCTTTCCTGACCCACGCAGAGAGGGCAAGCGAGCGCTTGCCCTCTCTGTTTGAAACGACATCGAAGAAGGTAGCGAATGCCTGCTAGCAAAGAACCCAAGAAAGCCTCGGGCGCGGCGAGACCCCGGCGCCATCCGCCCCTCGCATGGGTGGGATGGGCCTTCCTCACCCTCCTCGCCTTGCTGACCATCTATTTCATCGGGTCCAAGGCCTGGTCCAACCCCACGCTCTTCCTCCAAAATTTCCTCGACGGGCTCAAGCTCGGCTTCGTCTACGCCCTCATCGCCCTCGGCTACACCATGGTCTACGGAATAGTGAAGCTCATCAACTTCGCCCATGGCGACGTGTTCATGGTCGGGGCCTTCACGAGCTTCTACGCGGTCAGCCGCTTCAACCTGCACCAGTGGCCCCTCGCTGTCTTCCCCGGCATCGCGCCCGGCGTCTCCATAGTGATAGGCTCGCTTACCGTCGTCCTCCTTTCCATGGCGGTCTGCGTAATCATGGCCGTCACGATCGAGCGGGTAGCCTACAAGCCCCTGCGCGACGCGCCGCGAATAGCGGCCCTCATCACCGCGATCGGCGTCTCCTTTTTCCTCGAGTTCTTCGGCGCCCTCCCCTTCGTCTTCTCGGGCCGCTTCATCCCTTATAAATCGCCCTTCCCCACGACTGCATGGTTCATAAAGGACGGAATCCATCCCATCGTCACGGGACAACCCTCCCCCGACAATACGATCTCCTTTTCCAATATTTTCCTCATCATCGCCGCCGCATCCATCCTCGTGCAGATTCTTCTCCAGTTCATCGTCAAAAAGACGAAGATCGGCATCGCGATGCGCGCCGCCTCCTACGACAAATCGACCGCCCGGCTCATGGGCATCAACGTCGACAGGGTGATCTCCTTCACCTTCGCCATAGGCGCGGCCTTCGCGGGGCTGGGGGGGGTTCTCTACGCGATCGCCTACTCCTCGATCTGGACCCAGCTGGGCATACTTCCCGGGCTCAAGGCCTTCGTCGCGGCGGTTCTCGGAGGAATCGGCTCCATCCCCGGCGCCTTCGTCGGTGCCCTCATAATGGGCCAGGCCGAGGCCATGACGATGAGCTACATATCGACGCCCATGCGCGACGCCGTGGCCTTCACCATCCTCATCATCGTGCTCCTCGTGAAGCCGACCGGACTGTTCGGCGAGCCCGCGCAGGAAAAGGCTTAGGGGGACGATTATGGAACTCGGATATCTCGCCAGCACCATCGTCAAGATGGTCGCCCTCATCGCCTGGATCTACGGCCTGCTCTGGGGCCTCGGGCGCAAGGCCCTTTGGCAGAAGGCGGTCACCATCGTCCTCGCCTTCACCGTCGTACAGGCCGTCTTCGGCCTGAAGATCGGCGATTTCGGCCTCTTTTCCGCCTTCGATCAGGGCCTGCTCTTCCAGGCCATCACGATGACGATGGTCGCCCTCGGGCTCAACCTGATCTACGGCTTCAACGGCCAGTTCAGCCTCGCCCAGTGGGGCTTCTACGGGCTCGGCGCATACTGTTCGGCCGATATCACGTACCGCTGGACCAACGGGGACGCCAGCGGCCTCCTCGTCGTGGGCCTCGGGGTCATTCTGGGAGGCCTCGCCCTCGTCCTCGTAGGGAGCCTCCTGCGACGCAAGCGCGGCGTGCCGGTACTCTCAGCCTTCACGTTTTACCTAATAGCCATCGTGGCTGCCGTCCTCGTGGCGGTCTATGCGGGCAAGGCCCTGGCTCCGCTCTGCGCCCCCTACTTCGGGACTGCCGACGCGCCCGGCCCTCTCGCTTCGCCCGTGGCTCTCCAGGCGGTATTCGGACTCTCGGTCCTGTTCGCGGGGGCCTTCGCCGCCGAGGTATCCTTCCTCTTCGGCCTGCCCGTATTAAGTCTCGGTTCGGACTACTTCGGCATCGCTACCCTGGGCTTCGCCATCGTCGTGAAAACCCTGATGATCAACTCCGACACGATCCTTCCCTTCTCGGAGATGAAGGGCGGCCGCGGCATGATCGGCATCACCAAGCTGACGACCTGGACCTGGGCCTTTATCTTCCTTCTCCTCGTCATCGTGATCATCCGCAATTTCATTCGCTCCAGCACCGGCCGCGCCACGCTCGCGGTCCGCGAGGACGAGATTGCGGCGCGGGCCATGGGCATCGACGTCGCGAGCTCCAAGCTGCTGGCCTTCGTGGTCGGCAGCTTCGTCGCCGGCATCGGAGGCGGGATCTACGCCCACTATATCGGATTTCTCTCTCCGAACACCTTCGATTTCCTGGCGGGATTCAACCCCCTCATCATCGTGGTATTCGGCGGCCTCGGCAGCATGACGGGCACCATAGCGGCGGCCTTCGGCTGGATTTTCTTCCTCGAAGGCTTCCTCCGCGTCCTCCTCGGGCAGCTCGGCACCGACGCGCCGGCCTGGCGCTTCGTCCTCTACCCGATTACCCTCCTCCTCCTCATGCTCGTGCGGCCCCAGGGTCTTTTAGGCACGGTCGAGTGGGGCTTCTTCAAGGCCGATAGCCTGGGCGGCAAGGTCAAGGCGGCGCTCGGGGCAGCCGCGGGGGCGAAGCCCAAGAAGGCGGTGAAATAACATGGCAGAAATACGGAAAGGCGAGAGCATCCTCGTCATGAGCGACGTGACCAAGGCCTTCGGCGGCCTTCTCGCCGTCAAGGACTTCAACCTGAGCCTTCCTCGAGGCTCCCTCCAGGGCCTCATCGGCCCCAACGGCGCCGGAAAGACCACGGCCTTCAATCTGATTACGGGCATCATCCCCCTCACCGCCGGTTCCGTGGAGTTCAAGGGCGAACGCATCGACGGTCTCGAGCCCTTCGAGGTCACGCGTTTGGGGATCGCACGCACATTCCAGAACATCCGCCTCTTCTCGAACCTCTCGGTCCTCGACAACGTGCGCATCGCCTACCACGCGCACTCGGGCTATTCGCTCACCGACAGCCTCCTCCGCTCGAGACGCTATACGCAGAAGGAAAAAGAGCTCACCGAAAAGGCCCTCGACTTCCTCTCCATATTCAAGCTCGAGGATATAGCGGAAGAGATCGCGAGGAACCTTCCCTACGGCCAGCAGCGCCGCGTCGAGATCGCGCGCGCCCTCGCCTGCGATCCGAGTCTCCTCCTGCTCGACGAGCCCGCGGCGGGCATGAACCCCCGCGAGATCATGGAACTCATGGAGCTCATCCACTTCATAAAAGATCGCTTCGATCTCACTATACTCCTCATCGAGCACCAGATGCGCGTCGTCATGGGCATCTGCGAGTACCTCACCGTGATGGACTTCGGCGAGGTAATCGCCCGGGGCACGCCCAAGGAAATTCAGAACAATGAGACGGTCATAGAGGCCTACCTCGGTAAAGGAGCGGGCAAAAGTGCTGCGAGTTGAGAATCTCAACGTATTTTATGGCGCGATCCACGCCCTCCACGGCGTTTCGTTCCACGTAGAAAAGGGCGAGATAGTCACCCTCATCGGCGCCAACGGCGCGGGCAAGTCGACGACTCTCCGTACCCTTTCGGGAATCCTCCGTCCCCGCGAGGGCTCGATATCCTTCAACGACGAGGAGATCACGACGGTGCCCGCCGAAAAGATCGTAAAGATGGGCATCAGCCAGGTCCCCGAAGGCCGGCGGATATTCGCCCCCCTCACGGTCAAGGAAAATATCATGATGGGGGCCTATACCCGGAGCGACCCCGCCGGGATCCAAGCCAGCCTCGAGCGCATCCACAAAAGCTTCCCCCGCCTCAAGGAGAGGGAAGGCCAGTACGGCGGCACCCTCTCGGGCGGGGAACAGCAAATGCTCGCAATGGCTCGGGCCATGATGTCCCAGCCCAGCCTCCTCCTCCTGGACGAGCCCTCGATGGGCCTCTCGCCCATCCTCGTCGAGGAGATCTTCAAAATAATCGTGGAGATAAACAACCTGGGCACGAGCATCCTACTCGTCGAGCAGAACGCCCAGATGGCCCTGTCGATAGCCAACCGCGCCTACGTCCTCGAGACCGGCGACATAGTCCTCTCGGGCGACGCCAAGGACATCGCGAGCAATCCCGACGTCAAGAAGGCCTACCTGGGAATCTGAGCCTCAGTCCTCGCCGGCCTCGATCCTCAGCCTTCGCCCGAGCGAAGCCTCTCGATCTCGTCGCGGAGCAGGGCCGCCTGCTCGAACTCGAGCTTCTTGGCGTGCTCGAGCATCTGGCCCTCCAAGGCCCTGAGGAGGGACTTCTTCTGGCCGGGGACGAGGAGGTTGTGCGACTTCTCGAGGAGCTCGATCTCGGTCGCCGCCGTATCGATCCTCTCCTCCCGGTGGCGCTCGAGGATGTCCTCGATCGCCTTGTGTATGCTGGTCGCCGTGATCCCGTGATCCAGGTTGTATCGCACCTGGATGCCGCGGCGCAGGTTAGTCTCGTCTATCGCGATGCGCATCGCATCGCTCATCCTGTCGGCGTACATGACGACGCTGCCGGCCGCGTTGCGCGCGGCGCGCCCGATAATCTGTATGAGGCTCGTCGCCGAGCGGAGGAAGCCGATCTTGTCGGCGTCGAGGATCGCGATGAAGGACACCTCGGGCAGGTCTATGCCCTCGCGCAGCAGATTGATGCCGACGAGGACGTCGTACTCGCCCATGCGCAACTGCTTGAGTATCTCGACGCGCTCGATGGTCTCCACCTCGGAATGGATGTACCTCACCTTGAGGCCGAGCCCCGAGAGGTACTCGGTGAGCTCCTCGGCCATGCGCTTGGTCAGGGTGAGAATGAGGCATCTCTCCTTCGCCGCAATCCTCCTGCGAATCTCGGCGTAGATGTCCTCCATCTGGCCCTCCGAAGGTCTCACCTCGATTTCCGGATCGACGAGGCCCGTGGGACGGATCATCTGCAGGGCTACCTGCTTCGATTTGGAGAGCTCCTCCTCCCGCGGGGTGGCCGAGACGCAGATGACGTCGTCGAGCATGCCGAGGAACTCCTCATATTTGAGGGGCCTGTTGTCGCGGGCGCTGGGGAGGCGAAAGCCGTAGTCGACCAAGGTCGTCTTGCGGCTGCGGTCGCCCGAGTACATCGCCCCGACCTGGGAAAGCGTGACGTGGGACTCGTCCACGAAGGTGACGAATTCCTTGGGAAAGTAGTCTATGAGGACGCCCGGCCGCTCCCCCGGCGCCCTGCCGGCGAGGGGAGCCGAGTAGTTCTCTATGCCCGAGCAATAGCCCATCTCCTCGAGCATTTCGAGGTCATACTCCGTGCGGCTCTTGAGCCGCTGCGCCTCGACCAGCTTGTTCGCTGCCATCAGGGCTTCGTAGCGCTCGTCGAGCTCGGCGCGGATGCGGGCGACGGCGCCCTTGACCTGGTCCTCGGGCATCACGAAGTGCTTGGCGGGATAGACGACCGCCTCGTCGAGATCGGCCCCCGCCGCCCCGGATATGGTGTCGAACTTGCGTATGCGTACGACCTGGTCGTACTCGAGCTCGATTCTGTAGGCTTCCTGAAGGTAGGCGGGATAGACCTCGAGCACGTCGCCCCGGACGCGGAAGCGGCCCCTCTCCAGCACGGCGTCGTTGCGCTCGTACTGGAGGGAGACGAGCCTGCGTTTTACCTCCTCGAGGTCTATCTCGCTGCCGCGATCGATGTAGAGGCGCATCTCCTTATAGAGGTCGGGCGAGCCCAGGCCGTAGATGCAGGAGACGGTGGCGACGATGATCACGTCCCGCCTCTCCATGAGGGCGGCGGTCGCCGACAGTCGCATCCGGTCGATCTCCTCGTTTATGTTCGAGTCCTTTTCTATATAGAGGTCCTTGGAGGGGACATAGGCCTCGGGCTGGTAATAGTCGTAATACGAGACGAAGTACTCGACGGCGTTATCGGGGAAGAAGGTCTTGAACTCGCGGTAGAGCTGGGCGGAGAGGGTCTTGTTGTGCGAGATGACGAGGGCTGGCCGCTGGACCGCCTCGATGACCTTGGCCATCGTGTAGGTCTTGCCCGAGCCCGTGACGCCCTTGAGGGTTTGCCACTTGAGACCGCCCTTGACTCCGTTGGCGAGGAGGTCGATGGCCTGGGCCTGATCGCCCGCGGGCTCGTAGGGGGCCTCTACTCTGAACGGCCTCATGCGGCTAGTTCTGTATTCCGGCCCTCGCCCTGTCGGAGAGCTGGACCTGAGCCGTTAATTTTTTATTGCCTCTGTAATAGACGACGTCCACCTTGTCGCCGGGCTTCGTGTTCTCCAGGGCCACGTAGAGCTGGGCCATGGACTCGGTCCTGACGCCGTTGATCGACACGATGATGTCGCCGCCGACGAAGAAAGAGGAGCTGCGCGTGCGCACCTGCGTCGTGCCGCCGCGTATGCCGGCCCTGTCGGCGTTTCCCGCCTTCTTGGCCTGGGATATCAGGAGACCGGACTCGACGGGCGCGGGTATGCCGTTCTGCTTCATATAGTCGACGAGATCCGAGAAAAGGGGCACCGGCATCACGTCGATCCAGCCGCGCGCGACGCGGCCGTCCTTCATGAGCTCGGGCACGACGCGCTTGGCGGTGGCGACGGGCACCGCGAAGCCTATGCCGACCGATCCGCCCGAGGGGCTGTAGATCATGGTATTGACGCCGACGAGCTCCCCGCGGGAATTGAGGAGGGGTCCGCCCGAGTTGCCGGGATTGATGGACGCGTCGGTCTGTATCATGTTCTGGATGACGACGGTGCTGGAGCCGCCGTCCTGGGCGCGCTCCGTCTGGGAAACCGGCCTGCCGATCCCGGACACGATGCCCCGCGTCAGCGTTCGCTCGAGGCCGAAGGGGTTGCCGATCGCGAGGAGTTTCTGGCCGACGCGCAGGCGCGTGGAATCTCCGTAGGGGATTATCGTAAGCTTGACGCCCTTGGGAGGCGCGAACTTGATGACGGCCAGGTCGTTCTCCGGGTCGATGCCTATCACCTTGGCCTCGAAGCGGCTGCCGTCGGCGAGGCCCACATAGACCTTGTACGCGTCCTTGACTACGTGCTTGTTCGTGAGGACGTAGCCCTGGGCGTCGATGATCGACCCCGAGCCCGAATCGCCCTCCTGGGGCACGGGGTCGGAAAACCAATTGTAGTAGAGTTGCTCGGTCGTGATATTGACGACGCCCTCGTTGAGGCGCTCGTAGACGTCTATATTCTCCCGCTCTTCGGGGGAATACTCGGCGCTGATTTCGGCACTGGAGAGGGCAGTTCCCGACAAGGGAGCCTTAACCTGAATGGCCGTGGTTCCGGTAAAAGCGGCGACCGGCCCGGAGGATTTCGCCGTATTCCGGACCGCGGGCGCGGGCATATGCACGAGGCCGGCGCCGAGGCCGATACCGACGCCGAGAAGCAGGGCGAAAGCGGCGCCCCCGATACCGACCAGAACGAGCTGTCCGCGACTATAGAGCTTCATGGCCTTCTCCTTTCATTATCTTTTAAATATAGCGTAAGGCAACGGCTGTCGGGAAGGGAGAGCAGGTATATAGTGGAGGCAATGGCAGCCCAGATCAGTCACATCATCGCGGGAGAACAGGCCTTCGAGAAAGTCATGGGCCGGGGAAGTCTCGGCGATGACGCCTCGCTTCGCGATGCGGCGCCTTTCTTCAGGTTCGGATGCCAGGGCCCGGACATTTTCTATCACAACCAGCGGACCAAGCCATCGGGACTGCACTACGGCGCCCTCGCACACCGCCGCCGATTCGGCAGTCTCGTGGCGGGCGCGGCGGCGGCTATTCCAAAAGGCGAGCGCGTGCCGGAAAGTCCCGCAGGCGCCTACCTCCTCGGCCTCGCCACCCACGCCGCGATCGATCGCGCGACCCATCCCTTTATCATATATTTTTCAGGCTGGGTGGATCCCTCCGACCCGAGCACCGAAAGGTTCCGAGGTTGCCATTCTTTTCTGGAGCGGCTTCTCGACATGGGCCTCCTCGAGCGGAGACTCGGGCTTTCGCCCGGTGAATACGGCCTCTCGGCCCGCTTGGGGCTCGATCATCGCGCCAATACGCGCGCGCATACGCGCGGCGGCCTTCGCGCGGACAAGGCGATAATTGCCCTCTGGGAGGCAGGCCTTCGCGCGGCCTATCCGCGCGCGACCGGCGCCGACTCGTATCTCGACCTGAGGATAGGCAACGCCCTCGCCGACGCGCGACATTTCTACAAAGCCACCGATCCGGCGGCTACTGCTGCCGGAGGTCGACGCGAGGATTGGATCGGGGCTCTCGGCGGAGATGAAGGCAGGAGACTTATTCCCATCGTCTATCCGGAAAACGCCCCCAAGGACATGGATACGATGAACGAATCCGGCGCGGAATGGGAGCATCCCTCGGGGGACGGGCGGCGCTCGAAGGCTTCTTATCCGGAGCTTATAGACGAGGGAAGCCAGGCCGCCGCGCAGGCGATATCGCTGGTCCTGTGCTTCTGGCAGGATGGGATATCGGCCTCGATGCTGGCTGCCTCCCTCGGGGAGGGAGGCCTGGCCCTGTTCGACGCAGACGGAGCGGTCGTCCCTCCACGCCTATGCCGCCCCCTCGCCCTCCCCGAGGCCATACGGGCCGAATATGCCCGCAGGATAGACGGTCACGTTGACGTTTCGGCCAAGGGTCGGTACGATGCGCAGCATGAGCATGAAGGATAGGGTCGACAAGGCATACGGTTCCTCTAAGCGCCCCATAGTCCCACCGGAGGAATCCTTTCCCCCCGATACTCCCTCCCGGGCCAGACGAGGCGTGAAACCCAGACCCAAGACTCTGGCCCTCGGAGAAGCCCTCGCCGCGGCAGGCGACGAGGCCGCGGCTCTCTTGAAATCCGGGTCTGAGTCCGGCATTTCCAAGGCCGCCAAGTTTCTACTCCTTCTCGGCACCGACGAGGCGTCCAAGGTCCTCGCCCACATGAATCCCGAGGAAATCGAGGCCGTTTCCCGCGAAATACTGAAGGTCAAAAACATCGCCGCCCCCGAAGCCAACGACATCTTGGCCGAATTCGGCTGGCTCGTCAAAACCAAGGGCTGGTCCGTGGAGGGCGGTCCCGAAACCGCCGAAAAAATGCTCACCACCGCCTTCGGGCCCGAAAAAGCGCGCGCCCTCATGCGAAAGGCCAGCCCCGAGTCCTCGCGGCCTTTTAAGTTCCTCAAGGACTACGACGCCAAGGAGCTCTTCCTGATCCTGAAAGGGGAGTCTCCCCAAATCATCTCGGTTATCCTGCCCTACCTCGAGCCCAAGAAGGCCTCGGGTATCATCGAGCGCATGCCCGAGGAGGAGCGCGTCGATCTGGTCAAGCGCGTCGCGAGGCTCGAAAAGGTCAATCCCGAGGTCCTGCGCCAGGTCGAGGAGGGCCTCAGAGAGAGGATACGCAAGGTGGGCACCGTGAGCCACGAGGAGATCGACGGCAAGGCTGCCCTCGCGGGCATACTCAAGCACGTCGACCCGCGGATGGAAGAGCGGGTGCTCGACGCCCTGACCGAGGAGAACCCCGAGCTGTCCAAGAACGTGCGCGACAGACTCTTCACCCTCGAGGACGTGCTGCGCGTGCCGGACAAGGCCATGCAAAAGGCCATGCGCGATTTCCAGGACAGGGATATCGCCCTCGTGCTCAAGGGCAGGGACGATGCCTTCAAGGCGAAACTACTTAGCTGCGTATCAGGCAACCGCCGCGCGATGATCCTCGACGAGTACGCGATCCTCGGACCGGTGCGCAGGGAAGACGCCGACGAGGCCGGGCGCGAATTCCTGGCCTACCTCAAACATGCGTGGGAGGAAGGGGACATCGCGCTCGAGGGCGACGACGATCTCGTCGACTGATTCGGCCCCCAACCGGCGAATCACAGGTATTCGATCTTGCCCTCGGCCGCCTCTTCGGCCCGTGCGAGCATGAAAAGATAGTCGGAGACCCTGTTGAGGTAGGAAAGCAGGATATCCGACACGGGGGCCTCGCGAGAGAGGTCGCCCGATCGATGAGAGAGGTCGCCCGATCGATTAGTGAGGGCGACCACTCTTCTTTCCAGTCTCCGAGCGGCGGTCCGGGCCAGATCGATTCGGGCTGCGCCTTCAGTTCTTCCTGGGAGGACGAAGCCTTTTATAGGAATCCGGGCTTCGAGGGCGAGCACCTTCTCGGTGACGGCTTTCACGTCCCAGGAACGGATGGGGTCGGTGAAGGCAGGCTCTATCGACGCGATCTCGCCGCCCACGCGCACGAGACTCCGCTGGAGAGCCTCGAGGGCGGCAGACGTCTCGTCGAGGCGGGCCGCCAGCCGCGCGAAACCCAGGAGCGAAGAGAGCTCGTCGACTTCGCCGCAGGCTTCGATGCGGGGATCGTCCTTGGGGACGCGCTCGCCGGACCAGAGTTCCGTGCTGCCCTCGTCGCCGGTCGTGGTCGTTATGGACATCGGGCAACTATATCCCGAGGGACGCCTCCCGCGAAAGGTCTTTCGGGTCGCGAAAGCGCTTCCCATGCGACGAGAACCTCGACGAGCGACTTGACCTTCCGCCCCAGTCCTAGCCATCTTCTTTTCATGGCCAACCACCCCGCCTACGAGATCCTGTCCGAAAGCGAGCTTCCCGAATACCGCTGCCGCGGGACCCTTTTCCGGCACAGGAAAACCGGATGCGAGCTGTACCGCCTCGAGGCCGAGGACGAGGAAAACGTCTTCGCCTTCGCCTTCCGCACGAGGCCGAGGGACGGCTCGGGGGTGGCCCATATCGTCGAGCACTCGGTGCTCTGCGGCTCGGAGCGCTTCCCCGTCAAGGACAGCTTCCTCGTGATGGCGAGGCGGAGCCTGGCCACTTTCATGAACGCCTTCACCTATCCGGACAAGACGGTCTATCCCGCCGCAAGCGCCGTGGAGGCGGACTACTTCAACCTCATGGACGTCTACGGCGACGCGGTGTTCTTTCCGAGGCTCACCGAGGACACCTTCCTCCAAGAGGCGCACCGGCAGGAGATCGACGGCGAAGGCAATCTCGACATCAAGGGCGTCGTCTATAACGAGATGCGCGGCGACTACTCTTCCTCGGAGTCCCTCGCCACCACCGCCTCCTACACGAGCCTCTTCTCGCCCGGCCACCCCTACTCCTTCGACTCGGGCGGCGATCCCGAAGAGATTCTCGGGCTCGATTACGCGGGTTTCAAGGCCTTTTGGGCGAGGCATTACCAGCCTTCCAATTGCCGCATCTTCCTTTACGGCAACATCGCGGCCGAAAAGCAGCTGGATTTCCTGGATCGCCGTTTTCTTTCCCGCTTCGACGCCCAGGTCGTGGATAGCGAGATACCCATCCAAGGTCCCGTGCTCGAGCCCAAACGGGTGGAGGTTCCCTACCCTCTCGCCGAGGGCGCCGACTCTGCGACCTCGATCATCGTCAATTGGCTCACGGTCCCGGTGACCGACGGGACCGAAGCCCTGGCCATGGAGCTCCTCTCACAGCTCCTGATGGGCCACGACGGCGCGGCCCTCTCCAAGGCCCTCAGGGATTCGGGTCTCGGCGAGGACCTCTCGCCCCAATGCGGGCTGGACACGAGCTTCCGGCAGATCATATTTTCGGCCGGCCTGCGCGGCGCCAAACGCGGCGACGAGGCCGCGATAGAGGCCCTCATCATGGACAGCGTCGAGGGCGCCGCCGCCGAGGGCTTCTCGCCCGAAGCCCTGGATGCCGCGATGCACGGAATCGTCTTCGCGAACCGCGAGATACGCAGGGGCTCGGGCGCCTACGGCCTGCGGCTCTTCAACCGCGCCGCGCGGGGCTGGCTCCACGGGGCGAGCCCTGAAACGACCCTCTCCTTCGAGGCTCCCATGGCCGAGCTCAAGGCGCGGATGGCCGCGGACCCGCGTTACGTCGAGTCCCTGGCTCTATCCCTCATCGTGCGCAATCCGCATCGCAGCACGGTGACCGTCTACCCCGAGGCGGGACTGCTCGAGAGGCGGAGGGCGGAGAGAGACGCGGAGCTCGCGGCGAAAGCGGCGGGACTCTCCGCGGCGCAAAAAAAGGCGATCCAAGAACGGGGAGCCGCCCTCGCCGAGGCGATGGCCCGCCCCGACTCGCCCGAGGAAATAGCCACGCTGCCGAGCCTCAAAAAAATCGACTTGCCTCGCAAGGTCGAGTCCATCCGCCGCGAGGAAACCCTCGTAGCGGGTCATGAGGCCCTGATCCACCCCCTGTTTACGAACGGCATCGTCTACCTCGACCTGGCCTTCCCCCTGGACTCTCTCCCGCGGGAAGCCCAGGCCTGGCTTCCCCTCGCCCTGCGTTTTACGATCGGCGCGGGGCTCGCGGGCGAGAGCTACGACAGCGTCGCGCAACGCCTCGCACGCTGCGCGGGCGGTTTCAGCGCCATCCTCGATTCCGGCACCACCGCTTCCGGGGACGAAACGCGTTCCTTCGCCGTCTTCAGGCTCAAGGCCCTGGTCGAGCGCTTTCCACAGGCCATCGAGCTCGCGCTGAGCCTCCTCACGGGCGCGGACTACGGCGACCGAAAAAGAATCGAGGACATCTACGCGGAGCTGCGCAACGACGTGGTCTCCGCCGTCGTCCCCGCGGGCAACGCCTTCGCCCAGACGAGGGCGGCCTCCTATTTCAGCGAGGCATCGGCCATAGAGGAGCTTTGGCGGGGCACGAGCCAGGTCGAGTTCCTTCTCGGCCTCAAGGGCGAAAAAGGCGCGTCGCTGGCGGATTCCCTGCGCGCCATATCGGACTCGATCCTGACGAGGAAGGGCCTGAGGCTCAACATCACCGCCGAGGAGGGTGCACTGGCCGGCGTCCTGGCCGCCGTCGAGACAGGCCTCGCCTCCCTCCCCGCCACCGGAGGGGGCGCCGAGAGCCCGCCCTTCTCATCCGCGGCATTCGCGCCCGCCGCCGGTCCCGAGGCATACGCCATCTCCTCGCAGGTCGGTTTCGCCGCCGCCGCCTGCTCCTCGTCGAGGATAGGCAGCCCCTTCTTCGGCCACGAGTCCCTTCTCGCCCACCTCCTCACCACGGGCCCCCTCTGGGAGGAGCTGCGCGTGAAACGGGGGGCCTACGGGGCCTCAGTCTGGACCGATGGGCTCGAGGGCCTCGCCTGCTTTTCGTCCTACCGCGACCCGCGTCCCGTCGAGGCGCTCTCATTCTTCGGCGAGGCCCTCGCCGAGGCGCAGGCTCGCTTTTCGCCCGGAGGCGCAGGCTCGGAGGCCGAGGTCGAGGAAGCCGCGATAGGCGCCATCGGCCGCGAGCTCAGGCCCATGCTGCCCGAGGAGCGGGGCTTCGTCGACTTCAGGCGCTCGCTTTACGGCATTACCGACGATCTACGGCAGTCGAAGAGGGACGCGATGCTCGCCGCGGGGGCGAGCGACCTCGCCGCCGCCGCCGGCCGTCTCGCGACCTCGTACCGTTCGGCCGAGGCGGTCTTGATTTCCCGTGCCGAGGATGTACAATCCATGCTTCGAGACCGGCCCGAAACTCTGGTTATCGAATTGCCCCTGTAGGAGCGCCCATGTATAAAAGACGTAATTATTTCGCGCGGCTAGAGTTCGAATAAAACAGTCATGAATACTTGCGCGTGCAGGATCGACAAACTGAATTCGGAAGCGTGGACGCTCACGCTCTCGTCGCCCGAGGGCGCCCGCTCCCTCGCGGAGACGGCGCTGGCGGCGGCCGAGGAGGCGGGCTACGAGCCGGGCATGGCCGAAGCGAGGCTCAACCTGGGCTGGTGCGAGTATTACCTGACGCGCCTCGGGCCAGCGATGGAGTCCTTCCAGGAGGCCCTGAGCGGGTTCACGGGCCTCGGAGACGCCCTGGGCCTGATGAAGTCGCTCAACGCCCTCGGCGTCACCTACATGGACATGGGCCGTTATGAGCGCGCGATGGATTTCTACACGCGCAGCCTCGAGGAGGCGCGCAGGCAGGGCAATCGACTGCGCGAAGCCGTGACTCTCGACAGCATAGGGGAGGTCTGCCTCGAGTTCGGCGAAATAAAAGAGGCCTTCGACTATTTCCTTCGCGCCTACGAGACTGTCCCCGACGACGGCGAGGGAGAGGGCGAGATCATAGCGAGCATCCTGCTGGACGTCGGCAAGGCCTACCAAAACATGGGCAACTGGTCCCTCGCCCGCGATTTCGCCGAGAAGGCGATGGCCGTCGCGCAAAAGGACGGGAACCTGCAGGTGGAAGGCCAGTGTTGGCACCTCCTCGGGCTCATCTCCCTCGCGAACGACAGGCTGGAGCTCGCCGCGTCCCACTACGTGAAGGCCCTCGGCTTCAGCGAGACGCTCAAGAACGAGCGGGAGCGCGCCTCCGTCCTCCTCGACCTGGGCTATATCCACGTCATGGCCGGCGACTTGGGCCGGGCCCTCGATCGCTTCAAGGTCGCCCTCGCGATCGCCGAGGGCATCGGCGCCAAGCGCCTCATCAATAGCGCCTACGAGCGGCTGTCCGAGGCCTACGAGGCGATGGGCGACTTCCGCAAGGCCCTCGACTACTACAAGCGTTTCTCGCGCTTCAAGCACGAGTCGCTGAGCGAGGACGCCGGCCGCAAGATCAAGAACATAGCCGTCCAGTACGAGGTCGAGAAAAGCAGCCGGGAAGCGGAGATATATCGCCTCAAGAACATCGAGCTAAAAGAGAAGACCGAGGAGCTCGAGAGCGCCAATAGGCAGATCCTCGCGATCGCCGAGACCGGCAGGCTCATCACCGCGAGCCTCGACCTCGATACGATCATAAACACGCTCTACGAAACGCTCAGCCGCTATATCCCCTTCGACCTCTTCGGCCTCGCCCTGTACGAGGAGGACGAGAAGGCCCTCGACTACCGCGCCTACATACTCCACGGCGAGCACATCCAGCGCTCGCGGATATCGCCGGACACGGAGCGGAGCTACGAGGCTATTTGCCTCCACGACAAGGCGCCGGTATTCGTGCCCAACACGGCGACTACGCCCGCGGCCCCACCCGAAGCGGAGAGCATCCGCTACGGCCCCTCCTCCGCGAGGCCCGCCGGCTCCCTCATGTTCCTGCCCCTCGTGATAGACGACCGCGTGATGGGCCTGCTCACCGTCCAGAGCGACGGGCAGGACGCGATCACGTCCCGCCACCTCACTTTAGTGGAAGCTTTGGCGCCCTACGTCGCCGTCGCCGTCGAGAACAGCCTCATCCGCGATCGCCTCGAGGCCTATAATCATGCCATTCGGGGGGAGAAGGAGGAGCTCGAGAAGGCGGCGGTCAGCATCACCTACCTCGCCAACCACGATCCGCTGACGGGCCTGCCCAACAGGCGCCTGCTCTTCGAGCTGCTCCAGAAAACCTTCGATATCGCCCGGCGCAACGGAACGAGGGTCGGCGTGCTGTACATCGACCTCGACGACTTCAAACCGATCAACGACAGGCTCGGCCACTCGGCCGGCGATCGCGCCCTCGTAGCCGTCGCCGAGCGCCTCCGCTCGATGCTCCGAGCCTCGGACACGGTCGCGCGGGTCGGCGGGGACGAATTTGTCGCGGTCCTGACGACCGTCAAGGACGGTAGCGACATCGCCCTCGCCGCCAAGAAGATACTCGAGGAATGCGGCCGGCCCCTGGTGATCGAGGGGGACCGATGCCGAGTCGGCTTCTCCATGGGCATAGCCCTGTTCCCCGACGACGGCGACTCGATCGAGCTGATCGTGAACGCCGCCGACGCCGCCATGTACCGAGTCAAGCACGGCAGCAAAGGCGGCTACGCGTTCGCCGGCGGCAAGTTCGAGACGGAGACGCCCGTTAGCCCTCGTCGTTGACAGGTCGGCGAAGGCCGTGATAACCTTGCAGACTAATGTGGGCTTCGAGGAAACGAGGTTTTCAAGAGCCCTCTACGCGACCGTTGACGGCCGCCTGCGATCGCGGAAGATCGCGTCATCTAGGTAGTCCAGAAGGAAACCATGGCATCCCAGACACCCAAAGCCCCCGCAAAAATCGAGCCCCGAGAGACGAAAAGGGGCATCAAGAATCCCGGCATCTACGCCGGGACGATCGTAGTCCTCGTCATCGTCGTCATAGCTTTCGTGTTCATGCCCATGGGCGGCAGCAGCAGCTCCGCGATCTCGGGCAGCGGCCGCTCCCTGGATTTCGGCAGCTACGCGGGCAGGCCGATCCAGTATAGTCAGGGTTCCTACATGGCCCTCCAGGTACGCGACCTCAACGACCGAATGCGCCAGCAGGGTCTCAACGAGGAGAATTACCAGCTCTTCGCCTACCAGGTCTATCGCGGCGCCTTCGAGAGGACCCTCCTCCGCATGGCCGCCATCGACGCCGTCAAGAAAGCCGGCGGCTCCGTCACCGAAGGCTGGCTCGACACCAAAGTGGCAGAGAGCCCGGCCTTTCAGGAGAACGGCAAATTCTCGGCCCAGAGATACCATGACGCGACGCTCGCCGAGAAGCTCAGGGAGCGCGATCAAATCCGCGATGATACCCTTTACCAGACCTACTTCGGCGACTTGATGAGCGTGACCCCGAGTTCCAAGGAAGTCGCGTTCATCAAGGAAATGGCCAAGGAAACGAGGACCGTCCAATACGCGACATACCCGCTCGCCAACTTCCCCGACGCGGAGGTCGCGGCCTGGGGCAGGACCCACGCCGATCTCTTCCGCAGCCTGGAGCTGTCGCGCGTCACCCTCACGTCGAGCGAGGCCGATGCCAAGAAACTCCTGCAGAATATCGCGGATAAGAAGACCACCTTCGAAGAGGCGGCCAAGGCCAGCTCCAAGGACGCCTACGCTCAAAAGGGCGGAGCCGAGGGACCTAAGTATTTCAACGAGCTCGCGAAGGAGCTCGCCGGCAAGGACGACGCCGCGAAGCTCGTCGCCCTCAAAGTCGGCGAGCTGTCGCCGGTCTTCAAGACCACGGCGGGAGCCTGGGCATTTTTCAGGGCCGACGCCGAAGCCGCCCCCGCCGATCTTTCGCAAGGGGTCGTCCTGGCATCGGTCCGAGATTACATGAACAGAAACGAGCGGGGCGTCATCGAGGATTGGGCCATCGCCAAATCCAAGGAGCTCACGGCCGCGGGCGGGGCCGGATTCGAGGCGGCGGCCAAAAAAGCCGGCATCGCGGTCAGATCGGCGGGACCCTTCCCGTTAAACTTCGGCGATATATCCGTCTCCATCTATGGGCAAAGCACTCCGCTCTTCAAGGGTGTCGCTCCCGCCGGGAACCCCGATCTTTCCGGCGCCTCGACCAGCGAGAAATTCCTCACGGCGGCATTCTCTACGGCGCCCAACGCGGTGGCCGAGCCTTTAATCCTCGGAGACAACGCACTCGTTCTGAAGGTCAAGGAGGCCGGCTCCGCCAAGGACAGCGAGACGGGCGCCATCTCTTTCTACTATCCCTACTTCTTCCAGAGCAGGGTCTCGACCGAGGTGCGCGACCTCTTCATGAAGAGCCCGCAGCTCAGGGACAATTTCGGCAACATCTTCTTCAAGTACTTCCAGCCCGCGGCGCCCAAGAAAAACTGAATGCGATGAATGCCGATGGGGCCCCCCTCGTCTTCGAGACGCCGGGGGGCCTTTCCGTAAGGTATCGGGGCCGTCTGCTCTACTCGGGGCAGGATCCCGTCGGCCTACCCCGCAGACTGGCCGCCGCCTGCGACCCCGGTCCCTCCCGCCTCCACCTCGTTCCCTCGCCCCTCCTCTGGTACGGCGTCCCCGAGCTTCTCGCTGCCATGGGAAAAGGCAGCGCCCTGCTTTGCGTCGAGACCGACCCCCTGCTCGCCGAACTGGCCCGAGCGCGCCTGCCTTCCGAATTGGCGGCCGACGACAGGATCGCCTTCGTCGAGACCGCCTCGCCCGAGGAGGCCATCGACGCGGCGAGGTATCTGGGCGGCTTCCGAGCCTGCTCGATGGCGGCGCTCTCGGGGGGCCATTCTCTCGATGGGCCGGTTTATGAAGCGATGGCCGCCGCGCTTACTGCCGATTTCGAGTCCGCGTGGCGCAATCGCGCGACCCTGATGATCCTCGGGCCCCGCTGGGCCAGGAACATCTTCGACAATATCGCGGCGCTTCCGGCGATCGCGCCGGCGCCCCTGCCCCATTTCCCGGGAGCGGTCGTCGTCTGCGGCGCGGGGCCCAGCCTCGAGGAGGCCCTGCCCCTCATTTCAGGGGCCCTCTCCCCTCGTGGCCCCGGTCCCCAAGGCCGTCTCGGCGTGATAGCCTGCGATACGGCGCTCGGTACGCTTCTGGCCGCCGGCATCGAGCCCGACCTCGTCGTCTGTCTCGAAGGTCAGGCCCACAATCTGGCGGATTTCACCTGCCTCGGCTCGAGGACCGCGGCCCTCGCCGCCGACCTCTCCTCGCATCCCCTCACCTTCCGCGCCCCGCGGGGCCCGAAATTCCTCACCTTCGTTCGCATAACGCGCAGCCTTTTCCTGTCGCGGGTCGAGGCCGCCCTCTCCGAGGCGGAGCTGCCCTTTTGCCCCCTCCCGCCCCTCGGCTCGGTCGGCGTGCACGCCGTCCACATGGCCCGTCTCCTGGCACGCGGCCCCATACTGGCGACGGGACTGGATTTCAGCTTCGAACCCGGGAAGACCCATGCCCGCGGCTGTCCGAGCCTCTTCGCCGAGGAGCGAAGGCTCGGTCGTCTGACGCGCTGGCCGAGCCAGTACGCGGTTTCCTTCCGAGAGAGGACCATTTCGCTGGAAAAGCGGAAGGGCGTAAAACCGGATGCGCTCTCCGACCCCATGCTCCTTTCCTACGCTGCCCTCCTGGCCGATAGCGAGGAGGAGAGCGGAGGCGAGCTCTACGATATGCGGAGAAACGGCCCATCCATAGGCGGCAACCGCATTACGCTCGAGGAAGCCGAGGCCCTCGTCGCCGAGCAGAGCGTCGAAGTCCCCTCGCCGACCGAGACCGCCACCGGAGGGGAAGCGTTGTCCTTCGATGCCGACCGTGCCGCCAGGGTGCTCGGGGCCTTTCTCCGCGAGGAGGGCATCCGACTGGAAGCGCTACGTCTCTCCATGCGCGGAGTCCGGCCGCTCGAGAGACGCGAATTCCGCCGTCTCGCCTCGGAATCGGACTACCTTTGGTGGGGCTTCCCCGATCAGGAACGCGCGGGGGACTTGCCCCAGGATTTCCTGAACCGCCTCGTGCCCCAGGTCGAGTACTGGGCATATCGCGTCGCGGCCCTCGCCTCCTCGCTGGGATAGGGAATTAAGATCGACATATCAGGTAATAGACGCCCACTGCGATACCGATGCCCACGACTATCGACCTCAGCACCGAGCTCTTTATCTTGCCGGCGAGAAGGCCCCCCAGCACGCCGCCCGCGAGGGCGCTGACCGCCATCACCGCCGCGACGATCCAATCGACCTTGCCGCTGAAGGCGAATAAAACGGCCGCCGCCAGATTGCAGGCGAGGGAGATGGCCTGTTTGCTCGCATTGAGCTCGGACAAGGGGTCGTCGAGGGCGATGCCCAGGACGGCGAGGATGATAACGCTGAGGCCGGCGCCGAAGTACCCGCCGTATACGGCCGCGATGGCCATGGCCGACGCCGACGCAAGGCCCGGCATCCAACGGGGGCGCGGATGCCCCACGGAGCGCAGCGCAAGCAGACGTTTTATCCGGTCGCCAAAGGCGAGGAGGGCGGCCGCAAGAAGAATGAGATAGGGGACCAACGCGCGAAAGGCCTTCTCGTCGGTAACAATAAGGAGAATGGCGCCCGCCAAGCCGCCTGCAAGCGCGACCGGCACGAAAAGCGCCAGGCGTCGGCGCTGGTCGGTCCGCAGCAGGATAGAAGACTGGGCCCAGGCTCCGCCCAGATATCCGGGCAGGAGAGCCACAGTGTTGGTCACGTTGGCCGAAACGGCCGGCAGGCCGAGCGCCAAGAGGACGGGAAAGGTGATGAGGGTTCCGCCGCCGGCGAGGGCGTTGATGGCGCCCGCGGCGATAGCGGCGCCCGCGGCCGCGGCGTAGCTCGCGAGACTCGGGGTCATGGGCTAGTCCTTCGGCGCGAGAGCGTTCCTAGCGGTCCTTATGATCATGATCATCATCCTCATCCGTCCTTAGGACCGCCAGGAAGGCTTCCTGGGGGAGCTCGACGTCGCCTACCATCTTCATCCGCTTCTTGCCCTCCTTTTGCTTTTCGAGGAGCTTGCGCTTTCGCGAGATGTCGCCGCCGTAGCACTTGGCCAGGACGTCTTTTCGCAGGGGGTTGATGGTCTCGCGCGCGATGACCTTGGAGCCTATCGAGCCTTGGATGGGAACCTTGAACTGCTGCCTCGGTATGGCGTTGGACAGGCGCTCGCAGACCTTGCGCGCCCTCTCGTAAGCCCCCGGCTCGTAGACCAGCTGAGCGAACGCGTCCACCGGCTTGGAGTTGATGAGGATGTCCAGCTTGGCCAACTTGGTGGGGCGATAGCCGATGATGTCGTAGTCGAAGCTCGCGTAGCCGCGGCTCGTCGACTTGAGCTTGTCGTAGAAGTCGAAGAGGACTTCCGCGAGCGGCATCTCGAAGCAGAGCTCGACGCGCCTCTCGTCGAGGTTGGTAAAGGAAGTCTGCACCCCACGCTTGCCCATGCAGAGGGTGATGAGGTTGCCGATGTAGGCCAGAGGCGTGATGATCTGGGCCTTGATATAGGGCTCCTCGGCCTCGTCTATCCTGGCCGGGTCGGGGTAATCCGAAGGGTTGTCTATAAAGACCGTCTCTCCCGTCGTGAGCTTGAGCTTGTAGCGGACGCTCGGCGCGGTGAGGATGATAGCCTGATCGTACTCGCGCTCCAGGCGCTCCTGCACCACCTCGAGATGCAAGAGCCCCAGGAAGCCGCATCGATAGCCGAAGCCCAGGGCGAGGGAACTGTCCTTCTCGTAGATGAGGGAGGCGTCGTTGAGCTTGAGCTTCTCCACGGCGACCTTGAATTCGTCGTAGTCGGCGGCATCCATCGGGTAGATGGACGAGAAGACCACCGGCTTGACCTCGCGGAAGCCGGGCAGGGGCGACGCGCAGGGCCGTTCCGCGTCGGTGACCGTATCGCCCACCCGCACGTCGGAGATGGTCTTTATCCCGGCGATGATGTAGCCCACCGAGCCCGAGGGCAGGCCCTCGGTCTTGGCGAGCGTTATGCGAAACTGACCGGTCTCCTCGACGACGTACTCCGAGCTGTTGTGCATGAGTCGTATCCTCTGGCCGGGCACGATGGAGCCGCCGAAGATGCGGAGGTGGACCACGACGCCACGGTAGGGGTCGTAGTGCGAATCGAAGATGAGGGCCTGGAGGGGATCGGCGGCGGTGGCGCCGGGGGCTGGAATGCGCTGGACGATGGCCTCGAAGAGCTCGTCGACCCCTGTGCCGTATCGTCCCGACACGAGGAGAGCTCCATCGGGATCCAGGCCGAGGTCGTGCTCGATCTGGCGCCTTATCTCGTCCGGGTCGGCGGAGGGCATGTCGATCTTGTTGATGACGGGGATTATCTCGAGGTCGTGCTCGAGGGCCATGTACATGTTGGAAAGAGTCTGGGCCTCGACGCCCTGAGTGGCATCGATGAGAAGGAGGGCGCCCTCGCAGGAGGAAATGGCCCGGGAAACTTCGTAGGAGAAGTCGACGTGGCCGGGCGTATCGACGAGGTTGAGCGTGTAAGTCCGGCCATCCTTGGCCTCGTACTCGAGGGCGACCGCCTGGCTTTTGATGGTGATGCCCCGCTCGCGCTCGATGTCCATGTTGTCGAGCATCTGGTCCTGCATCTTGCGCGCTTCGATGACCTTGGCTTTCTCGATAAAACGGTCGGCAAGGGTGGACTTTCCGTGATCGATATGGGCGATGATGCAGAAATTGCGTATGAGGGAGGGATCTCGCATTTTTCCATGGTAGCTGAAATTGGACCTTTTATCAACCGAGCGCGGGCAGGGCGCGGACCCGGCGGTGAAGCCTTTCCTCACGTTTACCAGAAGAATCAATTTTGATATACTTCACTCATTAGGAGGAATGATGCTCGATACCCTAAGCTACATCGACGTGCCCGGCGGTCGTTCCGATCATGATATTACCGTCTATGCTCTTTCCACCTGCGGCTTTTGCAAGAGGGCATTGGGATACCTCAACGCCAAAGGCATCGCCTACCGATACGTGTACATGGACCAAGTCCCTCTCGCCACCAAAAACGAGGCCAAGAAAGCGCTCAAGGAACGCTTCAAGGAGGACGTCGCCTTCCCCTTCGCCATCGTCGACGGCGACAAGCATCTCGTCGGTTTCATCGAGCCCGACTGGGCCGCGACCCTCGGCTTGGATACGCCAGGGTCGCGAAAGACCCTCGGCCTTTAAAGGGGGTTGCGGATGGCTCCCAAGAGCGTGGACCAGACCATGACATTCGCCACGATGGTGGCCGAGAAACAGGGCTGGATACTCAATCCCGACGCCGAATTCACTAAGGATCTCGCCCTGGGCCTCACGACCAATTGGAACCGCTACGGCTATTTCCTCTGCCCCTGCCGCGACAGCGACGGCTCGCGCGAGGCCGATGCCAAGGTTATCTGCCCCTGCGCGCCCTCCTGGAAGGACGTCGAGGAGCGCGGCCATTGCTTTTGCGCCCTCTACCTCGATCCCGCTTTTGCCGCCTCGGGCAAGGTGCCCGGCTCCATCCCCGACAGAAGATCTCAATTCCAAGCATGACCTACCTCGATTGGGCGAGCACGAGCCCGCCCGACGCCGAAATCCTGGCCGAGGCCGCGCGCGTCGCCCGCGATTTCTATGGCAATCCATCGAGCAGGCATGCCCTCGGCGCCGAGGCCAAGGCCAAGCTCGAGGATGCGCGAACGCGTCTGGCCAAAGCCATCCGCGGCTCCGAGGCCGCAGCATCGGCCGAAAGGACGGCGACCGGCCGTATCGTTTTCACGAGCGGCGGCACCGAGGCCGACGGCATTCCGCTCCTGGCCGTCCTGCGACAGGCCCTGAACGCGAGGCGCGACGGGAGCCTCAAGCGCCTCCATATCGTCACAACGGAGATAGAGCACGCCGCCGTCTACGAAGAAGCCCTTCTGCTCAAGTCGCTGGGCATCGGCGTCACATTCGTCCCGCCCGAGGCCGACGGCAGGGTCGACCCCCGCAAGATAGGGGCAGCCGTCGAGAGGGACAGCGCCCTCGTCGCGGTGATGGCGGTCAACAACGAGACGGGCGCGATCCAGGCCCTGCCCGAGATAGCGAGAGCGGTCGTCGAGGCCGCGCTCGCCTTCAAGCGAGCCCCTCCCCGCTTCCATGTCGATGCCGTCCAAGCCCTGGGCAAGGTGCCCTTCGACCCGGTGGCGGCGGGCGCGACCTCGGCCGCCTTCTCGGGCCATAAGCTGCGGGGCCCGCGAGGCATCGGGGCCCTGTGGATAGCCGCCCCCCTCGAGCCCCTCTCCCTCGGCGGAGGCCAGGAAGGCACGGCGCGGCCCGGAACGGAAAGTCTCCAGGGCGCATGGGCCCTCGCCGCCGCGGCGGTATCCGCCCGCGATAATTTCGCGCAACGCGCCGCCCATGCCCGCGAGCTCGAGCTGCGGCTGCTCGAGGGACTTGGCTCCATTCCGGGCGCCGTGCCCCTGCCCCTGGGGAGGAAGGCGGGAGACGAGCGCTATTCGCCGTATATCCTGAGCGCGGCCTTTCCCGGCCTCTCGGGCGAAGTCCTCGCCCGCGCCCTTTCCGACGAGGGCGTAGCCGTATCTACGGGCTCGGCCTGCTCCTCCAACTCAAAGCGGGAAGGACGCAGGGTCCTCCGGGCCATGGGCCTGCCCGAAGAGCTCGCCCTCTCGGCTATCCGCATATCCACCGGTGATATAAGCTCGCAAGCGGATATCGACGCATTCCTCGAGGGCGCCTCATTCGCGTATCGCAGGCTCAAGACTTAAAGGATGATCATGGACGCTTTCTACCTGATCAAGATAGGCGAGATACTACTCAAGCTCGGCAACCGCAGAGAGTTCGAGGACAGACTGCATTCGCAGCTGCACAGGCGCCTGACATCAGCCGATATCCCCCACAAAGTCGAGATGTACCCGGGACGCTACTTCGTGACCGTCCCCGAAGAAAGAGCGGGGGACGCCGCATTCGTCCTCTCGCGTACGCCTGGCGTCAACGGCTATGCGCGCGCCATCAAGACTCAGAAGACGGTGGAGGCAGTCATCGGTGCGGCCATCGAAGTAGCCCGAGGCCGACTCGCTCAGGGAATGAAGAGTTTCAAGGCCGAGTCCCGCCGCTCCGATAAGAGCTTCCCCATCGGTTCCTTCGAGCTCTCGGCCCGGATAGGCGAAGCTGTCCTCGGGGCCTTCCCAGAAACGCGGGTCGATCTTCATACTCCGGAGTTCATTATTTACGCGGAGATACGGGAGCGGGCCTATGTCTTCGCCGATCCCGAGCCCGGGCTCCGGGGACTGCCGGTCGGATCTGGCGGCAAGGGCCTATTGCTGCTTTCGGGAGGAATCGATTCGCCGGTGGCCGGCTATATGATGGCTCGACGCGGCCTTGCCCTCGAGGCCCTCTATTTCCACGCCTATCCCTATACCTCGCAGGAGGCGCATGACAAGGTGGTGAGCCTCGCGAAGGTCATTTCCACGTATACGGGAGGTCTCGTCCTGTGGACGGTCCCCTTCACCGATACCCAGCTGAAAATCAAGAAGGACGCGCGGGAAGACCTCGTCACGCTGATGATGCGCTCCGCCATGATGAGGGCGGCGCAGATCCTCGCCGGCCGCATCGGGGCCAATTGCATAGTTACCGGGGAGAGCTTGGGACAGGTTGCCAGCCAAACGGCCGAAAACCTCCGCCTCACGCAAAGCTTCACGGACTATCCCGTGCTCAGGCCCCTCGTCGGCATGGACAAGGAAGATACGATCGCCCTCGCAAAGAAGATAGGCAGCTTCGATATCTCCATACTGCCCTACGAGGACTGCTGCGTCCTCTTTTCGCCCAAGCATCCCATGCTCAAAGCCAAGCTCGAGCCCGCAAGGGCCTCATACGAGGAGCTCGGCCTCGAGCCCCTCATCGACGAAGCCCTGCAGAAGGCCGAGCGCCTCGATATAGGATTCAGGATACCTTGAGGACTTCGCCTATCGCTTTCAGAATCTGCGGCTTCGGCAGGGCTCCAAGCGCCATGCTCGGCTTCCCCTCCTTGGGAATGAACAACAGCGTGGGCACGCTCTGGACGCCAAAGACACCGGCCAGATCGGGTTCCTTATCTATATCCACTTTATATATGCTGATTTTCCCTTCGTACTTGCCGGAAATTTCCTCGAGCACGGGCCCGAGCATCTTACAGGGGCCGCACCATTCGGCGTAGAAGTCGACTATTGCGGGCAACGCCCCCTCGTATTTCCATTCCTTGCTCTTATCCCAATCGAATACCCTCTTCTTGAAACCTTCTACGTTCAGGTGCTCGGTCATCACATGCTCCTCGTTGACTACCTTACTATCAATATAGCGTTTTTTACATATTTGGGAAAGTCCGTGCCTGATGCCTGGGGTAGGCAATCTCTATATTCAAACAAGGAGCTCGAGAAGGAGTACATGAAGGCCATGCTCGCGAAGGTTGGGACGCCCGCACCCGCGATGATCGGCGTAGACGAGATCTCGATTCGGAAAGGCCACACCTACCGCATCGTGGTCAGCGACCT
>JBEKVO010000030.1:0-45215 GCA_049513895.1 Rectinemataceae bacterium | reverse complement strand
GAATCGGTGGTGGCCCGAATTGTTTTCCGAGCCCTGTATGTCGGGATTCTCGCGATCGTTTCTCAGAGCTCAGACGAAAGAAACGTGGGAGGGGATTGGAAAAGAGAGCGGGAGGCTACACGGGGGATGTTCGCCATTCACTGAGAAGGCGATATGCATTTGTGGCAATTCTCTTAGTTTTCTCTGACGGTTCTTCAACTATGTGCTCTTCATGGTTTGAACGGAACACCGACCTGATGACTTCGCAGAAGAACGAGGGGTCGTCTGCCAACCTTTTCTCAAGCAATTTCGGTGAAGCGCCGTTATTGCGGTCGAGCAGAGGCAGATATGCCCATTCCACATGAAAGAGGCCATCGGGGTCTGTATCAGGCTCGTTTTGCAGATACTTA
Organism: Rectinemataceae bacterium; assembly: GCA_049513895.1. Classification (GTDB taxonomy): domain Bacteria; phylum Spirochaetota; class Spirochaetia; order Treponematales; family Rectinemataceae; genus UBA1306. The sequence goes on along the minus strand of JBEKVO010000030.1, from coordinate 44,826 downwards.
ATCACTTCAGTGATTTGGTATGAATCCGTTGAGTCGGGCTTTTCTGGTGACGAAAGCCCGGCAAGTAATGCCCGGATGGCTTGGCTACAGTCGATTTTCTGTTTTTGAAAAATGATGGCGTTAAGGCAGCGAATGGCCGCGAAGGGTCTTCCATAGTGAATAAGTTGTTCGACAGCAAATACAAGGTTTTCCCCTGGCCCGTAAGGATTAGGCCCCACCTTGAGCCAGTAGGCCGATTCATCAGAGCCGAGAAGAATCTTTGCGCGTTCCCAAGTATCCGATGTGAAAGGTAATAGGGCAAGGAAATGGCCAACCTGTTCTTGTGTCCACTGTGAAGTGTCGATGCTATCGACCCACGGCCAACCCTCGGCTCGAAATTTGCCTAGAATAAATCCAAATGCGAACTCTCTAAGCTGTTTTTGTTCAGATTCAAGATGAACGGGAACTACTTCGCGATCAAGCTCACTCCCCGCAACTAAGCCAAACGCCATGCCAACACGTATGGGCGACTGAACAGTAGTGGCAAACTCAAGAACGGATTGCACTCCACCGATTGCAGCGATTTCCGCTACTGCCTTTTGCCTGCGGCTCTCAAGCTCATTTTGTTGTTCGCCATAATCTCCGCTTCCATTATAAAGGAGAAAGTCGCTGTCTTCAAAAAGTCTCTGGTGACGCAATGAAGGTGTCTCAGGAGCTAGCTGATCAGCTATCGCAGCAATCTTCTCGATCTGTTCAGTGTTCATCGCCCATTTTGCATCTGGGAACCTTTTGTGTTTCGCCACCAAATCGACGAGCTTTGTCCAGATAACAAGTCGATCGATTTGCGACAATCCGACTATTTCGTCGGACTTCAGATACTCTAACAGTTTTTCGTGCACTGGCTTAGGCAAATTCTCCATATGATCGATAAACTCCGTGAGTCTTTTAGTATTTTTCTTTGCCGCAGTGATAGCAATTTCAGAGTACTGCTCGACTTGTTGCCAGTATTCGGCTTTTGTTACTCCCCTCGACCAATCGTCCGGGATAGTCGGCCGCCATGCAGGTCTTCGTGTTCCAGAGGATGTGGATTGCCATTGAGGCAGGAGGCTTATGACCGACTTCCACCCGACTTCTGGAATTTCTCTAAGCAGTGTTGATACGCTTGCACTGCGCCTTGTAACCGAAGCGCAGGTCTGAGGCAACCAGGGCAACAGGATGGCGGTGAGGGAATTGGCTGGACGATTGGCCCATTGCCCGCCAGGATCGTGAGTGGCGAGCTCCCCCAGGCAGATCACTACCCGGCATAGATAATTCTCGTCCCAAGCCAAGGTTTCCAAGGCCCAGAGGAGGCCACTTATATATGTGCTACCCGTGAGAGAAGTGCCCTCTTGCGCGAAGAGCTCATCAAACGGACAAGGAGCTCTGTTGAGTGCTCTCTCAACACAGCCAAGGAACTCATCCGGTGCAGCTTCGGCAAGCAAGGGAAGCAAACTATCGAGGCTCGCCCAAAGTTGCCAATCGGCATCGGTTAAGAGCTTTCGAATAACCAGTGTAGTGGTAGCTTCTGCTTTACCCGGCCTACATGATGTCAGCGCCTTTGGATAACTGCCGAGCAATGCAAGGGTATCTGCAATACCTTTTCTCAGTATGGGTGAATGCGATAAGGCCTTCCCATAGAGACCAGCGGCGAATCGTTCATCGGGTGGCAACTTGAATTGTGGGTCTTTTTCTCCCAAGACTGTTATCGCGGCAGTATACAGCCTATCAAGCTGTTCATCGTAGAGCCGCGGACCCAGGGCATACCATCCCTCATAACGCGCAATAAATCGCCAGGCGCCATCGCGATGAATAAGGGGAGTGGCCGGGAGAGATGCGACATCACGTATCTTCCCGATCCACTCCCCGTAGGAGTTTCCCGATAGGCCCTCAACGATAGCGCGGTCAGCCGCCGATGTTTCGGTCCAGGCACCTAGAACCGCAGCGATAGCCAATTCGGAGGCGGCAGAGCCATCGGCCCATTCCGGCATCAGTGAGATATTTTGGAGACATCTGAGCAGAGAACCCAGATTACCGCCACTTTTCTGTGATAACGTTCGCGCCCGTTCTTCACCGTGACCGGCTGCTTCAAGAGCAGTTTGAAGATTATATATGCGAGGAAGCCGAAGCGGAGCGCTCGAAGGATCTGGAATACCCCCTACCGGTCCGCCAAATATAACGGAATGCCCAGATCTCCTGGCTTTCTGAATTAGTTTTGTACCTTGGTCGCCGTTCAGATCAAGCGCAGAGTCAGCGACCAGGATGAGTTTCTCTTTATTTTGAATCATCGCTTCCCACGCTTCAATTCCGGAGACAATTAAGCATCGTCCGGCCGCATCTACGCGACTTTCGTCGGGAAGATCAGCTATATACGCAGACACGAAGTCAACCACTTGATCCGGGAAATGTGTTTCGAGCTTAAGATGTACCGAGTTGCCGGCGATCACTTCTTTCATTTTTGCGCAGGCTTTATCTCGATCCGTCAAGAAGACTTTGGGAACCAATGGCGGCGGTTCTCCAATTGTGCGAATGATTTGCCAGTGCTCCTCTGGTGTCTCAACCTGTTCTGGGGGAATGCCGCTTATTTTATTAAGTAGCCAAAGTCCTACTGGGGGGTACTGGTATATCCAGTCAATCAACCTTGTCCCATCTATGACTCGCACATCCCGCCACTCGCGTCGCTCGCGACGTTCCTCGATCCACGCGCCCTGTGCCTTTTCTTTCCATGTGAATTCCCACTCCCGTCGACCAGAAAGTGGTGTTACAAATACAAACGTTGATTGGAGTCTGGTGCTTTCTGGAATTGTCGAAACAAGCCCATTGTAGTCGGAGGTAGCTTTTTCATTGGCATGCAGTCCTGTGCCTATTTCCCAGAATGAGCGGCCTTCGGGAACAAAAGGTTCGGATCCAACCTCTGTATCCAAGACGCCATCGGTGCCATGTTGTCCAATACTGTCTGGCAAAGGGAAACGACGATCTTTAGGCCGAGGACAAGAAGCTGCTACAAGGCGCCAGATAAACTCAACGATGACTCCCTGAGCCTCTCTGGAATTACCGCGAACCCATTCGTCGAGTTGGTCCTCTGTGATAACCACTTTATGTCTCCTCGTTGAGCTTTACAGTGTCTTTCACCTGCAATTCCCCCAAGACGAGCTTAGGGAGGAGAATGTCCCGGACATTGGTGATTACGTAGGACTCGTGATCATTGCGCGCAATATTGGCGAACAACGTGCACGTTAGGTGAGAAAACTCACTCACCACAGTATCATCGTTTGGGATAACGCAGCGGGTAGTTGCGATAACCTCAGGGCGAATCGCGGGATACGCGCCACCATCGGCCAGATGGGCCCAAACATCGATATTCCCACGCTTTGTTGCTTCAAGGTATAAAAACTCTGTATAGATTTTTAATCGCGGTCTGAGTACGACAAAACCAGTGCTGCCAGTTAGGTCTGCATCGAAGATCAGCGCATACGAGCCGTTCCCAGGACGTACAGTTCCGACGATCGTGTCTCCAGGCCGAAGAACACGCTGTGCACGGCTCGGTGCATCAGTAGTCGTGTACGGCATGATTGCTTCAATTCGACCCCATTTGGTATTCGAAAGATCAACGTACTCAATTTCAGCAGGCCGTGTTTCATGCGTCCATACCTCAGGATTCAGGACTGACAGGTCCGCCAGCGTCCCACCCTCCCACCCCTCCGGAATCTCCCCCAGCTCTGAGTTCACGAGCCTGCTCGGGAAGAGTTCGAGCATCTCGGGGGTAAGCCCCAGTCGCTTGCAAATTGAGGCAGGCTTCTCCCCCGCGGCCTTTGCCCGCACGGGGTCGAAGTCCACGAACTAGGACTTGAAAATGGCCCTGGCCATCTCCTCGAGGGTCTCGCAGGTCCTGCGGTTGAGCTCGATCTTGTATTCTATTGCTTCGAGGAGGGCTACAACTTGTTCTCGGTTTGATGTAAGCGGTGGGACAGGAAAAGAAAGAAAATCGGAACGACTCAATGCGACAACTGCGCTCCCCATAGCATGACCAGCGCAGTATTCGCGGTATTCTGGAGTGCGAAGTACCCAGTAGATATACTGTTCGCTATTCTTGTTTCGATTTCGAAACACAAGCTTAACAGTATCCTGGGTAATTCGACCTGATGATACTGATTCTGGAACCCGAGCGATAGATCCGATCATCTTCCCATCTTTTGTAGCGCCCTTGAGAGCAACATAGAGATCGCCGGGTATTAGCATTAAGTTGTCTGGGCATTCGCCTCCATAGGTTTTATAGCGCCCTTCTCTGAAACCTCCGCCGGGTTCAATCGAGCCGAGGCCGAGTAGGACTGGCCCTGGCAATCCGACTAGTGCACCAGAATATGTTGTTCCTCGAACTAGTGTTACGTAATCCCCGACTGTCTGAACCCTACCCTTATTCATTTCGATCCGACCTGAACCCAATCTGCCGTCTCTTTCCCTCCGGTGGCTTCATCAGCGCCAGAATCGCATCGAAGACAACCTTGAATTGCTCGTCGTACTTATTTTCAAGGGAATTGAGCCTGCGCGATAGCTCAGCGTTTTCGGAGAGCATCTTGCGTAGGCAAACGAAGGCACGCATGATTTCGACATTGACGAGAACAGCCCTTTCATTGCGCAGGACTCCGAAGAGCATGGCGACTCCCTGCTCTGTGAAGGCGTAAGGTGCATAGCGCCGGCCGCCCCAACTTGAGGTCACAATTTGTGACTTCAGGTCATTGAACTCCTTGCTCGTCAGTTGAAACATAAAATCCTCGGGGGAACGCACGAGATTGCTATTTTTATAAAGTTCGCCATTCGTAGGCTACTCATATTTTCGCCTTCTGGCGGTAATCTTGCGGGTCGATGCAACTGTCGTAAAGTTTTCGATCGATTCGAATCCAATCGCTTCCATTGACGCCTCGAGGCGAAGCGGCGGTCGGGCTGATAGGGAAGGCGTTTGCGACTTTTATCCAGCGCTCTGCGCGCTCGGATAGTTTCTTTATATCATCGACCGCCTCCGAAAAATCCTGATCCTGACTGAATAAAAGCCCTACGTCGTAGCGGCTATCGATCGCATCGCGGACCATATCGAGGGCAATCCGAACATCGATACCTTTTTCCTGCCCTACCGCGATAGCCGAGGAACTGCCATCAGCGTTTCTGATAAGCTGGTTCCTGTAGCGCAGGGGGCGGGAGAAGGTGACGACGCCCCGCGTTCCCAATACGGCGAGCTTGGCAGACCAGAATTGATTCCATTCCGGCCTATCCATAGCCGAGGGGACTCCTGTATAGAATCGTGTTTCTATGAGATCCCAGCCTCGCTCCACGCATATCGCGAGGGCGAGGGCGAAGGGATCAAAATTGGGGAAGCTGTAGCCAAATGCCTCGCGAATGGAGTGGAAGAGATTCTGGCCATCGAAGTAAGCTATGCAGCGCTTTTTTTCTGGCTCGACGCGCATTATATTTCCCTATTGTGCAAAAAAATAACCCCACCGGAGGCCCGAAGGCTGATCCGATGGGGAGCAGATTCTGAGTTAATACTCGCAAGAATGAGGCCGGCTGTCAAGCGAAATGATCTACTCGCCATAACCCAATCCCGCCAGGTTCTTCTTGATCTCGCGCTCGAGCTTCTTGCCTTCCTCGAATTGAGCAAAGAGAGTAGACGTTAAGCGCTTAATTTTCTCATCGAAGGGTTCGGTATCTTCTTCTACATCTGCAGCGCCGACATAGCGTCCAGGTGTGAGTACAAAGTCGTTCTTCTGTATTTCTGCCAACCCGATGGATTTACAAAAGCCTGCCTTGTCCTCATAGCCTTCGCCGCGCTGCCAGGCGTGAAAGGTGCCTGCGATCTTTGCAATGTCGCTATCCGCGAAATCGCGGAGAACTCGGTCCTTCATGTAGCCGAGCTTGCGCGCGTCGATAAAGAGAGTCTGTCCCCGTCTGTCGCGCTTCGCTCCTTTCTTGGCGCCATTTTTGGCGCCGCCCGGGCCCTTGTTCCGAATGAGGAACCAGACGCAGGCCGGTATCTGGGTATTCGTGAAGAGCTGTCCGGGGAGGGCGAGCATGCACTCGACGAGATCGGCCTCGATTATCGCTTTGCGAATGTCGCCCTCAGTGTTTGTGTTCGAGCTCATTGAGCCATTGGCGAGGAGTAGGCCTAGTGAGCCCGAGGGGGCGAGGTGGTAGATCATGTGCTGGAGCCAGGCGAAGTTGGCGTTGCCTGAGGGGGGCGTACCGTACTTCCAGCGCGGATCGCCGTCTTTTACTCCGTCCTTCCACTCTTTCATATTGAAGGGGGGATTGGCCATGATAAAGTCGGCCCTGAGATCCGGGTGGAGGTCGCGGGCGTAGGTGTTGGCGGGCTCAGAGCCGAAGTCGAAATCCATGCCACGTATTGCCATGTTCATGGATGCCAGGCGCCAGGTGGTGGGGTTGGATTCCTGGCCATAGATCGAGATTTGGCCGATCTTGCCGCCGTGCTCCTCGATGAATTTCTCGGATTGGACGAAGAAGCCGCCCGAGCCGCAGCAGGGGTCGTAGACTCGGCCTTTATAAGGTTCGAGCATCTCGACGATGAGGGTGACGATGGACTTGGGAGTATAGTACTGCCCGCCCTTCTTGCCCTCGGCCATCGCGAACTGGCCGAGGAAGTACTCGTAGACATGGCCGAGGATGTCCTTAGCCCCGAGGCTCTCGTGCTGGAAGGGAATCTTCGAGAATTGGTCGATGAGGCTGGGCAGGGCAGAATCGATGCGCTTTATCGCGAACTCTTTCTCGAGCACTCCCTTGAGGCGGGGATTCTCCTTCTCTACCTCGGCCAGGGCGTCGTCGATCAGTCGTCCAATACCGCGAAACTGGTAAGTCGTGACCTTACCGTTCTTGACCTTGAGCTTCGTACCCTCGGCAATCTTGGCGTTCGTGCGGATGAATTCCCAGCGGGCCAGGGCGGGCACCCAGAAGACGTTTTTCTCGGTGTAGTAGTCGCGTACCTCGAGTTCCTCGGCTGCCATCTCTTCAGCCTCGTCGCCTAGGTAATACTCGTGCTTAGGGTCGCGGAAGGCCGCCTCGAGCTCCGTGCGGCGCTCGGCGAAGGCGTCCGACACGTATTTGAGGAATATGAGGCCGAGGACGACATGCTTGTAGACCGCAGCGTCGAGCATGGGCAGGAGCTTATTGGCCACCGTCCAGAGCTCTTTATCGAGGTCGTCAAGGAATTGCTGCTTGGTTTGCTTCATCGGGATGCCTGTCTTTTCTGTCTGAATGAATCGCATGCAGTTTACGCTAGGTCGGATTGGCGGTCAAGGAATACTTAGGCGATGGTAGGGCCTGGAATAAATGCACTGATCGATGTGTGGGGGTGCCGGAAGCGACCGGAGGCGCGCGACGCGCGCCGAGGACGCTGAAGGCAGGGGGAGACGCGGGATCAAAGGTGATGGGAGTATGATACTCGTGATGTATTCGCAAGGCAGCCGTTCGAATGGCGCTATTGAGCGCGGGACGCCGAGAGGAATAGGGGTGAACGTTTCCACAGGCGAGCGGCCCGGAGGGTGCGATGCCGAGGACCGAGTGAACCCCTATTCCTCTCGAAGCTGGGACCCACGCACAGAGGCGCCAGGCGATCGGTAGAACGGATGACGCTGCGCGGGCGGTGGAATTGGACTTGGGTTCTCCCCCCTTATCGCTTCCTGATCTCGCTGAACCCGCAGTAGGGTATCAAGGCGGCGGGCATCCTTATCGATCCGTCAGCTTGCTGGAAGTTTTCGATCACGGCGATGAGGCCGCGGCTGCACGCGATCGCCGTGCCGTTGAGCATGTGGACGTACTTGTTTTTGCCGTCCTCGTCCTTGTATTTGACGTTGAGGCGGCGGGCCTGGAAGTCGGTGCAGTTGGAGGTCGAGGTGACCTCGCCCCATTCGCCGCCGTTGCGGCCGGGCATCCATGCCTCGAGGTCCCACTTCCGGTAGGCGGGCGCGCCCAGGTCGCCGGTGCAGGTGTCGACGACGCGGAAGGGTATGCCCAGCCCCGCGAATATCTCTTCCTCGATGGCGCGCAGCTCCTCATGGATGGCACTTGAGTCCTCGGGAAGGCAGTAGGCGAACATCTCGACCTTGGTGAACTGGTGGACGCGGTAGAGGCCCTTGGAGAACTGGCCCGCGGCCCCGGCCTCGCGGCGGAAGCAATGGGAGAGGCCGGCGAGACGCAGGGGGAGTTCCTTCCTGTCGAAGACTGAGCCGGAGTAGTAGCCGCCCAAGGTTATTTCCGCGGTGCCGATGAGGCAGCTGCCCTCGCCCTCGATGGTATAGACATTGGACTCCGGCCCCCGGGGGTTGAATCCGATGCCCTCGAGTATCTCGGTCTTGGCGACGTCGGGGGTGGTGAAGAGGGTGAAACCCTTTTTCATGAGTATATCGAGCGCATAGCGCACAAGAGCGAGCTCGAGAATGACGCCTTGGTTCTTGAGGTAGTAGAACTTGGTGCCCGAGACGCGGGTGGCGGCGTCGAAGTCGATAATATCGAGCTCCTGCCCGAGCTGGACGTGGTCCTTGGGCTCAAAGGAGAATTTCGTCGGCTCGCCTACGCGCTTGACCTCGAGGTTGTCCTTGTCTTCCTTGCCGACGGGCGCGTCGGGATGGGCCATGTTTGGAACCTTGCGGCCCTCCTCGTCGAGCCTGGCCTCCGCTTCCGCGGACTCCGCCTCGAGGAGGGCTATGCGCTCCTTGAGGGCCTTGCCCTCGTCGATGAGCTTCTGTCGGGCCTCGGGCTCCAACTTGGCCTTCATGGCGGCGGCGTTGTCGTTGCGTTTCTTGCGCTCGTCCTCGAGCTCGCGCAGGACGGCGAGACGCTTGTCGTAAAGGTCGACGACGAGGTCGGCATCTGCCTTCATGAAACGGTCCGCGACGTTCTTTTTGACCGCGGAGAGGTTGTCCTTGATGAACTTGTAATCGAGCATAGTGTCGGCATGATACCCGTAGCGGGGGAGGGCGGCAAGCAGGGCGTCAGGGCAGGGATAGAATGTCATTTGTTACTTATTTGTAGCGATATAGTGAATAATATACGTTATCATCTAATATCGTGAAAATGGTCTGACAATGTGTATTTCTATCTCTAATAAAGCTTTTCTTCGCGGTGGATAGTAAAAGGGGAATAAAAAAGTATTTTATGTAAGATATTGATCATTTCTACCATTTGGTGTAATATTTCGCACGTGGATACAAAGGATAGGCAATCTGCGAACATCGTGTATGTTCGAATGCCGTCCCTTTATTCCAGGCAGGATCTTTCCTGTCGACATTTTCTGGAGGTCTTTTCATTATGCGCTACCTCAAGGTTCTTCTCCCCGTCCTCGCTCTCTCCCTTGTGTTCGCCTCCTGCGCAGCCAAGCTTCCCCAGGCCGAGGTCGACGCCGCTAACGCCGCCTTCGCCGAGGCCAAGACTGCCCAGGCCGACGTCCTTGCCGCCGATTCCTTCAGTGCCGCGAACGCCGCCAACGACGCTCTCCAGGCCAACCTGAACGCTAAGGACTATGGCAAGACCAAGGCCCTCGCCAAGGCCCTCGTCGACGCTTCCGCCAAGGCTAAGGCCGATGCGGTCGCCGGTCTCGAGGCTGCAAAGGCCGACGTCGCCCAGCTCGGCACCGACATCACCGCGGAGATCCCCGCCGTCCAGAAGATTTACGCCAAGGCCGTCTCCAAGAAAGCCAAGGTCGATCTCAAGGCCATCAAGGCCGGCCTCGCCGCCGCCCCCAAGAGCCTGAGCGATGCCCAGGCCCTCACCGACGTCGTCGCTTCCAAGACCCAGCTCGCGGCCCTCAAGGCCAAACTCGACGGCTTCAAGTCCGCCATCGAGGCCGCCGGGATCAAGGAGTAAGGCCGACCCGCCGCCCACGCGGCGGACCGCCTCTCTCGAAAGGGATCGCCATGATGTGCGGTCCCTTTTTTTGTTGTATTGTCGAATGCCGCGCTTTTCGTATACCATTAAGGCATGAAGCTCGAGATAAATCCACGCGGCAACGGCGCCTGCCCCCTGTGCGCCGCGAATGGCGACTGCCGGATTCAACGGCTCATGGCCGCCGGCATCGAAAAAATCAGCAGCGATTCCGAGTTGGAGATCGTCATCTACACCTGCCCCTATTTCGTGGAGAGGGAAGAGGCGTGATTGACCAGCTCGAGGCCATCTCAGACAGGCTTCGCGCCCTCGACGAGGAGGTCGCCGATCCCGGTCTGGCCAAGGATCCCGCGCGCTACCGCGAGGCCATGCGCGAACGCTCGCGGCTCTCCATCGTCTGCGACGCCTATTCCAAGTACAAGTCCGTAATCTCCTCCCTGGAGGGCGCCAGGGCGATCGTCAAGGATGAGGCCGACGCCGAGATGCGCGATCTCGCCCGCGAGGAGGCGAGGGAGCTCGAGGAGCGCCGCGCCGAGCTCGAGGCCCGGATTCAGGACCTCATAGCCCCGCGCGACGAGCTGGCCGACAAGCCCGCCATAGTCGAGATACGCGCGGGGACGGGAGGGGAGGAGGCCGCCCTTTTCGCCGCCGACCTCTTCCGGATGTACTCGCGCTTTGCCGAAAAACGCGGTTGGAAGATCGAGGTCATGGAAAGCTCCCTCACCGAGCTCGGGGGCTACCGCGAGATCGTGTTCTCCGTCACCGGCGACGCCGTCTACGAGTGCCTGCGTTGGGAGTCGGGCGTGCACCGCGTCCAGCGGGTCCCCTCCACCGAAGCCTCCGGCCGGATACACACGAGCGCCGTCACCGTGGCGGTCCTCCCCGAGATGGAGGAGACCGAGGTAGAAGTTCGCGAGCAGGATCTGCGCATCGACATGATGCGCTCCTCCGGCCCCGGCGGCCAGAGCGTCAACACCACCGACTCGGCGGTGCGCCTCACGCACATTCCCACGGGTCTCGTAGTGCACTGCCAGGACGAGAAGAGCCAGTTGAAGAACAAGGCCAAGGCCATGCGCATCCTCCGAGCGCGGCTCTTCGAGCTCGAGGACTCCAAGCGCCAGGCCGAGCGGGCGGCCGAGCGCAAAAGCATGGTGGGCTCGGGCGATCGGTCGGAGCGCATACGCACCTACAACTTTCCCCAGAACCGCATAACCGACCATCGAATAAATCTCACGCTCTATAAGCTCGAGCTCGCGATGGAAGGCGACATCGACGAGCTCGTCGACGCCCTCGTGCGCGCAGCCAGGGAGGCGCTCATGAAGTCGGAGTCCATGCCTTCGGCCGTGATCGCGGGGAACCGCCAGACATGACGGTGAGGGACGCGCTTCGGGAAGGAGCGGCCGCCCTCTCGGGGACGGAGACGCCTTTCTTGGACGCCTCCCTCCTCCTGGCCGACGCCCTCTCCACCGACGGTACCCGTCTTCTCGCGTCGGGTCCCGAGATAGTCGAGGAAGGGCCCCTCGCGCGCTATCGCAGGGGCCTGGCCTCGCGCTCCCATGGTCTGCCGCTGGCCTACATCGTCGGATACAAGGAGTTTTGGGGCCGACGTTTCTCGGTCGACCCTCGCGTCCTCGTGCCTCGGCCCGATACCGAGACCCTGGTAGAAGCCGCCCTGAAGTTAGGCGACGCGATCCTGCGTGAAAGGGGACAAAGAGCAAATGATGATTATCACACGGAGATGGCGGAGAGCACGGAGATCACGGAGGAAGAGAATTTAGGAGGATGGAAGGGAGGGGATGAGGGTCCTTCTCCCTCTTTCTCCTCATTCCCTTCATCCCGTATTCCCTCATATCTTTTTTCTCCGTGTCCTCCCTATCTCCGTGATCTCCGTGCCGAATCGCCCAGCCGCTCTTTGCGGCTACGGGTGCACGAGTGCTGCACGGGCTCGGGCTGCGTCGCGATCAGCGTGGCGGCGGACAGGCCCGAATGGTCCGTTTCGGCCTCGGACCTTTCGGAGGGGGCGCTGGAAGTCGCGCGTGCCAATTCGCGCGCCCTCGTCGATCCGGCCAGGCCCGGCGGCCCCCTGGCCTTCGTACGGAGCGACCTGCTCTCCTCACTCTCGCGAGGCGCGATAGGCGCCTCGCGAGGGCCCTTCGACCTCATCCTCGCCAACCCCCCTTATGTCGGCTCGGTTCAGACCGATGCCCTCCTCGCTCTCGGCTGGTCCGAGCCGCGCATGGCCCTCGACGGCGGGATGGACGGCCTCGACCTCGTCAGGCGCCTCGTGCCCGAGGCGGCCCGCGCCCTCTCGATGGGCGGAGCCCTCCTGGTCGAGGCCGACGGGGATCAGGCCGCGGAGGTCGCTGCCCTTTTTCGCGCCTCGCGCCTAACGGATATCGAAACCGACCGCGACCTCGGCGGAAAAGCGCGCGTTACGTCAGGGAGAAAACAGTGGACGGCTTGAGAACCAGATTCCTTGCCCGAACGGCCGAGGTCTACGGGACCGACGACGCGCGGCGCATCGCGGATGCCCTGGCCTGGACGGAAGAGAGGCTCTCCGGGAGTCTCAGGGCATCCGGCGAGGGCGCCTGGACGCACGACCTCCGCGTGGCCGATATTCTGCAGGACCTCGGGCTCGACGCGGATTCGGTGATCGCGGGACTCCTTCACGACGCTTTTGACGGGCAGCCCCACGGGAGCGTCGGCGACCATGAGTCGCGCGACGAAGATGAGGCGGTCGACGAGGGCGAGGCGGCCGCGCGGAGGAGGCACAAGGCCGTCTCCGTCGAGCGGGCAAAGGCGGAGGCCACGGCCTCCCGCCGCGCGACGCTCGTGTCGCTCATGGGCGAACGCTTTGGAGAGAGCGTCGCCCTCCTCGTCGAGGACACTTCGCGCCTCGCGGCCCTCAGGGCGAAGAACAAGACCGTCCACGCGGCGGAGACGATCCGCAAGATGCTCTTCGCGATGGCGAGGGACATCCGCGTCATCATCATCAAGCTCGCCGATAAACTCGACAGCATGAGGACCCTCAGGTACCTGGAAGAGGAGAGGCAAAAGGAGATCGCCGCCGAGTGCCTCGACATCTACGCGCCCCTGGCCGACAGGCTGGGCATAAGCTGGATGAAGGACGAGCTCGAGGACCTCTCGCTCAAGGCCATAAATCGCGAGGCCTTCGACCAGATAAAGGACATCGTCGCCGCGACGAAGGACGAGCGCGAGTCCTACCTCCAGCGAGTCGAGGAAGAGATACGCAAAGCCGCGGCCGTCGAGGACATGGCGGTCGAGGCCTCGGCCCGCGCGAAGCACTTCTACTCGATTTACCAGAAAATGCGCAAGAAGGCGAAGGGCGCCGAGGAGCTCTTCGACCTCCTCGGCCTTCGGCTCATCTGCGGGAGCGAGAACGAGTGCTACGCGGTGCTCGGCATGGTGCACCGCCTTTGGAAGCCGATGGAGGGGCGTTTCAAGGATTACATCGCGATGCCCAAGGCCAACGGCTACCGCAGCCTCCACACGACCGTGATGTGCTACGAGGGCCGCCTTCTCGAGGTGCAGATACGGACGCGCGAGATGCACCGCGTCGCGGAGTTCGGCGTCGCCTCGCATTGGCTCTACAAGAAAGGCTCTTCCGCCGAGGCGCCGAAGCAGGCGGACCTGCCCATCGTCAACCGACTCAAGGAGTGGGGCGATTTCGTGTCGCAGGGGGCCGTCTACCTCGAGGAGATTAAGCGCGAGCTCCTCAAGGACTCCATATTCGTATTTACGCCGAAGGGAGACGTGATAGAGCTGCCCTCGGGCTCGACCCCCCTGGACTTCGCCTTCGCGATCCACACCGACGTGGGCATCCATTGTCTCGGCGCCAAGTCCGACGGGCAGATCGTCCCTCTCGACGCGGAACTCGTGAACACGCAGGTGGTCGAGATACTCACCTCGCCGCAGTCGCGGCCCAACATGAATTGGTTGCGCATCGCGCGCACGAGCAAGGCCAAGGCCAAGATACGCGCCTGGCTGGTGCAGGACGGCGAGGCGCTCGCGATCGACCGCAACATAGTCGCGGGGCATCGCGGCGGAGCGGCCTCGCGCGGGGCACAGGCGCAGAAAGGCGATGAAAAGCACCCCCGCAGGGAGGGAGAGGCGCCCGTGCTGCAGGCGAGGGCGCCGCACCCGCCTGCAGGCGGCCGCATGACGGAGAATGCCAAAGGCGCGATCGAATACCGCGCCGTGGAGCCCGGCGAGGCGGTGAGCAACGACCGCGCCGGAGTCTCCGTCGGCGACGCGAAGAACCTCATGATACGCATAGCGGGATGCTGCCTGCCGGTCACGGGGGACGAGATAGTCGGCTATGTCTCGCGGGGCAGGGGCATCATCGTGCACCGCGCCGATTGCCGCTCCCTGCACGCGATACCCGACTTCGCGGAACGGCGCATAGACGTCAGCTGGGAGGACTCGGTCGCCTTCGCGACGGCGCGCTTCCGCATAACGTCCCGCAAGAGCCCCGACCTGTTCGCCGAGATCGAGAACGCCGTGCGCAAGTTCAACGGCCGCCTGCGCGAGGGGCGCCTGGGGGAGCGGGGCGACGGCACCCTGTCCGGCTCCTTCACGATGGAGTTCGAGTCCAGGGAGGACGTGAGGCGGGCGGTGAAGGCGCTTCGCGCCCTGCCCTCCATCACCGCCATCGAAGAGGACGACTAGCGCCGGGGGACGAAGGCCGAAAGGGGAAGAGCGAGAACGAGATCGGGATCGCCCAACGCGACCCAGCCCGAGGGCCCCTCGAGAAGCCTCTGCCTCGCGACCCGGACTACGTCTTCCGACCGCACCTCGCGGATGCGCCCCGCCATGCGGAACAGGGCGGTGCCGTCCCCCCCCGCCGCCAGGTCGCGGGCTATTCGCGCGGCCATCCCCTCGGAGGAAGCGCCCCTCGAGTACGAGACGGTAATCGCCCGCGACTTGTAGGCTTCGAGGCTCCGCGAGACCGGCCCGAGTCTTCCGCTCGCGTCCCGGACGTCGAGGCAGAGGCCCGCGGCGAGATCGGCTATGGCCGCGTCGACCGCGGCCTTGGCCGCCGCCGGATTTCCGGTCTTGTATACGGTGAGGCTCGCCGAGGGCGCGGCGGCAGCGGAAAGCCGCGTCCAAGCGCCGTAGGCCAGGCCCCTATCGCCGCGCAGGCCCTCGAGAAGGAGGTCGTCGAGCATCGCGAGGGCGACGGTCAGGTCGGCGAAGTCGGTCGAGGACGCCTCCGGCGCGCCGAACTCGCCCCGTATGACCGCCGAGCCCGGCGTCGCCGATAGGGGAAAAGCCCTGAACCAAGGGCGTATCGGGAGCGCCTCCGGTTTGGCCGCAGGGTCGTCCCGGCGGGGCAGGGCGCCGAAGGAGGGACCGATGCGCCGCGCGAGCTCCCCCGGATCGGCGTCGGCCACGACGACCACCGACAGCCGCTCGGCGCCGAAACTGTTGGACCAATATCGCATAACGTCTTCCCGCGTCACGCCGGCGAGGGACTTCGCCGTGCCCCGCGGCGGCAGGGCGTAGGGATGGCCCCGGTACAGGCCCGAACGGAGCTCGGCGGCGGCCCGGAGCAGGGGATCGCCCGATTCCCTGCGCTCCGCGACGCGGGCATCGCGGAGGGCGCGATCGAAGTCCCCCTGCGAAAACGCGGGCGAGGCGAGGGCGCGGGCGACGAGTTTGAGCAGGCCGGCCAGCCCCTCGACGGGGCAGACGAGCTCGAGCGCGACGTCGTCGTAGTCCTCCAGCTTGAGCTCGATTGAGCCGCCGGCCTCGAAAGCGGCCAGCTCGACGCCGCCGGACGCCGATCCCGACGGCCCCATCGCCGCCGCGGACAGGGCAAGGGCCTCGAGCCCCGCGTCCTTGGCCGTCCCCGCGGCGTCGCGCGCGAGGACGATCCTCGCCGCCGCCGTTCTCCTCCCCGCCTGCCTCTTTATCGCCAGAGTCGCGCCGTTGGGGAGGGTCTCGCGCCGGTAATCCGCGAGGGCTGCGTCGAGGTAGTCGACGCGTTCCTTGGCGGGCATGGTCTTTTCTCGGGGAACGTTCTCCCGGTACGCCTCGCGAGCCGCAGAGGTTGGAGGAAGGGGAGGGGAGAGGGACGCGGGAAGGGCTGAGGTCGGCGTCGAGGAGCGCTCGGGAGTGGCCGTCCCGTCCGTCCGAGGGCTCGCGACGGCGGCGGAGGCAGGGACGGTGGCGGTGGCCTGCGGCGCGAGGGGAGGCGAGACGGGAGTCGCGGCTGGAGCCGGCCGCGACGCGCAGGACGGGAGCAGCATGGTCGCCGCGAATACGACGGCCGCGAGAGCCGCCGCCGGCTTCATTTTTGCCACCAGAAGGCGTTGGAGTCGCTCACCGTATCGAAGCCGGAAAGCGCGAACGATCGCTTTTCCTTTTCGACGTCCGCGGGATTCATCCTCAGGGCGACGACCTCGAGGTTGCGCATGATGTACGAATCGAGAAAGGCCGAGACTTCCTTGGGGCCCGTCCTGGCGAGAGCCGCGGGGTATCCGGCAAAGTAATCTATCGAGGCGGCCGCCCACCAGAAGGCGAGGGTTTCGATCATGCCTTCCGCCGTGTCGGTCGCCATGGCCCGATAGTCCAGGAGTCGCTTTCGCGCGGCCTCGTATTCGGCGGTCGAAAAATAGGAAGGGTCGGTCTTCATCGAGGTGATCTCGAAGGCGCGCTCACGCTCCTTGAATGCCCTGGCCCTGTCCACGGAGGGCAAGGCAGGGTCCACGACGAAATACGAGGCGATGGAGATCCATCCGCCGTCGCGTTGGCTGACATAGCCGGCGACTATGCCGTCCTTGCCGCCGAGCTTGGGCACGTTGGCCGCGAGAGCGGTTTTGAAGCGGCCCTCCTGGGGGGAGACCAGAGAGCTCCACAGATCGGCCGGGTAGCTCGAAACGGGATCGTAGGCGAGATCGGGGCCGCGGTAACGCGCTTCGACCCTGCCTATGCCTTCGGGCATGGAGGGATCGGGATAGACGATCCACGTCGGCCTTGCCACGCCGGGCTTGGGGTTTTGCGGAAGGGCCTTTGACCACGGGTCGGGTCCCGCGGACCAGGCGCCGAAGGCCTCCGCCGCCGCTGTCCGCACTTCCTCGGGATCGACGTCCCCGCCGACGAAGATCGCCGCGTTGCCCGGGACGAACCAGGTCGAGGCTATGGTCCGAAGCGAAGCTATCGTGGCCGCGCGCACTGCCTTCTCGCTGCCCGCGGGGTCTCGCCTCCAGGGATACTTGGCGAAGAGTCTTTTGGCGAGCGCGGCCTCGTAGATCGTGTCGGGATCCGCCGCGCGCCCCCGGATCTCCTGGACGACGACTTCCTTCTCGGCTTCGAGGGCATCCGCGTCCAAGGTGGGGGAGATCAGGGTATCGGCCCAGAACGCGAGAGCCCGAGCGACCTCGGATGAGGGAAGGGTGATCCAGTAATCGACCCGCTCCGCGCCGGTGCCCCCGTTCCACTCGGAGACGCCGAGGGACGCGAGGGCGGCTTTTACGCCGGCCGAGCCCGGATACGCGGTAGATCCTCGGAACAGCATATGTTCGTAGAGGTGGAAGAGACCCGCGGTGTCGGGCCCCTGCGATATCGCGCCTGTCTTGAAGACGATTTGGATGCGGGCGAGAGGAACGGCCGTGTCTCGGTAGGCGTAGACCTCGAGGCCGTTCGCGAGCTTGAAACGATTCAGCCCAGGTATCCCGGCGACTTCCTCCGCGCCGAGCGCCAGTGCGGCCGAGGCGAAAACAAAGATCGCGAAGAGCAGTATTTTCTTCATGGCGGAGGGAAGATTAGCCTTCGGCCCCGAGCATGTCAACGTTATTGCGGACGCCGGGCGCCCCATGCTAGCCTTGAAACGCATCATGCTCCCCGAACAGAATCGAAGAGGCTTCTCCCGCCGGCCCGACCGCAGCCTCGGCTGGGCCGCCATGGAGGCGAAGCAGGCGGCGGCCCTAGCCCGCGGCCTGTCGGCCGGCGCTGGTCCTCCGTCATCGCCCCTCGAACTCC
The DNA here is from genome assembly GCA_049513895.1 of Rectinemataceae bacterium. GTDB lineage: Bacteria > Spirochaetota > Spirochaetia > Treponematales > Rectinemataceae > UBA1306. The sequence goes on along the minus strand of JBEKVO010000030.1, from coordinate 26,922 downwards.
TGCCCTTCCCGCCCGTGTCGCACCGGCGCCCCGGAATCGCCGAAATCCTGAAGCGGGCCCTCGCCTGGATACTGGCCCTCCAGCTCTGCTACCTCCTCGCGACTTCCATCCTCATCTCGGTGTACCGTTACGTCGACCCTCCGGCAACGGTCCTTATCGCCTACCGGAAATGGCGCTTCGGCTGGAAGGTGCAGGCCCCGAGGCCGATCTCCCTCAAAAAAGTCCCCCGCTACATCCGCTCGATGCTCGTAGCGGTCGAAGACGGAAAGTTCTACGAGCACCACGGCATAGATTTCGAGGCCTTCCAGCGCGCCCGCGAGATAAACAAGCGACTGGGCAAGCCCCTTTACGGCGGCAGCACTCTCACGATGCAGGTGGCGCGCACCCTCTTCCTCGTCCCCGAGAAAAGCTATGTCCGAAAGTACCTCGAGGTTTTGACCGCCCTCGAGCTCGAGGCCTTCCTGCCGAAGAATCGCATACTCGAGCTCTATTTCGACTACGCCGAGTGGGGAAAGGGCCTTTTCGGGATCGAGGCGGCCTCGCGCAAATGGTACGATCGCGGCATTTCGGAACTGTCTCGTGACGAGGCCGCGCGCCTCGTAGCCCTCCTCTCGTCGCCGATAAAATACGGGCCCGGCACGCTTCAAAGAAACGGAATTTTGCGGGAGCGCTACGCATATCTGGCAGGCCGCTTTGCCCCTTCGACCTTAACCGTCGATGCCGAGACGGCGCCCCCGCAGATGGCCGTGGCCCCCGCGGAACAGGTTCCGACCGCGCCGGCGCCCGAGGCGGATCAGGTTCCTCCCGCGACGGATCGGCCGCCGCCCTCGCTGGAGCCGGGAGCGGAGACCGAGGCGGAATCCCCCGCGGAAGAGCCGGCGGAAGCGCCGGCGCCCAATTGAAGGCCCATTCCGATCCTCTGCATTATCACGGCGACGCGCTTACGATGTTCGTTCGCGTCGGAATGGGAAGGTCCCGCGGTCGCCGCCGAAAGTAGAGGGCCTCTGCCTTTTCGGGCGAAAGAAACTCCACGTAGGGGAACCCCGCGCCTCGCAGCATCGCCTCAAGGGTGGCAGGCTCGAAGTAACTTTCCCAAGGTTCGCCGAGGCTCGCGGCATGACGATCGAAGGGCGACGGGGAGTCCCCCGGCGGCGTCGCGAAGGTGAGGACGATCTCGCTGCCCGCCGGAAAGGCCGCGACGGATCTCAACACGGCGTCGATGGCATCCACCTCGAGATACATGGTCACTCCCAGCCAGGAGAAGAAGGTCGGCTCGTTCAAGGAGACCCGATAGCGAAGGAGGCCATCGAGCAGCGATTCCCGTTCCAAGTCGATGGCGGCGAAGTCCGCGTTCTTCGGCAACGCGAGACCTGCCGCCGCGAGTCGGGCGCGTTTCGCCGCTTGGGTCCCCCCATGGTCGATTTCGAGGATCCGCAATGCCTGCGCCCAAGGAGGTTGCCTGAGGGCGAAGGTATCCAATCCCGCGCCGAGGAGGATGTACTGGGTTACTCCGCGACTAAGCGCGGAGGCGAGCCTGTCCTCGGCGAACCGCGAGCGCAGAACGACGTGGGCCCGCAAGGCGCGCCGCTCGGGACTCTGATAGCTCTCCGCGGAATCGTGGATCCGCCGCGCGGCTGCCGGGCCCAGCAGCGGTACCGCGATCGGGTCTTCGAGAATCCGCGGCTCCGCGTCGAGCAGCTGATGAGCGGCTCGCATGTACGCGGTTCCGAGGGCGGTGCGACTGGCATTTCGATCAGGCATCGCTGGACCCTTCTTTCGCCGACCGGCGGCTGTCGATGCCGCCGATTGGAATCAACTCCTTCCGGAAGGCCCGGAATCTCGATAATGAGAATTACTGTTCGCCTTCGCCGCCGCGCCCGACCGCTGACATGAGCGGAGTTCCTTTTTGGCTGTCGTAGTCGTTGACCTTGGCCCCCGCTTTGATAAGCGTGTCGGCGATATCCGGGTTCAGAACGTCGTAGATCGGCGTTTGTTCACCAGAATCCCTGTCGCTCACCTTCGCCCCTGCGTCAAGCAACAGGCTGATCGCCGCGATGGTGTTCGGATTGTCCGCCCCGACGGCGACTGGCAGCAGGGCGATCGGCAGGTTCGGATTTACTCCGGAGGCGAGGGCCTGCTTCACGGCCGCGACGTCTCCCTTCATGATGGCCGGCGCCGCCATCATGGACGATAGGTTGTTCTGCTGCGAAGCGGGAACCAACGGCGCCAGTTGCGCCGAGTCAGGCTGCTTATTTGAAGAGTTGGGCGGAGCTGCAGCCGGACTGGGCGCCGGGCGGCTGGGCTCTTGGCCCGATGAACCGGTCTTGTCGACGACCTGCGGAGCGCCAGGAGAAGCCGTTTTTGCGACATTGAGCTCCTGTTGGATGTCCATTTCCGTGGATTTTGACAGGAATGCGTAGGATTTCTGCGCGACATAGTAAATGGCGCCATTCGGGCCGATGACGCCAAAATTGAATTGGATCGAGTTATTTACGTACGCCCATTTCGCCAGGACCCCGTAGAGATCCTTGTTCTTGTACGTCTGATGCCTGTTCCCCGGGTCGTTTCTGGAATCCGTCCAGGTCGATTTCGAGAGGTCGTATTTCTGTTCCAAAGTAAACAAGATGATCCCATCCTCGATCTGCGTGACGTCGCCCTTGTCGACGCCGACTATCGTTTTCGTCGAACCGTCGGCGTAGTACATCTGCTCATAGGAATTGGAGGTCATGCTGAGTTTCATCGTGCCGGTTGGATCGATCCATGTTCCGACGTAGGACTTGTCGGAGGGATCGGCCTGGACCGGAATCGGCGCCCATGCCAGAAACAGGGCGAAAAGCACCGATAGGCCTTTCCAGATGCGCTTTTCTTTTTTTCGGTAATCACGGTCTTTTTCATTGGCGACAACTCCTTTTCAGACGAGTATCGAATAATCGGCGCGACCCGGCGCCGAAGATTCTCCACCTAAGAAAACGAGCGTTCAAATTAGAAATACCTTGTTCGGTCGCGCGAAGAAAGATCCTCTCCTTATAAATAGAAATTTTCTAAATGACTCCTCATTCAGGCCAGAGGAGTCTACTTGTCCATAGCCATGATTTTACTATGCCCGCGTCATTAGTCAAGCGGGGCGTATCTTCGCTAGCGTATCTTCGCGATTTCCCTATCCAGGGCGTCGGCGAAGGCCTTGAGCTCGCGCGGGCCCCAGCCCGATCGTCGGGGGGACTCGGGCACGAGGCCGAGGGCGCGTAGCTCGACCGCCCTGTCGCGCAGCGAACGGCGCTCTCGCGCGTTATCGGCGGTGAAGACCTCGCCGCGGTCGTTGAGGACGCGCAGGCCCTTCTCGGCGAGGCGTTCGGCGAGGGGCATGTCCCTCGTGACCGCGAGGTCGCCCGGCTCGGCGGAGGCAACCATGCGGTCGTCGGCGAGGCCTTCGCTGTTGATTTTTGCCTCGCCGGAGCCCTCGCTTTGTTTGGAAACGTCCATGGCTTTGACGCCGGGGCCGAGGTCGAGGGGCGGCATACGGGCCGCGACGAATACGGCGCGGAAGCGGGCTGGCCTCCCGGCAACGACCGCGGCCTTGGCCTCGCGATTGGCGCGACGGCAGATGAGTCGCCTGAGCTCAGCCTGCAGGCTGTCGCCGTCGGCCCAGATCGTCACGGTATCTCGGGTACCGACGCGCGAAAGACTAGAGCGGGGGCGTCGGCGGCGATCTCGTAGTCGCAGGCGTCGGCGGCCGCAAAGGCGGCCTCGCCTCGCTCAAGCACGAGGCGCTCGGCGGACTTCGTATCGCCTCGCTCAAGCACGAGGCGCTCGGCGGACTTCGTATCGCCTCGCTCAAGCACGAGGCGCTCGGCGGACTTCGTATCGCCTCGCTCAAGCATGAGACGCTCGGCGGACTTCGTATCCCCGCGGCCGAGGGACAATACCGTCTTTCCGGTGCAGAGTATCTCTGCCGAGCCGGATACGCAAAGCAGTATCTCAGGCCCCCGCGATCTCCGTCGGCAGCGACGCCCCGGCCCGACGGAGATCCGCGACAGCTCGAAGTCGGGGACGAAAATCGGGTAGGCCTCTTCGCAGGGCCCAACGGCCTGGGGGAGCACGGTGTGAGCCCTCTCGGGGTTGAAGCTGAGCACCGATACGAGCTCGGGCAGGTCGATGAATTTGGGAGTGAGCGCGCCCCTGATGACGTTGTCCGAGTTGGCCATGATCTCGAGGCAGGTCCCCGTCAGGTGGGCGTGGAGCTCTCCGGGTGCGATGAAGGCGGCCTCGCCGGGTTCCAGGACGATATGGTTGAGTATGAGGGGGAGAATCGCGCCTATATCGCCGGGGAAAATGTCCATGATACGCAGCGCCCAGCGGAAGGCGCCCTCTCGGTCCGGCGCGACCTTTTTCTCCTCGAGGGCGTCGGCAGCCCTCTTCGAGACCGTCGCCAGGAGCTGGGCCCGGGATCGCTCGTCCGCCGAGATCAGGTTGTAGAAGAACACCGACAACTCGACGCGGCTCGGGTCGCGCTCGAGGCGCTCGATACTGCGCGCGAATTCGCCCGGCGCCACGAGCCTCATGTTTTCGATTATCTCGGCTACGGGTCTAAAACCGCAGATCAGCTCGAAGGGGGTGAGGGCGACGGCCATTTCGGGCTTGTGATTGGGGTCGCGATAATTGCGTTCGGGGGCGTCCACCGGGATTCCGCCGAGGTTCTCGCGCTCGTATCCGATCTGGGCCTTGCGCTTGCTCGGGTGCGCCTGTATCGAGAGGGGCGTGCCCGCGGACAGAACCTTGAAGAGGAAGGGCAGGCTGCTCCCGAGCCTATCGACGACCCTTGACCCCAGGGCCTCGTGCGGCCCGCGCCGCACGAGTTCGTCGAGCCCTATCCTCTCGCCGTCGATGATGGCCGTCGAGGGGGCGCTCGGATGGGCGCCCATCCATATCTCGGCGAGCGGCCCTCCGCCCGGATTGGGTATCCCTAGAGTATCGCTTATCCCGTCCACGCTGCCCCAGGCGTAGCGCTGGACGGGGTTCTTTAAGTGATAAATTCTCATGGGGGGAGTCTACACGATGTAACCCGTTCGGGGCAATCTGAGGAGCCCGGATTCATTCGGGCCATTTTAAGGGACCGCCTTCAGCCTTCCTTATTTCGTCAGTTCTATTGACGATGCTTTCAAGTCTCCTCGCTTTCTCTTTAGCCACAATGGGCCACGCATCGAATGACTCCAAGATTTTGATATAGATTCTCGTTCTGTCTTCGATCATTTTCATTTTTTCCAAAGAATCGAAGGTCCACGGACTTGAAGGGTACTCATGAGCGACCATGCTGAAGTAGTAGTATGCTTTCGGGAATAGCTTGATCAATTCTAATACGGTGTTGCGCCTTGATTCTCGTTCTTCATCATTCATCGGAAGCTTGTTGCTGTCAAACTGGTTCTTTTGCGGGTTCCATTGAGAAGGATGTATTTTCATGTAATAGGTCATTCCGGTTTTGTAATATACATAGGCGGGGGTCCTGATGTTTGACTATCCCATTATTTGCCGATTCCTCATTATGAACTTCAAAGCTTTCCGGCTGAGAATTCATGAGATTTTTTCTTAATCTTTGATACGCCTGATTTATCTGGATAAATAGAAGATGATTCTTGAGCATATCCTTTTCGGTAGAATTATCAGGGTGGGTTTCCTTTACCCTTTTCCTGTATGCATTCTTGATAATATGAGGGTCCGAGGTTTCTTCAATCCCCAGAATTTGGAAGTCCGTTATCATGCCCGCTTCACCAGTCGAAGAGGAACTTCGCCACTTCCTTGGTTATCGCGTCGAGGCCCTCGGTGACGAGGCGGCACTCGGGAAGGCTCTGTATGAAAAGCTGGCCGTAGCGCTTGGTCGCGATGCGCGAATCCAGTATCACTACCGCACCCCTGTCCTCCGAGTGGCGGATGAGGCGGCCGAAGCCCTGTTTGAGCCTTATGACCGCCTCGGGCAGGGATATCTCCATGAAGGCGTTGCCGCCCTTTTTTTCGACGGCCTCGCTCCTCGCGAGCTGCACGGGGTCGGTAGGGACGTGGAAGGGCAGCTTACAGATGATCACGAGCTGCAGGGTCTCGCCGGGAGCGTCCACGCCCTCCCAAAAGGAATCGGTGGCGAAGAGAACCGACGCGAGGTCGGCCTTGAAGGCGTCCATGAGCTTGGAGCGCTCGTCCTCGCCCTGGCGAAGGAGGGTTATGCCGAGCTCGATCATCTTGGGTTTCGTCGCTTCGTAGGCGCTCTTCATCGCCTCGTAGGAGGTGAAGAGGACGAGGGCGTGGCCCCTCGACGCCTCGAGAAGGCGGGGCACCGCGGCGTCGACGTACTCGCGGTAGGCCGGGCTCTCGGGGCCGGGCGCCCCGGTATCGACGGCGAGGAGGGCGTTGGTCCTGAAAGGGAAGGGCGAGGGATAGACCGCCGTCTCGACGGCCGCCGCCGAGCGCGCGAGCCCCACGCGGCCCTTCCAGAAGTCGAAGCTGTCGCCCACCGAGAGTGTGGCCGAAGTGCAGACGACGGCGCGGAACTTCGTGAAGACGGCCTCGTCCATGAGCCCGGTTATGTCGAGGGGCGTTTCGGTGTAACGGATGAAGGTCTCGCCCTGGCCCGTCTTGCCCTTCTCCATCCAGAAGACGGTCTCGGGGGAGTCTCCGTAATCCTTGAACTTGGCGCAGAATGAGGCTGTTTCGGCGAGCCAGCGGAGGAAAAGACGAGCCTCGTAGACCGCCCGCTCCTGGGCCAGTTCCTCGGAGCCGTCGGACAGAGCCTCGTCGAGGGCGTCGCTCAAGAACTGGGCGCAGGCGATGAGGCGACGCTCGAGCGCGGCCATCGGCGTCAAGAGCAGGTCGTTGAGGGCGGGAGTCGTCTCGGTGAGCCTGTAGCTCCTCTCGGTCCTCTGTCCAGGAACGGCCTCGAAGAGGCGGACGGCCTTGTTGTCGAGATCGTCCATCGCGCGCCGTGCGTCGACAATCGCGTTCGGCAGCTTTTCGAGGGCGGCGGCGGGGAAACCGCGCAACTCGAGTAGGCGCGGGATGAGGCCGAAGGCGCGATTTCCCCGTCGACGCGTCAGGCGCGAGAGGCGCTTGTTGACCGAGAATCGCGTCAGCTCGGCCGAGAAGAAGGCCGTCGCGCTCGATTCCACGGCGTGGGCCTCGTCGAGGACGAGAGCCCGGAATGCCGGGAGCACGGCCGTGTTCTCGTAACCCGCGCCGTTCATCCGCGCGGCGAGGTCGGCGAAGAGCAGGTGGTGGTTGGCCACGACGACCTGGGCGTCAGATGCCTCGCGTCTGGCCCGGAGTACGAAGCAGCCTTCCCGATCGGAGCAGCGCAGCCCCAGGCAGGCGTCCGACTCGGAGCAGACCCGCGACCAGAGCTGCTCCTCGGGGTAGAAGGAGAGGTCGGCGCGGTCCCCCGTGGCCGTCGTCCCGGCCCATGCCTGGACGCGGCGGAGGGGATGTTCGTCGCCCGGACTCCCGCCCCCGGCGGCGAAGATGCCCTCCTCGTCGATGGCCTCGCGCAGCCTCGTGCGGCACAGGTAATTGCCGCGGCCCTTGACGAGGACGGCCTTCGTCTTTTTCTTGAAGAGTTTCTGGACTACCGGGATGTCCTTGTCGATGAGCTGCTTTTGCAGATTTATCGTCGCCGTCGATACGACGACGCGCTCTTCGTTCCTTATCGCCCAGGCGAAGGCGGGCACGAGATAGGCGAAGGATTTGCCGACTCCGGTGCCGGCCTCGGCAGCGAGGACGCCCCCGTCGTTGAAGGCGCTCGTCACGTCGCGCGTCAGGCGAATTTGGCTTTTCCGCGGCTCGTAGCCGGGGATGAGGTTCGAGAGCTTGCCCTCCTCCTCGAGGACGCCCGATATCTCGTCCTCGTCGAGACGGACGTAGGGCTTGCGCCTCGCCGGTTCGGCGACCACGTGCATTCGGTCGACCGCGTTGTTTACGATATACGACCCGACGCCCGCCGAGCCCGCCTCCGCCGAGACGCCGACGTCGGCCTCGCTGGGCCTCAAGGTGCCGGAGGGGTGGTTGTGAACGATGACGTCACCGCGCTCGAGGTAGGCTGCGAGGGCAGGAACCGAGGATTTGGTGCCGCGGGCGACGACGAGGACCTCCGCGACGCGGCCGTCCTCCCCTGCGCGGCAGGCTGCGAAGACTTCCCCGCCCGAGTTCTCGGCTATCTCCTCGCGAAGGCGCTCCGCGGCCTCGGGCGTGAAGCGCTCGGATGCGTCCATAAGACGATCACTATAGCCGCGGGAGCGCGGTAGGAGCAAGCCGCGTCCCGCCCCCGCTCCTCAGGCCTCGAAGCTTAATCTTACCCGGGTCCCGCTTTTATCGTCGATGCCGATCGCGGCACCGATCTGCTGGGCGAGCGTGCGGACGGTGTTCATTACGCTTGAAGGTATCAGTAAGCCGTCGCCTTGACCCTTACCAGCAGATGGTTGAGGACGACCGCGATGAGGAGGACGGAAGCCTTGGCGACCGTCTGCCAGTACGCGGGTATGACGGTCATGAGGCCCGTCGTCATGCACATGATGATGAGGGCGCCGACTATCGTCTTCGCGATCGACCCCTCGCCGCCGGAGAAGGCGGTGCCTCCGAGCAGCACCGCGATGATGCAGTCGAGCTCCATGCCGTCGCCGGAGAGAGGATCCCCGAGGGACATGTAGCTCGCCCTGGCAGTCCCCGCGAGGGCGGCGAAAAAGCCCACGATGATATAGAGCAGCCAGCCGATCTTCACGGCGTTGATGCCGGAAAGCTCGGCCGCGGTGCGGTTTCCGCCGATCGCGGCAGCGTATTTCCCCAGCACCGTCTTCCTCTGGGCGACAATCAGGACGGCGATCACGAGAAGGGCGACGTAGAACGCCATGGGGAGGCCGAGAAGGACGTCCTTGCGCGCATAAAAATTGATCCAGGCGGGCATGGCCTTTTCGGCCGAGCCTTTTATTGCCGAGACGCCGTGGGGCACGATCAGCAGCGCGGAGCCCTTGAAGAGGTTCAGCGTCACGAGTGTGGCGATGACGGGCGTGATGCGCAGCCTCATCACCAGGAGGCCGTTGAGGGCGCCCATCGCGATTCCGGCCATCAGGACCACGATGAGCGATACCAACATGTTGAAGCCGTTCAGGACCATCAGGGCGTACAGCACGGCGCTCAGGCTCATCGCGGAACCGACCGAGAGGTCGATGTATCCGGCGATCATCAGGAGGGTGAAGGCGCCGCTCAGGGTCAATATGGGCACCGAGCTCCGGAGCAGGTTTATGACGCTGTAGGGATTGAGGAAGTGCCCGCGCCCGAAGAGCTCCACTTGGCCCAGCTTGACGATGCTGAAGATGGCCACGATCAACAGCAGGAAGACGTATATGTAGATATTCTTGACGCTCGACCTGAGCGCGTTCGTCCGATCCAGGCGGTCGTGGATAGATTCTAGAGTAGCTTTCTTCGCGTCCATCTGTCCCATCCTCATCCCTTCCTTTTATCCAAGGCGAAGCGCTGCGCGAGGATCGCGATGAAGGTGACGACGCCCTTGATGGTGAACTGCCAGTCCGGGGACAGCAGCAGGCCCGTGGCGGACGAGGTCACGACGGAAAGTATCACGGCGCCGACGAACATGCCGAGCACCGAGCCGAAGCCCCCCGCGATGCTGACCCCGCCCAAGAGAGCGATGACCAACGTGTCGAACTCGTATCCCGTCGCGCGATTCGACAATCCGGCCTTGAATTCCGATGCCAGGAGAATGCCCGTTATCCCGGCGAGGAGCGAGCTTATGAGGTAGAGGGTGGTCAAATTCCTCGTGACCCTGACTCCCGACAGCCGCGCCGCCTCGGCGTTCGCGCCTATGAGGTAGATGCGCCTGCCCGAGACGGTCTTTTTCTCGAATACGAAGGCGATGGCCACCAGGACGACCATGATCAGCACGGCCAACTTGATCGACGAGCCGCCGATGGCCAGGTTCCCGACGACGCCGAATTCGTCGGGCAGGCCGGTGTTCCTCTGCGCCCCGTTGGTGACGATCTGGGCGATGCCGCGCGAGAGCATCATCGTTCCCAGCGTTATTATTATCGAGGGCACCTTGAGCCGCGCGATGAAAAAGGCGTTGATCGCGCCGATGCACATGGCGCAGGCGAGGGCCAGCGCGACGGCGACGATGTAGGGCAGCCCCAGGCCGTTGGAGAGCGTGTTCGAGGACACGTGGACTCCCTGGCAGAACCATACCGAGAGCACGCCCGTGAGGGCGATGACCCCTCCCACCGACATGTCGAAGTTGCCGGTTATAAGGAGGAAGGTCACGCCGATGCCCAGGATGATGATGTACCAGTTGTTCGTGAGGATGTTGACGATGTTGCGGGGCAGCCAGAAGTTCGGTACGAAGATGCAGGCGACGCCGTAGAGGGCTACGAGGACGCCGACCATGAACAGGGTGATGAAGGATTCGTTGCTCATTCCGCCGAGCAAGCCCGTTCGCTCTCGCGCGTTCTTCATGATCATTCCCCGCCCGTCACGATGTGGATTATCTTCTCGCTGTCGATATCGCAGCCGTTCCTCATGGACGACCTGAGGCTTCCGTCATAGAGGAGGTAGATGGTGTCGCAGATGTTGACCACCTCGGGCAGCTCCGAGCTGAAGATCATGATGGATTTCCCCTCTTCGGAGAGCGCCCGAATGATGCCGTAGATCTCGCTCTTCGCGCCCACGTCGATCCCTCGAGTCGGCTCGTCCAGCATGAGGAGGTCGGCGTCCGCGAACAGGCATTTGGCGATGACAACCTTCTGCTGGTTACCCCCCGAGAGCTGCGCGGCCTCTTTTTCGGAGCTGCTCGTCGCGATCCGGAGCTTTTCGATGTAGTCGTGGGCGGTCTTCCTCTCCCTCCCTGAGTCGATGAAGCCCCTTCGCGAGATCTTGCGCATGTTCATCACGGGGACGTTGGCTCGTATCGTCAGGATGGTGAAGAGCCCCTGCGATCGCCTCTCTTCCGGTACGAGGGCAATGCCAGCATCGATGACCTTGGCCGGATGAGGTTGCAGCCTTTTTCCCTTGAAGATTATTTCGCCTTCGTAGGGGTCAACGCCGTAGATGGCCCGGGCGAGCTCCGTTTTCCCGGCCCCGACCAGGCCGTAGAACCCGACGATCTCGCCCTGGTGGACTTCGAACGAGACCTCGTTCAGCTTGTGGTTGGTGAGGTTCCTGACCTGGAGAATGACGTCCGTGCATGCCACTTCCTTGGGGGTATATTGCTCGAAGACCGTCTTTCCTATCATCATTTTGATGAGCTCGGAACGGTCCTTTATTTCCGATATCGGCTTGGTGTCGATGTGCCTGCCGTCGCGCATGACCGTCACGTAGTCGCCCAGCTCGAATATCTCGTCGAGCCTGTGGGAGATATAGATGACGGTGACGTTCTTGTCGCGCAGGCCCTTCACTATCTTGAACAGTTTCTGGATTTCGCCTTCGGAGATCGCGGCCGTGGGCTCGTCCATGATGATGATATCCGACTCCGTCGCGACCGCCTTGGCTATCTCCACGATCTGTTTTTTGGCGACGCTCAGGGTCGAGACGAGCTGCTTGGGGTTGATGGAGGGCTCGATGCTCTTCATCACGCCGACTATCTTGTTGATCTTGTCCGTCCTCCGCAGGAATCCGAAGATCGTGTCCTCCATGCCCAGCGTGAGGTTTTCCTCGACGGTGAGCTGGTCGACGACGTTGAGCTCCTGGAAAAGCGTGCTGATCCCCTTTTCCTTCGCGTCTTTCGTACTGTGGGGGTTGTACTCGGCCCCATTGAGGAGGATTTTCCCTCCCGTCCTTCCCGCTGCCCCCGTGAGCATCTTTATGAGCGTTGATTTCCCCGCGCCGTTTTCTCCGACGAGGCAGTGTATCGTGTTCCTCTTGACATCGAAACTGACGTTGTTCACGGCCCTTACGCTTGGGAAATCCTTGACGAGACCCCTGATCTCAAGAACGTTGGCTGTCAGTTCCATGGATACGCTCCGTGGTAGCGGCGGGAAGGCGAACCTTCCCGCCGCGGATGATTACTTCACGCTCGTCCCGAACTGGGTGTTGAGCCATTTTATCGTAGTGGTCCTGGGCATGGTCCAGTAGGAAATGGTGTAAGCCTTATAGAAGAATTCCTTGGCGGGCTGGCTGGTCTTCGCGACCTTGCCGCTCTTGATGTCGAAGATGAGGTCGATCCGTCCGCGGGCGGTCTCGATGGGCGGGAGGCCCATCGAGAGCTTGAGCGAGCTGTCGGGATCGTAGACTTCCTTCATTTCGACTTCGTCGAAGTCGACGCTGCAGACGATCTCGGTGAGGGGCTTGCCGTTGTTGAACTTGCCCCTGCCGGCCTGCTCGAGGGCCGCCATCGTGCCGACCGTCAGGTTGGAGGATTCGCTGTAGATGAGGTTGACTTCGGGGTGCTGGGTCACGAGGTCGGTGATGATCTGCTTCGCGGCGTCCGCGCCCTTGCTCGCGTCCTGGCAGCCGAGGTCGGTCGCGGTGGGATCGACGGAGTGAACGCCCTTGACGAAGGGGTCGGTGCGTCCTGACTTCACTTGAACGTGGTTCGGCCAGCCGATCTCGACCATGACGATGGGCTTTTTCGGATTGGCTTTCTTCCATTGGGTCGCCATCTGCTTGCCCATCTCGAAGCCTACTCCGGCCTCGTCGCTGCGGGCAGTGGGGATTCCGGTGTCGGAAATCGGATTGAAGAACGCGGTCATGATTATGCCCTTGTCGAGGGCATCCATGATGCCTGGCTTCGCGGCTTCCTCGTCCCAGATATGGAGGGTGGCCGCGTCCATGCCCTGCGCCACGATCTGGTCGATGTTCTGCGTCATGACGGCGGAATCGGACTTGCCGTCGAAGGCGAACACGTCGGCATTGTACTTGGCCTTCGCGTACTTCTTGGCCTCCGTGAACTGGGCCTGGTGGAACACGTTGCTGAGGTCGGATACGAAGAAAGCGATCTTGAGGGGCTTCGCCTGGGCGCTGACGGCCGAGGTGAGCCCTGCGGCGAAGAGAATCGCCATTAAGAACGTAGCTGCTCGCAGTTTCCTGTTCATCCTGTACTCCTTCTCATCTTTGAGAGTCCCTGTCGACATATCGACGCGTCAGAGCGCCAATCATCAATAACCGTAGCTTTACACCTCCTTTCTCCATGATGTTCCTCGATATCGATCAGGCCCCGAGCATCGTCCTGGCTTCGCGCGCCAGATCCGCGTCGGCACGCATCTCCCCTCCGTACTGGTAGGCCAGGAGCTCGACGATGGACATCGCCCCGCCGATGTGCCCGACGCCGAGGAAGCCGATCTCGTCGATCGTGAGCTTCCTTATTTCCTTGGCCTCGGCCTCGAGCTCGCGTATTCTCTCTATGGTCATCATCCGTCCTTCCCTCAGTCGAAGTGGAGGCCGCCGTTCTGGTCTATGATCTCGCCCGTGATGAAACCCGACTTGTCGTCCGCGAGAAAGGTGACGACGTGGGCGAACTCCTCGGGCTCGCAGAAGCGGCCGACGGGTATCTTGGCTATGACTTCCGCCCGCTGCGCCTCGGAGAGCTGCTCGGTCACCATGGGCGTCCTTATATACGCTGGGGCGATGCCGTTGACCGTGACGCCGTAGGGCGCCAGTTCCGCGGCGAGGGAGAAGGTCAGGGAGATGAGGGCGCCCTTGGAGGTCGAATAAGCCGTCCCCGCCGTTATGCCCCCGGATTTCGCTGCGAGCGACGATACGTTGATTATCCGCCCCCAGCCCCTGCGTTTCATGGCGGGCGCGGCGAGCCGCGTCAGGTAGAAGACGCCGTTGAGGTTGACGTCCATGACGCGCAGCCACTCCTCGGGCGTCGTCGCTTCCAGCTTATTGTTGGTCAGGATGCCGGCGTTGTTCACGAGGACGTCGATCTCGCCGAACTCGGCGACGATCCTGTCCCAGGCCTTGGAGACGGCGGTCGAGTCGCCGAGGTCGAAGGCGATCGGGAAGGCGCCGCCGCCGAACTCGGCGTCGAGCTCGCCCGCCACCCGGTCGAGCCTATCCTGGTTCACGTCGGCCAGCGCCACGCGCATCCCCATGCCCATGAGGGCCTTGGTTACCGCGATGCCCAGGGTCCCGGCCGCTCCGGTGACCATCGCCGTTCTTTGCTTAATAGAGCTTGGCATTTACCCCTCCGTCTATCAGGATCGTCTCGCCGTGGATCATCGCCGCGGCGGGGGAGGCGAGGAAGAGGACGACGGCCGTGACCTCGACGGGCACCGCGAAGCGCCCCAGGGGGATTCGCGCCTTGACCGGGGCAGCCTTCGCCGGGTCGCCCCAGACCTGGTTGCCCATGGGAGTGAGGACTACCGTGGGTGCCACCGCGTTCACTCGCACGTTGTGCGGTCCCAGCTCGACCGCCATGACCTTCGTGAGCCCGTCCAAGCCGAATTTGCTGGCGCAGTAGGCCGCGTGCTCCTCGATGCCGCCCATGCACGCGTTGCTCGACACGTTGACTATCGCCCCGCCTCCCGCGGCTATCATCGCCTTGGCCACCACCTTCGTGATCAGGGCGGGGGCCCTGAGGTTGACGGCGAGGGTCCTGTCCCAGTGGGCCGCGTCGAGATCCAATATCCTCTCGGGAATGCTGAGGCCCGCGTCGTTGACCAGCACGTCGACGACGCCGAGCTCGGCGCAGAATCGCGCGGCCATGGCCTCGCAGGCGCCGGCATCGGCCAGGTCCGCGGCGTGGACGATGCACTTTCCGCCCGCTTCTTGTATTTCCTTCGCGAGCGAGCGGAGCTCCTCGTCGTTGCGCCCGGTGGCCGCGACGCGGCACCCTGCCGCGGCGAGGGCCATCGCGATGTCGCGCCCGATGCCCTTGGTCGCCCCCGTCACGATCGCGCTCTTCCCCGCGAAATCGAAGCTCAGTCCCTTCCAGCCGCTCATGCGATCCACCTCGTTAACCCGCGAAACGGGGTTCCACCGTCCCGACCACGCCGGGGCGTATCCTGAAGAGGTCCCCCGAGCCGGGCTTCGCCCGCTTCGCGGCCTCGTCCATCCCGTACCATGCCGTCGTCACGTACAGGTCCCTAAGCTCGTCGCCGCCGAAGGCCATGCAGGTCCCCGTCTCCACCGGCAGGTCGTACTTCCTGTCCAGGCTTCCGTCGGGGGCGTATCGCGCTATCGTCGATCCGCCCCAGCGGCCGTTCCAGACGAAGCCCTCGGCGTCCACGACGATGCCGTCGGGAAGGCCCTCGGCCGCGCTCACCTCCGCGAAGACCCGCTTTCCCGATGCGCGGCCCGCGGCGGCGTCGTAGTCGTAGGCGAGTATCCGTCCGGCGAACTGCTCGGAAACGTACATGGTCTCGCCCTTGGGGCTGAAGCCGATCCCGTTGGCCACGGAGAGCCCCTCGTCCAGAGTGGATAGCGAGAGATCCGTCTCGAGCCTGAAGACGCGGCCGTCCTTGCGCCTGTGTTCGCGAAAGTTCATCGTCCCAGCGACGATCCGGCCCGAACGGTCCACGGCGCCGTCGTTGAAGCATAGGTCGGGCTCGCCGGCCACGGGGTCGACGATCGGCTCGAAGGCCCCCGATGCTTGGTCCCAGAAGGCCAGGCCTTCCTTGGTGACCGCGACCCAGCCCCCGCCCCTGCGGCGCAGAAGGGCGGTGGCGGGCATCGATAGCTCGTAGCTTTTCGATTCGCCGTCGGCGGGGCGGTAGGAGAAGGCCCGCTTTCCCTCGGTGTCGACCCAGTAGAGCCTGGATTCCTCGGGAACCCAGATCGGCGCCTCGCCTATCTCGTTGCCGACGGCGAGGACCCGTTCGAAAGAAGGTTTCGCGCTCATCTGGTCGCTCCTCGCCGTCGGCCGGGCCTCACATCGACTTCCTCAGAATCTCGACCAGGTCTTTCTTGGTCGGGTTCATCGGGTCTATCTCGATCGAGCCGCCCATGTAGCGGATAACGTTCTCGGCGATCAGCTCGATGTCCGATTCCTTGACGCCCTGTTTGGCGAGTCCGTTATTGAGGCCGATGTCGGCGATCAGGCGTTCCACTTCGCGCACCGAGTCCTCGAGCCTGTCCTGTCCGCAATTGACGACCTCGTCGCGGAGGAACATCCCGATGTTCTTGAACTTGTCGGGGTTGCCGCGCATCGAGAAGCGCATGGT
Organism: Rectinemataceae bacterium; assembly: GCA_049513895.1. GTDB lineage: Bacteria > Spirochaetota > Spirochaetia > Treponematales > Rectinemataceae > UBA1306. The sequence goes on along the minus strand of JBEKVO010000030.1, from coordinate 10,786 downwards.
CTGCGGCGTCATCGCGGCCAGGCTCTCGCCGTGGGTCGTATTGGCGACGCCGCCCACCGTGTGGGCAAGGCCGTGGCAGACGGTGACGATAGCTACGGCGATGGAAAAGCCGCCCAGCGTGTTCGCGAGGGCCATGCCGTTGCGGGCCTCGCGGTCCGAGCCGTCCTTGACGGCGCGCCTGAGGTACCTGCCTATCAGCCGTATGGCCTTCTCGCAATACATGTCGGTAAGGGCGTTGGAAAGAGTGCTGGTGTATGCCTCGATCGAGTGCGCGAGCGCGTCGAAGCCGGTGGAGGCGGTGATCCTCTGAGGCATCGTGGCCATGAGCTCCGGATCGACTATGGCGACCTTCGCGAAGGTGAAGTCCGAGCCGATACCGGGTTTTTCCTTTGTGGCCTTGTTCGTTATGACCGCCCACTGCGTGCCCTCGCTGCCCGTGCCGGAGGTCGTCGTTATCGCGATGATGGGGAGGGTCTTCGCGGTGATCTGTGCCTGGTTCGGGCCCATGCAGAAGTCCCAGATCGGGCGTCCGTGGCCGAGGGCGATGGCCATGCCCTTGGCCGAGTCGATCGCCGATCCGCCGCCGAGGCCGATCATCAGGTCGCAGCCGTTCGTTTTCGCGAATGCGGCTCCGGCGTCGATCTCCGTGTGCAGCGGGTTGGGAGATATCTCATTGTAGTAGGCGGAACTTACACCGCTCTTGGCCAAGATCGCGGCGAGGCGGTCCACGAGACCGCTTTTCTTGAAAAGATCGCCCGTCGTGACTATGAGGGCCTTTTTGCCGAAGATCTTGGCCTCTTCGCCGGCGGTCTCGAGTTTGCCTTCGCCAAAGACGAGTTTTACCGGAACATAGTAGCTGAATTCTCTGATCATGTTTGCACCTCCATGATTTATAGGTAGTATTAACATACTGTATATAGAATGTCAAGCAATATTTTATTAGTGGTAGTGTATATTTATAGATAAAACAAGACCTCCCATGCGGAGAGGCCTTGCCGGAGGCGATGCGAGCTGTGAACTCGCTTGCGGTTTAGTGCAATCTGCTTGTTTCAGTAGCCCGAGGGTTCCTCATCGGAGTTGCCTTGGAAAATGGGGCCCTTGTCTTCGAAATAATGTCCCGTATAGCCTATATCCTTGGAGACCCTGGCCGCGCATTCGAGTACGAGTTGCTCGAAGACTTGTTTCTTGCCTGAGCCGTAGGTGCTCAGCAAGCCCGTTATGCCCAGGCCGGCCACCGCCTTTTCGGAAACGTCGAAGACGGGGGATCCGATACAGAGGATGCCTGTCGTGTACTCCTCGTCGTCGTAGGCCAAACCGGTCTTTCGAATAAGTTCGAAGCTTTTAATGAGCTCGGCGCGAAGCTGTATGGTTTTAGGCGTGAGGCCGGGCAGTCTGGCGGGGAGGGTCTTTATGACCTCTTCCTCATCCTGAAAGGCGAGTATGGCCTTGCCGAAGGCGCTTGGGTGGTAATATACAAGGCTTCCCGGCACCACTCGGAGATAGAACTCCACCTCGGGACTGATTGTATCCAGTACAAGGAGCTTGTCGTCTCGGGGGATCGAAAGCTGACAGGTCTCCTGGGTCTCCCTACAGAGCCATTCCAGGTGGGGTCGCGCGCGATGACGGAGCTCATAGCGGGTATATAAGGCCATTCCGAGGGAAAAGACGCGAGTACTGAGCTGGTAGCCTCCCGTACTCGGATCCTGGGTGGTGTATTCCCTTTCGGTGAGACGCTTCAAGATGCGGAAGATCGAGTTGACCGGGACTTGTAGCTCACGCGAAAGTTCGGTTGCGCCATAGGGTTTGGGATTCTTGGCCATGAATTCGAGGATGTCGAGGGTCCTGTCTACGGCCGGCGCCGAGTATTCGCGCGGTTCCTTTTTGGATTTACCGGAAGCCAGATGGTCCTCCTCTATCGCTTGCTTTGTAGTATATGGAAATAAGGCTACTCCATCGTCTTCGCGAAGGTCAAGGCTCGCGGTGGATGCTCCGGTCTTCGGACTATGACCGACCATTGAATTCGTCCAATGCCTCGAGCATCGCGATGATGTTGAGGACGGGAGTGTTGGCCTGGATATTGTGGATGGTATTGAAGACGAAGCCGCCGCCCGGCGCGAATATCTCGCAGACCCTGAGAACCTCTTCGCGGACCTGCCCGGGGGTACCGAAGGGTAGGGTTCTTTGTGTGTCCACGCCGCCGCCCCAGAATACCAGCCTGTCTCCGTATCTTTTTTTTAGTATCTTGGGGTCCATGCCTTCGGCAGTCCATTGGATTGGGTTCATGACATCGAAACCAGAATCGATAAAGGCTTCCATAAAAGATTCCACGGCGCCACAACAATGCTTAAAGGTTTTCCAGCTCGTATTGGCATGAATCCAGTCGTTTACCTTCCTATAATATGGCTTGTAGAGAGAATCGTAGGTGGCAGGCGAGCAGAAGGTCGTGGTTTGAGTGCCGAAGTCGGTGCCACAAACCCAGGCTACATCCATTCCCTCGCCGATCGCGGCATGTATCTTCGCTAGGTTTTCGAGGGCTATATCGGTCTGGCGATCGAATATCTCGTGGAGGAGCTCGGGCCTGGCTATGGTCGAGATATACCATTCCTCGATGTCGCGTATTCCTTTGGGATCCTTCAGCCATGGGGCGGGCACGCAGGCGATGTCCCCGAGGCCGGATCCCGGGACGACGCCTAGGGCCGCCCGGCCGCTCTTTTTCTGTTCTTTAAGACCTGCCACCAGGAAATCGAGCTCTTCGCGGCCGATCGGCCCGAACTCCTCGAGATTGTCCTCGACCCTGAGTTTTTCTTCCTCGATGGGTTTCTGGCGCATGATCGCGTCGAAGTAATATCCCCCCTTGGGCATTCGAGCGCTGGGATGCACCGAGGTATCGCCCTGCGGATAGGTGAAAATATCGCCCTGTTCGTCCCTGCTGATCTGAAATTCGCCCGGGACCAGGACTTCGAGGCCGTCCTCCATCCTGAACTCTTTCCAGCCCCCGCGCCGGATGCCAAAGAAGGAGAAGAGGGGATTCAAGGCGTCGACGTCCACGCCCAGGGCCTGTTTCAGGTCCTCGTCTATCCGCCCCATCATTGTGTAGGGCTCCTCTACGATGACCGGCCGACACTCAAGGCCGAAGTACTCGCGGAGTTTTGCGATTACGCCCACCTGGATGGTAGTCTGTGCGCAGCCCCCGAAATCCACCGGGACCCGGTCAGCTTCCTTATGGTTGAGAGCCAGTTTGATCCTTTCCCTGCCGTTCATGCCTTTCCCTCCTATGGTAGACCACGGATTCTTCCCCAAAGAATATAACATTGGGAGCTTCGCGTCAATCTTCATTCGTTATATCAAAACATAAATTGATCTATAAAATATCTGTTGACAAATCCGGGTTTCTACTTCACACTGCCTGCTATAATCCGGCACCGATAGAGCGCCGGCATTTTATAGGAGGAATACGATGGCTAAGCGAATGAGGTTTCTCGCGATTCTTCTCGTCCTCTGCACGATGGGGGTGGGGACACTTTCAGCCCAGGTCCAGAACAAGAAGTTCTCGGGCCCCGCGGACCAGACTTATTACATGTGCACCTTCGTTTCCGGCGTCGAGTACTGGGTAGCGGCCTTCGAGGGCTTCAAGGACGCGGCGAAGCAGATGGGCGTCAAGGCCGTATACCAGGGCACCACGGAATACGATGGTCCCAAGCAGGTCACCGCCTTCGAACAGATCATGACCAAGAAGCCCGCGGGCATCGCCCTGTCCCCAGTCGACGATGCGGCCTTCATCGAGCCGGTCAAGGCCGCCATGGGCGGCGGCATCCCCGTAGTCACCTTCGCCAGCGACACGAGCACGGCCAAGGTCGGCTTCGTGACCTCCTCCAACGAGAAGGAAGGAGCCTTCGCGGCCCGCGCCATGGGCAAGGCCCTCGGCGGCAAGGGCAAGGTCATGGTCACCCGCAACACCCAGACCAACCACCAGATCCGCGTCAACACCTTCATCAAGGTCATCAAGGAAGAGTTCCCCGGCATCCAGGTCGTGGCCGAGTACATGTCCCAGCAGGACAGCGCCAAGACCTACGCGGCCATCATGAGCGTCGCCCAGAAGAACCCCGACCTCGGCGGGATATTCAGCCCCGAGGGCCCCTCCGGCCGCGCCGCGGCCCAGGCCTCCGTCGAGCTCGGCGGCAAGATCAAGGTCCTCTGCTGCGACATGGACGCGGCCATCCTCGAGATGATCCAGAAGGGCCAGATGATGGGCTCCATCCAGCCGAACGCCTACCTCCAGGGATACCTCAGCTTCATGATCCTCTATCTCGCGAAGAACAAGATGGTCGATCCCCTCAACGGCGCCGCGGCCAAGGGCGACTGGCTCCTCAGTCTCCCCTATGTCGACAACGGCCTCGATCTCATCACCGCCGACAACGCCCAGTACTTTTACACGGACCAGTGGCTCAAGAAGCGCGGTTCCAAGCAGTTCCAGGGCTGGTAAGCGGCCCACAGCGCGATTTGGATGATCGAGCGGGGCGGGGTCCGTTGCGGGCCCCGCCCCGCGAGGGCTTCGCCGCGCGAGAACGGTGGGGGGGAGGAAATCATGGCGGGACCCATTCTGGAAGTGCGGGGCATCAGCAAGCGCTTTTTCGCCACCCAAGCCCTCGACGGCGTCAGTCTCGAGGTGAGCCCGGGCTCGGTGCACGCCGTGGTCGGGGAGAACGGCGCCGGGAAATCCACGCTGATGAACGTGATAGGCGGCATATACCAGTCCGACGAGGGGGAGATGTTCCTCGAGGGCGTCAAGGTGCTGGTCCGTACGCCCGACGACGCCCTTCGGATGGGGATAGGCTTCGTCCACCAGGAGATCGCCCTCTGCCAGCACATCAGCGTCGCGGAGAACATCTTCATGCCCGCCATACGCGGCGGGGGCCTCGTCAATTTCAGGGATATCCACGAGCGGACGAAGAAACTCCTCGCCGATTTCGAGGTGCATGGTCACATCGACCCGCGCCAGAAGGTGCGGGAACTCGGCGTGTCCCAGCAGCAGGTCATCGAGATCGTCAAGGCCCTCTCGGTCAACTGCAAGATTCTCATCTTCGATGAGCCGACGGCGGCGCTGACCGAGTCGGAGACGGAAGTCCTGTTCCGCATCATCGGAACCTTAAAGAAGAAAGGCATCGGAATCCTCTATATAAGCCACCGCCTCGCGGAGATCTACCGCATCGCCGACACGGTGACGATCCTCCGCGACGGCTGCCTCATAGAGACGGCGCCCGTAGCGAGCATGGACCAGGTCGCCCTCGTGAACCGCATGGTCGGGCGGGACCTCAAGGATATCTATCCGGCCAAAGAAGAGGCCTCGGGCGAGAGCATTCTGGAAGTAAGGGAGCTTTCCAACGACGGCCTCTTCCAGGACGTCTCCTTCACCCTACGCAAGGGCGAGATCCTCGGCTTCGCCGGCCTCGTGGGCTCTGGCAGGACCGAGGTGGCGCGCACGATATGCGGTCTCCTCCGAAAGACCGCGGGCTCCGTCTTCCTCGGTGACGAGAAACTCGAATTCCGCGACTACCGGGACGCCATAAAGAAGGGCATCGTCTACCTGACGGAGAATCGCGCCCTCGAGGGACTCTTCCTCGACCTGAGCATCGCGAAGAACGTCTCCGTGATGGACCTCGGGCTGGTGTCCCGCTTCAGCCTCATCCGCGCCAAGGCCGAGAATGCCCTGGCCGAGCGGTATTCCGGCGAGATGCAGATAAAGCTCGCGAGCGTCGCCCAGAAGGCGAACAGCCTATCCGGCGGGAACCAGCAGAAGGTCCTCATCTCCAAGCTCCTCAGCGTGAATCCCAAGGTAGTCATCATGGACGAGCCGACGCGGGGCATCGACATCGGCGCAAAGGCCCAGATCTACCATCTGCTCAGGGAGCTGGCCAACAGGGGCATCGGGGTAATCATGATCTCCTCGGAGCTCCCGGAGGTGATAGGCACCTGCGATCGGGTCGCCGTCATGTACGAGGGCAGGATCCGCGGGATTCTCGAGGGCGGGGACGTGAACGAGCAGTCAATCATCCAGAGGGCATGCCTGAGCAACGAAGAGAGGGAAAACCAGAGAAGAGGAGTAGCGGGATGAGCCAATCGAGCGAGAAGGCCATGGAGCCGGTCGCGGTCGCGGAAAAGAAGGCCGGAGGCCGAGGGTGGAGATTGGGCGGCGCCGGGGGCTTCCGGGAGGGGACGACCATCCTCATCATCCTCGGCCTGGGCGCGATCATGAGTTTCCTCTCGCCCTACTTCCTTACGGCGGCTAACTTCCGCACGATGTTCATGAGCTTCGCGATAAACGGAATGGTCGTGATAGCCATGACCCTCGCGCTGATCTCGGGCGGCATCGACCTGTCCGTTGGCGCGGTCATGGCTCTGGTGGGCGTCGTCGTAGGCACGCTCTTTCTCAACTTCCATATGAACATCTGGTTGGCGGCGGCCATCGGGATAGCCCTCGGCCTGGCCATCGGCGCGATCAACGGGCTCTTCATCACGAGGATCGGGCTCTCGCCCTTCATAACGACCCTCGGGATGATGCAGGTCGCCTACGGCGTGGCCGCGGTAGTATCGCAGGGCATGCCATTGCCCCTGCAGAGCCTGCCCGAGTCCTTCAAATTCATCGGTCGCGGAATGATAGGGAAGACGGGGATGCCCTTCGTCATCGTCCTGTTTCTCGTCGTGGTCTTCGTCTTCGATTTCCTTTCCCGGAGAGCCACGATCATCCGCAGGATCTACTACGTCGGCTCGAACGAGAAATCGGCGCGATTCTCCGGCATCTCCGTCAACCGCGTGCGCATGGGCGTCTACATGCTCGTCGGCGTGCTCGCAGCTTTCGCGGGCATACTCTCCATCGCGCGCTTCAACTCCGCGACGAACACCCTGGCGACGACGGTGAACATGGACGCGATCTCCGCGGCGGTCATCGGCGGCGCGAGCCTCAACGGCGGCGAGGGAACCATCTTCGGCGCCGTCCTCGGCATAGCCCTGCTCGCGCTCATACAGACCTCCCTCAACCTGATGGACGTGGGCCCCTATTGGCAATCGTTGGTTACGGGCATGGTTCTCCTAATCGCTGTTTCCCTGGACTTCCTCTCTCACAGGAAGTCACGGTAATGAAGAATGCCAAGATAACGGAGGCACTTTGATGAAAGGTTATTCGGGGGTCATTCTCCACGTCGACCTGACCGGCGGTAGATTCGAGGAAGAGCGTCCTCCGGAGGCCTTCTATAGGAAGTATATCGGAGGCGGCTGCATGGGCGCCTACTACCTGCTCAAGATGATGAAGCCGGGCATCGACGCCTTGTCGCCCGAGAACGTACTCGTCTTCACCCTCGGACCGCTCACGGGCGCGCCCTTGAGCGGGAGCGCGCGGCATTGCGTCACGACCAAATCCCCGCAGACGGATGGCTTCGCGACGGGCGAATCGGGGGGCTACTGGGCGCCGGAGCTGCGTTTCGCCGGCTTCGACGGGATCGTCATCACCGGGAAATCGCCCAAGCCGGTCTATCTCTGGATTAAGGACGGGAAGTACGAGCTCCGCGATGCGGCAGCCATATGGGGGAAAATTACGGGCGAGGCCCAGGACGCGATACGGGCCGAGCTCGGGGACGACAAGGTCCGCGTGGCCCTCATCGGCCCGTCAGGCGAGAAGCTCGTCCGCTTCGCCGGCATCGTCAACGAACTCAAGCACTTCAACGGCCGATCGGGCGTCGGGGCCGTCATGGGGTCCAAGAACCTGAAGGCCATCGCGGTGCGAGGAACGCGCAAGCCCGAGTTCCACGACCTCGCGCGTCTCGCCGAGCTCGGCAAATTGGGCGCCAAGAGGGTGGCGGAGAACGAGGGCGCGGCCGGATGGAAGAAATACGGCACTACCCTCAACGTCGAATGGAACAGCGAGCTCGGGGGCCTGCCGACGAAGAACTGGACCATGGGGCAGTTCGAAGGCGCCGACAAGCTGACTTCCGCCGCGTACCACGACGAGTGGATGGACAAGCCCGGAACCTGCTGGGCCTGCGCCCAATCCTGCAAGCGCGATATCAAGAGCGGCATCGAGAAACCCTGGAAAATCGAGTCGCGCTACGGCGGGCCGGAATACGAGAGCCTGGGCATGCTCGGCCCCAACTGCATGATCGGCGACGTCAACGCCATCGCGAAGGCCAACGAGATCGCGAGCAAGTACGGCGTGGATACGATCGCGTTGGGCGGCGTCATAGGCTTCGTCATGGAGTGCTTCGAGAAGGGCATCCTGACCGACAAGGACACGGGCGGGGTCGAGGCGCGCTTCGGCAACGGCGAGGACCTCATCAAGCTCTGCGAGCTCGCGGTGACCAGGGAAGGCTTCGGCGACGCGATGGCCGAAGGCAGCGCCCGCCTGGCGCGCAAGCTCGGGCCGGAGGCGGTCCGGATCTGCGTGACCGTGAAGGACAAGGAATTCCCGGCGCACATGCCGACGTCGAAGGGCATCATGGCCCTCGCCTACGCCGTGAATCCCTTCGGGCCGGATCACGTGTCGACCGAGCACGACGGCTGCCTCATCGAACCCTCCGAGGCGCTCAAGAACTTCGGTTTCTACGACTCGGTGCCCAACCCCGCGACCCTCGATTACGAGAAGACCAAGCTGATGGCCTACTCCCAGCGCTTCGTGAGCGGGATCGACTCGATGTCGGTCTGCCAGTTCACCTTCCACACCTGGACCATCTACGACTTCCGCGAGTTCATGGACGCCGTCAACGCGGCGACGGGATGGAACTACAGCCTCTACGAGTTCATGCTCCTCGGCGAGCGCCGCATCAACATGATGAAGGCCTTCAACGCGCGCGAGGGCTTCGACTCGAAGGACGACATGCTCCCTGAGCGACTCTTCGAGGACCCTCTCGTCAACGAGGGACGCGGCAAGGGCCGCAGGGTCGACCGCGCGAACTTCTTAAAGATGCGCGAGGAATATTATCGCCTCTCCGGTTGGGATCCCGAATCAGGCAATCCCACCGACACGAAGTACCGGGAACTGGGCTTGGCTTGGCTCTGCAACGGGCTGGCCGCATCATAATTTATGGGGAATGCGATGAAAATGATTATCGGCGGAGTGAAGAAGGACGCGTTCGACGGGGCGACGATCAAGGTCAACGATCCTTCCACGGGAAGGCTCATCGACACTGTGCCGGCGGCTACCGCGGCCGACGTCGACGAGGCATTGGATAAGGCACGCGAGGGCTATAAAGTCTGGTCCGCGACGCCCCTCCACGAGCGCGCGCGGATCCTGTCCGCCTTCGCCCGGGCGGCCGAGGGCTTTCGGAAAGAGCTGGGCGCCTTGTCCTGCCGCGAGATGGGCAAGACCATAGTCGAGGCGGAAGGCGAGGTGAGTTCCATCGTCTCCCTCTTTGGGGGCTACGCCGAGAGGGCTCTGCACCTTTACGGCATCTCGATGCCGCCGGGCGGCGACAAGGGGATGGAGGAAGACCTTTTCGTCACGATACGCGAGCCTCTCGGCGTCGTCGTGTGCATCGTGCCCTTCAATTATCCCGTGGACCTCTTCGCCCACAAGGTGGCGCCGGCCCTCATCATGGGCAACGCGGTCATCGTAAAGCCGGCTTCCTCCAATCCCCTTTCGTGCATACGTCTCGTGGAGCTGCTGCATGAACAGGGCGTCCCCGTCGACGCGCTCCAGGTTCTGACCGGCAGCGGCGCCAAACTAGGGGCCCTGCTGTCCGCCAGCCCGAAGGTGGACGCGATAAGCTTCACCGGGAGCACTCCCGTGGGCATCGAGATCGCCAAGGCGGCCGCGGCCAATATGACCCGAGTCTTCCTCGAATGCGGCGGCAACGATCCGCTGATCGTCTTCGAGGACGCCGACCTCGAGGAGACGGCCGACGAGCTCGTCCGCGCCCGCGTCACGAACGCCGGACAAACCTGCTGCGCGACGAAACGGGTCATAGTCCAGGAGTCGGTCCGGGATCGGTTGGCCGGCCTTCTGATCGAAAGGCTGAAGAAAGCGAAGGTAGGCGACCCTTCCGACCGCGATACGGTGCTCTCCTGCCTTATAAGCGAGGATGCGGCGAAGGAGGCGGAGTCGCAGATTCAGGCTACCGTCGCGGCCGGTGCCCGCTGCGCCTACGGCGGCAAGAGGCGCGGAGCGTATCTCGACGCGACGATCTTGACCGGAGTTACGCCGGAGATGGGCATGGCCAAGGACCTCGAAGTCTTCGGGCCCGTGTTCCCGTTCATAGATTTCCGTACGGAGGACGAGGCTGTCGAAATTGCGAACTCCAGCCAATTCGGCCTCCAGGGCGGAGTGATGACCAAAGATTACAGGCGAGCCCTGAGGGTCGCCGCCCGACTTCAGTGCGGCGGCGTGATCATCAACGGATCGGGGATGTATCGATCGGCCGAAATGCCATTCGGCGGCTATAAAAAAAGCGGTGTCGGGCGCGAGGGTATCTGCTATACTCTCGAGGAGATGTCGCAGGTCAAGACGATAGTTTTCAAAGGCGTTCTGAAAGGAGTTACTCATGGCTAAGGTGAAGGTCGGCGTGGCGGGTTACGGGGTGATCGGGCAGCGTCTTGCGGACGGGGTGGCGCTGCAGAAGGACATGGAGCTGGTGGGTATCGCGGACGTGGCGCCGACGCTGTCGGTGCGGGCGCTGCGGGAGAAGGGGATGCCCTACGCCTTCTACGCGGCGGCGAACGACAAGCTGGCGGAGCTGGAGAAGGCGCATATACCGGTGTCGGGCAGCCTCGAGGACTTAGTAAAGTCGGTCGATGTGATGCT
>JBEKVO010000029.1:0-45255 GCA_049513895.1 Rectinemataceae bacterium | reverse complement strand
AAAGTGTCTCTGCGTTCACCCGTTCCACGCCGCGCGATTCCAGCTCAGGTACTCTCTATCCATCGGGGAGCTCCACCGGAAACTCTATTCGTCACCGAGATTCCGCGGCTCCCCCGCGCTCCGCTCTCCTCGACGCCGCATATATTTCACCAAGAGGAACTCGCGATTCACTTGCGGCGCCTGCGGTGAGCTCCGCTTCCCCCACTCAATTTCTAACGTCACTCGGGACAGGCTCCCCGCGAGCTATCGAAGTATTAGCTCGGACTCGATTTCGCAGAACGCTGCCGCTTTCTCGGCCTCGCGTGGGATTTCGCCCTTCCTTGGCCGCCGGATCTCGACGCGGAGGCCGCAGTCCTCTTCAGCGAGCACGCGGAACCGGGCGCCTATCCTGGCCTCGTCCACACCCCACCCGCGAGGGACATCAAGGCCCGCCAAGTCCGTCAGATCATCTCGGCCTACATACAATCGGATGTCAGGGAGCTCGGGAAAGTGCGATACCCCGACCATTTCGAGTCCCTCGTGAAGGTCCTGTCGGCGCAATCAGGCGCCCTCGTCCAGGCGGCGGAACTCGCCAGTACCCTACGGATGGCGCGCGAGACGATCGACGAGTATCTTTTCCTCCTCGAACAGACCTACATCATCAGGCGCCTCAGACCCTTCCATGCGAATCTTCGCTCCGAACTCACGAAGATGCCCAAGCTCCACTTCGAGGACACGGGCGTCATGAACCTCGGTCGCTTCCGCGACTTTCCCGAACTCGACGGGCAAGCCCACGAAAACGCCGTCTTCACCGAACTCCGCAAACGCATCGCCATCGAGCGCATCCGCTACTGGCGCACGAGCGAAGGCCGAGAAGTAGACTTCGTCATCGACGGGGGCAGGATAGCGATCGACGTCAAGTTGCGGCCCTCGGCAAGGGACGCGTCGAACCTCCTCCGTTTCCGCGTGCTCTACAGGAGCGTTCGCCTCGTCTTCTGCGGCATGGAGGCACCGGCACGGCTTCCCGACGAGGTCGAGTTCGTTCCTGCCTGGAGGATAGGGTATTGGGTGGAACGGGCCGGAGGTGGATGAACTGGAATTAACCGAAATCGCTGAGCATTGCCTCCACGATGTGCGACATGGGAAGAACACGCAACATTCCCTGGGGGGCGTAATTACGACAGTCAGCATTCAGCCGGCTCGCCGGATATGAGGATACGAACGACGATGAAGAAGATCATCGTGGATATGGATAGCTCAGCCAGAGAGACCTACGGCCAACAAGAAGGCACGGCCTACAACGGCATTTCGGATGCACCTGCTATCGTCCCCTTTTCTGCTTAAGGGAGCCTCTAAAAACTCTTCCATGAACGATAAGAGTCATGGTAAAATTCTACGCATGGCGAAGCGAAAAAATGGCAAACAGCCAGGGTTGTCCGATGCCTACAAGCTGAATAGGGACAAGACAAAACTTACTGCAATCGCCGTCATTGCGATGAAAGAGTTTTGCCAAGGAGTATTTGCCTTGGTCTTTTTGTAAAGTCGAAGATTTATAAAGAACAAGCCGAAACAAAAGACGATCGAGAGGATAGGAACCGCTATAGCTAGTAAGATATCCGGATGGAAATGGCAGATGATCGGGAACACCGTAAGCAACAATGCAACAATCAAGAATCCCAATCCCGAGAGATGGATTAGGGAAAGTATCGTATCTTTGATACCCGAATCCAGCTCCTCCCATTTCTTCCCTGCCGCCTTTTCATGGAACGGAAGATACTTTTTTGCGAAGAGGGTCGTGAATGACATGACAAAGCAGATGAGGCCGACGATAAAGTATATAAGGAGCGAAATCAGTCCAAGTATTCCTCTCATTACCTTCCCTCACGTCTTAATCTGGGCATATTTCAGGTCTGCATATTCCATCGTATGGGCGCTTCATATCCCCGCGGAATATTCACGATGTTTTCCGATGAATAGCCCAGAGACAAGACGCCTAACACATTATCCTCGATCTTCAACTTTTTTCTCAACCTCCTCTTGCCGTTGAGAGTCAATAGTAGGGAATCCATCGGACAACTTCCAACGCCGAGGGATTCTGCCATGAGTTGCATAGTGGCAAGCATGAATATCGAGCTTCCAAACGTGGTGGCGATCCATTTGTTGCCCGTCAAGATTATCAAGGCTTGTGTGTTCTCCTTGATGACATGCCGTTTGACGTTTAGGTCATATTCCATCTTTTTCTTGATGACCGTCATCTGACCATAAAAGAGACTGCAAAACAGGGTGAAAGGCTTGAACCCAAAAAGCATTCGATGCATCTGCTTGACGAATGAAATGGCGTAGGCATCGATCTCACCCAATAATCCTCTCTCATCGATGACGAGAATGGATATATTCTTGTTTTGATTGGGAGCATATTTTGCCACGGAGAGAATTTTATCCAGAATTTCTCTGGGGATTGACTTGTCGGTGAAATGCTTGATCGATCTGCGTTTTTCAAGCAATGGAAGAAGATCAATACTATGGTTCTTTATCGAGTCGACTATCTTGTCCGAATACGTATTGTTGACCATGATTGCGAGAGAGGGGCAGATGGCAACGCATTTCTGACAGGTATTACAGATTTCGAGGTCAAAGACGGGATAGCCATCTGATTCAACGATGCAATAACCCTTCATCAATCGAATGCAGGACCCGCACTTTGTGCAACGGCCCTTGTCTACGGATATCGTGCCTTGCACTTCTTTATCTCCTCCCGAAGACAAGAATATACTATGTTCTCGCCTTCGACAGCTATTTCGCTCATGGAGGTTCGCATGCAGATCCGTTTCGCAAACGTGATGGTCGACGATCAGGACAAGGCTCTTCGGTTCTACACCGAGGTGTTGGGATTCAAGAAGATGGCGGACATCCCCATGGGCGAGTACAGGTTTCTGACCGTCAATTCGGCGGAGCATCCCGAGGGCTCAGAACTGATTCTCGAGGCGACGGCCTTCCCTCCCTCCAAGGTCTATCAGAAGGCTCTGTATGAGGCCGGCATGCCGATAACCGCGTTGACTACCGAGAACATCGGGGCCGAGGTCGCCAGGCTCGAGTCGCGAGGCGTGAAATTCCGAGGCGCGCCTCAGAACGCCGGGCCGATAATGACCGTGCTCTTCGAGGATACCTGCGGCAACCTGGTGAATCTGGTGCAGCCGAATTGAGGGCCGGCTCGGAATCCTTCAGCCCAGGCGCAACGCCTTCCCCGATGCCGCCGACTCGTTGGCCGCGAGGGTGACGCGGAGGGTCTCGACGGCATCGGCATAGGAGGAGGGGAAGAGGCCGGGCTCGCCTTTCGCGGCGGCCAACAGGAACAGCCTGTCCTCGACCTCGAAGATATCCTCTTCGGGCGCGATGGTTTCCGTCCCGCCCGACTCGAACTCGGCACGGAGTTCCATGCCCCAGCCCGAGAGCCGGCAGCGCGCCGAGCGCGAACCGAACTCCATGCCGATTCCGCCCACGGCAGCGAAGTCGCGGCGCGGAAAGCAGCCCGTCGAGAATTGGCCGAGGGCGCCCGAAGCAAAGCGCGCGCTCACCACCATGGCGTCGTCGGCCGTGAAGCCCTCGACATCGTCGATATGGCCCGTGGCGGGAAAGGCAGAGACTTCGACGATCTCCCCCGCGACGAAACGCGCTATATCCACCAGATGGGTGCATTGCTCGACGAACTGCCCTCCCGATAGGGACTTGTTCCTCCACCAGGACGGCGGCGGGAGGGGCGTAACCCAGCGCCCTTCCACAAGGACCGGAGCGTCTTCGGGACCGGAGAAAAGCTCCCTGGTCCGCGCCACGGAGCGCCTGCAACGGTTCATGTAGGCCGCCGCGGCGAAGGTCCCCGCCGTATCGAAGGCCTCGAGAACGCGCCTGGCGATTGCGAGCTCATTGGCTAGGGGCTTCTCGACGAGGACGGCCGGCACTCGCCCCGCGCAGGCGATCTCCAGGTCGCCGTGAAGATGGGGCGGCAGGAGGATGAAGACCGCGTCGAGCTCTTCTTTCGCGAGCATTTCGCCCCAGTCGGGGTAGACCCTCGGCCGCTCGTATCCGGATCCGGCCGTGGGCTTGGCGGCCGTGGCCGACGAAGCGAGCTCCTCTGCCCTGCCCTGGTTCCTGCCGGCTATCGCGGCGATCCGCGCCTCGGGTATTTTCATCAGGGCATGGACGTGCCTATTCGCCACCCAGCCCGTGCCGACAATACCGATTCTCTGTGTCATATCTTTTCCTTGGCGGGCTCCGTGAGGAACACCCGCATCGCCCCCCGGCCTCGATTGGCCCAAAGGAAATAGGGGACGAGTCGTGGCGCAGGGCCTTGCGGGTCGGCGCCGACGATCACGACGCAACCGCCGCCGGGGAAGGAGGGATCGTTCACGCTCCGGAGCGCAGCAGGATCGACGACGGCGCTATCGAGGTTGAGGCCCGGGTTGTCCACCGCCTCGGCGCAGTAGACCAGGGGGCCGCGGACTATGGCGATTCGACCTCGGTCGCATCTCACCTTCGGGTGGGCGCGCAGGAATGTCACGGACATGTCGAACTCGAGACTGATACGGCTCGTCCCTGCAGGGAGGGCGAGCTCTTCGTAGGTCGCGGAGGCGAAGCGCGCCGCGCCGAAGACGATGGCGGGGACACGCTCGACAAGCGGCTCATCAACGCTATTAAGGGTCGTGCGACAGCTCGCCGCCCAGCCTGGCATCCGGAACAGGAGACGCATCGGGGCGCGGGCCTCGACCACGATCGATACTGAACCGGTCCAAGGGAAGCCCGACTCGATTGCGATGGAATTCCCGTCCTCGAGCCGGGCTGCGAGAGAGACATATTGGTCGACACGAAGGGTGCCCTCCGCGCGCGCGAGGACGAGGCGGTCGAGCTCGGCCCAGAGGCGGGAGATGTTGGAGGGACAGCAGGCGGTCGCATACCAGGGCTGGCGCGCCATCTCTCCGTCGGAAGATAAAGGGTTGCGATAGAAGTACTCGTCGCCCGAGGCCGAAATGCCAACGGCGGCGGCGTTATAGAGCTGCCACTCGATAAGGTCCGCGTAGCGGGCGTCGGCAACCGCGAGGGAGAGCTCGCGGTTCCATAGGGCGCTTCCGATAGCGGCGCAGGTTTCAGAATAGGAGTAGAAGTTGTCGAGCTCGTAGGGGAAGCCGAATCCCTCAATGACCGGAAGCGCTCCTATTCCCCCCGTGACGTACATCTTCGAATCGACGAGATCTGCCCAGGCTTTCCCCATCATCTCACGCAGGCTTTCGTCGCCTGTTTCGGCGTAGAGCATGGCCGCCGCGGTCATCAGGTAGGCCCAGCGAACGGCGTGCCCTTTGGGCTCCCGTTGCGAGCGCAGGGGCCTGTCCTGCTGCTGATAGGCGCCGCTGAGAAAAATCGGGATCGAGCGCAGCGCGATGAAGGGCGGTTCGCGCCGCCCAAGGTTGCCCCCGACTTCGAAGCCGAAGGCGCCCTCGTCCGGTCCTTTCGCGACCGAAGCCGTGGCGGCGACAGTCCTCGAGCGCGCTGCTTGGGAGGCGAATTGGGCCAGGAGCTTTAGGCCAAAGCGGTGGATAAGGCCCCGGCGATCGAGGAGGGCCCGCGCGGTGTCGAGGTACTCTGGCTTGCGCGTGCAGCGATATAGCCGCAATAGGGCTATCTCGATCTCTTCGTGGCCGCTCGAGCGCTCGCTCGGGGCCTCTCGGAATTCGCGGACGACGAGATCGGCCGAGCGTTCGGCCAGGTCCAGGAGGTCGCTCCTCCCCGAAACCTCGAAGCGCGAGACCCCAGCCTCGATAAAGTGCCCGAGGCAGTAGAGTTCGTGCTCGATCATGAGGTTTTTCCACCTCGTCCCCGGGAAATGTATCTGGTTGTACGTGAATAGGTAGCCGTCCGGCTCCTGGGCGCGAGCCATCAGAGCGACATACTCGCCAAGGAGGGCCTCGAGCCGGGGCCTGGGTCCAGAGCGCAGAATGCGGCACGCGGCGTCCGCCCACTTATGGAGGTCGGAATCGGCGTAAAAGTAGCCTCGGCGCTCGCCCATCATCATTCCCGACGCGATGCGGAAATTGTCGATCGTACCCGAGGCCTCATAGCGCTCCCATTGATAGAATATCGCACGATCGCCGTTCACGGCCCGGCGATCGGCCCAATAGCCTCCGTCGATCGTCGTCGAACCGGTGGGTACTTCGAAGCGGCTCATCTGCACTCCTAAAACCTTGCCACGGATTCGGCTCCAAGGATAGAGGCGGTCTGCGCCCTGTCAAGCGGTTTTTACTACCAATTTGTTTCTATTGACAGAAACTATAAGTCACTATAGACTGCCGAGCTATTGTTACTATTAGTAGCAACACAATGAAGGAGCAACGGTGATTCGCCCCTCTCGCTTGGACTTCCTTAAAGTGGCAAAGCACAGCCATGTCCTGCCCGTGGTAAAAGACGTCGCGGCAGACCGACTCAGCCCGATAGACGCGTATTACGCCCTTGGCGCAGCGTACCTCCTCGAATCCGCGGGAGGCGGTGCCTTCGGACGCTATTCCTTCCTCGGCGTCGAGACAGTAGCCAGTCTAAGGATTGATGGAGAGGAGGTGAAGTGGCGGGACGAGGGGGGCTCGCGCTCCTTCCGCGCCCGCGATCCGGTGCGCGCGATAGGCGATCTCATGCGTTCCCGGCCCTGGGACGGCGAGGGCGACCTCTCGCCCTTTCCGGGAGGGGCCGTCGGGTTCCTCGGCTACGACACGGCGAGAATCTGGGAAAAGCTGCCCGACGTCTCCGGGAAGCCCGGTCCCGATACGCCCGACGGCATGTTCATGATCGCCCGTTATACCCTCGTATTCGACAACCTCATGCACTCCCTGCGCATCGTCTGCAATCAAAGGATCGGCGAGGACCCGGAGACCGACTACGTCGACGCGATACGCGGCATCGAGGGCATCGAGGCCAGGCTCGAGCGCGTGGACTCTGGTCCCGACCGCTCGCGGCGCCCTCCCATCGTCGGCCCCCTCCTCGCGAACATGAGTCAGGCTGAGTACGAGGCAGGCGTCATGAAGGCCAAGCGCCTCATCGAGGAGGGGGAGGCGATACAGGTCGTGCTGTCCCGCAGTTTCTACGCCGATTTCGACGGCTCGCCCTTCGACGTCTATCGCTCTCTCAGATCGATAAATCCATCGCCCTATATGTTCTACCTCGACTTCGGCGACTTCGTCCTCCTCGGCGCCTCGCCTGAAGTCATGGTGCGGGTAGAGGACGACAAGGCGACCCTCCGGCCCATCGCCGGCACCCGAGCGCGCGGGAAGGACGCCGCGGGGGACGCGGCCCTCAGCGCCGAGCTCCTCGCCGACGAGAAGGAGAGGGCCGAGCACACAATGCTCATCGACCTCGCGCGCAACGACTTAGGAAGAGTGGCCAAGCCTGGCACGGTCTGCGTGGATCGGATGATGGAGGTCGAGTACTACTCGCACGTGATGCACATAGTCTCGGAGGTCTCCTGTCGGCTCGCTCCGGGCGTGGACGTCTACGACGTCATTCGCGCGACCTTCCCCGCGGGGACGGTTTCGGGCGCGCCCAAGATACGCGCGATGCAGATCATCGACGAGATGGAGAAAGAGAGGCGCGGGCCCTACGCCGGCCTGGTCGGCTATTTCAGCTATCGCGGAGGTTTTGATTCCTGCATCGCGATACGGTCGGCCCTCGTCAAGGACGGCAAGATCCGCGTCCAGGCCGGCGCGGGCATCGTGTACGACTCGGTGCCCGAGCGGGAGTTCGAGGAGACCGCCGCCAAGGCAGCCGCCCTCATCGCCGCCGCCGGCGCGACGGCGGCCTTCGGCGCGGCCAACGCCGCACCGAAGGCGAGGGGCTGACCATGGTACTGTTGATCGACAACTACGATTCCTTCACCTACAACCTCGCCCAGCTCCTCATGCGCCTCGGCGAGGAAGTCAAGGTCGTTCGCAACGACGAGATTTCGATGGACGAGGCCGAGGCCCTCGATTTCGACAGGCTCGTGATATCGCCCGGCCCGGGGAGACCCGAGACGGCGGGGCGTTCCATCGACCTCGTCCGACGCTTCGCCGGCCGCAAGCCCATTCTGGGCGTATGCCTCGGCCATCAGGCGATTGCCGCCGCCTTCGGTGCGCGCATAGTCCGCGCCAGGCGGATCATGCACGGCAAGACCGATACGGTGTCGCACGACGGCAAGACCCTCTTCTCCGAGACGCCCAATCCGCTGCGCGTCATACGCTACCATTCCCTCGCCGTCGACCGCGAAAGCCTCCCGGCCTGCCTCGAGATCAGCGCGACCTCCTCGGACGGCGAGATCATGGCGATACGCCACCTCGAGTACCGCATCGAAGGGCTGCAGTTCCACCCGGAGTCCATCGGCACCGAGGAGGGCGAGCGCCTCATACGCAATTTCCTCTCCGGCGTCCGAGAGGTCCCTTCGGTCAAGTCCATGCTCAAGCGCCTCTCTTCGCGCGAGGAGCTGACGCGAGCCGAGGCGAGGAGCTTCATGGACCAGATAGCGGAGGGGGCCGTCTCCCCGGCCCAGGTCGGCGCCTTCCTCGCCGCGCTTACGCTCAAGGGCCCGAGCATCGAGGAGATGACGGGCTTCGCCTCCTCGCTCTACGACCGCGCCGTGAAGCTGCCCCTTCCCGAAGGCCTCGCGACGGTGGACACCTGCGGCACCGGCGGGGACTCGTCGGGCACCTTCAACATATCGACGGCCGCGGCCTTCGTCGCGGCGGGGGCGGGAGCTCGAGTCGCCAAGCACGGCAACCGCTCCATCACTTCGCGCTCCGGCTCCGCGGACGTCCTCGACGCCTTGGGCGTCTCCACGAAGATGGGGCCCGCGGAAGCGGCCGGGGCGATACGGGAGGCGGGCATGGCCTTCCTCTTCGCACCCGCCTACCATCCCGCCTTCAAGAACATCATGGGACCGCGGCGCGAACTGGGCTTCCGCACGGTTTTCAACATGATGGGCCCCATGTTGAACCCGGCCCGCGCCCGCTTCCAGGTGGTCGGCGTCTACGCGGCCGAGCTCACCGAGACGGTGGCGCGTATCCTCGCCAACCTGGGCGTACGGCGGGCCCTGGCCGTGCACGGCCTCGACGGCCTCGACGAGATAAGCCTCGTCGGCCTCACCAAGGTGACCGAGCTCGAGGACGGCTGGACGCGGACCTACCTCCTCGATCCCGAGGCCTACGGCTTCGAGCTCTGCGCCCCGGCCGACCTCAAGGGAGGCGACGCCGCGGAGAACGCGGGCATCATCGAACGCGTCCTGTCGGGCGATCCCGGTCCCAAGCGCGACGTGGTTCTCCTCAACGCGGCGGCCGCGATCCAGGCGGCGGGCGTCGCGCCGGACTACGGCACGGCGATCGAGGCGGCTCGCTCTTCGATAGACTCGGGCGCGGCGATGAGGGTCCTGAGTTCGCTGCGCGCCCTTTCGGCTCCCGGCGCGGCGACGGTCGCGACGGCGAAGGCTTAAGGTATGAGCATGCTCGAGGCGATTTGCGCCGAGAGGAAGGCCGACGCCCTGCGCCTCAGGCGCGATAGGCCGCTGGCCTCGCTCGAGCGCAGCGCGGGACCGCCTCGTCCCTCATTCGCGCCCCGGAAGGCCTCGGGAGCCTCGCCTCTCCTGATAGCCGAGTGCAAGAAGGCATCGCCCTCTCGCGGACTTCTGGTCGCCGACTACGATCCCGTCGCCCTCGCGACCGCATACGAGCGTGGCGGGGCGGGCATGCTCTCCGTGCTCACCGAGCCGCGGCGTTTCCTCGGCGCGGACGAGCACCTCGCGGCCGTTCGGGCAGCCGCGGGCCTTCCCATCCTCCGCAAGGACTTCATCGTCGATCCCTATCAGGTCCTCGAGGCATGGTCCATCGGGGCCGACGCGATACTCCTCATCGCCGCCGCCCTCGGCGAGAACCAGATTCTCGAGCTCGCCGCCGCGGCGAGGGAACTCGGCCTCGAGGTCCTCGTCGAGCTGCACGAAGAAGGAGAGCTCGAGATGGCCGTCGCCGCGGCGCCCGACGCGATCGGCGTCAACGCCCGCGACCTGCGCGACTTCCACGTCGACTCCGAAAGGGCGATGGCGATGGCGCGACTCCTGCCGGAGAGGCACTTGCGCGTCGCGGAATCGGGGATGCGGTCGCCCGAAGACGCGGCGGCCCTCCTCGCGGCGGGCTACCGCGGATTCCTGGTAGGGGAGGCCTTGGCGACGGCGGCCGACCCGGAAGCGCGAGCGAGAGAATTCGCGGCCGCCCTGTCGGTCGCCCGATCGGAGGCGTTATGAGCGTGAAGATCAAGGTGAAGATATGCGGCATCACCAATCTCGAGGACGCGGGGCTCGCCCTGTCCCTCGGGGCGGACGAGCTGGGTTTCGTGCTGGCGCCATCCCCGAGGCGGGTCGAGCCGGAGACCGTCCGCGCCATAGTGGCTGCCCTCAAGGGGAACGGCCGCCTGCCCGAGTTCCGCGCCGTCGGCGTTTTCGTGAACGAAAAAAATGACGCTATGCGCGATATCATATCCTTTGCCGGCCTCGACGCGGCGCAGATACACGGCGACGAGAATCCCGCCGCCTGTGCCGCCTTCGAATTCCCCTGGTACAGGGCGCTCCGCATCGCTTCGGTCGCCGACGCGCATCGCCTCGTGGCGGCCGGATGGGACTGTCCGCGCATACTCGTGGACGCCCGCGTCCAGACGGACGCGGCGGCTCGCGGGAGCTACGGCGGAACGGGAAGCTCCATCGGCACCTGGGCCGCCATCGCCGCCGGCGCCCTCGCCCGCGAGCGGGGCAAGGAGTACTTCGTCGCCGGCGGGGTAAAGGCCCGGAGCGCCGCGAGCTTCATTCACTCGCTCGGCCCCGACGGTCTCGACGTATCGAGCGGCGTCGAGGAGGCTCCCGGGAGGAAGTCGCGCGAGAAACTCGAGGCGCTGTTCCGCGCCATTCGCGGGGCGACGTCGAATGCCAAGGCCGAGGAGACCGAGCATGCAACACGATGAGCGATACTACGGGCGCTTCGGCGGCCGCTACATCCCCGAGGTCCTGCGCCCCGCCTTCGAGGAGCTCGAGGCGGCGTGGGAGGCGGCTCGGGCCGACGCCGGCTACTGGGCCCTCCTCGAGAGGCTGGGGCGCGACTTCGTCGGCAGGCCGACGCCCCTGTGCTTCGCCGAAAGGCTCTCGCCCGAGCTTGGGGTGAGGCTGTACCTGAAGCTCGAGGGTCTGGCCCAGACGGGCGCCCACAAGATCAACAACGCCCTAGGCCAAGCCCTGCTCGCCAAGCGCATGGGCAAAGCGCGGCTCATCGCCGAGACGGGCGCGGGCCAGCACGGCCTCGCGACGGCGGCCGCGGCGGCCAAGCTCGGCCTCGAGTGCGAAGTCTTCATGGGCGAGGTGGACATGGCCCGCCAGCATCCCAACGTTTTCGGCATGCGCATGTTCGGCGCCAAGGTGACGCCGGTCCGCGAGGGGTCCCGCACCCTGACCGACGCGGTCAACGCGGCGATGAAGAACTGGACCGAGAGGGTCGCCGACACGCACTACGTCCTCGGTTCCGCCCTCGGCGCCCACCCCTATCCCGCCATCGTGCGCGAGCTGCAGTCGGTGATCGGCAGGGAGATCAAGGCGCAGATAATCGAGCGCGAAGGCCGGATACCCGACAGGATATATGCCTGCGTCGGAGGCGGCTCCAACTCGATCGGAGCCTTCGCCCCGTTTTTGAAGGAGAAGGTCGAGCTCGTCGGCGCGGAGGCCGGAGGCAGGGGCAGCGCGGCCGGGGATCACGCCTCGCGCATGGGTGGCTCGGGCTGCGTCGGCATCGTACAGGCCTACAAGTCGCTGTTCCTCCAGGACGGCGACGGCTCCCTACTGCCCACGCACTCGGTGAGCGCCGGCCTCGACTACGCGGGCATAGGACCTCAGCTCGCGCATCTCGGCGAGACGGGACGCGTGCGTTTCGCCTCGGTATCGGACGAGGAGGCCCTGGCCGCCGTTTCGCGCACCGCGAGAGCCGAGGGAATCCTGCCCGCCCTCGAGTCGGCCCACGCCCTGGCCCTGGCCTTTCGCGAGTCCCCCGGCGCTTCGCGCCGCGAAGCCTCGGCCAAGGAAGCCGTAGCGATGCCCCCGGGCTCTGTGGTCGTCGTCAACGTCTCGGGCCGAGGCGACAAGGACCTCTTCATCACGGCGCCGATATTCGACCGCGAGGACTGGCTGGCCTTCCTGGAATCGGAGTCCGCGCGGATGAGAGAAGGGAAAGACCAATGACGGGAATAGGCCGCATCGCTCGCGCCTTCGAGTCTCGCGAGGGGCTTAAGCTCATGGCCCACGCGGTCGTGGGCTACCCCGACGCCGGGACTTCCGCTCGGATACTCGCCGCGATGGCCGCGAACGGGACTGACCTCATCGAGGCCCAGCTTCCCTTCTCCGACCCCTCTGCCGACGGCCCATCGATAGTGGCGGCCAACCACGCGGCCCGGCGAGCGGGCTCCCGCACGGAAGCCTGCCTCGCCTCCCTCGAGGCCCTGCGCGCGAAAACCGAGGCGCCGATACTCGTGATGAGCTACCTGAACCCCATCCTCGCCTACGGCGTCGAGGCATTGGTCGAACGGGCTGCGCGTTCGGGACTGGACGGATTCATAGTCCCCGACTACCCCGACGACGAGCCCGAGCTGGGCCTCGCGGAGAAATGCGCGGCGGCCGGCCTCGCCCTCGTGCCCCTCATCGCCCCCACGACGAGCATCGATCGGGCCTCCGCCCTCGCCGCGGCCGGCTCCTCGCCCTTCCTCTACGTCGTTCTGCGCCTCGGCGTTACCGGGCGGAAGACCGAGCTGGGAAACGCCTCCCTCGAACGTCTCGCGGCCCTCAAGACGCGAACCGGCAAGCGCATCGCCGCGGGCTTCGGACTGCGCGAGCGAGCGCAGATCGAGGCTCTCGGCGGTTTTGCAGACTGCGCGATAGTCGGCTCGGCCCTGGTGGATGCCGCGAGGGATGCGATCTCGACCGGCGCGGACCCGGCCCTGGCCGTGGGCTCGATCATTCGTTCATTCCAGTAAACAGAAGCGTTGCAAGGCAACTGCCGTTGGGGCATAATAAGGCGGTCGATCGCTTCGAGGAGGAGTACGATGAAAATGGGATCACCGAAAGCTTTCGCCGTTCTCGTCTTATCCGTCGCCTTCGCGATCGGCGCGGCGGGACAGGCTTCGAATGCCGACGATCCGGCTAAGGTTCGAGCAGCCATCGCGGAGGTCTACGATGTTTACATCAAGGGCGTCCAGACCCTGGACGCCGATCTTTGGATGACCAACTGGGACGTGAACGGCGTGAAATTCATGCAGGGCATGCCGGCCATAGTCGGGAAGGCCGCGATATCGAACTTCGCTCATGCGAGATTCGCGGCGTTCGAGTCGAGGAAGATGACGATACATGTCGACGCCGTCGACGTGGAGGGGAACCTCGCCCTCACCCGCGGCAGCTACCTGAGCGAGGATCGCCTCAAATCCGGCGACGGCCCGATGATCACCGACGGCTGGTTCCTCACCGCCTTCAAGAAGCAGGTCGACGGTTCCTGGAAGATATACCGCGATTGCGTAGCCTCGAGGGTGCCGCCGAAATGAACGACCTCGCGTGAGCTGCGGGGTATGAGCCCCCCCTCCGAATAAAGGTCTTCGCAAGTCCGCCCCGACACTGACGGTCGGGGCGGGGGGCATGAAGCATACATCGTCACGGGCTTCAGTCTATCCTTACATGGATGCACGCAATGGTGCTAAAATCCCCCTTACAGTGAATCGAAAATTCTTCGATTATAATAACGACCCGTACATGGCCGTGCGTGCAGATGCGACGCGGCCGCAAGGAGATCCAATGATCAAGCAAGCCGAAAAATCCCGCAGGATACCGCATATGCGCGGGGCTGCTGTGGCCCTCCTCTTCGCTGCCGCTCTCGCATCGCTCATCTCGTCATGCTCGGGCACGCCGGAACCGGCTCCGGCGCCGGCGCCAACTCCAGTTGCGGCGCCGGTTCCAACTCCGGCGCCCGAGCCGCCGAAGCCCAATCTGGCCGACCTCATCGCCGCGGACGACCAAGTCGGCATACGGACCTTCTTCGCGAGCCAGGACCAACTGAACACGCCCGATGCCCAGGGCTCCTATCCCCTCCACCGCGCCATCGAAAAGGGTTCGGCCAAAACCCTCGAACTCCTCCTCCTCCTCGGCGCCAAGCCCGAGTTGAAGGACCAGGCCGGCCGCAGCCCCCTGAGGCTCGCCATCGACAGGGGCGCGATCGATTGCGTGAAGATACTGGTAAGCAAGGGCGCCGACATTTTCAGCACGGATCCCGCCGGCACCAGCGCCCTCGAGGCCGTCCTCGCCAAAGGAGGGGATACCATCTCCGCGGCCTTCAACGCCAAGAACGTCAACGCCAGGAGCCCCGATGGGAGGACGGCCCTCCATATCGCGGCTGACAGGCTCCTCGAGGACCAGTGCTCGCGGCTCCTGTCCGCGGGCGCGGACCCCAACCTCCTCGACGCTTCGGGCAGGTCGGCCCTCGACCTCGCCCTGCTCCACCCCGACAGGATCGAGGCCGCCCGCGTCGCCGAGATACTCGTCCTAAAAGGAGGAACCACTTCCTTCCCCGATTTCGCCTGGTTTGCGCAGGCCGCGCGGGCACTCGATTACGGTTCGCTCCGCTACGAAGATGGAGGCACTCCCCTTCATCAAGCCGTCTCTCACAAGCAGAAGGGCTTCGTCGAGTTTCTCATCTCGCGCAAGGTAAACCCCAACGTCCGCAACGGCGCCGGCTCGGCCCCTCTTCACGAGGCCATTCGGTCGGGCTGGCTCGAGGGAACGGAGATACTCCTAAAGGGCGGAGCCGATCCGAACGTTCGGGACGGCTTCGACAACAGCCCCCTCCATATCGTCCTGCCCGATGAGGTCCGAAGCGCCGGCATCGCCCTGTTGCTCAAATACGGCGCCGACCCCTCGCTCAAGGACCGCAACGGCAACACGCCCTTGCACGTGGCTATTCAGGTCGGCTATGCGCTGGACATAGTCCGCGCCCTCCTCGCCGCCCAGGCGCCGGTCAACGCGCAGAACGCCGCGGGCGACGCATGCCTGCACGTCGCTCTCAGGGCCAAACGTTACGACTACGCCAAGTCCCTCCTCGACGCGGGCGCCGACATATTCCTCGTGAACGGCAGGAGCGAGAGCCCCCTATCCGTCGCGATCTCCCTCGGCCCCGACGCGCTCGACGCCGTGCTCACGCAGGCCAACGTGCGGACCCGCGACAACTACGGAAACACCCCCCTCGCCATCGCCGTAGGGCTCAAGGCGGCGCCCGACGCGGTGGCGATGATCATCGCCAAGGGCTCGGACGTGAACGCGCGCAATAACGCGGGAGACACCCCCCTCCATATCGCCCTGCGCCAGGGCCTCAGGTCTCAGGGCGAGGCTCTCCTCCTGGCAAAGGCCGACATCTTCGCCCCCAACGTCCACGGAGACTCACCCCTCTCCCTCGCCCTTACCGCGGTGACCGGGCCGATCGATTGGTTTTTCACGCCTTCCACGCTCGCCGCCCGGGACGCGAACGGCGATACGCCCCTCCATCACGCGGCCAAGCGCAACCTAGCGCCGGCCCTGGAGTTCCTCGTACAGAAGGGATCGGCACTCGAGGCGGCCAACTCCGCCGGCGAGACGGCCCTCCATCAGGCGGTCAAGGCCGATGCCGCGGAAGCCGTGCGCTCCCTGCTCGCCCTCGGAGCGGCCCTGTCCGCCCGCGACGCGATGGGCGACACTCCTCTCCACTCCGCCGTGCTATGGGCCGCCAGGAAGAGCCTCCCGATCCTCACCCTCGCCGGCGCCGACATCAACGCCCGAGATTTCTCCGGGGAGACTCCCCTTCACCAGGCCGTGCGCAAGCACGACCGCGACTCGCTCAAGTACCTCCTCGACAAGGGAGCCGATCCCGACGCGCGCGACAACCGCGGCGCGGGCCCCCTGGCGGTGGCCGTCAAGTCGACGGCCTACGACCTCGTTCGCGACCTCCTCGCGGCCAACGCCGAGATCGACGAGCGCGATCAGGAGGGGAAGACCCCCCTCCTCGAGGCGGCGAGCATGGGCGACGCCGACTCATCGCGGACCCTCGTGGGAGCGGGGGCCGATATCATGGCGCGCGACGGCGATGGCGACTCGCCGCTGACAGTGGCGGTCAATCACAGCCCCGCCCTGCTCAAGGTCATCCTCACCGAGGCCAACGTCAATCGGGCCGACCCCGACGGCAAGACGCCTCTGCGCATAATCGTCGAATCGAGGCCCAACGGCCTTTCCTCGCCGTCGCCGGAGTCCCTCGATCTCGTCGTCGCAACGGGCGCGAGGCTCGACGCCCGCGACCGATTCTCGGCTACGAGCCTGCACGCGGCCCTCCGCGCGGGCGACAGGGAAACGGCGGCGCGCCTCGCCAAGGCCGGCGCCGACGTCTTTGCCCGCGACAAGGCCGGCGAAACGCCCGTCTCCCTGGCGATGGCTGCGGGCATCGACACGCTCAAGGCCCTCGTGACGGCCACGGGCATGCCCGCGAAGGACAGGCAGGGAAACGGCTGGCTCCACTACGCCGCGATCGCGGCCAACGCCGACGCCGTGACATGGCTCCTCGCGGCGGGCGCGGACAGGACGGCCAAGAACATTTCCGGCGAGACCGCCTACGACATCGCGCAGAAGCGAGGCAAGGCCGAGCTCGCGGCCCTGCTCAAGCCGGGCAATTGAGATGAACGACCTCGCAGCGAACTGAGAGGTCGTTCGCACGGCAAGGAAATTTGGGGATTCGGACTACTCTGTGTGGGTCTTCCACGAAGAGGCAGGGGAAATGCCCCTCTCATTCATCAATGCGATTTTACAAGACGGACTACGCCGTCTTTCATGAGATCAGCCCGAAATTGGGGAGAAGGCCGAGTGCATTCTACGATCGCGGTGAGTTTATTTTCTGTCATCCCATTGTCCTTTTTTCAAAACTCACCCATGTATTGTTTCGCGCAAAGGCGCCAAGATCGCTATGGAGGAGGAATTGGGTATTCAGCTCTGGATTTCTTTGCGCCCTTTGCGCCTCTGCGCGAGCTAGAACCAATAGAGTAGCCCGAAGCCCCACGCAGGTTTCGTAGCGCTTCTTATAAGGATCATGAAGCGCGAGAAACTGCATCCGTCAATCCTTCGAATTGACGCGCCAATTTCAAAAGTTACCGACTTTTGAAATTAGCTGGGGTTCACGAATTTCCCCGGTACTCCGACAGCTCCTGGAGCTCCTTGAGTTTGTGGATGGCCTTCTCCTGTATCTGACGCACGCGCTCGCGCGTTATACCCAGGAGCTTGCCCGTTTCCTCGAGAGTCCGCGGGCCCTCGCCGTTGAGGCCGAAGCGCAGCTTGATGATGGTGATCTCGCGCTGAGAGAGGTTCTGGAGTACATCGGCCAAGGTGTCCTGGAGGGTCATCGAAAAGACTTCCTCGAAAGGCTCGACGATGCTGTCGTCCTTGATGAGGTCGGAAAGGTGGGTGACGTTGTCCTCGTCCACGGTGGTATCGAGGCTGGCCGTCTCCTGGGAAAGCTTCATTATCTCCTTGACCTTCTTGGCCTCCATACCGAGCTTCTCGGCGAGTTCCTCGGGCCGCGGATCTCGCCCCAGTTCCTGCGTGAGCTGCTTGGCGACGAAGTAGCACTTTTTGATCGTATTTAGCATGTGGATCGGGATGCGTATGACGCGGCCCTTGTCGGCGAGGCTCTTGATGATCGCCTGCCTGATCCACCAGGTCCCATAGGTCGAAAAACGGCAGCCGCGCGTGTAGTCGAATCGCTCGACCGCCTCGATAAGGCCGATGTTACCCTCGTCTATGAGATCGAGGAGGCCGAGACCGCGGTGCTGGTAGTTCTTGGCTATGGATACGACCAGGCGAAGGTTGGATGAGATCATCCTGTTCTTGACCGCGATGAGCTCGCGTTGCTTGGCCTCGCGCTCGCTCCCGCCCGCCCCGGACTCGCTGACATGCGCACGAAGAGCCTGGATGTTCTCGCCTATCTGCATCTCGTCCTCGGCGGTCAACAAGGGATAGCGCGATATCTGCTTGAGGTAGAGGGCGAGAGGATCGGTTTCCTTGGGATGCTTGGCTTTCTTTTTTTTCGCCAATGGTAAGGCGAGTTTAGCCTTTTTCTTCGGTTGAACCGGCCTCGGGGACGTCCCTTCAGTCATCGATCCTGCCTTTCCAGTATGGACCCGGCCGATTCCCGTAAAAACCCGGGAATCGAGTTTGAAAGCCGCCACTTATACGACAATAACAAATTCTACTTAAATACGGCTCGACTTCCAAGATTTTCCCCAATAATCCCCAACCGCGGAAAGAACACGGTGAGTCAGCCGCGGGGCGCGGCGGCGGGATCTACCGCCTCCCCATTCTTGAAGACCAGGAAGTACGCGGCGGGGCCTCCCTGCTTCACGTCCATTCCCACCCGCCCCAGCTCCTGTCCAGCCACTACCTGGTCACCGGCTCGCACCGAAATACTGTCATTGCCGCCATATACATAGATGTAGCCTCGAGCAAGGACGAACACGACATTTCCGTAACCTCTATATGGCCCTGCTGAAGAGACGGTGCCCGAGGCTACCGCCTTCAAGGCCTCCCCCAACTTGGCGCGGATCACGACACCATAAGCCTTGCCGTCGAGATAAAGAATCTCGCCTGGGCAGGGCCATGAAAGACCTTTGCTCACCGGCTTCACGGAGGTTTTTACGGCTTCCGGCACCGCCGGCGTGGACACGGAGACTGTCACGGGAGTCGTCGCGTTATTCGCCGTCGCGGCGGGAAGGGCGGGGGCGGACTTCCCTCCTGCCCCTGCCGGTATGGCAAGAGTATCGCCCGCCTTGATCACCGCGGAGGCGGTCAGCTTGTTCGCGGCTCGTAGGGCGTTCAGGCCTACGCCATATGCCCTGGCTATGGAAAAAAGGGTATCGCCCTTCACTACCTTGTACATCTGGCTCTCGACGGGGGCAAGGTCGTGGGTATCCTCGCCGCTTGCGACTACGTCGTGGGCGGCTGCGCCGCCGGGGATAAGAAGTCGCTTCCCGGCGCGCAGCTTGGAAGGATCATCTATGGAATTGGCTTTCGCGATAGTATCGGGGCTGACCCCATAGCTACGCGCGAGGGAATACAGGGTTTCCCCCTTTTCGAGGATATGATATACAGCCTGAGCCGCGGCCATACGCGGAATCGAGGCGGCGAAGAGTAGGAGCACGGCCGCGGCGCGCGATAAGCGGCGTGGAAACAAGAAGGTGAAGCTCATCCTTTCCGAGTATCGGAGAGATGAGGATAATTGTTTACGGCAGTCGGCGCCTTCTCATGCCTTGCCAATCGGATAGAGCCAACGCCCCGCGTCGTCGATAAGTTTCGAGAGGATCACGATATGCATCTCGTTCTTGGCGCTTTCGACTTCCCTGTCCCACTTCGCGCTCGTAAAACGCTTGCGCAGCCGCTCTCGCGGCCCTGCGGCCTTGACGAAAAGTCGGGTCTTTTCGGTTTCGGTAGCGGCGGAGGCCACTCCCACGGAGTTCATGAGGTAGGCCGAGAGGAGACAGAGCACCGGATCTCGAGAGGCCATCCCCTCGTCGAGATAGGGGAGCGCCTCGGCTATCTTTTTCTGGAGCACCAGACTGAAACCGTAGTCGAAGCGAAGCCAATGCCGAGACTCCACGTCCTTAGAATCGAGGTAGCGAGCGAAAAAAGTCTCGGCTTCTCCGTTTTTGCCTCGCAGGAGCCTGGTGACGCCGAAAAGGAGGGCGTTTTTTCGCAGAAGATCGGGCCTTTTGGATGAAAGCTCGGCCTCGAGACGCTCGATACCCTCGATATCCGACTGGAGGAGGTAGGCGTTGACGAGGAGTCTCACCCGGCTTGATCGAAAGCGCCCCTTGGGGAACATGAGCCTTACGAGGTGGGCGGAGAGCTCGCCCCAATCCTCCCGCTCGACGAGGACAAAGGTTTTTCGATTTAGGAGGAAAAAAGCGTTGAGACCGCCCAATAGTACGAGGAATAGGAGGGCGAGATACCAATTACCCTTCCAGAACGACAACGACGAGGCCGCGCCGAGAAGGAAAAAAGGAAGAAAGAATACGAAAAGGAAGGAAGTTAGTATGACGCCATTGAAAAGTATGAAGATTGTCCTAAATTTCATTCACTACCGCTCCTATAATAAAGAGGACATGAGTCATTTTTTCAAAATGCTTCCACATTTTGGAAAAACCTCATATATAAGCTCAAAGGGGGGATCCCTGAAAACCTTCGATAGAGCTTAGCGCTCGGGAAATACGGGGTCAATGGGCAGGCTATGAACAGTATTGCTCTAAAAGACTTGAAGCCAAAGATCTTTTTCTCGAAGCCGCTCTTCCTCGACGAGGGCTTCGTCCTTCTCGCGCCGGAGACGCCGGTGGACGAAGGCCTCATAAAGCGGCTGGCGCAGTGGGAATTCCGCGAAACCAAGACGGAAGGCATCCCCCTGGACGAGGCCGCTGCCGATGACGCGCCCGCCAACCAAGGCGAGGATGCCGTGGACCAGGTCACCCTGCCCGACGGAGCGGGAGATAAGGAGCGGGTCGAGCGGATCCTGGCCTATTATCTCGACTTTACCGCGTACATGGACTCCCTTTATACGCGTTTCGTCACCAAGACCGAACTCGATTACACGGAGCTCAGCGAGCGCATAAAGGGCTTATGTCAGGTTATAACGCAGAATAGGCGCTTCCTCCTCCGCGCCCAATCCCTCGCCCCCCAGCACAAGAATTACCTGGTCTCACACGCGGCCCGCAGTTCGGTCTACTCGATCGTACTCGGGATTATAATGAAGCTGCCCCTATTCAAGCTCATCGAGTTGGGCACGGCGGCCGCCCTCCACGAGATCGGCATGGTGCGTCTCCCGCCTCAGCTTTACATGGCAGACCGCATCCTCTCCCCGCAGGAGAAGAAGTCCATCACGGCCCATACCATCCTCGGCTACAACCTGTTAAAAGAGCGGCAGCTGCCTCCCGCGGTCTGCCTCGCCGCCCTGGAACACCACGAGCGGATGAATGGCGTGGGTTACCCCCGCGCCCTCACCGGCGAAAAGATATCCCTCTATTCGAAAATCATCATGGTCGCCTGTTCCTTCGACGCGGCTACCGCCATCCGCCCTTTCAGGGAAGCCAAGGACGGTTATTCCGGGATGGTAGACATAATCAAGAACGAGGGCAAACAGTACGATGACATCGTAATCAGATCCCTCGTCTACGGCCTCTCGATCTATCCCATCGGAACTTATATCATGCTGACGAACGGGAAAAGCGCCGTCGTCGTCGACATAAGCCCCGACAACCCCCGCTATCCGGTCGTGCAGATACTCGGCTCGCTCAACCCCGACGGCAAGGACATCATCATACGCACGAGCGAGACCAGCGTCCGAGTGTTCAGGCCCTTGTCGAAGAAAGAAATAGAGACCATTAAGAAGTCCTGATACTACCAGCTCGCCCCTGGAAGGGCAGGCCGGACATCGACGCTGGACTACTTCCGCCTCTCCTTCCTTTTAGTTAGTATCTACCCGTAACTAAACCTCCAAGGAGACGAACATGGATTTTTCGCCCCTCCAAAGCGCACGCTTCGCCTATGCGCCTAAACTGCCCGCGATATTACGCGGAAGCATAGATAAAGTATCGACGGTTAAAGGATCGACCGCCGAGCCGGCCGAGGACAGGGATCGCCTCAGGGCAACCTTCCCCCTCACCTACGGCCTCCCCACCGTCACCCTAACCGCCGGCGACAATCCAGCGATACGAAAGTTGATGAGAATCGGCGTCATCCTTTCCGGCGGGCCCGCTCCCGGCGGCCACAACGTGATCGCCGGCATCTTCGACGGCCTCAAGGCGGCCAATCCCGCATCGACGCTCTTCGGCTTTCGCGGAGGTCCCGGAGGGCTCGTCGACGACAAATGCATGGATATAGACGCGGAGCTCGTGGACAAATATCGCAATACGGGCGGCTTCGACCTCATCGGCTCGGGACGCACCAAGATCGAGACCCCCGAGCAGTTCGAGAAGGCCCTCGAGACGGCCAGGCGCCGCAAGCTCGACGCCGTCGTCGTCGTCGGCGGCGACGATTCCAACACCAACGCGGCCCTCCTCGCCGAGTTCTTCGCGGCCAGAGGAGTTCCCATCGCGGTGGTCGGCGTCCCGAAAACCATCGACGGCGACCTCAAGAACGAGGCGATCGAGACCTCGTTCGGCTTCGACACCGCCACGAAGATCTATTCCGAGCTGATCGGCAACATCTGCCGCGACGCCGCCTCGAGCCGCAAATACTGGCACTTCATCAAGCTCATGGGCCGCTCGGCATCGCACATCGCCCTCGAGTGCGCCTTCCAGACCCGCCCCAACGTCTGCCTCATCTCCGAGGAGGTCGAGGCCAAAAAAATGAGTCTCGGCCAGGTCATCGACCAGATCGTGAAGTCGGTCGTCATTCGGGCGGAGAAGGCCGAGAACTTCGGCGTCGTCCTCATCCCCGAAGGGCTCATCGAATTCGTCCCCGAGGTCAAGTTCCTCATAGGCGAGATCAACGACATCCTCGCCGCGACCGAGAACGCCTTCAAGGCCCTTTCGAGCTTCGTCGACCACAAGGCCTTTATCCTGGAGCGCCTCACCGAACCCTCAGCGGCCCTCTTCGAGAGCCTGCCCCAGGGCATACAGGAGCAGCTGCTCTGGGATCGCGACCCCCACGGCAACGTCCAGGTCTCTCGCATCGAAACCGAAAAGCTCCTTGTCGAGATGACCAAGGGCCGGCTCAAGGACCTCGCGGCTGCGGGCGCCTATCGCGGCAAATTCGACTACCAGACCCATTTCTTCGGTTACGAGGGGAGATGCGGCTTTCCTTCCAATTTCGACGCCGACTATTGCTACTCCCTCGGCTATACGGCCTTCACCCTCGCGGCCTCGGGCTTCACCGGATACCTCGCCTCGGTGCGAAACCTGACCGCGCCCGCAGAAAAATGGATCGCAGGCGGCGTTCCCCTCATCTCCATGATGAACATGGAGCGGCGCCACGGTTCGGACAAGCCCGTCATCAAGAAGGCCCTCGTCGAGCTCGAAGGGACGCCCTTCAGGGACTTCGCGTCCAAACGCGCGCTCTGGGCCGAGAGCTCGGACTACAGGCTCCCGGGCGGCATCCAATACTTCGGGCCGCCCGAGCTGACCGACAAGCCCACGGCCACCCTCCTCCTCGAGCACGCGGCCACCAAAAAATAGAATGGAAAGGCATCTTATTCTTTGGCAGCCGGCATGTTCGAAGGCATAAGACGCTTGTTCCGCCGGGCTCAGGAGGCGCCTGAGCCCGGCTCCCTCGTCCAGGAGCTCTGGGTCGGCGCGATGTCAGGGCCCGAAGAGGGGCGCTTTCTCGAGATCGAGGCTCCCGGCTACTCCGCGCGCTTCGTGAAAGCGCCGGAAACGAAGGAAAAATGCCTCGAACTCGCGCTCGAGCGGACCGACCTCTTCGCCTGGACCGAAGCCCCGCTCTACCGCCACTCCGACTTCGCCCTCGAGGGCGAGTTCGCGATACCCCGCGGCCAAGCCCGTTCAGCCTGCGGCTTCCTGTTTCGTTACCAGGACGAGGGCAACTTCTACTCGGTCCTGGTCTCGAACAAGGGGTATTTTCGTCTCGACGTCGTATTCAATGGTTCGCCGCGGGCCCTCGTCGCATGGACCGAGATCTCGCGGCCTCCAGACGTTGACGAATTTTCGCTCCGCGTCATAGCGAGGGGCGGGCATTTCACGATTATCATCGACGACGAGTGGGCGGCCGAGGCGGCCGACGAAAGCTTCAACCGGGGTCATATCGCCTTCGCCGCCCAAAACTACGGCGAGGGCGAAAGGGCTCGCTTCAACCTCAGATCCTGCATGGTGGATTCGAGACCGATGGAGCTGGAGACCTGGTACTACCGCTGGAATTACTTCAAGGTGCCCGACTCCGTAGCCAGGCGGCGTCTCGCGGAAACCCTATTCGCGATGGGCGATAACCTTGCCGCTGCAGTCCAATTACGCAAGATCGAGAAGCGCAGGCCCCTGGATGCGAACGAGCTCTTCCTAAAGGCCGAGTCCGCTCTCCGTCTCGGCCTCGAGGCCGAGGCCGAGGAAGCCCTCGACGCCTGCATCGCCCTCGACCCGGGAAGATCAGAAGCAGTTGAGGAGAAAGCCGACATTCTCCACCTGCGCGGCCGCTATCTCGAGCTGCGAGACCTGCTCGAGACCATCCTCCCGGGCAGGCGCGACAACTCTCGCCTCCTTTGCCTCTCCGGACACGCACGCTTCGGCCTTGGGGACTACCTGGGCGCGGCCGCCGAGTACCGCGCCGCCGCCGATCTCGCCCTTCATTCCGGCGAGGACGCGGGCCAGGCCCTTTCCCGGATGAACGAGGCGAGGGCCTGGGACCAAGCCGGAAAAAAGACGGAGGCAGCCGATGCCTACCTCGCCGCCGCCAGGCTCTTCTCCGCCCAGGAGGCCGACGACGACCTCGCCCTCGCACTGCAGCGACTATCGGCGCTCAAGGCAAAAAACGCAGAGGTCAGGGAGATCAAGGGCAAGGCCCTCTATCGAGCGGGAAAGAAGGACGCGGCGGCTCGGATATTGGCCGAACTCGTCGTCAAGGGCAGCCGGGACTCGGGCACGCATTACACCCTGGGCCTCATCCTCGCCGAAAAGGGTCAGGGCGAAAAAGCCCTCGAGCGTTTCGAGGCGGCCCTGACTCTCGAGCCCGACTTCCCCCTCTACGCCTTTCGCTACGCCGAGCGGCTCTTTCTCCTGGGAAGAGACGCCCGCGCCGCGATCGAGCGGGCCCTCGAATGCCGCCGAGCGGGCGATAAGGTCGAGGGCTGGACCCTCAACCTCGCAGGACAGGAGGCGATGGCGCGGGGCGATCTTGCCGCCGCCCGAGGCTACCTCGAGGCCGCCCGGACCACGCTGCCCGGCGCTCGGGAGCCTTCGATCAATCTCGCCGACCTCGAATCGCGCGAGGGCAGGATCGACGAGGCCCTGGCCGCCCTGGCGCCCTTCCCCGAGGACGCCGCCTGCCGCAACCAGGCGGGCAACGTCTACGCGCGGGCCGCGGGGCCCGAGAAGTCCGCGGAGCGCCTTGAAGCGGCCGTTAGGGAATACCTGCGCGCGACCGTCCTGGATCCGTCCTCAGCCGAGTACCAGGGCAACCTCGCCGCGGCCTACCTCGAACTCGAGCGCTATTCGGAGGCCGAGGAGAGGATACGCAAGGCCCTCGACCTGGGAGGCGGGTCGCGGGCCCTCCTTATTGCCGGCAACCTCGCGACGGTCTACGGCGACCTGCCGCGGGCCGAGGCGGCCTACCGCCTCGGTCTCGCCGAGAGTCCTGAGGACCCCGCCCTCCTCGCGGCCCTCGGCCGATGCTACCTAGCCCTCAGGAACGTCGCCAAGGCCGAGGCCGCGGCCCTCCGCCTCGGCGCGGTGTCGCCCGAACGGGCCGCCCGGCTGCGCCTTGAGATAGAGGACGCGACTACGGAGCCCCTCTCCTGCTCGACCTGCGGCAGGATCTGGCGAGTGCCCCGTTCCCTTCCTCGCCAGAGCTCGGCGAACGTCAGGGCCATGCCCCCCGACGAATCGCCCGCCGGCGAGTGCCCCCGCTGCGGCAGGATATTCTGCATCGCCTGCCGCAAGGCCGAGCTCGCGGACAGCCGCTTTACCTGCCCCGACTGCGGCGAAACGCTGAGACTCACCGACAACAGGCTGCGTTACCTGGTGCGCGAAAGCATAAGACGCGCAGCCGTCTAACATGCCCATACGATCCCTCCGTCCAGATCGGATTCCCTTTAAGCGGTTTCGCGCATTCGCGCGAAACCGCCAGGTCAAAGCCGAAGGCTTTGACCGAGGATTGTTTTTTTATCTCGGGGGAGCTATTATTCGTTGGAATTCCCATATCGTTTGACAGGATGAGCCTCGTGAAATTCAGTCCCATGCGCTTTCTCCTCGCGGCCGTATCCCTTGGCGCGGCTCTCGCCCCTGCGCAAGCCGAGACTCAGGCAATAGTCACGGCGGCACAGTACTTCAGTCTCGTCGCCGACCGCTATGCCCAGATCGTCGACTACGAGGGCAAGATCGCCATATCGACCGGCAAGGACCAGATGCGCGGCGACATTTCTTTCAAGGCGCCGTCGCTCATCCGCGTCGACTTCACGAGTCCGCCCGATCAGGTTATCGCCTTCGACGGCCAGACCCTCACCGTCTACATCCCCGGCTACAACGCCATCCTTTCCCAGACCACCGCCGACAAGCCCGGCGCGGGCACCGCGTCCCTCGCGACGCGCGAGGGCCTCAGGATGCTCAAGCGTAATTACTCGGTGGCCTTCGAATCGAGCCCCGCTCCCCTGCCCCTGGATGGAGGGGCCCCGGGCGAGCAGGCCGTAAGGCTCGTCCTCGGGCGCACTTCCGCCGCCGAGGGCTTCAAGACCCTCAAGCTCTACATTTCCCCGGACACCAAGCTCATTCGCAGGATTGAAGGTTGGACGATAGCCGGCGACAAGCTGACATTCGACTTCACCGGCATCAAGACCAACGTGGGTATTCCGGCGGCGCGCTTCGTCTACGACTCGCCGGCCTCGGCCAACGTCTACAATAATTTCCTCTTCAAATCCGACAACTGACGGAAAGGACATATGAGGTCATGACCCCCATCGGCGAACAACTGCGTACGGCTCGAGAGCGCAAAGGCCTTACCCTCGAGCGCGTTGCCGACGATACAAACATCGCGAAGCGGTATCTGACGGGGCTCGAAACCGAGGATTTTACCGTCTTTCCGGGCGATCCCTATGTCATCGGCTTCCTGCGGAACTACGCCGAATACCTCGGCCTGCCCTCCGATGAGCTCGTGGCCGCCTATAAGAACATGAAGATCCAGGAGCAGCCCGTACCCATCCAGGAGCTCATCCCGAGGCGCGGACCCTCTCCCTTCGTAATCGGCGCAACGATAGTCGGCGCGGCCATCCTTATGATCATAGTCCTCGTCGCCGTCTTTGGCCGAAGGGGTCATGCGGGCGCGGAGGCTTCGACTTCGCGACACTCAGCCGTGGAATACCGCGTCGAGGGGAGCGCCTTCGAAAAGCGCCTCTACGTCGGGGACTCACTGCTCGTGGCTTACGGCAACGAGAAATACAAACTCGTCATATCTCGCATCGACGACGCGGTGACTCTCGAGACGCCGGTGGGAGCCACGCGCCTCATGCTCGGCGAGGAAGGCACGATAGACCTCGACCGCAACAACCAGCCGGAACTCAAGGTTCTCGTGAGCGATCTCTCCAAAAAGGACCCCTCAAAAGGCGCCATCTTGAGGCTGGAATACAGCTCGCCCGACGCGGCCCTCAAGGCATCGGCCCAGACGCCGATACCCGCCGCCGATTTAAGCGACCAGGCTTCCGCCTCGCCGGCCGCGAGCGCGACAGCCGCGCCGACGGCGCCCACGCCTGCCGCGGGAGCCCTGTCGGCCCCATCCGGCAAGAACGTCGTACTCTTCGAATCGGGGAAGACGCCCTACCCCTTCGTCGTTTCGGTGACTTTCCGAGGCTCCTGCATGTTCCGGTATGAAGTGGACAAGCGCGACCGCGACGAGCGCTACTATCGCAAGGGCGAGACCGTCACCGTCAACGCCAACAACAGCCTCAGGCTCTGGGCTTCGAACGCCCAGACGGTAAAAATGACCGTCCAGGCATCGGGAGGCAAGAGCGCCGACCTCGAGATCGGAGGGGCCGGAGAAGTCGCCGTCAAGCGCATCGCGTGGACTCAGGGCGACTCGGGCACCTGGATACTCGGCGCCTCCGACGTGGATTAACGGAAGGGCATGCGCTTCTGGATAGACCGCCACGGCTGTGCGAAGAACGACGTCGACGGCGAGGAGATAGCCGCTCGCCTCGAGGCGGCGGGCCATTCCTTCGCCGAGGGCCCCGAGGGCGCCGACCTCGTCATCGTCAACACCTGCGGCTTTATCGAGGACGCCAAGAAGGAGTCCATCGAGGCCGTAGTCGGCATCAAGGCCGCCTTCCCCGGCAAGCGGGTCCTCGTCGCCGGCTGCCTCTCCCAGCGCTACGCCGCCCAGCTCGCCGCCGACCTGCCCGAGGCCGACGGTATCGTCGGCAACGCGGACCTCGGCGCCGTGCTCGCCGCCGCGGAGTCCACGCTCGCGGGCGAGCGGCCTGTCCTCGTACCCGAGATACCACGGACCGAGGCGCGTCATACGCAGCTCGCCGAAGGCGGGCACGTTCAACCCATACCTTACAGTCAATACGTGAAACGTATCAGGCGATTCGACTTCCCCGGCACCGCCCATGCAAAAGCCACCGAGGGCTGCTCCAATTTCTGCGCCTTCTGCGCCATCCCCCTTATCCGCGGCGCCCTCAGGTCCCGTCCCCTGGACGAAGTCCTCGCCGAATGCCTCGACCTCGTGGCGCAGGGCGCGCGCGAGCTCGTGCTCATAGGCCAGGACCTCGGCTCCTACGGGCGGGACTCGGGCGGCCCGTCGCTGTTACCTGAGCTCCTGGCGGCCATCTCGGCCGCCGAAGGCGACTTCAGGCTGCGAACCCTCTACATTCACCCGGACAACTTTCCCGAGCGCGCCTTGGGCGTAATGGCCGCCGACCCCCGCATCCTGCCCTACTTCGACCTCCCCTTCCAGCACGCCTCCGCGCGAATCCTCGAGGCCATGAACCGACGTGGCAGCGCGGAAGCCTATCTCGAGCTAATCGCGCGGATACGAGGCGTGCTGCCCGACTCCGCGATACGCTCCACCTTCCTCATAGGCTTCCCCGGCGAGACCGACGAGGACTTCGCCGCGCTCCGCGATTTCCAGGAGCGGGCGCGCCTCGACTGGGTGGGCAGCTTCGCCTACTCGCGCGAGGAGGGCACCGCGGCCTACGACATGCGCGGACGCGTCCCCAAGAAGACCGTCGCCGCGCGCCGCAGGGCCATCGAGGAAGCCCAAGAGCGCATAACGCGCGAGCGCCTCGAGCGCTTCGTCGGACGCGAACTCGACGTCCTAGTCGAGGAAAAGGTCGAGCGCGCCTCCGAGGACGGGGAGGCCTTGTCGATCGGCCGAACGTGGAACCAGGCGCCCGAAGTGGACGGGCTCACCGTACTTCGGGGCAGCCACGAGCCCGGCACCGTGCTGCGTTCCCGCATCCTCGCCGTAAACGGCGTCGACTTCGACGCCGCCCCGCGAGGAACCTGATGGGTGCCGCCCTCCCGCCCTACCTCGCTTCGCTCAACCCCGAGCAGCTCGCGGCGGTGAAGCACGAGGGCGTCAGCCTGCTGATCCTCGCGGGGGCGGGATCGGGCAAGACCCGGGTCATTACGACCAAGATCGCCTATCTCGTCAGAGAGCGCGGCGTGGAGCCCGAGTCGATCCTCGCCGTGACCTTCACGAACAAGGCCGCCCGCGAAATGCGCGACCGCGCCACCGCCATCGAGGCATCCTGCTCGCGGGCGGTGATGCGCACCTTCCACTCCTTCGGCGCCTGGTTCCTTCGCCGCAATTCCGCCGCGGCGGGACTCGACTCCAACTTCACGATCTACGACGACGACGACCAGACCACCCTCCTCCACGGGGCGATGCCCCAGAACACCCGAGGCGAGTGCTCGCGCATGGTCCAGGCCATCTCGCGCGCGAAGGACCTCGGCCTGGAGCCCGAATCCCCGGACCTCTCGGCCGTCTTCTCCGATCCGGGAATGCGCAGGGTTTACGCCCTCTACGAGGATAGGCTGCGCAAGACCGGCAACCTGGATTTCGGCGACCTCATACGGCTCCCGACACGCCTCCTGCGCGAGGACGAGGCGATCAGGCGGCGCACGCGTCAGCGCTTCCGCGTGATACTCGTCGACGAGTACCAGGACTCCAACGTCGCCCAGTTCGAGCTGCTGCGCCTCCTCGCGGATATTTCAAATGCGCCGAGCTCTACCGGCGGCGGCGGGAACGGCGCGTATCTCTGCGTGGTCGGGGACGACGACCAGTCGATCTATGGCTTTCGCGGCGCGGAGGTGCGCAACATCCTGCGCTTCCCCGAGATGTTCCCCGGCACCGAGATCATCAGGCTCGAGCGGAACTACCGCTCCTACCAGAGCATCCTCGACGTGGCGGGCAGCGTGGTATCGCATAACGCGGGCAGGCTCGGCAAGACCCTCGTGGCGGAGCGGCTCGGCGGATCCAGGCCCCTGCTTTCGCTTCTGGATGACCAGGACGCGGAGGCAGCCTACTGCGTCAAGGTCTGCAGGGATCGCGTCAAGGCGGGGGGCAGATGGAGCGACGTGGCGGTACTCTACCGCACGAACGCCCAGTCCCTAACCTTCGAGAAGGAGTTCACGCACAAGGGCATCCCTTATCGCATCGTCGGATCATCCCGATTCTACGACCGCGAGGAAGTGAAGGACGGCCTCGCCTATCTGGCACTCCTGTGCAACCCGCGCGACGAGGTGGCATTCAAGCGCGTCGTGAACAAGCCCGCGCGCGGGATCGGCGACGCGAGCGTCGACGTGCTCCTCGACGCGGCCGAAACTTCGGGCGCCGACCTCGTGGCGGCCTCCGCCGAGGCGGGCGAGTCCCTGAAGGGCAGGGCCCGAGCGGGAATAAAGGAGTTTCTCAGACTGGTTTCCGGCCTAAGGACCATGCTCGCGGCGCCAGGCTCCGACGGCGAGACCCTCGCCGTCCTCGTCGAGCGCCTCGTCCGGGGCTCGGGCCTGATCGAGTACCACCGCGCCCAAGACGAGGTGGCGGGCACGCAGAAAGTAGCCAACCTCGAGGAGCTCGTGAACGCGGCCTCGGATTATCCGCGCAGTCCCGAGGGCCTGTCCGCCTTCCTCGAGACGATAGAGCTCGACCGCAGCCTCGCCTCGGAAGAAGCCGTCGCCGCCGACGCGGTAACCCTCATTACGATGCACAACACCAAGGGTCTCGAGTTCCCCGTCGTCATCGCGACCGGCCTCGAACAGGGGCTTTTCCCCCGCGACGACGAGGACAAAGAGGAGGGGGAGGAGCTCGAGGAGCAGAGGCGCCTCTTCTACGTCGCCATCACCCGGGCCAAGGACGAGCTGCACCTCAGCTCCTGCCATTGGCGCCGCCTCCACGGGAGGCTCTTCGAGACCAGCCCATCGCGCTTCCTC
Source organism: Rectinemataceae bacterium (assembly GCA_049513895.1). Taxonomy (GTDB): domain Bacteria; phylum Spirochaetota; class Spirochaetia; order Treponematales; family Rectinemataceae; genus UBA1306. The sequence goes on along the minus strand of JBEKVO010000029.1, from coordinate 14,070 downwards.
GCGGAGATAGACGGCTCCCTCATCCGGACCGTCGACGAAAGACGGGGCGGCGCGAACGCGTCTTTCGGCTCCCGCGGATCCGCGGTCCGGCCCACGCCCGGCTACGGGGCATCGGGCACAGGGCGAGCCGCCGAGGGATCGGGCCCTTGGCGGGCCGGACTCTCCGTCTACCACGAAGACTACGGCTCGGGCGTAGTGATAAAGGTCAGCCCGACGCCGAGCTCCGGCCCCCTTGTGGTGGTCCGCTTCGAGACGGGCAGACAGGCGCAATTCTTTCCCAAGTTCACGAAAAAGCTGGAGTATTGAAACGACCATGATCGATGAAAGCGTCGTGCAAAATAGGCTGCGGCTCCTGCCGCCGATTCGGCGAGCGAGGCTGTGGAGGCTCTACGCCGAGGACCGTGCCGCAGGGCGGCCCTGGCGCTTTTTGGACTTTTGGATGGACGGCGGCCGATCCCTGCTCGGAGCCAAGGGCAGCGGCATAGGCACGGCCGCCAAGGCGGCGATAGACACGGGCCTCACGAGACCATTCCCCTCGATCCGCGAGGCCCGCCTCGAGCGAACGCTGATGTCGCGATACCCCGGCTACGCCGCCGTCCGCTTCTTCCGGAACGAGAGCCGCGCGATCGCGGCCGCCACGTCGATCCTGCCCGAGGGAGAGATTCTCCCCGTCATCATGCCCTTCGCGGAGTACCTCGCCGGTACGAGCGGCGCGGTCTCGCAGAGCGTGGCTACGCCACGATTGCCCTGCCCCCCCGTCCTGGCTCCCGGGCTGCTCCTGTTCGAGGACGCGGAAGAAGCCCGGGCCGTCGAGGGCGAGCTCGTGCCTCCCCTCGCCCTGTCATGCGCCCACCGTTCATTGCTCGAGCTCGACCGCTTCTCGGTGTATTATTCGGAAAACCTGTGGAAAAGGACGGATCGGCGCCTCGGGCAATACTTCGAGCGCCGCGGCCCCTATCTCTTCCCCCGCCCGGGCGGGGGAGACTACGACCGCCTCTTTACCGCGGCATTGGGCGCGGGAGTGCTTCTGTCGCCCGACCCCGCGCTGCCCTCCATCGTGCCGGGGGACTTCGACGACGGCGAACTCGCCGCGCTTGCGGCCGCGCTTGCGGCCGTTCCCGGCAAGCTCACCTAGCTGGCGCGGCCTGCTTTCCTCGGATAAACGTGGAATTTCACACGGCGAGCACGGTGGTCACGGAGCAAGAAAAAAAGGCTAGAATGCTTTATACTCTTTTTCCTTGGTGTTCTTCGTGTTCGCCGTGTGAAGCTCATGAATTTCCAATGTCAGTTCGCGGGCGCGTCCGAATCGAAGGCGACGCCGCCCAGCTCGTAGGCCGAGGCGTCCACGGCGGCGCGGGCCTTGGCGGCCTCGACCTTCCCGCGCTCCAGCTCGACGAAGGAATAGGAACCGTCAGTGCGAGGCTCGGCGCCCGACCAGGCGGCGAGCTCGCGGAGGGCCTTCTCCGCGGCGCGACCGTCCCTGGGCCTCGCTGCGTCGTCGCGGACGGGGATGGACTCGGGCCTCACGGAGACGGGCGAATCGAGGACGGTACGGTAGGCCACGCGGCGCAGGTTCTCGGTTCGCGCCCTCTCGTTGCGGGCCGCGAGGCGCCGCGACCGGATGGCGGGTATCGCGTAGAAGAAAAAGGAAAAGGCGAGGGGCACGACGCCGAGGGCTATCCCGAGGAAGGCGGCGGGGTCGGCCATGCCGAGGAACTTGCCGAAAAGCTGGTGCGTGAAATAGTAGAAGCCGTCCCAGCCCCTGGTCATGATCAGCCTCGCCGCGTATTTTCCCCCGTAAATCAAGGGCAGGAGGGGATGGGACGCAAGGGACTCGAGGAGAAAATACGAGCCGAACAGGAGGTTGGCGCCGTTGAACGCGCAAAAGGCGGTGTTGGCCTTCTTGTCGTTGGAGGAGAAGGGAGCGATCCGCCGCATCGGGACCGAAGAGTTGAAAGTCCTGTCGGCCCTGTCCTTCCTCCGCAGGAGGGAAGGGAAGAAGTAATAGATCGTGCCTCCTTCGGTGACCTCGGGGCTGCCCTCGAACTCGTAGAGGAAGCGGTTGATCCTTTCCTCGGCCTGGAGCGGGCCGAGGCCCGTGAGCGCCATGAACTCGGGCATCGTGACTATGCCCTTGTTCGCCTGGGCGAAGGCGACAAAGGCCTTCTTCTCGACCGTATCCCAACCGATGTCGGGGTCTCCGTCGCCGAAGACGAAGGAATAGATCGCCTTGTAGAGTGGCCGCTTTTCGCGCTTGCGTCCCACTCGGGAAGCGCGCTGCTCCGGCGTCATGAAAAGCTCGGAGTAGAACCATATCTGGAATATCGTGCTGAGGAGGCGTCCGGTGATGAAAAGACCGCCGAAACCGCCGCCCCTATCGCTCGAGCGGCTGTCGCGCGAATTGCCCGATGCGGATATCGCGACCGAGGCGAGGAGGGCGAGAATGGCGAGGCCGATAAAGAGGACGAAATAGCCCACAAGCATCACGACGATCCAGAGCTTGAAGGCGAAGGCCGCGACCTTGGCGGCGACCTTGCGGAAGGCCTTCCAGGCCCTAGAGAGGGAGGGGCCCAATCCGCGGTAACGGCTGCGCATCCCGCCCGGGAAAGAATAGAGAATCTCCCCGGATTCCGTGACTCGCAGGCGCGCCCCGTACTCGTCGGAGACGGCCTTGACCTCGGTTTCGACCTGGGACTTGGGCAGCCCCGTGAGCGCGACGAGGTCGGCGGTGGTGGCCTCGCCCTTGCGCTTCCTGAAGACGTCGACGAGCCTGTCGCGGACGGGGCCCGATTCGTACTCGTAGACTTTCTTTTCCGTGGCGCTCATCTTGCCTCCAACAGAGGAACTGCTACTGTAGGTTAGTGAAAGACGGCGAGTTGTTCAACACGCCATCGAACGGCGTTTGGCCGAAAGCCCCAGGGCGCGCTCGTAGAGCTTGGCGTATTCGGCCGCGGAGCGATCCCAGGAAAAGCGCCTCCCCATGGCTCGAATGCGCATGGCGTCGATCTGCTCGCGTCGATTGTACCATGCCCATACCGCCCAGCCCACGGTGTCGTACACCGCCCTCGGCGTTAAGTTGTCGAACATGAATCCCGTGCCAGCGCCCGTCTCCTGATTGTAGTTTTCCACGGTGTCGGCAAGGCCCCCGGTCCGATGGACGATGGGCAGGGTGCCGTAGCGAAGGCTGTACATCTGGTTGAGGCCGCAGGGCTCGTAACGGCTCGGCATGAGAAAGAAATCCGAACCCGCCTCGACGAGGTGGGCCAGCCGCTCGTCGAAGCCGATCATCGCCTTGAAGTTGGGCAGCCTCGAGGAGAGGGCACGAAGCTCGTCCTCGCACCACTTATCGCCGGAGCCGACGACGGCGAATTGCAGGTCCATCTCGGCGCAGATGCGATAGGCGCTGCCGTACAGGGGACCGAAGAGTTCGCCGACGCCTTTCTGGTCCGTCAGCCGTCCCACCATGCCGATCAGGGGCTTGCCCGCATCGGGCTGAAGGCCGTACTCCTTCTGAAGGACGGCCTTACACTTGTTTTTTCCTGTCATCTTCTCTCGAGAGTAGCGGGCCGGGAGGTGGAGGTCGGTCTCCGGATCCCATTCGTCGAGGTCCACGCCGTTGAGGATGCCGACAAGGTCGGAAGAGCGGTGGCGCAGCAGGCCGTCGAGGCCGAATCCGTAGTCGGGAGTCTGTATCTCTCGCGCGTAGCTCGGCGAAACTGTGGTGAGGCAGTCCGCCGAGCGGATGCCCGCCTTGAGGAGATTGACCTTGTCGTAGAACTCGAAACCGCCGTCGTGGAACAGCTCCCAGGGCAGGCGAAAGGAGGGGAACGATTCCTTCGGATAGATGCCTTGGTATCCCAGGTTGTGGATCGTCAGGACGGAGGCCGTATTCGCGAATTCAGGCAGTTTCTCGTCGTGACGGAGGAAGACGGGAACGAGGGAGGTCGGCCAGTCGTGGGCGTGCATCACGTCGGGAATCCAGCCCAGCTTTCGGCAGAGCTGGAAGGCCCCTCGGCACAGGAAGGCGAAACGCTCGGGATTGTCCGCGAAGTCGCTCTCGGCCTTGGAGCCGTATATGCCGTCGCGCCCGAAGAAGCGCTCTTGCTCGAGGAAATAGGTCTCGACGGTGGAACCGGGGAGATAGGCCTTGTAGACGGAGGCCCATTCCTTGCCCACGCCCAGCGGTCCCTCGATGAGCTCGAGCCTCGAGCGGTCGATGCCGTAATAGCGGGGAAGCACGAGGGCGACCTCGTGCCCGGCCTTGGAAAGCGCCCGCGAGAGCGCGGAAACCATGTCGCCCAGGCCCCCCGCCTTGGCGAAGGGAGCGGCCTCGCTCGAGACCATGAGTATCTTCATGTAGCGTTTCCTCCTCAAAGGAAAGTCCGCCAAGGCCAATCGGTAACAGTATACCGGTAAACTACCTTACGACGAGGACCTTGCGTATCTCATCGAGGCCCGGGGCGACGATGCGCACGAAATACAGGCCCCGCGCCACGGCGGCGCCCGACAGGTTTCGTCCGTTCCAGCTCACGACGTAGTCCCCCGCGGCCTGCGACGATGAGTTGGCCAGCCGAGCCACCACGTCGCCGTCGAGGGTAAAGACCGTTATCGTCACGGACCCGGCGGTAGGAAGCTGATACGAGAGCCGAGCTATGTCGCCCTTGGTCGGGTTGATGACGTTATTGAGTATCGTCGCCCCGCCCTTTTGGATGACGACACTGTGGAAGAAGAACGAGAAAGGCTTGATATGGAGATACCAGTCCGCAGGGACCGGGGCTCCGCTCAGGATGTCGAGCCGCGCGACGTAGAGGTCGCTCGGAGCGGTCGAAAGCGTGAAGAAGAAATCGAACATCGATCCGTTCGCGGCGCCCTTGATCTTCGGGTCCGACCCGGGCACCGAGAGGTTCCACAGGCCGGTCGCCGCCAGGATCGCGTCGTTCTGCGAGCCGGCTGACGTATCGGGGGCTGCGTCGAGGCCCGTGAACGACGGGTGTGGCGGTAGCCAGAGGCCGGTCGTCCCTTTAAAGGTCGAGGCGACGTTCGTATCGTAGAATATGGAAGGCTGCAAGGCCCCGAGGCTGGCGCTCACTCGAGCCTGGACCGTGACCTTCTGAGGCCTGAGCCATTGCGAACCGTCGAATGCCCTTATGAGCCCGATTCCCTCCGCCGCGGATTGGGCCGGCGTGAGAGCGGCGATTTGCGTGTCTGATAGCGATGGGGTGACCTGATCCTTCGCATAGATCGGCCAGGCGAAATAGGTCGTCGGGTCGTAGGGCCCCGAGACGGGAGGCGGGAGATCGATCATGAGGTCGGAGACGCGATGGGTCAGAGAGACTATCGGCATGGGCCAGGCGTTGGGCAGCGTATGATTGGCGGAATTGGCGTTGTTGTATGGCGCGGGAGGGATGCCTCCATAATTCGCGATGAAGAAGGAGGGCCACGTGGGACCGGTGCTGAAATCGGTGACCGTCTGCGGCAGATCGTACAGGGTCGTTACCAACGAATAGACCGTTCCCGCGGCGATAGCGGCAGCCGTTATCGTGGGATAGGTCACGAGGGCTTCGGAAACTCCAATCCCGCTGGTAGTGATGGGTGTAAACCCGGAAGCGGTCGGGAAATCGCCTAAAGCGATCGGAATTAGTCCCGATTGATCGCGGTAGACCGGCTCGCTGAAGTGGAAAAACACCTGGGTCCGGCCTGGAAGGGCCAGGGTATAGGCTATCCGCGGCGAGGCCTCGTCGATCGTCGCCATCGTCACAATGGGCGGACCATTGAGGGTAGCGGGCTTCACCAGTTTGAGCGAAGCGGTAGAGATGTCCATGAGACTCGTATTGGATACTATCGACCATGATGGCGTCGCGCCGGTATCGGTGCCGATCTTCTCGACGAGATAGATGAAGAACTCATAACCTACCCCGCCATAGCCTACCGGCAGCGCCGATCCGGAGGGGACCATCGCGAAGCCATTGGTCCCTTTGGAGGTATCGATCGTGTAGCCGGTCACCGAAGCGGTGAACCCCGAGAAATTGCCGTTGAGCGGAGCCTGCGCGACGACCCTGATGCGATCGATCCTGCCATCGCCATCGGAATCCTCGGCGTAACTATAGACCGCCAGGACACCCGTAAGCCACTGATAGCAAGTGAGGTAGGTAAAGCCGACCGGAGGCACGGCCAGGCTCCAGTAGAACAGCGAGACATTGTTGAGCACCGCGACCGGGTGGGCCCGCGCGTCGGAGTATTTGACGGTAACATAGGCCATATTGAGCGTTGCGCCCGGGTTGAGGTTCAACTGCCACATCAGGGAAGCGTTCGGCGCGCCGCTCGTATTCCAACCGAGATCAGCATCGGCGATCTGGCGCGTCAGCGTTATGTTCGAGCCGGAAGCTCCGATAATCGTGAAAATTCCCGGCGCCTTGATCGATTGTGTCATGGCTTCCTGGAAATGGATGGAGCCTCCCGGTACTTGATAGACGAAATTGTACCAGGTATTGGGTCCCGAGACGGAGAGGTTGGAACCGGTAAACGTGACGGTGCCCGTTTGGGAATTGAAGGTTCCCGCATTCGTCCAATTGCCGGCGACGGTTATCGGATAGTTGCCCGACGGCGAAACGTCGAGGGTCCCGGTTATATCCATGTTGCCCGCCATCGAGAGGGCCAGGCCGAGGGTAACCGAGCCGCTTACCGTCAGGTTCCCGATCTGAGGCGTTGCGGTTAGGGTCATTCCCGTGCCGGTCATCGCCAGGGTCGAGTTGGTCGAGTTGGCGGGTATAAAAGTGCCGGAGATCGTCACGTTGCCTGATGCGGTGATCTGATTGGAACCGGCATTATTGACCGTATACCCCGTGATAATGGATAAGTCAGCGCAACGAAGCTCTGTCCCCGCGTCGAGCATCAGGGTGCCTAAGGAGCCATAGAATAAGCCAGCTATTGGAGGCCCCACGGCGGCCGCTCTCCATCCGTTTCCATTGAGGTCGAGGATGCCCTGTGCGAGCTCTAGGGTGTGGGCGGCCCCGTACTGTCCTGCGCTCGAAACCAAGCTCAGTATGCTCGCGGGCGTCGCCATGTTCACCTTAACGTCGCCCAAAGTCTCGGCGTGCGAATCGAAGGTCTGGGTGACGTTACCGGCGAAGACCAGGCGGTTTCCATTATGGTTGTAGGTCCCGAGAAGTGTAGTACTGTCGAACTCTATGTCCGGACTTGTGCCGACGTTGCCATTGAGGACGGCCGCTGGGGCGGCGGAATAGGCCGCCGCAAAGCGCAGCACTACCGTCCCTACCGCCCCCGGGCCGGCGTTAATCTGCCCGCTCGTATGCGTCAGCGCCCCGTTGAATGTGACGAGCCCCGCGCTCGAGTTGACTATATCCCCGGCTGCTCCCGCTACGGTTGCTGATCCGTTATAGGTCTGAGCACCGGTGGTAAGGATGCTGGCGTTCGCGAGGATTGCGTTGGCCGCCGCGTTCGCGCTCGTCGCGGTGACGGATGCGAGCCTGGCATTCGATCCCAGGGCGCCCGTGAAGGCGATCATTCCCGTTCCTGCCGTGAGTGTGAGTCCCTGGACGCCGGCCGAGGCCGCGTCCAAAGTTGTGCTAAAGCTGATGTTCCCGTTATTGGCAGCGGTATTGAAGGTCAAGCTGTTCTGCAGTTGTACGGGCCCGACAAAAGTCATGGAATTGGCGTTCAGGTTGGCGCTCGGCTTGATAAAGGCGGTCGTCCCCGTGCCGGCGCTTACTGACAGGGCTCCCAGGCGCTGGTTGCCGCCCGCGACCCCGACGAAGCTCACGTTTCCCGTTCCCGCGGTAATAGTGAATCCCTGGGCGCCCGCGGCCAGGGCGTCTAGGGTCGAATTGAAGCTAATAGCGCCGTTGGCGGCTGAAGTATCGAGGGTCGTCAACACGCCTTGCAGCTGGACGGGCCCCGTGAAGCTCATGCTATTCGCGGTCATGGCAGCAGCCGGCTTAATAAAGGCCGCGACGCCCGAGCCGCCGGTCACCGAGAGGGCGCCGAGTCGCTTGATCGACCCCACCGTCCCGGCAAAGCTCACGTTCCCCGTTCCGGCGTTTATCGTCAGGTTCTGTGATCCCGCTGTCGTTGTGTCCAGGTTGGAGCTGGCTCCGAAGATGATATCGGAGTTGACCGAACTGAGGGTAGTGTTCGCACCGAGGACCACCGCGTCCCCATAGCTCTGTATCCCGGTAGTCGAAATGGATCCACCGGCGATCGTCGTGCCGCCTCCAGCGTCGGTTGTCAGCGACGTGATGGGCCGTGTAGAGCCTACGGCCTTTGCGAAGTTCGTGGTTCCCGAGGAGAGGATGATGAGGTTGGCGTTGCCTGGTGTCGTGTCGTCGTCGATCGTCGCCGCCGTAAGGAAGTTGATGGCGCCCGAGCCCGAGTTCAGCGCGACGTTGCCTGTCAGCACGACAGGGGAGTTGAAGGTGATCGCGTTGTTGGCGGTTCTGATATCGCCAGCCAGTTGGACGCTCGTCGCGCCCGACTGCGTGAAAGAGCCGCCGATGTCGATGTCGTAGACGGCCGTGTCCGCAATTCCGTTCGAATCCCCGATCGCCAAAGTACCTGTGTTGGTGATAGAGGCGTTCCCCGTCGCCTTAAGGTTGGGGCTGCCAGGTATAGCATTGCCGAAGCTCACGTTGGTGGCGTTCTCCACCGTAAAATCAACGATCGAGGTGACGGAAGTCCCGTCGGTGAGGAGGGTATCGTTGCCGATCGGCGCGTTGAATGCCACGTCTCCCGTGCCGGATTTAATGATCAATGATTGGGGACCGATTGGACCTATAGGTATCGCCGCATCAATCGTGCTATTAAAGGTAATACTATAGTTGGGAGTCGAATCGATGGTTATAGGAACGCCCCCCACAGCCGCGAGGACTATCGGCGCCCCGAATGTGACAGGACCACCCGTGGTGATATCGGTGGTCAGGGTGAGATGGCCTAGGCTGTTCCACACAGTCAAAATGAACTGACCGGGCGCAGTGAGCTGGTTTAAGGCGAGTACGAGGCCTCCGATGCCCTCGACCCATGCCCCGTTGGGAGCGCTAGGATTGACCGCCGTAACACCGTCGGTCTTGTAACCGATATATACGGCGCACGTCGCGTAGTATTTGACCTGGATGGGCAGGATGGCCGTGCCGATCTGGTTCGAGGCGCTTAAGTAGATGTTGCCCGTGGTGTCAATTTCGGGCAGGCCGTTGTAGGGCGCGGTAGCAGTGATCTTCCCGCCGGGATCGCCGTTGACCGTGTCAGTGCCGGCAAAGAGGGCAACATATTTCGTGTTCGCCTTAAGTCCGAAGCTCGTATTGGCATCGTTCAAGACTATCGCTCCGGTCGCGGCGCCGTTCGAATAAGCTTCGACGTTGGCACCCGTCGTCCCATCGAGGGCAGAAAAGTCCGCCTGCTTGAAGCTGATTGTCCCGACCTGGGTCCCATTCTTCCCGAAGACGATCGTGGTGGCGTTTTGGATGCGGCTGATCTCGGTCTGATCCAGGGACCAGGGACCAGCTGCGTATCCAATATGCATGGCAGTCGCGGGGGTGGCCGTGAAAAAATAGAGTGTGTTGGAAGCGAAGTTGAGGCTGGCCGCCGGCAGTGCACCTAGGACTATGTCGTCGGAAACGAAAGTTGTCGTCGATGCTGACGTGGCATTGAGGGCCGCTACCCCGGATACATCGATGGCGCCGCCCACTCCGGTCGCTATCGTGACCGGTAGGGCAGAACTGAGGGTCATCGAAGAGGCCACATAACTTTGGTTTCCACCGGAATGCCAATTAGCCATGGTCGAGGTTATAATGCCTAACGCGCCCGCATCGACGATGACCGCCCCGGTAACTCCCGCCGCGCCTGCCGTCCCGATGTCGATGAGGGAGACAGTGCTTGCCCCTGTTCCCGCGTAGACGCTTAAGGCCGAGAGGGCGGTAGTCCCGCCGATCAGGAGAGGAAAGGTGACGGCGCCGACACGGGTGGCTCCCACGCCTATCGTGAGCGAATGACTCGTCGCAACCGCCGAGTCGACAGTCGACGCGAACACGACCGATCCGCCTGCGGACGTTGTCTGGATCGAGGCGTCTGACTGAAGGAACACCGGGTTCGAGAAACTGACAGTAACGGCGTTCATCGTCATACCGGCAGAATTCAAGAAAATAGTACCCGTACCGTTAGCAGCGAGGGAGATGCTTCCATTCCCGGCTGCAGCACCAGAAGTGTTTACCGTTCCAGCTAATGTAATGGACCCATTGCTTCCCGCGTGCGTAGTAACGTCGAGGCCGGTGGCGGCAGTCGAATTCGTAATTATTGCGCCGAATGTCAAGCTCCCGAGGCCGTCGAACCACACCCCACCCGGCGCGTTCGTCACATTAACGTTCGTCTGACCGGCCGGAAATTGGATCCTGTTCGTCAATGATCCGATCGCGCCAGTCGTCGACAACGTGATTGTCCCGCTCGTCGATAGTTCCGCAAACGCGTTAGTCGCGTTCGTCGCCGTTATGCCTCCCGTCCCCGCGCTGATATTCAAAACGGCAGCACCGTTCAAGTTGAACGCTGTCCCGCTACCGTCATCGTTCAGCGTTACTTGCCCCGCCCCAGAATTGCTATTCACTGTCACCGTCGTCAGATTCGGCACATTTATATACAAACCTGCAGCCAGTGTCGCCGTCGCAAACGATACAAGGCCAGATTGTACTCCCGCTTCACCTACCGTGATCGTCTTCGCCGTGGTAAGGTTCCCCAACGAGGCCGTCGATAGGTACGTCGCCCCAGTACCCACATCCAGTGTTTGGGCACCGTTTTGCCCATACAGATATACGTTACCTGTTCCCTCTGCGTTGAAACTCCCGCTTAAAGTCACGGAGGTCGAGCGTAGGGTCACGTCGCCGTTGACCCATACGCCGTTATTAAAGCCGAGTGCCGCCGAAGTATTCACCGTCAGGCCCGTTGGCCGATTTGGGCTGCCGGTGGCTGTGCCTATGATGCCCGTGACCGTTATGCTTCCGGTCCCGGCGGACAAGTCCAGGGTCTGTGCCCCGTTGATCGTGCTCGAGAACGTTATATTCGAATTGTTGGTCGTCGTGATTATCGTGTTCGCTTGCAGCACCACCGGCGCGCTAAACTGTACCGCCCCCAGCCCCGTCCCCGATACCACGGTACCCCCGCCATAGTTTAAGAAGATCGTTGTCCCCGAGTTCAGCGTCGCCTGTCCATCGACAGTCGTCACCTGTCCGTTCACCTGAAGGCTCCCCGCGGGGTGCAGGTTCTGCGTCGCCGCTCCCGTCGTCGCAAGGGTCTGTAGCGCGGGAATTGTCAGCGTGCCAGCCACCGTCGTCGCATCCAGGTTCCCGCTCGCCGTTCCGTACAGGCTGTACCCGTTCACAGACGTCGAAGAGAACGCCCCCGAGGAAACTATATCCACCGTCGCAAAACTGTTCGACGTCCCGTTGGTTTCCAGGTCCGCCGCGTTCGTTCCAGCCGTGATCGTCAACAACCCCGAACTGATCAGCTTCTGGTTCTGGGTCAACCCGCCCCCGCCCCCGCTCACCGTCAAGCTCACGTTGACCGCCGTCAACCCCACCGTGTTCACCGTATCGATCACCACGGCGTTCGCGTCAGTGTAGGAGACGTTGTTCGCCACATTCCCCGCCAGCTTCGCAATGTCGTTGCCCGCGTTGTTGAACGTATACGAACCCGTCCCGAGAAGCTCAAGACCGCTCGCCGTGATATTGGCTAAGGCAACCTGTGTCCATGCACCAGTCCCGTTCAGCGTCAGGTTATTCGCCCCCACCGACGCTCCCGTCGTCGCGTTCACCGTCCCGATGCTCATCACCCCGAGACTGTAGATCGATGTGGTACCCGATGTACTTATGGCCAGCTTAACCACGCTGTTCGCGACATTCGTCAGGCTCGATGTCCCCGCTCCCAAGAGCACGAGTCCTGTCGTCGTCGTGATCTTCCCCGTCGTCTCGCTCGCTCCTCCCGTCGCCGGCGACAGACTCACGTAGCCAGCCCCCGCCACAATATCCTTCGCGATCGTTATCGACCCAGAGGTCGTCGTCGCCAGGCTCGCGTTCTGCCCGGTCGTCGCGATCCCGGTCGTCGCGCCCACAGTCCCTACAGTCAGTGCCGTCGCTGTATCGTTGAAGGTGAATGCCCCCCCCTGTGTTGCCGCCGCCAGCGTCCCCACCGTATTCGCATTCGGGAACAAATAAGCCGCAGCTCCCCCCACCGACACCACTTCCATCCCCGACGCGTTCAAGATCCCCGCACCGGCGTTCTGCGTCACCCCGCCCACCGTCACATCAAAATGAATGTTCGCGCCAGGCGCACTGATCCCCGCCGCCGCCGCTATCGTAACCCCCGTCGCCGTTAAGGTTACGTCATTCAATGTCGTCCCCGTCGTCACCTGCCCGTTTACCGCTAGCGCTCCCGTCGTCGTCACCTGCAGGCTCGCCGCAACACCATTGTTCGTCGTAAACGCGCCTAGAGTCGGTATAGTGTTCCCGTTCGTCAGCGCCACCGTGTTTCCCGTCGATCCCGTCAGGGTCTGAACCTTGAGTATCGTCGCCGTCTGCGTCACCGCACCCGTCACGTCAGCCGCCCCCGCGCCAAGGGTGAGCGTCCCCGGCACCACCACCCCTAATCCGTTGTCGATGTTCCCCAGGGTGACTGTCGTGCCATGCACTATCTTGACCGCCGTCGCCGTCGCACTCGTCGTGTGCAGCGCTCCCGTGTTGAACTGGATCGGACCCCCGCCGCCGTCCACCAGAATATCCCCAGATCCGGCCCCTACCGTGATCCCGACCGCTAACGTAAATCCTCCCGATCCCGCCGTCAGCGTCACCCCACCAGCTGTCGACGTCAGACCAAAATTCACCGTCAGGCTCGTCGCTCCTGTCGTCGCTAGCGACAGCGCGTTCGCCCCTGTCCCCACCGCCCCCGTCACCGTCAGCGATGCAGAGTCGCTCAAATACAGCGCCCCTGTTAGCGTCGTCGCTCCCAGGTTCGGCACCGATACCGCCAGCGCCGTCCCCGCAATGCCGACGCTCTTGGCCGTGAAGCTCAGCGTCCCCGTCCCACTCAGGCTGATGTCGTTCGTCGCGCTATCCGTCCCACGCGTCACCGTACCCGTCCCGGTCGAAAACACGAGGTTCTTATTGGCCCCCAGATTCAGGCTATTCCCCGCTGCGGGAAAGTTGAAGGTCGTATTCCCACTCAGGCTTACGATCGTCAGGCTGTATGGCAGCGCCGCTATTGTCCCCCCGCTCCCGATCCCGATCGCGCCAGTCCCCGTACCGAACCCGATCGTCACGGTCCCACCAGTCGGAGCAAGATTCGCGAGACTGGCAGCCGTCAAGTACAGCCCCGTCGCCCCGTTGTTCAGGTTGATCACCGTGACCGCACTCACCGGCTCGATCAGGATATTCCCGCCGGCGTTCGTGTTCGCTACAGTGCCGCCCAGACTCACCTGCCCATCGACATTGAGTGTAATCGCATTACCCGCTCCATTTACCGTGATCGTCTTGGTCGCGCTCAGGATGAACGACCCCGCACTCGTGACCGTGAGTCCCCCTAGCGCCGTCGTTCCTACCGTGCCTTGGAAGGCCACCGTCCCTGTCCCCGCCGTCAGACTCAGCGTCTGCGTGTTCGCTACAGCCGCGTCCACCGTGCTCAAGAACGTAATGTTTGCGTTCGTCGTATTGAGCGTCGTATTAGCTCCCAGTGTCACCGGTCCGTTGTACGTCTGTGCACCGCTCGTCGTCACTCCAGTCGTGTTGATCGCAACGGTTCCAGTCGCATCGGTCGTAATGCTAAACAGAGCAGACCCTCCACCTACTATCCCACCAAACGTCACGGTCCCCATTCCCTTGTTCACCGCCAACGTGTATGCCGTCCCTGGCGAGTCCAATGTGTTCCCAAACCCAACATTCGCATTCGTCGTTGTCAAAGTCGTCGCCGCCCCAAGGGTCGCCGCTCCCGTGTAGGTCTGGATCCCACTGGTGTTCACACTCCCGCCGTTGATCCCTGTCGTCCCTGACACCGTCACCGAGGTCAGCGCAGTACCCGCTCCCA
>JBEKVO010000028.1:0-46225 GCA_049513895.1 Rectinemataceae bacterium | reverse complement strand
GAATCCTGGGAGCTTCATAAGATTACCCAAGTGGCGCAGACTGATACCAAGGAACAGCGCCGCATCCTTCTTGCTGACGAAGTTGTCGGGATCAGGGATTGGGGCAGCTTTAGTCTCTCGTGGTTGCAGGGTTTTACCCTTGATACCCTCCGGGGAATTGGCTGAGGCTTTTGCGGCTTCTCGCGCTGCTGCTTCGAGTTGAATGCGCTCGATCAACAAGGCCAAACTAACAATGGCCTGATTTGCCTGCGTGATGTAATCAGACAGATACCCAAGGTCATCGATGTTCGTGCTGGTTAAAACGTTCGAGTGGTAGAGTAAAGACACCTGATCGCGCTGGTGTTCAAGGCGCTTGATGGCATGGGCCAAGAACCCCACTCTGATCTCCTGTGTGGCCGCATTCCTCGCCGCATGCTTGGCTTTCTTGACGAGGCTAGGAACGCTGAGGAATGGCCTGCAAGTGCCTTTCTTCAGTTCCGTCCTAATCTTGTCCATGTCAGCGTGCATTTCCGCTTCACTGTGCTCCGCCCGTTCTGGTGCCGGCCCGAAGTATTCCTCGATCATGACTTTGCTCCTTTGGCGGCCTTGGGTGGTGACGGCTCGAGGCTGTCCGTTGGCTCGTCCTCTTCAGGGTCGACCCGATCGATCAACGCAGCCCGAGCTTTGTCATCAGTCAGCGCCTTGGTGAGGAAGGCCTGCTCCTTCGAGACATCACTGAAATCATCGGCGTTCCAGCTGGTGTAGTGCTCGGTCATTGCCTCGGATTCATGTCGCGTAAGCTGGCGGACCTTGGCATCGGGAAGGCCCCTGCTGCGCAGGTACGTGTTGGCGAAGCGTCGCCAGGAGTGAAATACGAGGTTTCGGCGATCGCGTTCATCCTCATCGATACCTATGTTCTCAAGAGCCTTGTAGAAGGCATCAGTGACACGGGCACCAGTCGCCGGTGTCCGCCCGAGGGTGAAGCTGAAAACGTAGCCATCCCATTGCGCGAAATCGCTGAGGGCATCGTATAGGTATTTTGGGATCGGTACGGGGGCCTTGGTCTTTGTCTTGGTGGGCCCCCTCTCGTGGTAGCGGATGGTCCAGGAGGCTTCGACATCGAGGTGGTCAGGGTGGATATTCTCTTTGCGGAGGGCGAGGAGCTCGCCCTGGCGACAGGCGGTGATCATGGCGGTGAGGCTCATAAAGTAGTTGACCTGATTGCCGTTCCAGACCTCCTCGACGGTGATGGGGTTCATCAGCTTGAGAGCCTCGGCGGTGGTGAGTACGCCTCTGGGCTTGGAATCACCTACGAAATTGGGAACACGTTTCCATGGATCGTCGGAGATCAGCTCGAGGCGAAAGGCTTCGGCGGTGATAGTACGAAAGGCCGAGCCGATGTTGATGACAGTCTTCTGGGCGAAACGGTTGGCAAGGTCGAAAAGCCATTCTTCTAGTTGTCCGGGAGTTATCTCGTCGAGTCGGTGTGAGCCAAAGGAAGGGAGGATGTGGTCGCGGAGGTGGGCATAGCAGCGGTCGATGTGGCCACGGCCGACGGCGGGCTTATCCTTGGAGCTCCGGGCGAGGCGTCCACGGGCGTAGAGGCAGAGGGGCTCTTCCTTGTCACGGGGCCACTCGTACCAATGCCGTTCCTTGGTCCAGTCGAGAAGGGTAGGGACCTTGGCGGCTGCAAGCTTGCCATTGCGGAGGAGTTCGTCACAGTACTGGCGAGCTTCGCCCTTCGTTGTCTTGCCAGTAGACCGTGCGGTTAGTCGATGACCCTTGGCGTCACGTGCATGGTAGTACCAGACCTTCGTGCCATCTGAGAGGGGTCTGAAAAAGAGGGTGTAAGACGCTCTGACGCTTGCCAATCGAGCCCCCGTGTTGCTCACAATTTTGCTACACGGGGGCCGAAAAGTCAAGTAAGTCTTTATTACATATGATGGAGGTGGGGGGAGTCGAACCCCCGTCCCCGGGCGCGTACCGCGAGTATCTACAGGTTTGTCCGGCCTTTTAAGTTGTCGAAGAGGGGGTAGCGGATCGGCGCGCTTCCCCTCTCGTATCCCGGTTAGTGTCCCCTGACCTTTTCGGGCAAAGACCAGGGTAAGCCTCGGTTGGTTACGAGCCCTACGGCCGCTCAAGGCGGCGCGGCCGCGGACCCGTCGTTATCGGCGCTTACGCGGCGAGAGCGAAATTGCCGTTGTGGTTGGCAATTAAAAGTTTGCCGAATCAGGAGATCGGCGGCTCCACCTGCAACCCACGATCCGGACCGCTCGGGTCGAGACCGGTGCACCCCCGGGTTGGTTTTAGAAAAACTCGATGCCTTTCTAAAACCAACCCGGCAATTGCTCGGTCCCCGATAGGGTTAACCTCGCAATTGCATTTTTCAATGATGTTAAACATCATTAGTAGGGGCTCCCCGGAAAATATCGAATCGCTATGCAAACTATACTTATTCGCGGGCCCGGGGTCAAGCAACGGGCTAGACGGCCTTTTCGATGATCCCGCCGCCGAGGACATAGCCTTCCTCATCGTAGATCACCACGGATTGGCCGGGGGCGAGGGCGCGCTGGCTTTCGTCGAAGAAGACGCGGCAGGATCCATCGGCGCCGAATTCGAAGGAGCAAGGAACGCTCTTGTGGTTCTGGCGAATCTTGGCGAAACCGCGATAGGGTGGCTTCTTTCCCTCGGCCGTCGCGTAATACCGAAAATCGGAGGCGAGGAGTCCGTCTGCGAAAAGGCCGCGATTCGGCCCGACTATTACGCGATTCTTTTCGGGATCGAGGGCAATGACATAGAGCGGCTCCGAGTCCCCTTTCCCCGCCTCTGACGAAGCGCCGATTCCGAGTCCGCGCCTTTGGCCTATCGTGTAATAGGGCAGGCCGCGATGTCTGCCGAGAATCCTGCCTTCGGCATCGACTATATCCCCGATCTCGGGGACCTGATCCGCGAAGAGAGGCGAATAATCGCCGCCTGCGATGAAATCCTGGCTTTCGTGTTTGTCGGCGACTTCGAGGTCCAATTGACGCGCAACGTCTCGAACCTGGCTCTTCTTCAGATCGCCAAGGGGAAAGAGCACCCGCGAAAGTCTGTCCGGGCCCAATCGATAGAGGAAATAGCTCTGGTCTTTTGCAGGGTCGAGCGCCATCCTCAGGCGAGGGAGGCCAGAGCCGTCGTGGGCGATACGCGCGTAATGACCCGTCGCGAAGTACTCGAAATCCAGACCCAAAGAATGGGCCCTTTCGGTCAAGAAGCCGAATTTAAGCTCGCTATTGCATATGATACAAGGATTTGGCGTTCTGCCCGCCAGATATTCCCGACGGAAATAGTCGAGGACCAGCTCTTCATATTCCGCGCTGAGATCGATAACTCTGTATTCGATACCGAGGGTTCGGCAGATTTTTTCACAGGTGGCGATGTCCTCGGCCTCATCGGGGCCATAGCAGGCCTCTTTGGCTCCTGATGGAAGGGCGATGGATCCGCTCCAAATTTTCATCGTGAGCCCGAGGACCGAATAGCCCCGTTCGACCAGCATGGCGGCGGCCACGGCCGAATCGACGCCTCCGGAGAGGCCGACGGCCGCTGTTTTCTTCTCATTCATCGAAATTGAATGTAGCACATGTGCCGATAACGAGTTAATAGCGCTATACTATTCACATCGGTTCCTGTGTGGTATAATTATGTGTAACAATGGTTTACACAGTCAGGCTAATAGTTCGCCCTTTTGGGTGCAAGTTCGGAGACAAAAGTGCGTAGACCAAACCGAGTTGGCATTGTTTTCACCGTTTTGATATGCCTGGCCTTTTCGGCAAGCGCCGAAGCCGCTCCCACCGTGGCCACTTTCGCGGCCAAAGGCTTCCCCGATAATGCCGATCTCAGGGGAAAGCTCTTCGCGTACGTCATCGGAGCGTCTCGCGATGTGGCGTTCGCATTCGGGGAAAGGCAGCTTCAGTCCGCGGCCGGTCCGGTCACCGTTCGCGTAGATAAGCGAAGCGCGGATTTCATCGTCGAGTTTCTCAACGCCAACGCTTCCATCGCGGGCGAGGCCGGACGTGGCTCCTGTTTTATCCAGCGTGGCAACGCCAAGGGAAATTACATACTTCAAGCGAGGATACTCCTCGAGGACGATCCTTCCTGCTACCTCAACCTCTATCCCTCCGGTTCGGGCACGCGGGGCGACATAATCATGTACGGCGCCGTCGTCAAGAAAGGCCTTTATCTCTCGGACATGATCTATAGGATCCTCCTCCTCTCCTTCTCGGATATCGTCGATGCCACGAGCCGTTCCTTCGATTGGAGCGGCGTCTTTAAATTCGGACCCAAGAGCCCCGACGCCGATTACGCGTCCGAGCTGCGCTCGGCTCTCGCGAGCGCCCGCCCCTTGGAGCCGGCACCCGGCGCGAGCGTCGCCGCGAGTACGGCACCGATAGCCCTCGGCTCGACGACGGCCAAAATCTCGCTCGCGGCCGCGCCGGTCCTGTCGCCGACTGCCGGCCAGGACGCCGTCGCCAAGGGGCCGCGCCCGCTGAGGATAGCCTGCGCCATCGACCGGGCCGCCTCGCCCGAGGCTCTGGTCCTCGATCTGGCATCCTCCGGCGATTCCGGGGCGCGCGAAATATCGCTGGCGCCGGACACTGCGCCTGCCTTCGTCTATGACAGGGGCGATCCGATCTCCAAGACCGTATACGCCGATTTTCCACGGTATGACGCGAAGGGCCTTCCCCTCGCGGCCCTCCGCGCCGCCGTCTTTCTCGATCTTCAATCGAACCCCGACTCGGTCTACGCCCTCATAGGGGAAGGATTCCGCGCGACGATCGTCCCTTCCTACGACGAGGCGGGGCGGCTCAACTTCGCGGTCTTCTCGGGCGGCAAGGAATCGAGCTGGGACGAGCTGTCCGCGGCCAAGCACGACCTAAAGGCACGGCTGGTTCGCGTGCCTTCGTAGTCGCCGAATAGAAATCCGCGCGTCAGCCTTCATATGAAGAACAAAATACTCTTGAAACTACACTGCAACCGTTAGATGTATGTTTTCCGATTGTATCTGCTGCTGGTGGTTTCGTTGGTCGTGACAAGCTATATTAACGATATTATTGATATATTGGATATATATATTAAAACATGCACATAAATTTGTAATTATTTTACTTGACAGATCGATTTTTAGGCAGAATTTATTATCGTTAATATTATGCAAGTTTCACTTAGAAAACTGGCCGACCGAAGCGGCTTCTCGATAAATACCGTTTCCCGTGCACTTCGTGATGAAAGCGATGTGAAGCCGGAGACAAAACGCTCAATACGACAGCTTGCCGAGGAGTTGGGCTACATTCCGAATAAAGTGGCCAAGAGCCTCCGACTGGGCAAAACGAATACTATTGGCGTCGTTTCTGCCGATTCGTCTAATCCTTTTTTTGCGGAAGTCATCCTCGGTATCGAGGACGCGGCTCGTGCTCAGCACTACCATATTCTCCTCGTCAATACGGAGGAGGACCCTACCCGCGAACGTGAGGCGATCGACGTCCTTATAGGCCGTCAAGTCGATGGCCTTCTCTTGATGCCCGTCTGCGGCGAACAGAGCAACACTGACTATCTTAAGAGTCTCAACTTGCCCTTTCTGCTTGTGGGGCGATGGCTTCCGGGCTTGGAGGACCATGCGGTTCTTACCGACGAGTACGAAAAGGCCAAAGAAATCACTACGTTGTTCCTGGCGAACGGACATAAGGATATCTTACATCTCGCTGGCCCTTCATTTGTCAGCAGCTCCCACGACCGGGTACGTGGTTACCGTGATGCGCTGCTGAACGCGGGCGTCCCGGTTCGTGAACAGCTCATCGTCGAGACCGATGGGCATACGGAGGATGGACATCGCCAGATCAATGCCTTGGTCCGACGGGAAATCTCCTTCTCGGCAGTTTTTGCCTTCAACGATCTCGTTGCAATCGGCGCGCTGCGGGCACTCAAAGAGACCGGACTCCGCGTGCCCAAGGACGTCGAGATTATTGGATTCGATGACTTGGACTACTCCCGATACCTCTATCTCAGCCTAAGCTCGGTGAATATTCCTAAACAGCAACTGGGCCGTGCTGCCTTCGATGGTCTGCATGAACATATGCAGAACAACAACTTCCCCTATGCCAAAAGAACGCTCGAGTCCCGCATTATGCTTCGTGAAACGACGCTGCTCGAATAAGCCCGAAAGGGTTATCACAAGAGGAGGTATTCGATGAAGAAAGGTTTGATCGTAGCTGCGGCCATCCTGCTTGTCGCAGGCATTTCACTCGGCGCCCAAGGAGAGGGCAAGACAAGGGAGGTGAAATTCTGGACTCTATTCACGGGCGGGGACGGCGAATTCTTCGATGCGATGGTCCAGGCCTTCAATGCATCGCAGAATGAGATCATAATGAAGACCGACACGGTGAAATTCACCGACTATTACACGAAACTCACTACAGCGCTTGCGGCCAAGACCGCTCCCGATGTCGTGATAGTGCACCAAAGTCAGCTCATCAACTATGTTCCGAACAAGGTCTTTATCCCGCTTGACGCCTACCTCAAGAAGGCGGGCGTCGATCTATCGGACTTCGAGTCCAAGCCACTGGCGGCGTGCACCTTTAATGGCAAGATCTACGCGATCCCTCTAGACGTCCATCCTCTCATCATGTACTACAACAAAGACCTCTTCGCGAAGGCCGGTATCACGGCGGTTCCGCAGTCCCTCTCCGACCTGGTCGCCGCGGCAAAGGCGATCCAGGACAAGACCGGTGCGATCGGCATAACCGCCGATAACACGACCGCCACGTACAAGGCTTACACACTTACCCGAATGTTTATGTCGTTCCTCATGCAGCAGGACACTCCCCTTCTCAATGCGAGCGCAACGAAGGCGAACTTCAATAACGAGGCTGGATTCAAGGCACTCCAGGCGCTATCCGACTTGGTCAACAAGTACGGCATCATCCCTAAGGGCCTGGACTATGACTCCTCCGTAGACGATTTCAAGCTCGGCAAGGCGGGCATCCACTTCAACGGCGTGTGGGCTACCGGCGCCTTCGAAGAGCAGGCCGGTCTTAATTTCGGTTCTGTTCAGTTCCCCGCCGTCTTCGGCAAGTACAGCTCATGGGCCGATTCGCATACCTTCGCGGTACCGGTCCAGAAAAAGCAGAACGAACAGACCATGCTTGACGTGGCGAAGTTCATCAACTGGATGACCAGCCACGGTGAAATGTGGGCGAAGGCAGGCCATATTTCGACGCGCAAATCCGTGGTCGCCAAAGCCGAGTTCCAAAATCTCCTCCATCGCAAAGACTACGCCGAAGCGGTCAAGAATGTTTTTGCTCCGCCCGCGACTGCGAAATGGGGCGAGATCAACGATACGGTCTCCGACTCTCTCGAGGCGGCCGTCGCGCTGAACAGCGATTCTCGCGCTGCCCTTGCGCAAATGGAAAAAAAGGTTAACGATATTCTCAAGAAATAGCGAAGGCGGCATAACAGGCGGCGAAGCGTCCCGAAGGGGGTCCGCCGCCCATTGCCGTTCGATTCCGGGAAAGGCTCATGCAGCATAGCACGCGAGACGCCATACTCTTCTCCCTGCCATTCTTGCTCGTGTACCTCGCTTTTCTCGTTTTCCCCATTTTCTATGGCATGTTCCTGAGCTTGTTTGACTGGAACATCCTGTCGGGAAAGACCTACATCGGTCTTAGAAACTACATGGATGCTTTTAGGGACGACAAATTCAGGAGTTCCCTCCTGCATACTTGTCAATTCGTCCTCATTTCGACGCCGACCATTATCTTCGCCGGTTTCCTGATGGCGCTCGCCTCGATTCGGCCCTCGAAATTGGGTAAGGCCTCCGAAACGCTCTTCTTCCTTCCCTACGTGTTTTCGACTACCGTCATCGGGACGCTATGGGGTTGGATATTTCAAAAGAACTTCGGGCTCGTCAATCAACTTTTAAAATTGCTGGGCACTCCCGGTCTCGGGTGGTTGACGGACCCGAAACTGGCTATGGCCACCATCGCGGGGGCCACGCTATGGTGGACCGCAGGGTTCAATATGATCCTCTTTTCGGCCGGGATGAAGCAGATTCCCGACGAAATCTTTGAATCAGCACGGCTCGACGGCGCCAGTTCATTCACGATTCTCTTTAAAATAACGATACCCCTCCTCCGGGATACGACCATATTGGTAGTCATCTTGCAGCTGATTGCCTCATTCAAGGTCTTTGGCCAATCATACGTAATGACCGGCGGTGGGCCATACGGGACCACGCGTGTGCTGGTGCAGTACGTCTACGAGACGGGATTCAGCTATTTCAAGATGGGCTACGCATCGGCCATGTCGATGCTCCTCTTCCTCGTCATCCTGGCGATCTCGGCCTTTCAATATTTCTCGTCCCAGGACGAGCAATGAAGAAGGCCTTGCGTAAAATCATCCTCGTTACGATCCTTTTCATCTGGATGGTACCCACCTTGTGGCTCGCCGTTACCTCGCTTAAGGCGGAAAAGGATGTCGTTACCGATACCTTGACGTTTTTCTCCACGATCCCGACGCTCACGAACTACGCAAAGGCGTTCGGAAAGACCGGAATTGCCACGTGGCTCCTCAATTCGGCCATCGTCTCGTCCGTAACGATGCTGTTTACCCTCGCCCTGGATTCGTTGATCGCCTTCGCCCTGGCCCGGATCCGTTTCCGCGGCAGGAACGCGCTCTTTATTTTCGTCCTGGCGGGGATGATGGTGCCCTTCGAGGCCATTATTATCCAGCTGTACCTTCTGTTCAACGCGCTTGGGCTTATCAACACGTTGAGCGCCATTATAATCCCCCGGCTGGCCTTGCCCATCGGCGTGTTCATCCTTGTGCAATTCTTCAAGGGAATCCCGGTCGCGCTCGAAGAAGCCGCATATATGGACGGCGCAAGCCGTTTCAAAATCTTTTTGGCGATTATCCTGCCCCTAGGCAAGTCGGCGCTCGTCACCGTGATGATCCTCTCGTTCATAAACGGGTGGAACGATTTTCTCTGGCCGCTTGTCGTCGCTTCCGATTCGTTGAAATACACCGTGACTGTCGGCATAGCGAATTTCCAGGGGACGCACGGTACCGAGTACTCGCTTATCATGGCCGGCGCGGTCATCGCATCCGCGCCGCAGATAGCAATGTTTCTCTTCTTCAGGGAACACATCGTCAAGGGCATCGCCATGACGGGAATCAAAGGATAGCACAAGCATGAACAATGATACCCGGTCCGGCTTCCTCGAGGACCACCACATCTACGCGGAGCACCCCAACCCGAGCTGGGCGCGTCGGATCTGGATATCGCTCGACGGCACCTGGAGCCTCCGCCACAAGGGGCGCGTGGAGAACGTCACGGTTCCCTTCCCGGTGGGCAGCGCCGCATCGGGCGTTGATTTCGACGACAAGGGTCTATTTGTCTATTTACGGTCTTTCGATCTCGCCGGATTCGACCGGACCAAGAGCTATCTCCTTCATGCCGGCGCATCGGACTATGATACGACAGTCTTCGTGAACGGCCGGAAGGTCTGCCGCCACATCGGTGGTTATGCTTCGTTTTCATGCGACATTTCCGACTGCGTCAAGGCTTCCGGCAATGAGCTGGAAATCCGCGTCCGCGATTCGCATAGCATGGGTCAGGTCAGGGGGAAACAGACATTCAGGCGCAAACCCTTCTACGTCTGGTATGCTGGATTCGCGGGCATCTGGCAGAGCGTGTGGATCGAGGAGACGGGAAGCCGCTACATCAGCCGGGCATCGCTGCGGGTCGATCATTCCATGAGGACGGCGACTGTATCGGCCATCGCGTCGCCTTCTCGACAGGGGAATGGTCCGGAGGCGGGAGACGTACCGGGGCAACTCCTTCTTGAGATCACCGCGACGGCCCCGACGGGAGAGACTTACCGATTCACAAAGACCGCCGTGGATGATTCGTTCAGATACGACTTCAGCCTCGACGAGATCGGCGCGGCACTATGGTCGCCCGAGCGGCCGAATCTCTATGCGCTGCAGTACCGACTCTTCTCCGATGGCCGGGTCATCGACATCGTAGATAGCTACTTTGGGTTACGGAAGATCGAAGTCACCGGCGAAGGGATCCGCATCAATGACGTTACCACCTTCCTGCGCATGGTGCTCGTACAGGGTTATTATCCAGAGGGTGGCTATGCGCCGCGCTCATACCGGCGCATGGAAGAGGACATTCGGACGATCCAGAGCATGGGATTCAATGGTGCCCGAATCCACCAAAAAATCGAGAGTCCCTACTTCCACTACCTCTGCGATCGCCTCGGTCTCCTCACGACCTTCGAGATGCCGTCCTTCTACGCTCCCTCGAAGAAGGCGTTCAGGGCCTATGAGAGTGAGCTCAGGGAGATCATTGAGCGGGACTCTCTGCACCCCTCCTCCATCATGTGGATACTCTTCAACGAGACCTGGGGAATCTGGGGTATATACCGCGCCCATTCAAGGACGCGCCGTTTCGTCATGGACATGGTCGCTCTTCTTAAAGACAAGGACCCGTCGCGGCCGGTGATCGACAATAGCGGTTGGGAGCACATCAGGACCGACATAGCCGATTTCCACCACTATCTCCGGAGTTCGGAGCTCGCCCGCAGAGTCTATGCACGGTTTCGTTCGGGCGACCCGGATATTCTGTATAAGTTCTCCCTATCGGCCGTACTTGCCTTCTACCTTTTTAACCGAGTGGGTACTGCGACGCGCAGCCTATTCCTCGAGCGTTCGGCCGACAGAGACGAAGTCCCTCGATTTCTAAGTGAGTACGGCGGATTCGGCTGGTATGAGCACACGAAAGGTGTCTCGATCGTCGATGACATCGAGACCTATACCCGCGACGTCATAGAGTCTGATGCCTTTTGTGGGTACTGCCTCACTCAGCTTTACGATGTCGAGAAGGAAACCAATGGCCTTCTGTCCTTTGACCGGAAACCGAAGATCGACATCGAGCGAATGAGGAAGATTAACTCTGTTTAGGAGATAAATGCCTCGATGCTCGAACGGCTGCTCGAATTGGAACTCTCAGGGGAAGAGTATTCGAGAAACCGAAGCCAGACTCGCATCGAACCGGGCCCACGATTGCCCCAGAAGGCGTAGGGTATGAGCTTGATGGGCTTGCCGTTGTCCGTGTTGCCCTCGATCGTCCCGCATCCGCCGTCGAAGAGTCCCTCGTCCCATGCATAGCGGAGCGATGCCGGGTCGAGCGAAACGGCGTCGAGGTCCAGGCCAGGGTTGTCCGCCGTTTCCGCGCAATAGACGATGGGCCCGCGCGCGACTGCGACGCGGCCGACATCCGGACCAACCCGAGGATGCGCCCTGAGCAGCGATATCTCCATCGAGAAATCGAGCGAGATTAGGCTCTTCCCGGAGGCGAGCTCCAGAGCCATGTATTCGGAGCGCTCGAAGCGCGCCGCGCCGAAGCGCCGCTCCGCCGGGCGCTCGATTATCCGCGGCGGGGAGTCTCCTAGTGTCGCTTGGGCCCTGTCGGCCCAGCCGGGTATGCGGAGAAGCAGGGCATATGGCGACGCGCTTTCGACTTCGATCCTGGCATGACCCTCCCATGGCAATGAAGAATCCAGTCGGACCGAGGCAGCGGCGCCGATACGGGCGCTCGAGCCGATATACTGATCGACGCGGATCTGCCCCTCTCCGCGGGAGTAGACGAGGTTCGGGACTTCGGCCCAAAGGCGGGAGATATTGGAAGGACAACAAGCCGTCGCGTACCAAGGGCGCCGCTCGAGCTCGCCGTCGGCAGCTAGGGGGTTGCGATAAAAATAGCGATCGCCCGAAAGGGAGATGCCGACGGAGGCCGCGTTCTCGAGCTGCCATTCGATGAGGTCGGCATAGCGAGCCTCGCCGGCCGCGAGGGACAGCTCCCGGTTCCACATGATGCTCCCGATCGCGGCGCATGTCTCCGAATACGAGTAGCGGTTGTCGAGTTCGAAGGGACGCCCGAAGCCTTCCACGATTGGAAGCGATCCGATGCCGCCCGTGACGTACATCTTCTCCTCGACCAGGCGATCCCAGGCCGACCGCATCCAGGCGAGGATGCTGGGATCGGGGCTTTCGCGGTGGAGCATGGCCGCAGCGGTCATGAGGTAGGTCCACCGTACCGCGTGGCCTTTTGGCTCGACCTGTTCCCGCATCGGTCGATCCTGCTGTTGGTAAGCGCCGCTCAGAAAGCAGGGCAGGGCTCTCAGCATGAGGAAGGGCGGCTCGCGCCTCGTGAGGTTCTCGCCGAATTCGAAACCGAGCCGGCCCTTATCCGATTTCTGCCGGTCGGCGGCCCTGGACCTCGCCACCTGCGAAAGCACTTGGCCGAGAAATTTCGCGCCGAAGCTTTTCGTCCTGCCGCGCCGCTCGAGGAGGTTCCGAGCGGTCTCGAGGTACTCAGGCTCACGCGCGATCCGATAGAGGCGAAGCAGCGCGATCTCGACCTCCTCGTGGCCGCTCGTCCGCTCGGGTCCGGCGTCCTTGAACTCGCACACGATGAGGCGGGCCGATCTCTCGGCCAAGTCGAGAAGATCGCGTCGCTCCGTCGCCTCGAAGTGAGAAATTCCCGCCTCGATGAAGTGGCCGTGGTAATAAAGCTCATGCTCGATCTGAAGGTTCTTCCAATGCGTTCCGGGGAAGGGGAGACGGTCATCACCGATCAGCGGTACTCTTCCCAGGCCTTCACCTCGATGCCGCGCTCGCGGGCCTGGGCGAGGGCCTCGGTGAAGCGTCGCGCCATTTTTATGTCCGTGACGAGGGGTATGTCGAAGTCGATGGCCATCCTGCGAATGATGTAGTCGTTGCGCAGCTCCTTCTGGCCGTTGTTCTTGGGGATGTTGATGACCAGGTCGAAGTCCCGCGCGCGGAGCATCGTCGCGATGTTGGGCTCGCCCTTCTCGAGGGGCCAATGGAGGGCCGTTACGGCGACGCCGTTATCTGCCAGGAATTTGGCCGTGCCCTTGGAGGCGCAGATCTGGTAGCCCATGGCCGCGAGGCTTCGGGCGCCGCCCAGGAACTCGACCTTGTCGCTCATGGGGCCGGTCGAGAGGAGGATGCGTTTCTTGGGGACGCGATAGCCGACCGAGAGCAGGGCCTTCAGGAAGGCGTCGTTGAGGTCGCGCCCAATGCAGCCGACCTCGCCCGTGGACGACATCTCGACGCCGAGGACAGGGTCGGCGCCGTGGAGCCGCGAGAAGCTGAACTGCGCGGCCTTCACTCCCACCCACTCGAGGTCGAGCGAGGATGCCGCGGGTTTCTCGTACGGCGCGTCGAGGATAGCCTTGGTGGCGAGCTCTATCATGTTCACGCGCGCCACCTTGGAGCAGAAGGGGAAGCTTCGCGAGGCGCGCAGGTTGCACTCTATCACGCTGATGCGGTTGTCCTTCGCTATGAACTGGATGTTGAAGGGGCCGGTTATCCTGAGCTCCCGCGCTATGTCGGTGGCCACCTTGCGCACCTTGCGCACCGTCTCGATGTACAGGCGCTGCGGGGGCATGACCACCGTCGCGTCGCCCGAGTGGACGCCGGCGTTCTCGACGTGCTCGGTTATCGCCTGGAAGACGATCTCGCCCCGATGGGCGACCGCGTCTATCTCCACTTCCTTCGCGTCCTCGATGAACTTGGTGATCACGACGGGATGCTCGCCGCTTATCAGGGCCGCCTCGCCGAGGGCTATCCTCAGGCTCGCCCGGTCCCATGCGACGCACATCGCCGCGCCCGAGAGGACGTAGCTCGGCCGCACGAGAACCGGGTAGCCCACCTCGTCGGCGAAGACGTAGGCCGAGTCCAGGTCGGTGAGCTCGCGCCACGCGGGTTGTTCTATCCGCAGGTCCTCGAGGAGGGCCGAGAATTTGTGTCTGTTTTCGGCCCTGTCTATGTCGCGCGCGTCCGTCCCGAGAATGATGGCGCCCGCGTCGAAGAGACGCATCGCGAGGTTGTTGGGCGTCTGGCCGCCCATGGAGAGGACGATGCCCGAGGGGCGCTCGAACTCGTAGATGTCGAGGACGCGCTCGAGGGAAAGCTCCTCGAAGTAGAGCCTGTCGCAGACGTCGTAGTCCGTGCTGACGGTTTCGGGGTTGCAGTTGACCATGATGGAGGTTCGGCCCAGTCCGCGCGCGGTCTGGACGGCGTTGACGCAGCACCAGTCGAACTCGACGCTCGAGCCTATGCGGTAGGCGCCCGAGCCGAGTACGATGACGCCCGCCTCCGAGGGCTCGACGTCGTTCTCGGTTCCTGCGTAGGTGGCGTAGAGGTAATTGGACTTGGCGGGATACTCGGCGGCCAGGGTGTCTATGCGCTTGAATGCAGGGCGTATCCCCTCGGCCTCGCGAAGGGCGCGCAGCGCGGCCTCGTTCGAGCCCAGGAGCTCGCCCAGCCGCGCGTCGGAGAAACCGAGGCGCTTGGCCTCGAGGAGGAGGTCGGGGCCTATCGCGACATTAGTCGCGCCGACGCCGGGCGAGCGGGCCGCGATAGCCCTCTCGCAGGCGAGAACCTTGGCCATCTTGCCGAGGAACCAGCGGTCGATCCTGGTGAGCTGGTGTATCTTGTCTATCGACCAACCCTCGGAGAGGGCCCGGTAGACGGCGAAGAGGCGGCGGTCGGTCGGCCGGGTCAGGGCCTCCTTGAGCCCCTTTTTCCCCAGCCTGGACAGGGCGGGGTCGGCCGTCAGCCCCGGCGCGCCGATGCCCGTCATCCTCAGGGCCTTCTGCAGGGCCTCCTCGAAGGTGCGGCCTATGGACATGACCTCGCCGACCGACTTCATCTCGCTGCCGATGCTGTAGTCGACGTCCTTGAACTTGGCCAGGTCCCAGCGGGGGACCTTTACGACGCAGTAGTCGAGCGCGGGCTCGAAGCAGCACTTGGTCGCCCGCGTTATGCGATTCTCGATTTGGGTCATGGTCCGGCCCAGGGCCAGCTTGGCGGCGACGAAGGCCAGGGGGTAGCCGGTGGCCTTGGACGCGAGGGCCGAGCTGCGCGAGAGCCGCGCGTTCACTTCTATCACGCGGTAGTCCTCGGAATCGGGGTCGAGGGCGTACTGGATGTTGCACTCGCCGATTATGCCGAGGTGGCCGACGACCTCGAGGGCGACGCGCCTCAGCTTGTGATACTCGGAATCGGTCAGGGTCTGCGAGGGCGCCACCACGATGCTCTCGCCCGTGTGGATGCCGAGGGGGTCCAGGTTCTCCATGTTGCAGACCGTGATGCAGTCGCCGGTCCGGTCGCGGACCACCTCGTATTCGATCTCTTTCCAGCCGCCGAGCCATTCCTCGACGAGGACCTGCGGCGATACGGCGAGGGCCTTCTCGCAGCGGGAGCGGAGGACCCCCTCGTCAGTGCAGAGGCCCGAGCCCGATCCGCCGAGGGCGTAGGCCGCGCGCAGCATCACGGGGTAGCCGATGCGCCCGGCCGCCGCGAGAGCGTCCGCGGGATTCGACGCCGCCTCGCTGCGCGCGGTGCACACGCCGATCTCGGCGAGCTTCTTCGCGAAGAGGTCGCGGTCCTCGGTCTCCTCTATCGCCCGCACCGGGCTGCCGAGGACGCGCACGCCATGCCGCTCGAGAACGCCCGAGCGGTCGAGGGCGACGCCGCAATTGAGGGCCGTCTGCCCGCCGAAGGACAGCAGGATGCCGTCGGGCTTCTCCTTTTCGATGACGCGCTCGACGAACTCGGGCGTGACGGGAAGGAAGTAGGTCGCGTCTGCCATGCCCTCGCTCGTCTGTATGGTCGCTATGTTCGGGTTGATGAGGACCGATGCGACGCCCTCCTCGCGCAGGGCCTTGAGCGCCTGCGATCCGGAATAATCGAACTCGCCCGCCTGGCCTATCTTGAGGCCGCCCGAGCCGAGGAGGAGGACTTTCCTGATTTCGCTCATCGCGACCCTCCCTTGACCCTCGCTTGAGCGAGGAAGGTGTCGAAGAGGAACTCCGTGTCCCTAGGGCCGGGGCAGCCCTCGGGGTGGAACTGGACCGCGGAGAAGGGCCCCCGGGTGGATCGTATGCCCTCGACCGTTCCGTCGTTGACGTTGGAGAACCAAATTTCCCAGCCCGAGGGAAGGCTCTCCTCGCGGACCGCGTAGCCGTGGTTCTGGCTCGTCACGTAACACCTGCCCGTGGACCGTTCGATGCAGGGCTGATTTTGCCCGCGGTGGCCGTAGGGGAGCTTGTAGGTGTCCGCGCCGGCCGCGAGGGCCATGATCTGCGCGCCCAGACAGACGCCGAAGACGGGCTTGTCCCCGGTGAGGGCGCGGCGCACGGCGGCGATGGTCTTCGTGCATGCCTTGGGGTCGCCCGGCCCGTTCGAGAGGAGGATGCCGTCGTACGCCACCCCTTCGAGGCCGGAGTTCCAGGGCAGGACGGTCACCTCGGCGCCGCGGGAGAGTAGGCAGCGCAGGATGTTGTTCTTGGCTCCGCAATCGACGAGGGCCACCTTCGGGGAGCCTCCCGCGCCGTACACGGCGGTCTTGTGGCGAGACACCGAGGCGACCGCGTGCGCGAAGGCCGTGGATTCCGGTTCGGGATCGTCGCCGACGCGGATGGAACCGCGCATTACGCCCCTCTCGCGGAGACGGATCGTGAGAGCCCTCGTATCGATTCCCTCGATCCCGGGGATTCCCCGTGATTCCATCCAGGCCGAGAGGCCGCGTACCGAAGCGTGATGGCTCGGAAGGGCGCAGACTTCGGAGACGACGAGGCCCGATACCCATATCCTGCTCGATTCGAAATGGAGGGGGATGCCGGCCGCGTCCACGGCGTCGTCGGGCACGCCGTAGTTGCCGATCATGGGATAGGTACACACGAGTATTTGGCCGAAGTAGGAGGGGTCGGTGAGGGATTGGGGGTAGCCCGACATGCCGGTAGTGAAGACGACTTCGCCCTCGACTCCGCTCGGAGAGCCGAAGGACCAACCCTCGAAATTCGAACCGTCCTCGAGGGCCAGTCGCGCCCGCTTTCGCTTTCCGTCGCCGACGATTGCCACGGCATCTCCTACTTTGCGGCTTTGACTGCGCGGGCGAGCTCGCGACCCTTTTCGCGCAGGGCGGCGAGTACTCCGTCGTCCGGAACGCCCGCCCATTCGAGGCTCTCGATGGACTTCCATTTGAGTGCGGCTATCGTATCGTCGTATTCCTTCTTCGCGCCGCCCACCCAGCCCCAGGATCCGATGCGCAGGGCCGAGCGGCCGTTCACGTGCTTGCGGGCGAATATGTCGAGGACGTAGGCCGTGGGTGGAAACATCTTGTACTCGTAGGTGGGCATCGCGACGAGTATGCCCTCGCTCCTATACGCGTCCGCGAGGATGTAGGAGACGTCCTCGTTGGGCACGCGGTGCATCGTGAAGGGTACGCCTTCGTCCTCGATGCCGCGGATGGCCGCTTCGAGGCCTTTCTCGGTGTTGCCGTACATCGAACCCCAGACGACGCAGATTTCTTTTTCGCGGCCCCCGTCGAGGTAGGACGCGTACTTGAGGTAGCGGTCGATTATCCTCTTGGGGTCTTTACGCCATACTATGCCGTGGCTGGGCGCCACTACCTTCACGTCGAGGTTCGCGAGCTTTTCTATCGCGCGCCTCACGAAGATTCCGAAGCTCGCGACGATGTTGGCGTAATAGCGGAGAGTCTCGACCTCGAAGCGCTCGAGCTCGCGCGGGCTGAACTCGTCGTCGAACATGCGGTCGCCGAGCATGCCGAAGCTCCCGAACGCGTCGCAGGAAAAGAGGGTGCCGGATGAGGGCTCGAAGGTGACCATCGTCTCGGGCCAGTGCACGTTGGGCGCCTCCACGAAGGAGAGGACCATCCCCGCGCCGAGATCGAGGACGTCGCCGGTCTTCACGGCCTCGACCCCGTTCTCGACCTTGTAGAAGTTCTTCACCAGCTCGACTCCCTTGGCGGTCGCGAGGATCCTGGCCTTGGGATTGATCCGCCGGAAATCGGCGAGCCAGCCCGTGTGGTCGGGCTCGAGGTGGTTGAGCACGAGGTAGTCCACGTCGACGAGTCGGATGCCCGCCTGCGACAGCCCCGACTCGAGGGCTGCCGGGGCGCCGCCCCAATCGCGGACGAGGTCTATGAGCGCGATCTTGTCGCCCTTGACGAGATAGGAGTTGAGCGAGACGCCGTCAGGGATCGGCCAGATGCCTTCGAAAAGATCCTCGGTCCTGACGTCGGCGTGCAGCGCGTAGATTCTGTCGCTTATCTTTTGGGCCTTCATGGCGCGTCCCCCTTCATCCATCGCGATAATAGCTTAGGCCTTGTTTTTCGCCTATCCTCGAGGTAGGCCCGCGCCGTTCGAACCAGGCCTTCCTCGTAGAAGACTCGAGGCTCGAAGCCGAGAAGCTCGCGCGCCTTCTCGTTCGAGAAATGGTAGTCCGCCGAGCCCTGCTCGACGGGATACATCGTCAAGATGGGCCTCGATTGGCTGCGGAAGAGTCGCGCAACCGCCGTCATGATCCAGGCCGCCGCGAAGGCGATGGGTTTTGGCAGGCTTATCGGCCTCTTCCTCGACCCGACCGCGGCGAACATGACGCGGGTGTAATCCTTCCACGCGACCTTCTGGCCGTCGGTGAGGATGATGGCCTCGCCTCCCGATTCGCTTCGATCCAGGGCGGCCAAGACGCCGGCGCAGAGGTCGTCTATGTAGATGGGGCAGGTGAGGGCCCGACCCGATCCGATATAGCCGAATATCCCGTCCATGATCGCGTCGTACATCTGGTAGGTGCTCATGCGGTCGCCCGGACCATAGACGTTGCAGGGCCGAATCGCCGTCGTCCGGAATCCGGGCGCATTCTGCGCGAGGACGTATTTCTCGGTCATGAGCTTGGTGATTTGGTAGGGATATTTGAGGGGATAGTAAGGTCCGCCCTCTTTCGTATCGACGTGGGGCCCGAAGCCGTGGACGGCTGCGGAGCTGAGGTAGACGAAGATCGAGGCTCCGGCTCCGCGCGAGGCCTCGAGGAGGCCGACCGTGGCGTCGTAGTTGGCCTTGAGGAAGAGGTCGAGGTCGCCCCAGTCCGAGGCCAGGGCCGCCGCGTGGATCACCGCGCCGACGCCCTTGACGGCCTCGCATACTCGCTCCCCGTCGCCCAGGTCGGCCCTGAACAGCTCGACCTCGCCCCGCCCGGGGGAGCCTGAGTCGCGCAACGCGAGAAGCTCGGGCGGAGGCGTCTTGCGGCGGTAGAGGGCGCGGACCGAGTCCCCACGGGCCGCGAGGGCGGCGCAGAGGTGATCGCCTATAAAGCCCGAGGCGCCGGTGACGAGTATCTTCAGGGGGCCGCCGCCCATCAGAGTATCCCCGCGCCTTTGAGGACGATGAGGCCGTCAGCGCCGAGCCCCAGGGCGGCGTGTAAAATAAGGCCCGGAAAGATCGATCGCGTCTTCCAGGCGAGGAGGCCGAAGATTATTCCCCCGGCCACCGCTCCCGCGAGCTCGGTGAGGGGATGGCCGTAATGAAGGAGGGTCGAGGGGATGGTTTGGAAAAGGACGAGGGCCGCGAGGACGGTCCCCCGCGCAGCTGCGACAGAGTCGAGCGAGAAGGCCCTTTCGGCCGCGAGCGCGAAGGGAAAAAGGAGGAATCCGCGGAAAAAGAATTCCCATGGGACGTAGTAGAGGAAGAAATAGGCGGCGAAGTGGCCCAGGAAGGGGCCGATGCCCGACTCGCGCACTCGGCCGATGAGATCGCGCGAATAGGGGTAGAAGGACCCGAGATCGGGCGAAAGCGCGCCTAAGGCGCCGATGGCGATCGCGACGGGCACGAGGAGCCAAAAGAGGGGCATGCTGAGCTGTCGAGCTTTGAAGTTGAGGCCGAGGTCGGCCGGCCTCTCTCGGAAGGCGAGGGCAAGGACGGCAGGGGCGACGCCGAGGAGGAGGAAGGAGAGGGCGAAGCGCGCCCAGTAACCCGGCAGATCGCCGGGTAGGCCGCCGATCAGGGGCAGGCGGGATGCCGCGGCCGGGCCGAGGAGGGGTGGCGTAAAGGCCGAGTAGAGAAGGCAGGAAAATGAGGCGAGGGCGATATACGAGGCTGGCTTTATCCACGGCTTGATGAGGTGAATCATTGGCTTTCCCTTGTGCGTCCCGAGGGTGATCGTCGCATGGTGGAGTAGCGTGATAGTATCATGCCGATCGGAATCGAGGGAACGGGAGGCTCCATGAGGATCGCGGTTACCGGCGGGACTGGTTTCGTGGGGAGCCACGTCGTCGAGCTCCTCTTGGAGCGCGGATACGACGTCAATTGCCTGATGCTCCCGAACGAGGGACCCCGGTGGCTCGAAGGCGCGAAGATTCGTTTTTTCGAGGGCAGCGTCACCGACCGCGAGAGCCTCGGACCCTTTCTCGAGGGCTGCGAGGCCATCGTCAACGTCGCGGGCCTCACGCGAGCGAAAACGGAAGCCGGCTTCATGGCGGTCAACGCGGGAGGGGCCGTAAATCTCGTCGAGGCCGCCCTGGCCCTTCCCGACGGCCCGCGACACATCGTGTCCATGAGCTCCGTGGCCGCCTCGGGCCCCTGCTACGCCACCGACGGAGTCGGTGGCGAGGGACGCTGCCTGGACGAGGACGACGAGCTGCGGCCGCTCACGCCATACGGCCGGAGCAAGGCGACCCTCGAGACGAGCTTGCTCGCCTACGAGGGCCGCATGCACTGCAGTTTCATCCGCGCTCCCGGCGTCTACGGTCCCCGGGACCGGGACTTCCTCCACTACTACAAGCTCGTCCAGCGAGGCCTGCGCGTCATAGTCGGCCGGCGTAACGTGATGTCAGTGCTCTACGTAAGGACCCTCGCTTCGGCGATTGCGGCCTGCGTACTCAACCCCGCGTCCTACGGCCAAGCCTTCTTCATCGCGGACGAGGGCGAGTACGATTGGGACGACTTCTCGGCCATGGTCGAGGCTTGCCTGGACAAAAAAACGTTCAGGGTTCAGGTACCGGAATGGATCATCGCCCTCGCCGCCTTCTTCGCCGAAGCCTCCAAGCCCTTTGCGAAGCGCCCGCCCCTTCTCGACAAGGACAAGTTGCTCGAAATACGGCAGCATCGCTGGGTAGTTTCGACGGCCAAGGCCGAGCGCCTTCTCGGCTTCAAGCCCCTCGTCAGTACGGTCGAAGCGATCGCCGAAACGGGGCGCTGGTACGAGGAAAATGGATGGATATAAAGAAGGAGCTTCCGACTATAGCGTGGTTGGATCTCGCGCAGAGGCGCAAGGGGCGCAAAGAAATCCAGAGATGAATGCCCAATTCCTCTTCCTTGGCAAGCCTGGTTGACGCTACGCCAGCTCGCGCCAATTTGCGCGAAACAATACACGGGTGAATGAATAATTATCTTGGCGCGATCGTAGGGGATACGATAGTCCGTTTTGTATAGGATTTAGATGAATGACAGGGGAAATACTTAGGAGCCGATAAACTCCCCTCGCGTATCTCCTTCTTCGCTCATCATTAATACCATATTCCCGGTCTTGTTCTTCCGGAGATTGCGCCGTAGGCGCCTCGAGTCAAAGGGCGAGCCGTGCCCCGGGAAGATGCGCCTGGCTCCCCTCGCGAGGATCTTCTCCCAGGTCTCATAGTATTCGTCGAGGTCGCGGACGAAGACCACGCAGTTTTTCGTCCCTGCCATGCCGAGGAAGTTCGCCGCCGCGTCTCCGACGAGGCAATCGCCATCGTCGAAGAGTATGGAGATTGAGTCTATCGTGTGGCCGGGAGTCGCGAAAATGCTCGCGTCGGCCTCGATACCGATGTCCCGGAGGCGGGTCTCGCCTTCGAGCACGATATCGCATTCGCGCGCCTCATAGGGCTCGAAAAGGAGGTTGCGCGATCTATCCACTCGCTTACCCACGGCGAGCGAGACGTAGAATTGTTTCAGGCCGAGGAGGACGGCCACGCGCCTGTTGAGGAGGCCGCCCCCGTGGCCGAGATCGTTGTGGCCGAGGGCGAGGAGCCCTTTCGCCAGCCCGTGCATGACGACGACGAGGGCCGGGTTTTCCGCGACGAGCCTGTGGATGAGGCCGACGTGGTCGTCGTGGTGGTGCGTCAGGATGAGGTGACTGATCCGAGAGATCGCTATCCCGGTCTCGCCCAAGCGGCGTTTGAAGAGCTCCCAGTCTTCCTCGTAGCCCGTATCGACGAGAACGTACTTCGAGCCGTTCTTGAAGAGGTAATCCCTCGTTACGCTCAGTCGCAGGGTGATCAGGTCCATGGTCCAGCTCCCACTCCTATCGGTCTTTCAGGAAAGTCTTCTCGAAATACTCGCAGCCGTCGGCGATCGTCTCTTCCAGGGGCCTGTACGCTATGCCGAGCTCCCGGCGGCTCTTCTCGCTCGAGTAGTAGGCCTTCCAGCCCGAGAGCCTGCCGTAGGCTGCCGTGATGAAGGGCCGTTTTCGCGTCAGGCGCGAGAAGAGCTCGGCCGTCCATCCGGCCGCCGCGAGGGCGAAGGAGGGAAGCACGAAGGGTATAAAGCCTTTGCCCGCGCTCTTCGCCATGAGCTCGAGGACGCGCGTATAGGGCACGTTGGCTCCCACGGAGAGGTAGGCCTCGCCCGAGCGCCCTTTATCGGCGGCGGCGAGAATGGTTTCCACGAGGTCGCGCACGTCGACGACGGCGAGGCCGCCGCCCAAGGTGCCGAAGAAGGTGCCGCCCTTGTATAGGCTCGCGTAGAGTCGGTTGTGCTCGCTCTGAGCGCTCGGGTCCCCGGGGCCCATCACGGAGGCCGGATTGACGATGACCGCGTCGAGGCCCCCGTCGCGGACGGCGTCCCTCACCACTTTTTGCCCCTCGCGCTTGGTGGTCATATAGCCGAAACTCTCCGGCCAGTTGAAGGGCGTTTTCTCGTCGGCAAGCCTGCCGTCGGGATGAAAGCCGAGGGCTCCTACGGAGGACACGTGGACGAGGCGCCTTACCTTGAATTCGACGCAGGCGGCGACTATCGCCTTGACGCCCCCTACGTTGACCGCCTCCAGTTTTTCGGCCTCGAGGACCCAGTACGAGATTAACCCCGCTATATGGAAGACGAGATCCTTTCCTCGGACGGCGTTTCGCACCGCCTCCGCGTCCCGTATGTCGCCGCGGAATATTTCCACTCTATCCGCGAAGGGCTCGGGAACGGCTTCGTCGGGGAGGAGGAAGATCGCGACTTTATCCCGTGGCATCATGGCGAGTATGCGATCGACGAGACGGCGGCCGACGAAGCCCGAAGCCCCCGTTACGAGAATATTCACCCCTTACCTCCGTCCCGCGTATATAGTATGACAATGAGGATTAAATGAGAATCGGTGTCACCGGAGCCTTCGGTTTTTTGGGCGCTAGTTTTATAGCGGCTCTACTGCGGGACTCGAGTCGACTTAATTCACCTGGGAACGACGTCGAGATAGTCGCATTCGCTTCCAGAACGCGCTCCAATCCCCTCTTCGATCCCTCCGTCGTCGGGGTGGAGAGCCTCGACGTCCTCGACTCCGGGGACATGGCGCGCAAATTCGCCGGACTGGACGCTCTCGCCCATTTCGCGGGCAGGGTGGACTACTCCGTCCGAGCCAAGCGCGCCGTATGGGACGCGAACGTCCTCGGGACCAAACGCGTCCTCGATGCGGCCATCGAAGCGGGCCTGGGGCGCGTTCTCTACGTTTCCTCGATCTGCGTTCTCGGTACCGAGACTCAAGGAGAACCCGGCCTGCTCAACGAATCCGACTCGCCCTACGCGGATAATGGATCGCTCAACTCCTTCGCTTCCCCTACCGAGGCCCTGGATGCGGTCGATCGCTCATCCCGAGGCGACTACTCCTTCCTGCGCGAGGTGAGGATCGCCTATTTCGACTCCAAGCTGGCCGCGTGGGAGCTGGCCAAGACATACGCGCGCGAGCGCGGGCAGGATATCGTCACGGTCTTCCCCGGCACCGCGGTCGGGCCGGGAGACCTGCACTACGCGATCTCCCGCCTTGTCGACGGCGTCTGGGATGGGAGCCTCGGCTCCAGCCTCGAGGGCGCCACCTCCTTCGTCGACTCGCGCGACTTCGCGCGCGGCGCCGTCCTGGCCATGGGTAGGGGGAGAGGCGGCGAGAGCTACGTTATCTCGGGGCGGGACGAGGACAACCTGAGCTACGGCGAGTTCATGTCCCTCGTCGCCCGCGTCGCGCGGGACAACGGGGGGCGGCCTCGCGCGCGTAAGCCCCGCGCGCGCGCGCCTCGCGCGGTGCCCGGTGGCCTCGCGCTCGCCGCCGCCGCCGTCGCAGAGCTGGTCGTTCCGGGGGCCGGCCTGTCGCGAGCATTGGTGCTCTCGGGGACGGTCCGCAACGTCTGCAGCTCCTCCAAGGCCCGGGCCGAACTCGGCTATGAGCCGGGCCCCGACCTCGAGTCGGCGATCCTCGAATGCAGGCGCTTTAGCGAGGCGCTGAGAGATGCGGCGGCGAGGGGCGATGAAGGGCCGCGTCCGTAATCCCCGCCCCCTCGGTCGCCGTATCGAATCGGTAGATCTAGGCTCGCTCCGTACGCTCGGCGATACGGCTCACCGTGTCGCCGAGTCGGCGGAAAAGGGGTGGAGCGCGAAGGACGAAATCTTCTATAGACGGATAGCGGAGTTCGAGGTACTCGTGGGCGAGGAGATTCCTCAATTTCGAGAAAGCGGCCAGCTCGTCGGGGTCTCCGGGGACGAACCCCGAGATCGCGGAAAGGCGAAGCAGGGTTTCTCTGTAAGTCTGCGGGACGGGTTGTCGATCCGAGGCGACGAGAATCTTGGCTACGTCTATGGAAGCGTTTACGAGATTCTCTATCCATCGTTCGACATTGCGACGGAAAGCCGGTTCGTTTACATACCTCGCCCTGTCGATCGAGGCGAACGATTCGGAATCCGCCAATTCCGTTCGTATGAAATCGACGATCCGCGCGAGCCGATCGCGATCGATCTCGGAGATGGATCGCGATCGCGCCTTGATGCTCAGATAGCTTTCTGCGAACCGACGCTCGTCCTCCGCTAATAGAGTAGCGGCGAGCAGGAAACGGCGGTATAGGCGCTCATCCCTGCAGCACACGAGGACGCCTTCGATCAGGGCGGCCGCGGCGACGGTGGCGGCCACTCTGTTTAGGACGACGAGATCGACTCGCTCGCCAAGCGTTCTTTCTATATCGGACCATAGCGCGTCTTCGGAGGGGTATCGACTGTCCGGGGATTCCAGCTCGAGCTCGTTCCCCGACAGACTGAAATAAACGGCGATATCCACGTCGGAATCCTCTCCAGCGCGACCGGACGCCCTCGAGCCGAATAGCAACGCGAAGGAAATCTCGTTTCTGTCTTCGAAATAGGAGCCAAGCCTATCGACGATTCCTTCCATTAGTCGAGGATAGTCCCATAAGCCCCTGCGATCAAGGGATCCGTCAACGGAATCAGCTTACCAGGCCACCCTGAACCTCGAGCCGCCCCTGCGCCGCAGGGGCGCGAAGCGTTCGCGATTGTCGGCGAGGAAGGTCTCGTAGCGCGCCTCGACGCCCTCGGCCTTCGCGTTCAGCTCCTTGGCCACCTCGAAGTAGTCCGAGTGGCTCGGCTCCGGCGGAAGCGTGGAGAGGTCGAAGGGTTTCAGGAACTCGATGAAGTAGAAACTGTTTTTAAAGGTAGTATAGGGATACTCGGTCCCGTTCACTCCCTTGAATCTCAGGTGGCGGATACGATCGTCCTCTACCTTCAGGAAGATGGGATAGAGCTTCGCGCCGGCGAGGTGGGCGAGGCGGATACCGCCCGTACGGGGCTTGCCCCAGTCGCCAAGGGTCGAATCGCCGTCGTGCAGCGAGATGAGGAGGGGCCTGCCCTTCGCGAGAGCCCTGCCGCAGGCCTCGACCGCCGGCTTCGAGTCGGCCTTGTCGAGGGGGATGAAGCCCGCCCCGCTGAGGACATGGCGGATGATGGGGAAGGTGAAGGCTCCCTTGTCCATCATTATCGCGAAGGGCTCCTTGGACACGTGCATGAGGGCGACGATGTCGTAGGTCGTGGAGTGGTTCAGGAGAAGGTAGACGCGCCTCTCGCCGCGTCTACGCGGCGGGAGCTCGTCGAGGCCCTTTACGACGACCCGCGCCTTGGAACGCATCCAGATCGTGGAATAGATGCTCATGACCTTGAATGGGATATTTAAATGCATGGTCTCGACCTCGTTCTGGAAGGATAACGCGGGCATACGCTCCCGGAATCACGAATTTAGAGCGAGTACGAGGGGGCTCGGTTGCGGTCTATCACCGTATATTTTACGGCAAGAGGCCATAGAAAATAAATAGTAACCTGGATCAGAAGATGCCCG
The DNA here is from genome assembly GCA_049513895.1 of Rectinemataceae bacterium. GTDB lineage: Bacteria > Spirochaetota > Spirochaetia > Treponematales > Rectinemataceae > UBA1306. The sequence continues at coordinate 19,981 of JBEKVO010000028.1, read as the reverse complement.
AGCCTATCGTCAGGGTCAGGCTGAGGGCCACACCGGGCGTGTTCGGCAAACTTGCGAAGTTAAGCGGCTGCCCGACCCCGTAGGTGATGTACTCGCTGCCCGCCGGGCCGAAGCTGAAGGTCGCGCCGAACTGGAGACTCACGTAGTCGAAGAACTTCCAGGTGAGGCTCGGGATGATGTAGCCGGAGAGGTCGGAAAGATTCGATATGACGATGAGGGCGGCCCCGAGCTTGTCCGCGCCGAAGGTCTGGGAGAAGAGATCGGTGTCCGAGATGGAGGCGAAGGCGTAGTGGGTGCCGATATTAATTTTGTCGAACTGGTCGATATTATTGCCTGCGTTCTCGATTAGATAGTAAGAGTAGGTTTGTTCCGCCGAGACACCCGTCTGGCCCTCGCCGTTATAATAGTACTGCAGCATGATCGTGACCCGGGAGTCGGAATCGAAGTAGTAGCCGCCGACGGTCCCGGAAAAATAGATGTCCCCCGACTGCTGGGCGCCAACGGTGCCGTTTGGGTTAAGAATGGGGATGACCGCCGCGGGGTTGTTTGATAGGAAGTAGCGCTCGCTCCCGTACTTGAGGATGCCTTCGCCGAAGAAGTTCCAGGAACCGAAACCCGTCGTCCCCATGAGGAGGGCTCGGGGGTGGTCGGCGTAGGCGTAGTATCCGGCGAGGGCGAGCTCGGTGTTGCCGAAGCCGTACTCGCCCTTGACGGCGAGCCGGGCTTGGCCGGGATCCATGTTTACCGTCGTCGATCCATTCGCGTCGGTGGTCGTGGGCAGGCCGGCATATATATAGAAGTTGTTCGTGACGCCGAGGGGGATGGTGGTCTTGATCGAGATGGGTCCCTGGCGCTCCGCCCCCGTGTTCGTCGGGTCTATGGCAGTAGAAGTGGCGAAGATATTGTCGGCCGGCTGGAAGTAGCCTTTGGCGACGCCCCAGGATAGGGGCTGGAGGCCGGCGCTGAAGTAGACCTTGTCCTGCCAGTTGAATTTCGAGTAGAGGGACCAGACCGCGATGTTGGGTATGGTGCCCGTGCCGCTGGACGCGAGGGAGGATGTCGAAATGTTCGGGAGGGCTCCATTGATATTGTTGATGTTGCTGAGAGTGAAGGGCCAGCTCGTGCGGAAGTCCATGTTCACGCCGAAGTCGGTGAGGGGCTTCGCGACGATCTTCACGTCGCCCTGGAAGTCGGGCGTGATGTAATTGCTCGTGGGCGGCAGGAAGGCCTCGCTTCCGTTCCAGGGCGAGGCCCATGCCTCCGTGAGTCCGACCTTGCTCGTGAAGGAGCCGCCGACCTTGACCTGATCGTACTTGAGGAACTCGCTCTGCCCCTGGGCTTCCTTGGAAACGTTGTTGGATTGGGTGACGGTCTCCGGGCTGCCGAACATGTCGTCCTCGGAGGTGGATGAACCGGAGGCCGTTTGGGTCGCCGCGTCCTGGGCGGCGAGGGAGGCGCCCGCGAGGAGGAAGAGGGCCGCGAGGAGGCCGAATCGGGCTTCGCGTATCTTCATGGCGACCTCCTACTGCGCGCTTTCGAGGAAGGTTTTCTGGAAGTACTTGTTGTCCAGCTTCCCGACGTAGACGTTCGAGATGGTGAGGACGCTCTGCGTGCCCTTGTTCACCTCATCCACCATCTTGATCTTGGCCGGTATGAGTTTGTCGTTCACCTGCACGTAGGTCGGCAGGTAGTAGATGGTCCGCATCGGCCTGTCGGAGACGGAGAAGTCCTCCTCCTTGAGGGGAATGGGCTTGTCCTTGCGAACGGTGAGTCTGATCTTCTGGTAGGACACCTCGTCGTTTTTGGACTGAAGCGTGAGGACCCAGGTTTCGAAGGACCCGAGCTTGCCCTCGTCGGTCTTTACGATGTCGAAATCCTCGGCGAAGGTGTATTTCTTGAAATCCGAGTTCTTGGCCTGCGAGCCGTTGATGTTCTCCTTCATCGTGGAGTGGGAGTAGTTGCCGCTCTCGGGGTCGTAGAACCAGACGTTGTCGTCTATCTTGAGGTAGCCCTGTCCCTTCTGCTTCTCGGGCTTTTGGATGAGTATGACTATCTGGTCGTGGTCGTCGCGGCGAAAGATCTTAACCTGCGTCGTGGTCGGGTTCTCGCCCGGCTTTTCGGAAACGATGTCGTAGACGGCGCTGTAGTCCTGCTTGCTGAAGGTCTGGAGCTCGTCTATCGACTTGAGCAGGGCCTTGAAGTCGGTGGCCGCCGCGGCCGAGACCGCGACGGCGAGGGTCAGGACGGCGATTGCGATTCGCCGAAAATTTATTTGTTGCATAATTACCGACTCTCCTTACTTGACGGTGCGCAGGGCGACCGCGGGATCCAGGCGGGCGGCGTTCCTCGCGGGGAAGAAGGCCGCGGCCAGCGTCAGGCCCGTGACGATGACGATGTTCGCTATCGTTCGGACGAGGGGCAGGCTGAAGGTCATGTGGCCGTTCTTGAGGATGATGAAGAGGGGGCTGTTGATGCCGAAGTTCACGAGGGAAATGACGCCCATGACGACGAGCGCGAGCACGATGCCCGTGAAGACGCCGCCCATCGAGAGGAAGGCGGCCTCGTAAAGGAACAGGCTCCTCACCTCGCCCCGTTGCATCCCGATGGAGCGCATCGTGCCTATCTCGCGTATGCGCTCGTACATGATGATGCGGAAGGTGTTGCCGATTCCGACCATGATGATGAGGAATAGAATGAGGAGGATCACGAGGCTTGCGGAGTTGAGCACGTTCACTATCTGCTGCACCTGGGAGAGCATGTCGTTGAGCGTGAATACGCGGTACTTCGTGCCCGACCAGGTTTCCTTCTTGGACTGGCTCATCATCGCGCTCACGAAATTTTCCTGCTTCGCGGCGGGATCATGGGTGAAGACCTGGACCTTCTTGCGCAGGGTCTCGTAGAGGTTCGTGCCGTACTTATCCATGCCGTTGATGGATGGCAGATAGATGCCCATGGCTTGATAGTCGTCGGGCCCGAGGTTCAGCAGCTCGTTGACGAAGGACTTGTTCGCGTAGCCGGCCATCGAGCCGAGGATGCCCGGGTCGATGGTGATGCCGGCGATGGCGAACTCTCCGACGTTGTTCTGGCCCGTATAGGTCTTCATCTGCACGAGGATGCGGTCGCCGATCTGGACGTTGAGCCTCTTGGCGATGGGCTCCGAGACGATGAGGCCTTCCTTGGCCTTCATGCCCGCCATCCCTCCGGACTTGAAGGCGAGCCTGTCGGGCAGGTAGGTTTCGTTGGTCCAGTCCACCCCGTCGATCTGGAGCTGGGCGCTCTTGCCGGCGAACACGAGGGCGCCCTGGAAGGAGGAGCGTTTGCTCAAGTACTTCGCCTGGATGCCGACCGCCCTGGCCGTCTGCCGGACGGCCTCGAGCAGCGCGCCGTCGTCGTGGATGATGTCGTATTCCTTGCCGGAGGTCGATTTCTCGACGCCCTGGATGAATACGTGACCCGCCGCGAGATTGGCGAAATTCTCGCTTATGTTCGAAACGAAGGCCCCGACGAAGCCGTTGATGATCGTGACGATCATGATGCCGAAGGCTATCGCGCCCCCGAGCATGAAGGTCCTCTTCTTCTGGCGCGAGAGGTTGCGCAGGGCGAGCTTGATTGTTTCCATTGCTCCCACCTATTCGGTCTGCATGGCGCGCACGGGCTGGACCTTGAGCGCGAGGGAAACGGGGTAGAGGTGGGCGGCGACGGCCACCAGGCCCACGAGGAAGAGGCTCCCGACGACGGAGGCGAGGCTCACCGACGTGTGGAGCACGTTTCCCGCGAAGAGGATCTTCAGGAAATCGTTGGTCGCCTTGAGATGGAGCGCGTTGATGACGCCTACCGCCCCCAGGGCGACGGCCGTGCCGATGAGGCCGAAGACGAAGGCTATCGTCAGGGTCTCGGCGAGGAACATCCTGCGGACGAAGCCCTTCTGTGCGCCGAGGGCGCGCATCGTGCCGATCTCGCCCGTCCTCTCGATGACCGAGATGACGAGGGTGTTCATCATGATGATGACGGCGACCACCGCCACGATGATGATGGCTATGTTGAAAACGACGCGCACGACGTCGATGCTCGAGGCGAAGGGGCCGGCGGCGGCCTTCCAGTCGGAGGCGAGGGCGTCGATGCCTTCCTTCGCGAACCAGAGGTTGAGCGACGCGATGACCGAGGGAGCGGCCGCGGGGTTCTTGAGCCTCGCCATGATGAAGTGCCAGGCCCCCGTGTCGGCCTGGGACAGCATCCTCGGCGCGGCGGGGGAGCGCCGGACCGGAGCGACCGGCTTCTTGACGGCCGACGTGGTCACGACGGTCTCGCCGCCGAAGAGATCGTCGCCCGACGCGTCGAGAAGGTTCTTCTGCTCGGCGGTGACGGGCGTATCCTCGTCGTTGCCGAGGGTGAGGCCCTGGAGAATCCTGACGGTGTTCACGTCTGCGTAGGAGATGAAGTCCGTCGCCGGGCTCTCGTTCTTAAAGGAGACTATGCCGACCAGGGGGACGGAGCGGATCTTGAAACCCGACTTGCCGATGCCCGTCAGGAGAAGGGTTTCGCCGACCTTGGGCTCGACGCCCAGGCCCTTCTTGAAGCGGTCGATCGTCGCCTTGGATACCACGATGCCTTCCTCTCCCGGCTCGAGGAGCCTGCCCTGGATGGGCGTGGCGTTCCTGAAGAGCTTGTAGTAGCTCGTCGGATCGATGCCGAAGAGGAGGGCGAAGGACTGTCCGTTGGCCTCGGCGACGGCCTCGCTCGCGGGCCCGCTTGTGGGGGCGTCCTTCAGCGACACCATCGCGAAGCCCGTGACTTGGCTCGTCACGTCGGTGACTCCCGGCTCGTTCCTGACCTTGGCGGCGACCTTGTCGAAGTAGGGCAGGTTATCGGTCGAGTCCCTGCCGCCCACGGAGGCGACGCCGAAGAGGCTGACCGGGGCCTTGGCCTTGGCCGCGATGAAAATATCCCCCGTGTAGTTGCCGATGAAGGTGTCCTTGACGCCCCTGGCGGCGGTATCCATGAAGGAGTTGCCGACGACGAGGATGACCACGCCGAGGGCAAGGAGCACTCCGATGATGAGGCTCTTGGCCTTGTGCTCCAGGAGGTTCCTGAAGGCGATTCGGAACAGTACCGGCATCGTTTACGTCCTCTCCTGCCGTACGTTCTCCGTGACCAGGCCGTCGCGGAGACGGACGATGTGGTCGGCGAGTTCGACGATCTTGGCGTCGTGCGTGGAAAAGATGAAGGTCGTCTCCATCTCGCGGTTTATCTTCTTCATGAGCTCGAGTATCTGCTCGCCGGTGCCCGAGTCGAGATTCGCGGTCGGCTCGTCGGCAAGGACGATCTGGGGCTTGGTGACGAGGGCGCGGGCGATCGCGACGCGCTGGCGCTGGCCGCCGGAGAGCTCGTTGGGCTTGTGGGTGCGCCATTGGTCGAGGCCGACCTCGCCGATGAGGTACTCGATCCAATCGCTCTTCTCCTTGCCCTTGGGGCCCTTCTTGCCGAGGAGAAGGGGAAATTCGATGTTCTCGTATACCGATAACACCGGGATGAGGTTGAAGGATTGAAATATGAAGCCCAGCGTTTCGTGGCGGAGGGTGGTCAGCTGCGCGTCCGAGAGGTCCTTGGTCGGCCTGGCGTCGATGAGGACCGTGCCCGAGGTGGGCCTGTCCACGCATCCGAGCATGTTGAGTATGGTCGTCTTGCCGGAGCCCGAGGGCCCCGCGATTGAGATGAAGTCGCCTTTCTCTATGGAGAAGGACACGCCCTTTACCGCCTCGACTTCCACTTTGCCGAGGGGATAAACCTTGCGGACATCCTGGAGCTCTACGATTACCATACCTACTCCTTGACTCGCGCCATGCATCCACGTTTTTGCGAATGGCGTCCCCTCCGGGACCTTCGACGGCGCTTTTTTTACGTTCGCTAATAAGATATTCATGTGGACGGCCGCAATTCAAGGACGACGGGACAATTATCGACCGCGTATTAAGGAAATTCATCGGTCGTTCATCGGCTATATATGGAGGGATGGAGCGGTCAGGGCGTATACTTGACGCAATGGAAACAGAGGAAAGGGAGGGCGCGATCATCCTCATCGTCGAGGACGATCGCGAGATAGCCGAGCTCGTGGCGGCATACCTTGGCCGCGATGGCCTCGCCACCGTCATCGTCGGCTCGGCCGAGGAGGCCATACTCGAGTGCTCCAACCGCCTGCCGGAGCTGCTTCTCCTCGACCTTGGCCTACCCGGCGCCGACGGCCTCGAGCTTCTGCGCTACTTTCGCGAGAAGAGCAGGGCTCCAGTCATCATCGTCTCCGCGAGGGAGTCGGACGAGGACAAGGTCATCGGCCTCGGCCTCGGGGCCGACGATTTCGTCTCCAAGCCCTTCTCGCCCAAGGTCCTGGCGGCAAGGGTCAAGGCCCAGCTCCGCCGCGCCGCCTATCCCCGCGACGCCTACGGCGCGCCGGGCGGCCCCGCCTCCGGGGGGACGCGGATCGCGTTCGGGCCCTATGTCCTCGACTTCGAGGGCAAGCTCCTCGAGCGCGGCGGCGAGAGGGTCCCCTTAAGCCGCAGGGAGTTCGAGCTCCTCGCCTTCCTCGCTTCCAACGAAGGGAAGACCTACGGCCCCGAGGCCCTCTACAAGGCGGTGTGGGGTCTCGAGCACGGCGACCTCTCTACCGTCGCCGTACATGTCCAACGCGTTAGGCGCAAGATCGAGAAGGAGGGCGCTCCGCCGAGATGGCTCGTCACCGTGCCGGGGGCGGGATACAGGTTCCTCCGCGAGGATACGCGCCGCGAGGATACGCGCCGAAACTGGAGCGCCCGTTGATGGCGAGGCGGGCCCGGAGGCCGCCCAGCCTCAAGCTGATTCTCGGCGGCCTCGCGGCGGGGGCCCTGGCCCTTCCCTTCGGCCTGGCGGGAATCGTCGTCCTCGTGCTCTCGACGAGGGGCGCCGAACAGTCCTTCATTCAACTCCGAGAGGTGAGTATAGAGCTCGAGAGGGCGGCCAGAATCGACTCCGCCGGAAACCTGTCCCTCATTCCCGGCTACTTCCCGCCGCCCGATTTCGAGCTCGTCGTGGCCGGGAGAGAGGGCGCCATCCTCTACTCGACCTCGCCTCGCTTCGCGGTCGGCGCGAGGGCCGACTTGGGTGATTTCGCCGATGCCGCGCGGGAGGATTTCGCGACGCCCAGCTTCTTCGCCGAGCCATTGTCGCTCAAGGGCAGGGCCGTCGGTTCCTATTACGCATGGCTCCCCATGTCCAAGTCCAGAGGCGAGGGACGTTTTTCGAGGTCGGCCTTCGGCAGCCTCGCCCTCCTGGCCCTCGTCGCCATCGTCTTTTCCCTCGGCGTGCTCGTAGCCACGCAGCTTGCCCGAGCCGTGCTCAAACTCGAGCGCGCCGCCGGGCGCATCGCCGCCGGCGACTTCGAGACCGCCGTGAGCGTGCGCGGCATACGGGAGATCGAGGACCTCGCGCGGGCGATGGACGGCATGCGCCGCGCGCTGAGCGAGGACCGCGACCAGCGCGCGCGCTTCCTGGCCGCTGTATCCCATGACCTGCGCACGCCCCTCACTTCCATCGGCGGCTATCTCGAGGCGGTCGATGACGGCCTCGCGAGCGACCCGGCGACCCTCGAGCGCTACGTCCGCATCATGCGCGGCAAGACGCGGCTTCTCGAGACCCGGATCGGCGGCCTCCTCGACTTCGCGAGGATGGAGACCGAGGAATGGCGGATGGGTTTCGAGTCGGTCGAGCTCCGGCCCTTTCTCGAAGGCCTCGCGCGCGAGGCGCGGGAAGACGCGGTCCTGATGGGAAGGCGCTTCGAGGCCGACCTCTATGCATCGGACGATCTCCGACTTCCGATCGACAGGAGCCTTCTCTCCCGCGCCTTCGAGAACGTGATATCGAACGCCCTCCACTACACGCCGGAAGGAGGGCTGGTCCGACTCTCCACCCGTCCCCGCGAGGGGGTCCTTTGCATCGACGTCGACGACGAGGGCCCCGGCATACCGGCCAGCGAGCGCGAGAGGGTGTTCGAGCCCTTCTATCGCGGAAGCTCGGCGAGAGAGGGCGAGGGATCGGGCCTCGGCTTGTATATCGCGCGCTCGATCCTGCGCGGCCATGGCTGGGAGATAGAGGCGGGCGAGTCGCCCTTGGGAGGGGGACGGGTCAGCGTCCTCATCCCCGAAATCTCACGAGATGCCTGAAATGAAACATCGGCTCGTCGTGGCTGTCTTCGCCTTGCTCCTCGCCACGAACAGTGGGGCCGATCAGCCCGCCGAGGCAGGGACGCGACGCTTCGGCGCGTGACGACGATACTCGAGAATAAAGGCCCTTCGACTCCCGAAGAGATCGTGGTTACCGGAATGGATTCCCTGCCATATACCCTGCGCGCCTTCCCCTGGGGATCGCGGCACAAGGCGAAGATCGTCTTCCTGGGCACCAACGCGGCCGGCGGCTTCCGCTTCGACCTGAGCGTGACGGGAAAGGAGACCCTCGCGGTCGGGGACAGGGGCGTCGAGTGCTGGAAAGCCCAGCTCAGTCTGAGCGGGATCTTCGGGCCCTTCTTCGGGAAGAGCTACCTCTGGTACTCGACGGCCAACCCGCATTTCCTCGTCAGGTCCGAGAGCGCCTCGGCGGGTCCGGGATCGCCGACGAGCGTCCTCAGCCTCGAGAGCTACACCGTTGGGCAAAGGGGCGGCGACTAAGTCTTCGCCCGCGCCGGCTTCCCTATTCGCCCTCGTGCCGCCGTATCTCGTCCTCTATCACTTTCGAAAGCCGCTTCACCCCTTCGTCAATCTGCTCGAGGGACCCGTACGAGAAGTTGATGCGCATCGCGTTGCGCTTCGGCTCGTCGAAGTAAAAGGCCGAACCCACGACGTAGGCGACCTTTTTTTCGATCGCGGCTACGAACATCTTCTCCGTGTCGATGAACTCGGGCAGGCTGATCCAGAGGAAGAGTCCGCCCTCGGGCTTCGTCCATTTGAGATCAGGCCGCCTGGGCATGTACTTCTCGAAGGCGGCGACCATGTGGTTGCGCTTCGCCCGGTAGAGCTCCCTGGTCTCTTCGATATGGGCATAGATCGCGCCGGTCTTGAGATACTCGGCTATCCATGCCTGGGTGAAGACGTTGGAGCAGAGGTCCATCGCCTGTTTGGCCACGACGAATTTCGAAATGATCTCAGGTGCCGCGATTATCCAACCCATCCGCGTTCCAGGGGCAAGTATCTTGGAAAAGGTCTTGAATCCGATCACGTTGCCCCTGTTCTCTCCCTCCTTGTCCAGCTGGTAGATCGAGGGCAGGGCCTCGCCGAGGAACCGTATCTCGCGGTAGGGCGCGTCCTCGACGATGAGGAGATCGTGCTCGTAGGAAAAAGCGAGGAGGTCGCGCCGCTTCTCCATGCTCCAGCAGATGCCCGTGGGGTTCTGGAAGTCGGCTATCACGTAGATATATTTGATCCTCTTGCCGGCCGCGATGGCCTTCGCATAACGCATCCGCAGCTCGCCCATGTCGAATCCGTCTTCCTCCGGTCCGAAGGGAATCCCAAGTACCTCGGCTCGATAGGACTGGATGGCCTGTATTTCGCCCAGATACGTGGGGCGGCCTGCGATCACCGTATCGCCGGGGTCGAGGAATACTTTGCAGGTGATATCGAGGGCCTGCTGGCTCGCCGACACGACGAGCATGTTGTCGCGCCCGAGCTTCACGCCTTGCCGCGCCTCGAAGGCTATGAGCTGGTCCTTGAGCTCGTTATCGCCTTCAGTGGTCCCATATTGCAGGGCCTCCGATGGGCGCCCGGTGAATACCCTGTCCGCAGCCGCGCGAAGGCCCTCGACCGGGAAGGTCTGGGGATCGGGCAGCCCGCCCGCGAAGGAGATGATGCCGGGCTGGGTCGTGAGCTTGAGGAGCTCGCGTATGACCGATTTCTTCATATTATTGGCATTTGCGGAATAAAGGGACTCGAGCTCGGGCATGACTGATCTCCTTGGGAACATCCTATACGGAGCTATTTTATATGTAAAGGGAAACAGATCAGATTTTAATGATTGTGTTTCAATAATTGAAACGGATGGATGATCGCGGCGCTCCTTGCGACGAGCCATGGACATCCGATACGATCATGCGCAACGAAACGAGGCAGGCATGAAATACGTAGTCATACTCGGCGACGGCATGGCCGACTATCCCGTCGCGGAGCTGGGAGGGAAGACCCCGCTCCAGGTCGCGAGGAAGCCGCGAATCGACTCGCTCGCGAGGCGTGGGGAGATGGGGATGGTAAAGACCGTCCCCGACGGTTTGCCCCCCGCGAGTGACGTGGCGAACCTCTCCGTGATGGGCTACGATCCGGCGAAATACTACACGGGCCGTTCTCCCATCGAGGCCGTGAGCATGGGCATCGACCTGGCCCCGACCGACGTCGCGTTCAGGTGCAATCTCGTCTCCCTCTCTCCTGAGGGCGATTTCGCCTCCAAAATCATGTTGGATTACAGCTCCGACGAGATACCCACCAACGAGGCGAGAGTCCTCATCGAGGAAGTCCAACGCCGCCTCGGGACCGGCGAGATAGCCTTCCATCCCGGCATCAGCTATCGGCATTGTATGGTGTGGAAGGGCGGGCCCTCGGGCTGCGTGCTGACCCCGCCGCACGATATCCCGCTCAAACCCATCCGCGGGCATCTCCCCAAGGGAGAGGCCGGGGGAAAACTACTGCGGCTGATGGAGGAGGGCCACGAGATCCTGCGAGGCCATCCGATCAACGAGGCGAGGAAGGCGCGAGGCGAGCTGCCCGCGAACTCTATTTGGCTCTGGGGCCAGGGACGAAGGCCCGCGATTCCGCTATTTTCCGATAGATACGGCCTTCGGGGATCGGTCATCTCGGCGGTGGACCTCATCAAGGGCCTGGGTATCTGCGCGGGCATGAGGTCTATCGACGTCGAGGGCGCGACCGGGAACATCCACACGAATTTCGGGGGAAAGGCCGAGGCGGCGCTCCGCGAGCTCGAGTCCGGCCAGGACTTCGTCTACGTCCATATCGAGGCCCCCGACGAATGCGGGCATCATCATGAGATAGAGGACAAGGTGAGATCGATCGAGCTGATCGACGAGCTCGTGGTCGGGAAACTCCTGGACGGCATGGCAGGCTTCGACGAGTATCGGATCCTCGTCCTGCCCGACCATCCGACCCCTCTCTCCATACGAACCCATACCTCCGATGCCGTCCCTTTCCTCATCCACGAGAAGGGGAAGGATCTGGGCTCGGGACTCTCGACCTACGACGAGATCGAGGCGAAGAAGAGCGGCCTCTTCGTCGACCGCGGCCATGAGCTGATGGATCGTTTCCTCGAGTTCGGCGCTTGAAGACCGCGGCTGTAACCGAGTAGAATATTCTCTCGAATCCACCATAAATCAGCGAGGTCACCCATGCCCCTGAACTGCGGAATAGTCGGCCTGCCGACAGTCGGGAAGACTACCATCTTCACCGCCCTGACGCGGGTGAAGGCAGAGACCTCCAATTTCTCCGCCTCCGGCAAGAATCCGAACCTCGGGATAATCGCCGTGCCCGACCCGCGCCTCGATCGGCTGACCGATATGTTCAAGCCCAAGCGCAAGGTGCCCGCCACGGTCGAGTTCGTCGACATCGCCGGACTGGGCTCGGCCTCCTCGAAAAAGGAGGGCTCGAACCTGATCCTCGCCCACGTGCGCGATTCCGCCCTCCTGGTCCACGTCGTTCGCTGTTTCGACGACCCCGACGTGCCGCACGTCTCCAGCAAGGTCAGCCCGGCCGACGACGTCGAACTTCTCCATCTGGAGCTCGCCCTCGCCGACCTGGAGACCGTAGACAAGCGAGCCGAGAAGCTCCAGAAGGAGCTCAAGGACCCCGCCAAGAAAAAGGACGCCGAGCGCGAGCTCGCGGCCTACGCCAAGATCCGCCCGGCGCTGCAGGAGGGCAGGCCCGCCCGCTCGGTTCCGCTCGACGCCGAAGAGGCCGAGGCGGTGCGCCGCTCCTTCCTCATCACGATGAAGCGCGAGCTCTACGTCTGCAACGCGGACGAAGCGGGAGTTCTCGCCGCCGCAGGCGGCGCGGCCGGCGTGAAATCGGGCAACGAGAAAATCGACGCGGTGAGGCGGATCGCCGAGGCCGATGGGGTCGACTGCGTCGTCATCTGCGGAAAATTCGAGGCCGAGCTCGCCGACCTGGAGAGCGAGGAAGAGAAGCGCGAATTTCTCGCGGAGCTCGGCCTGGAGGAGTCGGGGCTCTCGACCCTCATCCACGCCGCCTACCACTTATTGGGCCTGCGCACCTTCTTCACCGCGGGCGAGGACGAGTGCCGGGCCTGGACGATTCGGGCCGGGGACAAGGCTCCCGCCGCGGCCGGCGTCATCCACACCGATTTCGAAAAGGGCTTCATCAAGGCCGAGGTCTACCGCTACGAGGACCTCGTCTCCCTGGGATCCGAGCACGCGGTCAAGGTCGCGGGCAAGCTTCGCCAGGAGGGTCGCGAGTACGTCGTCCAGGACGGCGACGTCATTTTTTTCAAGTTTAATATCTAGGGCGGAGGATCACATGCCCGATCTTCTTTTCGAACCCCTGCGGCTTCGCGGCGTCGAGCTGCCGAACCGTGTCGCCCTTTCGCCGATGTGCCAGTATTCGGGCCTTGACGGTTTCCCGGGCGATTGGCACCTGCGCCATTACGCCGAGCGCGCCATCGGCGGAGCGGGCCTCGTCGTAGTCGAGGCCACCGCCGTCCTCCCCGAAGGCCGAATCACGCCCGGCGACCTCGGCATCTGGGACGACGGTCATGCCGAGGCCTTGGGGAAAATCGCGCGGACGATCAAGACCTTCGGGGCCGTCGCGGGCATACAGATAGCCCACGCCGGGCGCAAGGCCTCGACCGCCCGGCCCTGGGAGGGCGGCGCCTGGCTGCCCGCCGATAAGGGAGGCTGGGCCACGTCCGCCCCTAGCGCCCTGGCATTTGGAGCCTACGCGGCCCCTAGGGCCTTGGACGACGAAGGCATTAGCGTCGTCGTCGCCGCCTTCGCGGCAGCCGCGCGGCGGGCCGTCGCCGCCGGCTTCGACCTCGTCGAGCTGCACTCCGCCCACGGCTATCTTCTCCACCAATTCCTGTCGCCGCTTTCCAACCTCCGCGCCGACCATTACGGCGGGAGTCTCGAAGGCAGGATGCGCCTCCCCCTGGAAGTCGCCGCGGCCGTCCGCGGCGCCCTGCCCGAAGCCATGCCGATGTTTATTCGCATTTCGGCGACCGATTGGGTGGAGGGCGGATGGGACATCGAGGCCTCGGTCGAGTACGCGCGGGCCCTCAAGGCCCTGGGCGTCGACCTGGTCGATGTCTCCTCGGGAGGCCTCGTGGCCGACGCGAAGCCCGCCGTCGGTCCGATGTACCAGACCCCCTTCGCCCGCGCTATCCGCGAGCGGAGCGGCGTGAAAACGGGCGCCGTCGGCATGATCACCGAGATCGGGGAAGCGCGGTCGATCATCGAGGGCGGCATCGCCGACATAGTCTCCTTGGGCCGCCTGCTGTTGCGCGACCCCTATTGGCCCATCAGAAACGCGCCGCCGGATCGACGACGATCCCCTTCGCAGTACCTCCGCGCCTTCCCTTCGCAGTAGATGGAATGGCGCCTATATCTTCACGGGGGCCTTCTCGAGGGAGGGCGTGGCCATACTGCTCAAGGCGGTACGGTAGGGGAAGGCCGTGAAGCTCGATCGCCTTCTCTCGATCGTCGTTCTCCTCCTGGGCCGCGACAGGATGACCGCCGCCGACCTGGCCAGGCGCTTCGAGGTGACGGCGCGTACGATCTACAGGGACCTCGACGCGATCAACGCCTCGGGCATCCCCGTCGTCGCGTACTCGGGACCGGGAGGGGGCTACTGCATCGACCCCTCGTACACCATCGATCGGAGGATCCTCGGCTTCGACGATCTCAGGGCAATCGTCTTCGCGCTCAAGGGCGTGAATGCCGCCTTGGAGGACAGGGCCATCGGCGCGGCCCTCGAGAAGATCAAGAGCCTCGGCCCGAGGGAGCGCTCGCAGGAGTTCCTCGAGGACAGGGTCGTGATCGACCTGTTCCCCTGGGGCAGGCGGGAGGACGAGAGGCGCCTCGTCAAGCTCCTGGAGCCCGCCATCGCCGAGCGTCGCCTCGTTGAATTTTCCTACTCGTCTTTTGACCGGGAGGCGGAAAGGCGCATCGTCGAGCCCATGACCCTGGTCTTCAAGGCCTACGCCTGGTATCTCTGGGCATTTTGCCGCCTCCGCGGGGACTACAGAATATTCAAGCTCTCGAGGATCCGCGATCTCGAGACGAAGCTGGAGCGCTTCAAGCGCAGGCCCGGATCGTACAAGCCCGAGGTCGAGCCGCCTCAGCCTCCGATGATCGACGTCGTCCTCGAGGTCGACGCGGCCCGCGCGGACCAGGCCGAGGAGTGGTACGGAGGGGAAGGGTTGGAGCGCGACGGAAAGGGTAGTGTAAGAATCCGCCTCCGCGTGCCCGAGGGAGACTGGATCATCAATACCGTCCTCGGCTTCGGTCCGGGCATCGAGATCCTCGAACCCGCGCTCCTGCGCCAAGCCCTCGCAGAGACCGCGGCGAAGATCTCGGCCGCCAACGCCCGGCGCGCGGAGGCGAGCGAAAAAAGCAAGCCGCCTCGAAAAATTCCTGACACACTGTAGTCGGGAGAGAGGACTATGCTGCCTCCCTGATCGTCCCGCAAGGAGGGAAAGATGAAATCGCAGTGGAAAGTCCTGATCGTCCTCGGATGCCTGGCGGTGCTGGGAGCGGCGTTTTTCCTGGCATTCAAGAAGGGGCCTGAGCTGAGCTCCTACCTCCCGCTCAAGGAGCCCCGCATCTCGCGGAAGGAGAGTGAGCGGGTCCTCGAAGTCGAGTTCTCGGGGCCGGCCGAAACGGTGATCAAGAAGGCATACTCGGTCCTGTTCAAATCCTACTTCGGGCTCAAGGGGAGCCCCAAGGGCCCGGCCATGAAGCCTCCGAAGGCGCGCTACAAGACCCCCGCGGTGGCTGACGGCTCTGCCGATACGCGTTTGAACGAGTTCCTGGCCCACGATTGGACGGGCTCCGTGGCTATCCCCGTCCCCGAGGGCCTAAGCGTAGCCGATCGGAAGGCGGGTGCCGATGGAATGGTCGCCCGCGTCGGTACCTGGGAATACGGCGAGGTGGCCGAGATCCTCCATCTCGGATCCTACGAGACCGAGCCTCCGACTATCAGGCGGCTGCTGGATTTCATAGGCGCTAAGGGATATAAGACGATAGGCGATCACGAGGAGGAGTATCTGAAGGGTCCGGGGATGGCGATGGTCTCGCCCGAGGATTACTGGACGATCATCCGCTATCGAGTCGAAAAAGCGCGATAGGGGCAGGTGCGCGCGCGTGGCGGTACTCCATGGCTTTTCTCCCGCCGGTTCCGACAAGCCGCGCATCCTCATCCTCGGTTCCTTCCCCTCGATCAAGTCCCTCGAGCGAGGCGAGTATTACGGGCACGAGCGCAATCATTTTTGGACCCTGCTCGGGTCCATGCTCGGCTTCGATCCGGCCGCGCCCTACGCCGAGCGAGTGTCGCACCTCGCGGGCGCGGGTTGTGCCCTCTGGGACGTGATAGGGTCCTGCGAGCGTGAAGGGAGCCTCGATCAGGATATCCGTGGCGAGCTGTCCAATCCCCTGGCCGAGTACATCGGCCTGCGACCGACTATCGAGCGCGTCGCATTGAATGGCGGGAAAGCCGCGGCTTCTTTCGTCGCCCATGTCGCCCCGGGTCTCGGACTAGGGCCCGAGTTCCGGGTCAAGGGCCTCGCGATAGGCGAAGCCCTCCTCTGGTCGCCCACATTCGCGCCCGAGCGGCGCATCCTCGTCGTTCGGTTGCCCTCGTCGAGCCCCGTGCCCACGCGGGCGTTTCGCAGCTCTTACGATAAGCTCCCGGCCTGGTCCGCCATGCTGGGTGGCGTGGCGACTTACTGAGACGT
This sequence comes from Rectinemataceae bacterium, assembly GCA_049513895.1. Lineage (GTDB taxonomy): Bacteria > Spirochaetota > Spirochaetia > Treponematales > Rectinemataceae > UBA1306. Next base: position 4,003 of record JBEKVO010000028.1, on the reverse strand, counting down.
GGCGAGGAGGGAAGCTAATTCCGAGAGTATCATCGCCGTCGCGCCCCAGACTGTCCGGCCCAAAACGCGGTAGCAGGGTACCCGGCGCGACTCTCCCTCGACGCTGATTTCCGCCTCGCTAACCGCACCAGGCTCGAGAAAGGTGGACAGGGGCGCCTCGATGAGGGCGGCGACTTCGGTCTCCTGAAGCCGGTACGAGGGCGGAACGGCCGCCCATCCCACGAAGGGCAGGACGGAGAAACCGCTTCGGGCGATGCGCAACCGGGACAGGTGACCGAGCACCTCGATGGCCTTTCTGGGCACTCCGAGTTCCTCCTCCGTTTCCCGAAGGGCCGTCTCCTCCAGGTCCTCTCCGCTCTCGCGGGCGCCGCCTGGCAGGCCGATTTGGCCCCTATGATGGGGCAGGCCTTCGGTCCGCAGGAGCAGGGGAAGGCCGATGCCCTCGCCCAGGGGATGGAGCAGCACGAGGACGGCGGCATCCCGCCAAACAGACCTTTCATAGCCGCGGCCTGTTGCCCAGACGGGCGTCATGCGTTCCCATGCGGATGGACCGGGCAGGGGGCCTCGCAGCGCGGAGCGAAGCGTCTCGATCATGGTTGTTCCCCGAGGCTTGGCGAGCTTGTTTTTATGGTTGCTCGCCAAGGCTTGGCGAGCTTGTTTTTATGGTTGCTCGCCAAGGAGGGCCTTCAGCTCCTGTATATCCTTGACGAGCTTGGTTCGGTTGAGGTTCTGCAGCCGTTTGGGGACCATCTCTTTCGAGGTGCACTCGACGACGGCCACCAGATTCTGGAGCTCTATCTCGTGGGGGTAGGCGGGCGGGACGAAGTCGGCCATCGTCTCGTCCATGTCTTCCTTGGTTACGAAGGTCCTGCCCTCCATCGCGGCCTTGAACTTCGCCCTGATGAGGACGGCCTCGAGGTCCGCCCCCGAAAACTCGTGGTTGAATTTCTTGAGGAGGTCGCCCACGGAGAAGCGGCGGATGGAGAGGCCGAGCTTGCGCACGAGAGTCTCGAAGAGGGCGATCTTCTCCTCGTCGGTCTCGGGATAGAAGAGGGCGAGGTGCTCCTCGGCCCTTCCCTGGCGCTTCAGGTCGATGGGCAGGAGGTCGGGGCGGCAGGTTATGAGGAACCAGATGATCTTGCCGCGGTATTCGGTATTGCCCATGAACGAAGCGATCTGCGAGAAGACGCGATTGGATACGCCCGAGTCCCCGTCCGAGTCGCGGTCGCCGAGGAACGCGTCGGCTTCGTCGATCATCACGGCGACGGGGGCCATGGCCTTGAGTATGGAGAGCACGCGTTCGAGGTTGGACTCGGTGACGCCCTGCCACTTGGAGCGGAAATTCTTGAACTTGACCATCGGCACGCCGATCTCGCCGGCGAAGGCCGATACCATGAAGCTCTTGCCCGTGCCTACCGGTCCCGCGATGAGGTAGCCCATCGGCAGGACGTCCAGCCTACCCTGCTTGATGGCGCGCGCGGCGTTCTTGAAGCGGCGCTTCACGAATTCGTGGCCCGAGACGAAGGAGAGGTCGTGCTCGGCCTCCAGGAACTCGAGGAGTCCCGCGGCCTCGGACTCGATGATCTCCCTTTTCTTCTGCCTCATGTACTCGAGGGAAATGGGCCTGTCCTCCTGCCAGCTCTCGGCGGCGAGGCGGTTCAAGTTCATGAGGTTGAGGCCCGAAGCGAGGGCGGCCACCTGGTCGGTCCCGAGGCCCTTGTCGAGAAGGAGCTGGCCCTTGGTCTCGAGGAAGCGCAGGAATTGGGCGCGCACCGTCTCGTCGGGTATCGGTATCTCGACCTTGACGGTGCTCGGGCTTGCCGAGATGCGGGGGTTCAAGTCCGCCAGATTTTCGGTGAGGAGGATCACCGAAACGTCGCCGCTCGTGAATACGGGCTCGTGCGACCAGCGGTTGAGCGTGACGAAGCAATAGCGGTCCTCCTCCGAGAGGCGGGCGACGTCGCTCGCGGGGGCGACGGTCTCGGCGTAGTCGATTATGAGGACTATGCGGCGCTTCTGCGGTATCTGCGTGAGGAAGTACTCCTCCAGGAAGGGGAAGGCCTCGGCCGGATCCTTGGCCAGGAAGTCAGCGTCGCTCGAGTCGGGGTGCCGGCCCCGCATGGCCGAGAGGTAGTCGCGCTCCATCTGCTTGTCGCAGAAGCTCACGCCGCTCGAACGGTCGAAGAAGGCGATGACGTCCTTGTTGCCGAAGAGGACCTCGGATATGTATTCCTGGATTTTCACGAAGAGGAACTCGCCCTCGTTCATCTTGTGGGGGAGGAAGTCGCGGATATTGCCGTTGACGATATAGAGGTTGGCCGTCTTCGAGCAGTACTTGTAGGAGAGTTCCTGGGCCCACGAGGGGAGGATCTTGATGAAGGGGAGATTCTTCAGGATCAGCTGCTCTTTCATCGTTAAGCGCAGTATGCCGCAGCCGGGCCAGGAGGACAAGGTATTTTGACAACGGGCGAAATAGTTGCCGATAATGCTACTGCGGTGGCCGCGATGCCCGCCGCGAAAAACGGAGGATATGCGATGGCTGATACCGATGCGAAGTCCGGAGGGGAGGTCCGCGCCTGGGTGGCGGCGGCGAACATGGGCCTGGGACACAAGAGGGCCATCCGTCCGTTATGGGACATAGCGGAGGGCGGGCTCATAGTCGTCAACGACGCCTCGGTCGCCGACCCCGAGGAGCTCAAGGTCTGGGAGCAGCTCCTTTCGGTCTACGAGAGGCTCTCTCGCGCGAAGCGCATTCCCCTCATCGGCAACGCCCTCTTCGGGCTCATGGACTATTTCCAGCAAATCCAGCCGGCCTATCCCCGTGTCGACCTCTCGAAGCCGTCGATTCAGACCAAGTGGACCGAGTCCATGGTCAAGAAGGGCCTCTGCGCCGGGATGATCAAGAGGATCAACACGAAGCCCCTCCCCCTGATCACGTCCTATTACGCGGCGGCGGTGGCCGCCGACATGGCCGGTTACGGACGCGTCTATTGCATCATCTGCGACGCCGACATCAACCGCGTATGGGTGGCCTCCGATCCGCGCAAGTCCAGGATCGAGTACCTCGTCCCCTGCGGCTCGGTGCTCCGCCGCCTCAAGCAGTACGGCGTGCCCGACGAGCGTCTGTTCATGACCGGCTTCCCCCTGCCCAAGGAGCTCCTGGGCGGCCCCGACCTCGGGCTGCTCAAGGCCGATCTCGGCCAACGCTTGCGCTACCTCGACCCGCAGAAGCGCTTCTGGCCCCTCCACGAGGCGAGCGTCGTGCATTTCCTCGGCAGGGATAACTGCCGGCCCAAAAAGGAGCGCAAGCTCACCCTGGCCTTCGCCGTGGGGGGAGCGGGCGCGCAGAAGGAAATCGGCGCCGAGGCCCTGGCCAGCCTCAAGGGCAGGATACTCGCGGGCGACCTCGCGATGAACCTCATCTGTGGCGTCCGTCCGGAGATTCGGAACTATTTCGAGGACGTCGTTAAGGCCCAGGGCCTGGAGGCTTGCCCGGACCTAAGGATAATCGGGGGCCAGGGAGACGAGGAATACTTCGATTCCTTCAACGCGAGCATGAGGGGGACCGACGTCATCTGGACCAAGCCCTCGGAGATGTCCTTTTACGTCGGCTTGGGCATCCCCCTCATCATGGCGCCCACGATCGGCGCTCAGGAAACGTTCAACCGGAATTGGCTGGAGGAGATCCAGGCCGGAATCCCCCAGGCCGATCCGCGTTATGCGCACGAATGGATCTTCGAGCTGTTGGAGCAGGGGCGCTTCGCGGAGGCGGCGTGGAGCGGCTTCCTCAAGGCCAGAAAGTACGGAACCTACAAAATCCACGAACTGATAGCGACGGGAACGATGGCCCGCTCGGGAGATCCGCTGACCCGCTGACCTTCTAAGCCGAACTTCGACATTCATTTCCCGCAAGTGCTTGTGGCAGCATGACAATCCGATATACAGTGTGCGCATGTAGTGACGATGATTTCGATTGCCTGTGTTGCGGATACTTGATATGATC
>JBEKVO010000027.1:0-50253 GCA_049513895.1 Rectinemataceae bacterium | reverse complement strand
GGAATCGGTGGTGGCCCGAATTGTTTTCCGAGCCCTGTATGTCGGGATTCTCGCGATCGTTTCTCAGAGCTCAGACGAAAGAAACGTGGGAGGGGATTGGAAAAGAGAGCGGGAGGCTACAACGGGATCACCTGGACAGCACGAACCCTCCCAAGCAGTGACACTTGGGCTTCAGTTACCTATGGCAATGGCGTTTTTGTTGCAGTTGCCAATCTTAGCACCACAGCGGCAACGTCCCCCGACGGGATCACCTGGACAGCACAAACCATCCCCAACGGCCTTTGGTGGTCAGTGACCTATGGGAATGGCGTCTTTGTTGCGATCGCCAATGGTGCCGCCTGGGCGGTGACGTCGCCTTAGCAACTAGGACAATCTATTTAATAGCGTTCCAGGGTACATTAACCGGCTCTCTATTAACAAAACTTAATGCTCGTATCAACGAGGGGGATGAAATTTGAATTCGTCTAACTTGTGCCAACTCACATTGAGCACGAACTCGAACGATGTCGCCCGGTATTCCGGCAATTCAGGCGGCAAGACCCATCCGGTGGGGAAAAAAAGGGCCAACGCGCTGGGCTCTACGATATGAGCGGCCATATCTGGGAATGGTGTGGGAATTATCCAGGCGGGAGCCAGAGCGACCCATTGGGCGCGTCCTCGGGCGGCGACGGTGTGATTCGCGGCGGGGGTTGTCGACGATGACATACTCAACCACGTGGCGATTGAAGAAATCGAGCAGATCTCTGAAGTCGGGCTGTACTTCCATAGAACTGCCTCCTCAGGATTTCCACGGCCGAAAGCCGCTCTTCCGTCGATCGGCCCAGCCAGAATTCGAGGTCGGCGCGATTCTGATCCTCGCTCAATCCGAGTATCCGCAGCTTCTTGATCATGACTTCCAGTGTACCATGCCGCATCCTTTACCGGGCGCGTACGAAGCGGTTCATCCCAGGCGCCGAGTTACGGCATCGCCTTCCCGCGGGCGGTCTCGAAGAGCCTGTACCACTCCTCGCGGCTAAGCTTTACATCGAGGGACTTCGCACAGGCCGCGAGGCGCTCGGGCCTCGTCGTGCCGAGCACCGGCATGATTTTGGCCGGGTGCCGCAGCAGCCAGGCGAGGACTATCGCCTCGGGCGGAACGCCGCGGGCGGAGGCGTACTCCGACACCAGGGCGGCCGTTTTCCTGACCGACTCGCTCTCCGCGGAGAGGTCTCCGCCGTTGAGGGCGCCTCGGGCCAGGGGGCTCCATGCCTGCATGCTCACGCCCTTGAGACGGCAGTACTCGATCACGCCCTCCCAGCCGTCTGGATATCCCGGAGATTCCTGGTTGAAGGAAATGCCCACTTCGGCGAAACCGTGGTGGAGGAGGCTCATCTGAAGCTGATTCGTCACCAGGGGGTCGGGGAGGAAGCTCTGCAGGTACTCCATCCAGGAGCGGTTCTGGTTGGACACGCCGAAGTAGCGCACCTTGCCCGCGCTCTTGAGCGTGGCGAAGGCCCGCGCGATCTCCTCGCCCTCCCATAGCACGTCGGGCCTGTGCAACAGGAGTATGTCGAGGTGATCGGTCCCGAGTCGCCTCAGTATCGCCTCCACGCTTTCGATTATATGGTCGTGGCTGAAGTCGTAGCGTTGGGGAGTGCCGGGCGGATCGTCGGCCCATCTGATGCCGCACTTGGATTGAAGCACGATCCTGTCGCGGAGGCCCGGGCTCTCGCGCATGATGCGCCCGAATACTTCCTCGGCCCTGCCTACGGCGTAGATGTTCGCATGGTCGAAGAAATTGATGCCGAGGGCGAGGGCAGCGTCGAGGAACTCGCGTCCCTGCCGCTCGTGCTCCTTGCTGAGCGTGAGCTTCTTCTCCCAGCCGCCGCCCAAACCCATGCAGCCGGCGCAGAGCCTGGATACGAGCAGATCCGTGTTGGCCAATTTTAGCATTTCCATGTCGGCCTCCTGCATCCAGTATGCCATAAAAATGCCTCGCCGTCAGTACTCGGCGCCCCCCTCGGCCCTCGTCAGTTTGTTCCTGAAGAATCTGTATACGAGGAACTGATAGACGATCACGATCGGGACGAAGATTCCGGCGACGACGGTCATGAGCCTGAGCGTATACGGCCCGGAGGACGAGTTGAAGGCCGTGAGGCTCGCCGATGGATCGAGGCTCGACGGTATGAGGTTGGGGAACAAGCCCACGAGGGCGGTCGCGACGACGAGGACTATCGTGGCGCAGGAGGCCGCGAAGGCCCCGAGGCTCCGCGATCTGGCATGGAGGAGTTTCACGGCGACCAGGGACAGGACGGCTAGGAGGGGAACCGCCAGCCATAAGGGCCGAGCTAGGTAGTTGTCGTAGAGCCTGGTCGCGAAGGCGGTCGCCGCGAGAAAGAGGGCCGCGACGCCGAGGACGACGTACCAGAAGACGGACGCGAAGGCGTGCGACCGTTCGGCGAGCGAGCCGACGCTGCGGTACTCCAGCCACAGGGCGCCGTGCTGGAGGAAGAGGACGACGAAGAGGAGGGCCGTGAGCAGGCCGTAGCCGTTGAAGAGCATCCAGAAACCGCCTCGATAGCCCTCGCGCGCGATCGGCAGTCCCTGGAAGATGTTGCCGAAGCCCAGGCCGAGCACGAGGGACGCGGTCAGGCTGGAAATCGCCAAGGCCCAGTCCCAGGCCGATCGCCAGCTCGCGCTTTCGGATTTACCGCGGAACTCGATTGCGACGCCGCGCACGATGAGCGAAAACAGGATGAGCAGCATCGGAAGGTAAAGGAAACTGAACATCGAGGCGTAGGTGAGGGGAAAGGCCGCGAAGGTCGCGCCGCCCGCCGTGATGAGCCACACCTCGTTGCCGTTCCAGATTGGTCCTATCGCCGCGAGAGCGACGCTTCGGTCCGCCTCGTCCTTTGCCAGGAAATTGCGCAGCATGCCCGCGCCGAAATCGAAGCCGTCGAGCATGAAATAGACGGCCCACAGTACTCCCCAGAGAACGAACCACAAAATCTGGAGTGCCATGTCGCTACCTCCTTTCAGTCCTCGGTCTTGCGCGCGTACTTGACGAGAAGGAAGGCATCCACCGCGGCGAGCGTGCCATAGAGGAGAATGAACCCGATGAGCGATATGAGGAGGTCGGTCGCGGTGATCGAGCGGGACAGGGCATCCTTCGTCCGGAGCAGGCCATAGACTATCCAGGGCTGGCGGCCGATCTCCGCGAGGACCCAACCGAGCTCGCAGGAAACGTAGGGAAGGACGACGGCGAAGGACATGATCCAGAGGAACCAGCGATTTTTCTGGAGCCTGTCCCTCCAGGCGAAAATGACGGCGATCAGGGCGAGGAGAACGAAGAGGAAGCCGAGAAGAACCATTATCCGGAAGCTCCAGAAGCTCAGCGCCACCGGGGGCCGCTGATCGGCCGGGAAGGCCAGCAGGCCTTTCACCGTCGCGTCGGGATCATGATAGGAAAGTATGCTGAGGAGCCTCGGGACGCCGAGGGCTTCGATGATGTTGCGCTCGGCCCGCGGCTGCGGCAGCTCGACGAGGTAGAACGGCGCCGCGCTCACGGTGCTCCACTGCGACTCCATGGCCGCCAGCTTAGTCGGCTGATATTCGGCTACCTGGCGGCCGGAGAAATCCCCGGCCAGGATGATCAGCAGCGAGGCGGCTATTCCGACCGTGGCGCCGATCCTGAACGATCTCTTGAACATATCCGGGTTCTTTCCGCGGAGGAGATGGATCGCCGAAATGCCCATTATGAAGAATGAAGCGAGCGTGAAGGCGGCCATGCTCGTGTGGAAAAGCTTGATCCAGGCGTAGGGGTTCCACAGGAGGGCCCCGAAATCGACGAGCTGGGCCCTGCCGGCCACGATCTCGAAGCCGCGCGGCTTTTGCATCCAGCCGTTCGCCAGAAGGATCCAGAGCGCCGAGACCGTGCTCGCCGTCGCCACGACCCACATGATGGCCGCGTGGGCTCCCTTGGAAACGCGCTTCCAGCTGAAGACCCAGAGCCCGATGAAAGTCGATTCGAGGAAAAAGGCCACCGTGGCTTCGATCGCGAGGGGGGCTCCGAAAATATCCCCTACGAACTTCGAGTATTCGGCCCAGTTCATGCCGAACTGGAACTCCATGGTGATGCCAGTGACGACCCCGACCGCGAAGTTGATGAGGAGGAGCCTGCTCCAGAACTTGGTCATATGCAGATATATTTCGTCGCCGGTCCGCGCGTAGCGAGTTTCCATAAACGCGACCAAGGCGCTCAAGCCCAGGGTGAGGGGCACGAACAAAAAATGGAATATCGCTATCGTGGCGAACTGGATGCGAGAGAGAAGCTCTACGCTCATGCGATCCCCCTGCGCACGAAATTTCATCGAGTATTGCATGCGAGCGATTGCCAATCAAGTGGGATTCTTCGTACACTTCGCGCCAATGGAAGAGGATTCCCGCTGGCTTAAAAAGCGCGCCGAACCCGCGCGCCGCCGACTGTTCTTTACGGTGGCCCTCGGGGAAGTGTCGGGCATCCTCCTGATCCTTCAGACCGCACTCCTCGTCACGATAGGGAACGGGGTGATCATGGAGCGCCGGGGGATTCGCGAGCTTGTCCCCTATTTCGTCGGGTTTCTTGGAACGATCGCCCTGCGCTCTCTCGCGACCTGGGGAGGGAAGCGCGTCGCCTTCGAATGCGCCTCGGTAGTAAAAAACACGGTCCGCGGAGAGTTGGTAGATGGGCTCCGGACGATCGGCCCGATCGCGCTTGCCCGAATGCACACGGGCGAGATCGCTGAGGTCGTCGTCGACGCGGTCGAGTCCCTCGAAGGCTACTACGCCGGTTACCTTCCCCAGCGCGCGATCGCCACCCTCCTCCCATTTACGGTCCTCGCCGTCGTTTTTCCCCTCGACTGGATTTCAGCCCTCGTCCTCGTCCTGACCGCGCTCTTCCTGCCGCTCGGCATGATCGTGATAGGCGAAGAGGCCCACGCCAGGAACCAAAGACTATGGGCCACGCTGGCGCGAATCGGCGGACGCTTCCTCGACGCGCTGCGAGGCCTTGCCACCGTCAAGATATTCGGCGCCCTGCGTCGCGAGGCCCAGGAGATCGAGCGCTGTTCCGACGAGTACAGGCGCGCGACGATGTCCGTACTGCGCATGGCCTTTCTCTCTTCCTTCATGCTCGAGTTCATATCGGCGGTGAGCATCGCCATCGTCGCCGTGCTCACCGGACTCAGGCTCTTCTCGGGAGCGATGCACTTCGCTCCCGGTTATTTTATCCTCCTCGTCGCCCCCGATTACTTTCTCACGCTGAGGACCTTGGGTACCCAGTATCACGCGCGGATGGAGGCGGCGAGCGCAGCCGAGCTGATTCGGACCCTGCTCGAGAAAATGACCGGGGCGGGGAGGGGGGACGGCCGAGACCCGCCGGCCGCTCGAGCCGCGCCCGCTTCCGCGGCCCGAAACGCGAAGAGAGGCGGGGCGGCCGTCGAGTTCAGGGAGGTCTCCTTCGCGTATTCCGGCCGGCCGGTCCTCGAAAACCTGAGCTTCTCCGTATCCGCCGGAGAGCGTGTGGCCCTCGTCGGCCCCAGCGGCTGCGGCAAGTCGACGATCCTCAACATCCTCCTCGGCTTCGCGGCTCCGGAGCGCGGAAGGGTCATCGTGGACGGGCGGGATATACGCCACATCGACCGCGACGAGCTGTATGAGAGTCTGGCCTGGCTGCCGCAGAGACCCACCATTTTTCATGGAACGATCCGCTACAACATCGGCCTTGGGCTGCCGGGCGCAGGGGACCCCGAGCTGGACTTGGCCTCGCGCTTGGCCCACGTCGACGAATTCGCGGAGAGCCTGCCCTCCGGTCTGGATACCCTCGTCGGCGAGGGAGGGCAGGGCCTTTCCGTCGGGCAGATACAGCGGGTCGCCTTGGCCAGGCTCTTCCTCCGTTCCCCGAAGCTACTCCTCCTCGACGAGCCGACCGCCCACTTGGACGCGCGAAGCGAAGAGTGCGTGAACGCGTCCCTACTCGAACTCGCGAAGGGACGTACGATGATACTGGTCACCCATCGTCCCGCCCCCATCGTGGACCGCAGTCTCGCGGTCAGGGCCGGCCCATGAACGGCCTGCTCCGTCTCGCGAGACTCATCCTCCCCCATTGGCGTCGAGTGGCGCTCGGAGCCCTCCTCACATTCGTCACCCTCCTCGCCAACATCGGATTGCTCGCCCTCTCGAGCTGGTTCATCGCCTCGATGGCTATCGCCGGTACGCTCGGCATGGTCATGGACTATACCCTACCGGCCACGGGTATAAGGGCCCTCGCCATCGTCCGCGCCGTCGGGCGCTACGTGGAGCGCCTCGTCAATCACGATACGACCTTCAGGATACTGACTTCCCTCAGGCTGTGGTTTTTCAGGCGGATCGAGCCCCTCGCGCCGGCTCGGCTCTCCGGTTTCAGAAGCGGCGACCTGCTCGCGCGCATTCGAGCCGACATCGACACCCTCGACGACTACTACGTTCGCGGCATCATCCCCGCGATCGTCGCCGCGCTCGCGGGAGCCTGCATCGTCCCCTTCCTCGCGCGCTTCGATCCGAGAATCGCCTGGATCGACGGCCTGGCCCTCCTCGCCGCGGGACTCGTCATTCCGATGGCCCTCGCCGCCCTCGCCTCCCGGCCCGGCCGCGAGCGCGTGCTCCGTTCCGCCGAGCTCCGTTCATCGATCGTGGAGGAGGTCGAGGGCATGGCCGAACTCGTCGCCATGGGCGCGGCACCATCTCATGCTCGAAGGATGGATGATGTCTCGGCGAGGCTGGATGCCCGCCAGCGAAGGCTCAATTCGCTCCTCGGGATCGGCGACGCCGCGATCGTGGCGGCCGGCTCCCTTGCCGTCCTGGGGGCGGCTTTTATTCTTGTCGGCCGCATCGGCGAGGGAGGCCTGCCCCGGGTCGACATGGCCATGCTGACGGTGTTCGTGCTCGCGAGCTTCGAGACGATTCTCCCCCTTCCGGCGGCGATTCAGAAGGCGGGCGAGATGGCCGCGGCGGCGCGCAGGTTGTACGAGATAATCGATTCGGCGCCGGCGGTCACGGCGCCCGCCTCAGGCGAGCTCGGGCACGCGACGGCGCCGGTTCCGGCGCCGGTTCCGGCGCGGATGGAAGTCGACCTGTCGGTCCGCGATCTGCGATTTCGCTATGCGCCCGAGCTTCCCTTCGTGTTCGATGGTTTCTCGCTCGATCTGCCTTCGGGATCGAAGATCGCCCTTGTCGGCCCCTCCGGCGCCGGCAAGAGCAGCTTCGTGAACCTCCTCTTGAGATTCTGGGATTACGAGAGCGGCAGGATAGAGCTGGATGGGCGGGACCTGCGGACCTTCGACCCCGACGAGGCGCGGAGGTTTTTTTCGGTAGTCCCTCAGTTGCCCTTTCTCTTCCATGGGTCGATACGCGAGAACCTCCTCCTCGCCGCCCTGCCCGACGGAGGGCTTCCGGACGCCGCAGTCGAGGAGCGCCTCCTCGAGGCCATCGATGCCGCCCAACTTTCCGTTCTGGTCGGATCCCTGCCCGATGGGCTCGACACCATCGTGGGCGAAACGGGCAGGGCGGTATCGGTCGGCGAGGCCCGGCGCATCGCTGTCGCGCGCGCATTTCTCAAAGAGGCGCCCATATACGTCTTCGACGAGCCGACCGAGGGTCTCGATGACCGCGGGGCCGACGCTCTTCTCGGAGCGATAGCCGAGCGGCTCGCGAAGCGGACCCTCATCATGATCAGTCATCGGGAGCGCGATCTCGCGATCGTCGACGGGGTTTACTCCCTCATGGCCCTCGCGGCCGCGTCGGCGGATGAGAAGGCCGCCTGGAGGTTGTAGCCGCCCGTGTCGCCGTCGTAGTCCAGGACCTCGCCAGCGAAATACAGGCCCTCCGCGACGCGCGACGCCATCGTGCTCGAGTCCACCTCGCCCAGGCTGATCCCGCCCGCCGTAACCATCGCCTTTTCGAAGCCGCCCAAGGCGCCGATCTCGGCCGGAAAGGCCGCGGCCATGCGGGCCATCGCGTCCCGCGCCTCGCGCTTCAGCTCGGCGCATCGCGTATCCTCGCCGAACGTATCCGCGCTGCCTCCGACGAGAGCGCAGATGAGTTCAGCGAGGTGCTTGGGCAGGCCCGCGTCGGCCAGGACGGTCCGCGCGAGGGAGCGGGGAGCCGCGGCGACGCGGGAGGCGAGGGCGGCGCGAAAGCCCTCGAGCCCGAGTCCCGAGAAATCGAGCTCGAGTACGTCTCCCGGTTCGAGGCCGCGCGACGCGTCGAGTATGCCGGGGCCGGAGAGCCCCTCGTGCGTGATGAGTACGTCGCCGCGCGAGCCGCCGATTTTCTTGCCCCCGCGGCGGATCGCGAAGGCCAGGGCCTCGAAGCTGAGGCCGGCGAGGGCGCAAAGGGCCGGATCCCGCAAGGTGACCGGAGTGAGCGCCGGTCGCGGTGGGACGATCCTATGGCCGAGGGAAGCGGCCAGCGCGTAGCCCTCGCCCGAGCTGCCGGTTCCGGGGTAGGAGGATCCTCCGGCGGCTATCGCGAGGAGGGGGCCGCGGAGGGTCAGGGAAGTCCCGTCCGCCCTTTGCGCACCGACGAGGAAGGCCGCTTCGCGGCTGCCGCGGCCCTCGCGACCGCTGTCCCGAACATGGCTTACCGCGACGACCTTCGTGCTCGTCAGCAGAGAGACGCCATGCCGGCCGCATTCCTCGAGGAGGGCGCGAAGGATATCCGAGGCCTTGCGCGACGCGGGGAAGAGCTTGCCGCCCTCCTCGGCCTCGAGCTCGATACCCCGCTCGCCCAGCCATGAGGCGAGGTCCTCGTTGGAGAAGGAGTACAGGGCCTTTTTGAGGAAGCGCCCCGCGCCGCCGTAGTGACCGAGGAAATCAGCGATGGGCCCTTGATGGGTGATATTGCACCGTCCCGCGCCCGAGACGAGGAGCTTGCGCCCGGGCTCGGGCATTTTCTCGAGGACTACTATCCTCCCCTCGCTCGACGGGCCGAGGCGCTCCGCCAACCGGGACGCGAGGAATAGCCCCGCGGGACCGCCGCCGATTACGATCGCGTCGGCCTCGTCCGACCCGCTCTGCCTCATTGGATCAGTATAACACCTCGCGGCCTTAGTTCTCTAAAGGCGATGAGGCGCTTCGCCGCTTCGTCCCAGAGATTGAGATGGACTGACCTTACGCTGTGCGCGATCGTCAGGGGATTCTTCAGGCGAAGCTCGGGTACGGCGGCCAGGCAGGCGCGGAGATTGTAGTTGGGAATGCGAGGGAGGAGGTGGTGGACGTGGTGGATGCCGATGTTGCCCGATATCCATTGCAGGATGGCAGGAAGCTTATAGTACGAGCTGCCGGACATCGCGGCCTCGACGGAGTCCCAGTCGGGGCTGCGCGCCCAGTAGGAGGGATCGAACTGGTGTTGGACGTAGAAGAGCCATATCCCCGTGAAGCCGGCTACCAGGAGGGTCGGGAGGATGATTGTCAGATAGACCCGAATTCCTATAGTGAGCCAGCAGAGCGCGACCGCTGCGGCCAGGAAGAGGTCGTTCAGGAGCACGCTGCGCAGTTGCGCGGGTTTCGAGCCCCTGCTCGGCAGGCGGTTGATGATCAGGAAGTAGAAAAGCGGGCCGAGAACGAAGAGGATGATGGGATGGCGATAGGCTCGGTACTGCAGACGTTTTAGCCGGGGGCTTCGCCGGTATTCGTCGACCGTCATCGTCCACACGTCCCCGACGCCCCGCCGGTCGAGGTTCCCCGCGGTCGTATGATGGAGTCCGTGGGAGTGGCGCCACTCGCCATAGGGCGTGAAGGTCAGGAAGCCGAGGAGCCTCCCGATCCAGTCCAAGCCCGAACTGGATTCGATAAAGGATCCGTGGCAGCAGTCGTGGAACAGGATGAAGGCCCGGACCATGAAGGCGCCGGCGGGGATGCCGAGCAGGAGGGTGATCCACATCGGGGCATCGAGACGTATCGTAAGGTACATGAGGATGATCAGCGCGCAATAGGGCAGCAAGGTATCGATGAGCTGGATTAAGGCCTTTCTACCGTTCGGCCGTGCGAAGGGCCTGAGGAGGCCCAGCCACTCAGATGCAGTTTTCGCTTTTCCCATGGATGCCCTCCTCGAAATCGCGCTTTGTACGCGAATTCGAGTCGCAGACGCCGGGAAAGTTGCATCGCGGCCGAGAATATATCTGACTTTAATTGTAATGTATCGTCGCGCCTGGCACGCGATAGGTTAGTCCGCCCCTCGGTTGGACCAGGAACCCGCCTTCGCGGTCGACTCCCGCACGACGAAGCTCGTGTCCAGCCACTTCTCGACGGGGCCTTTTTCCTTGCCCTCGATGAGGTCGGCGAGGAGGCCGGTCCCGACGCGGCCCGCGAGGGAGATGGGGTGGTCCACCGTCGAGAGCGAGGGCAGGACGTCCTCCGCCGGGTAGAGGTTGTCGTAGCCTATCACGGATACATCCCGCGGCACGGCGAAGCCTTTCTCGGCGCAGTAGGTCATCACGCCGAGGGCGGTTCGATCCGAGCTGGTCATTATCATGGTCGGCCCGTCGTGCCCCCCGAGGAGGCGCCCGGCGCCTCGATAGCCCGAACTGCGGGAGAAGTCCCCCTGCGCGATGCGCGATCGTATTCCGAATTCCGCGGCGAGGGTCTCGAAGGCGGCGAGGCGGTCCACGGCGTTGCGGAAGCGCATATCGCCGGTGATGTAGCCGATATCGCGGTGCCCGAGGTTGCAGGCGTGCGAGAACGCTTCCCTCATCCCGGGCAGGGGGCGCGAGTCGACGGAGGAGATGCCTGCGTGATAGTTGTCGATGAGGACGAAGGGCATGTCCGTGCCCACGAGCTCCGCGAAAGGGTCGTAGTCGGAGGGCGTGACGGCGAAGATGAGGCCGTCGACGGTCCTCGAGTGGAGGAGGGCGATGTAGTCGCGCACTTTCCGCGACAGTTTGTCCAGAAAGATCGTGATCGAGTAGCCGCGGTCCTCGGCGCCGAGGACCGCGCCGTCCAGGAGGGCCGGAAAATAGGGGCGCGAAAAGGGGGAAAAGGATTGGTACTCGGGCACGACGAGGCCGATGGTGCAGCTGCGATTGCGGGCGAAGAGGGCAGCCTGTCTGGAGGGGACGTAGCCGAGCTCGAGGGCCGACTCCCGCACCCTGGCCTTGATAGCCTCGGTTATCAGCGGCGAGTCGTTCAGCGCCCTGGACACCGTGGACTCGGCGACCCCGGCGCGACGGGCGACGTCGGCTCGATTGGCTTTTTCGATACTCATGCTTCCGTATGCCAATGCTACACCAGCTGCCCCGAAGGTTCAACTCGGGGAAGATGCGGATCCCGCAGAGAGGCCGCGGTTGACAGTCGGCGGCTTCTTTGCTAGGGTCGGAAGCATGAAGACAACCGGTGAAATCATCCGCAGGGCACGGGAAATCGGTCTCGGCCTGCCAGCGTTCAACGTCGCGCACCTTCCCATGACGGAGCCGATCATCCGCGCGGTCAAGGATCAGGACTCCTTCGCCCTCGTGGAGGTATCGCGCATCGATTGGGTCAAGTTCGGCGCGCGAAGCCCCGCGGCGGTGATCGGGGAGTTCCGGAAGTGGAACGACCCGCGGCACGTGCGCATCCACCTGGATCACGTGCCCGTGATAGACGAAGACCAGAAGAAGGTCGATTATCGCGCCATCATCGCCGAGGCCATTTCCCTGGGCTATCAATCGGTGATGATCGACGCCTCCCGCCTTTCGCTGGACGACAACATCCGCGCGACCCGCGAAGTGTCCGACCTCGCCCACGCGTCCGGCGTCCCCGTCGAGGCCGAGCTCGGGGCCGTGCTCGGCCATGAGGCGGGTCCGCTTCCTCCCTACGAAGAGCTGTTCAGGTCGGGCAAAGGCTTCACGCGTCCCGACGAGGCGACTCGATTCGTGCGGGAGTCCGGCTGCGACTGGCTCTCGGTGGCGATCGGAAATATCCACGGCGCCGTGGGCGAAGCGACGAAGGACCAGAAAAAACTGGAAGCCAGGCTCTCCCTCGAGCATCTGCAGACTCTTTCCCTCGCCACGGGCATTCCCTTGGTTCTGCACGGAGGCTCGGGAATCCGGCGCGAGGACATGCTGGCCTCGATGAAAAAGGGCATCGCGAAAGTGAACGTCGGCACGGAAATCCGCCAGGCCTACGAGCAGGCCCTGAAGGCGAAGGGCAGCGTCGCGGCCGCACAGGACGCGGTCTACGATCGCACCGTTTCCCTCATCAAGGACTGGTTCGGCCTTACCGGCATCCGCTCCCGAATTCTGGACTGACTCTAGCCCGGGCTAGCCACGGCTAGCCGTAGCCTCGGCTAGCCGGTGGCCGGCGCGAAGGTAGTCCTTCATGAGCGGCCACAGGGCTCGATAGCGTTCGTATCTCTCCAGATAGATATTTCGCCGCGCCTGGTCGGGCTCGAAGCGCTCGCCCAGGTCGACCATGGCGCTCACGCCCTCGGCCAGGGAAGAAAATCCGCCGATGCCGGTGCCGGCCAGGATCGCCGCGCCCATGCAGCCGGCCTCGCTTACCCTCGCTCTGACCATGGATTTGCCGAGGATGTCGGCGCAGATCTGAAGCCACGCGTCCGACTTGCTGCCCCCGCCCACGGCGCGCAGCTCCCTCATTTCGATGTCCGTCTCGGCGATGGAATCCACCACTTCCTTGTGGTAGAAGACCGCCCCCTCCATGATGCCCTTGAGGATGTCGCCCCTCGTGGTTTCCAGCTTCAGGCCGACGATCACGCCCGAGGAATCCCCGATGAATCCTGGGGGGCCGGTGAAGGTGAAGTGGGGAAGCACCAGCACGCTGCTCGGCCCCTCGGAGACTTCGCGGATGAGCGCCTCGTACACGTCGGTCCCGGCCCTCTCCGCCGCCTCTTTTTCGGCCCGCGCGAAGGTGTCGCGATACCACTTTAAAAGCAGGCCCGACTGGTTGTAAATAAAGGAAACGAACTGCCCCGGGGCCGCGTGGTATTCGGTATTGAGCCCCCAACGCATCATCGTCTCGGGAGGCTTGCGCCGTCTGAAGACGGGAACCAAGGTGAGATAGGTGCCCATGCCGCACATGCCCAGACCCTCGTCGACCACGCCGCTGCCTACGGCGTTGGCGCACTGATCGTGGGAGCCCGCGATGATCGGGGTCCCCGCCTCAAGCCCCAGCTCAGCGGCCATCTCCGCCGATACGCCGCCGATCCTGCTGCCCGCCTGCACGGGACTGGGGAGTTTTTCCAAATCGATGCCCGAGGCTTCCGCGATCTCCTTCGACCAGCCGCGGGCGTCGATGTCGAAGAGGAGGGTCCTGCTCGCCAGAGAGTAGTCGACGCTGGGTTCGGCCCCCAGCATAAAGGAAACGAATCCGCTCCACAGAAGGAACTTCCACGTGCGGGCGTAGACCTCGGGAACATTGTCCCTGATCCACATGAGCTTCGGCAGGCTGTACTGGGTCCCCAGAATGTTGCCGTTGATCCTGTAGAGCTTCTCGGCCCCGATGGCCGATTGGAGCAGGGGAAGATATTCCTCCCCTCGACCGTCTATCATCAGGAGGGATGGGCCGAGAATCCGACGGTCCCTCGAGACGGGCACCATGGCCTCCCCCATGGAAGAGACGGCGAGAGCCCTCACGGGATCGGAGCTCGCGCCCCTGGCCGCCGCGGCGATCGCGCCGCGCACCCGCTTCCATACCGCGCCGGGGTCCAGCTCCGACCGGCCGGCTTGCGGGCGCTCGATATCGTACTCGTCGTAGGCGAAGGACAGCGGCTTTCCATTTTCCGAGAAGACGGATGCCTTGCAGCCGGTGGTTCCAATGTCGATGCCTAGATAACTCATGTGCTGCCCCCATCACTGATGAACCTGCCGCCGGAGAATCTCGTCAAGCTCGGGTTGTCGAGTCGCCGTCCCTTCGACGGCTATCGTTCGGCTAGAAATTTATCCAGCGCGTGTTTACTGGCTTCCGTGGCGCCGAATGGATCGGCGTTTTCCCAAACGTCGATATCCAGCCATCCCTCGTATCCTCCCGCCAGTATCTGATTCAGCATCGCCTTCCAGTCCATCGAACCTTCGGTCAACGCCAGGTGGGTCGAGCTGCGGGACTCGATCTTCGTGCAGGTGCCGTCGTTGCCCGCCAGATGGGTATATCCGATATAAGGCTGGAGTTCGTCGAGCAATTTCGAGGGCTTCCGTTTGCTGAAGATATTGATATGCGCCAAATCGCAGAGCGCCCGCAAATACTCGCTGTTGGCGCTTTTGAGAACCCGGAACCAGACTTCGGGGCCGTTCACCTGCTGGACCGGTTCCGCTTCCAATACCAGGGGAATGCCGGCGTCTTTGGCCGATGCCGCACACTGCGCGTACACCTCACACATGTAATTGATGCTTTGCTCATTGGGGCCCAGCCCGAATAATTCGCCCGCCCAGACGCCCATCGCCTCGCAGCCGAGGGTGACCGCCAAATCAAGCATGCGTTGAATGTATTTGACGTAATCCTTGCGGCAGATGGAATAGGCGGAGGCCGGATGTCCGTTCCCGAGTCCGCCGGGCAGGGATTGAATGCTGGCGACGACCAGTCCGTGGTCCTCGACTCGTTTCCTGAGCGCAAGCTGCGCGGATTTCTCTGCCGGATAATCTTCGGGCATCCCGAACAGTTCCACCCCGGTAAAATCGAGTTTCTCGGCGTGTCTCAGGATTTTCTCGAAATCGTAGGGGAAGTTGTAAATGACCTGTGCCCAGCCGAACCCATTCAATCCTAGGGCCGTTTTATGCTTGGCCATCGGTTCCCTCCTTTTTCAAAAACGGGCGAGGCCGCCCGCGGGGGCGGCCTCGGAACCTCGCGTCACGCCTTGTCCGGCGCGGCGCGGGATCGATCAGTACATGGACTTGGGATCATAGTATTTTTTGACGTTGTCTTTTGTGACGAGCTCCGCGGCGATGATGATCTTCGTGGGTATCTTCGCCTGTATGAATCCGGAGAGGTTCTGGCCGCGGACGCCGAGGACCGCCATCTGGATGCCGGGATAGACCATCGAGGGGGGATAGGTCACGTCGGCGGTGATCACGGGGTCGCCATCCAGCACCTTCTTGATCATCTCCTTGGAACCGCCGCCGCCGAGCATGTACTTGATTTCATGGCGACCGGACTCCTTGTAGGCCTGGAGAACTCCGATGAGGATATCGTCGTCCTGGCACCACAATGCGTCGATCTGCTTGTACTTCTGGAGGTAGGTCTGCATGACCTCGAGACCCTTCTGGGCGCTCCAGTTGGCGGGCTGCGAGTCGAGGATTTCGATCCCGGGGAATTTGGCCTTCATCACCGCGTTGAAGGTGTCCACGCGCTCGCTGTTGATCACGCAAGGGATGCCCTCGAGGATGACCATTTTGCCCTTGCCGCCCATGACCTTGCCGAGGTATTCGGCGGATACCTGGCCCATGCCGGGGTTGTCGCCCGCGATGTACACGTCCTGCACGGGCTCGGTGAGGCCGCGGTCGACGGAGACGACGTATATCCCCTTTTCTTTCGCCTTCTTGATGGCGGGGGTGAGGGTGGACGAGTCGTAGGCCAGGACGACGAGGGCGTTGACGCCCTTCGCCATCAGGTCCTCGACGTCGGAGAACTGCTTCTGGGGCGAGTCCGCGAGCGTCAGGGTGAAATCGACGTTCTTGTCTTTGGCCGTGATGTCCTTGATGGCCATCTGGGAGTAGTACACGACGCCGCCGGTCCAGCCATGGTCCGCGCTGGGGATGGAAACGCCGATCTTTACCTTCTGGGCCATGACGGGCAAAGCCACTAGCACCAAGAGAGCGAGCATGACCGTGAGAATCCTCTTCTTCATTCCTTCCTCCTCGTGAAATGGAAAACTCTGACAACCGTCGAGGGCCGTAGCCGACGGCCCGGTCCCTCTTGGCCTGGAAACCACAATCAGGTCCTGGCGCCCCTGTCGGAGCCCCTCTGGATGAAGACGGCCGCGATGATGACGAGGCCCTTCACCGTGCCCTGCAGGTAGGCGCTGACCGAGAGCATGTTGAGCATGTTGTTGATCATGCCCAGAATGACGGCGCCGATGACGACGCCCCAGATCGTGCCTCGGCCGCCGGTCATGGGGGTGCCGCCGATGACTACCGCGGCGATGGCGTCCATCTCGAAGTTGACGGCGGTGTTGGAGGAATTGACGGAATTCATTCGGCTCGAGAGCAGGAGGCCGGTGACGCCCGTCATGACGCCGGTGATCACATAGGACATGAGCCTCGTGAAATCGACGTTGATGGCCGAGTACTTGGCTACCTTCTCGTTGGCGCCGATCGCGCAAGAGTAGCGCCCGAAACGGGTGCGGTTGAGCAGCAGGCTCAGCAGGAAGGCGAGAACGAAGAATATCCAGATCGCCGTGGGCACGCCGAGGATGGAGCTCATTCCCATGTCGCCGTACGAGGAGCTCTTCGAGATGAACTGCCCCGCGTTGCCGATGTAGAGCGTCAGCGAGCGGAAGATGGCCATCGTGCCGAGGGTGACGATGAAGGGCGCTATGCTGCCTTTGGTCACCAGGAAACCGTTGAAGAGGCCGCAGACTGAGCCGAGGACGACGGCCACTGCCCAGGCGGCCACTATTGCCCAGAAGCCGCCACCCAGGGCATTCACGATGAGGATGGCTATCGCGCCGATGAAGGCGGTCATCGACCCCACGGAAAGGTCTATGCCGCCGGCGATGATCACGAAGGCCATGCCCAGCCCGATGATGCCCGAATAGGAGACCTGCTTCAGGATATTAAGGAGGTTGCCCACCTGCAGGAAGTAAGGGCTCGCTATCGACGACAATATAAAGAGGACGACAAGCGCGACGAGGGCCAGCGAATTTTCGAATTTTAACTTCTTGAGGAATGCGAGCGTCATCTTTAAAGGCCTCCCTTCACCCCGGTGGCGTAGTACATGATCTCCTCCTCGTTTATCCGGTCTCCGTCGAGCTCCCCCTGGACCCTGCCTTCTTTCATCACGATGACGCGGCCGCACATGCCGATGATCTCCTCGAGTTCGCTCGAGATGAACATCACGGCGATGCCCTCGTCCGCCAGCCTGCGGATGAAGGCGTAGATGTCGCGCTTCGCCTTTACGTCGACCCCGCGCGTCGGCTCGTCGACGATGAGGATTCTCGGCGCAGTATCGATACTCTTGGCGAGGGACACCTTCTGCTGGTTCCCGCCGGACAGGCTCTCGAGCCTTGCTTCCAGGGACGGGGCCCTGATCTCGAACTGCCCGACGTAGAAGCGCGTCTTTTCGAGCTCCCTCTTCCGGTCGATGAAGGGCTTGGCATAGTCGCCGAGCGAGACGAGGGTAATGTTCTTGTTCATGGCGAAGGAAGTGAGGATGCCCGAGCCCTGGCGGTCCTCGGAAAGATAGGCGATGCCGGCCGCGACCGCGTCCGCGGCCGAGCGCATCGCCAATTCCCGCCCTTCGACGAGGACCTTTCCGGACGATGCCTTCCTCAGGCCCATGATAGTCTCGGCGATCTCCGTACGACCGGCGCCGATGAGTCCCGAGAAGCCGAGAATTTCGCCCGAGCGGAGGGAGAAGCTCACGTCGGTTATCACGCCGGGCACGGTCAGGCCCTCGACCTTCAGTATGACCTCGCCCCGCGGGGTCGTCTTCGGAGGGAAGACCTGGTTGAGCTCGCGGCCCACCATGCGCCGCGCCATCTCGTATATCTCGAAGGCGGAGGCGTCCTCGAGGCAGATGTACTCGCCGTCGCGCAGCACCATGACGCGATCGCAGATCGTCTTCACCTCCTTGAGCTTGTGGGAGATGTAGACGATGGCGACCCCCTTCCCCCTCAGGTTTCGCATGAGCTTGAACAGAGTCTCAATCTCGTGCGAGGTGAGCATGGTCGTCGGCTCGTCCATGATGAGGAGCTTCGATTCGGCCTTGATCGCCTTGGCGATCTCGACCATCTGCTTTTGCGCCACGCTGAGGGAGCCGATCGAGGCCGTCGGATCTACCTTCGTGTTGAGCTCCTCCATGAGCTCTCGGGTCCGGCGGATCATCCCGCCCCGGTCGAGGAGTCCGCTCCCTCGCCTCATCTCGTCCCCGAGGAAGATGTTTTCGTAGACGTTGAGGGTCGCGACCAGGTTGAACTCCTGCGGTATGAGGCTGACGCCGATCCGCTTGGCGTCCTTGGGCTCGCGCAGCTCGACGGCCTTTCCGCCGAACTCGACCGTGCCCCTCGTCGGCGTGTATATGCCCGAGAGTATCTTGATGAAGGTCGACTTGCCGGCGCCGTTCTCGCCGATGATGCCGAATATTTCCCCCTTCCGGATCTCGATCGAGATGTCGTTGAGGACCCGGACGGAGGAGAACTCCTTCGTGATGCCGGCGGTTCTTACCAGTACATCGTTCATTTCTTCAATGCGGCGTCGAAGGCTATGTTGGACGGGGCGAAATCCACCTTGTGCACGAAGGCGAGGGCTTCCTTCGCCCCGAACTCGCGCTCCATCCCGGAATCCTCCCACTCCACCGACAGCGGCCCCGAATAGCCGGCGACGTTCAGCTCGCGGACGATGCTCTCGAAATCGACGTCCCCGTGGCCGAGGGAGCGGAAATTCCAGCCGCGGCGGTTGTCGCCGAAATCGATATGCGATCCGAGTATGCCCGAGCGCCCGTCCAGCGTGACGGCGGCGTCCTTCATGTGCACGTGGAAGATCTCCTTGGCGAAGTCGCGCAGGAACAGATCGGGCTTCACGCCCTGCCAGATCAGGTGGCTCGGGTCGAAGTTGAAGCCGAGGGTGGGTCGGTGCTTGAACTCATCGAGGAGGCGCTTGGCGGAGTAGTAGTCGAAGGCGATCTCGGTTGGGTGCACCTCGAGGGCGAACTTCACTCCGCAGGCGTCGAACTCGTCGAAAATGGGCGTCCAGAGCTTCACTATCTCCTTGAAGGCGTCGTCGATCATCTCTTGGCTCGTCTGGGGGAAGGAATACCAGTACTTCCAGACGGGCGATCCCATGAAGCCCGTGACCACCTTGCAGCCCATCGCCTTGGCCGCGCGGGCGGCGTACTTCATTTCCTGGATGGCCCACTCGCGGATCTTTTCGGGCTTGCCTTTGAACTCCGCCGGTGCGAAGCCGTCGAGGCGGGGATCCCAGAGATCGCCGACGCACTGGCCGGCGAGGTGGGCGCCCAAGGCCCAAACCTTGAGACCGTGTTTCGCGAGTATGGCTTTTCTTTCGTCGACGTATTTTGGGTCGGTCGCCGCGCGCTTGACGTCCATGTGATCGCCCCAGCAGGCGATTTCGGTGCCGTCGTAACCGAAGGCCTTCGCCTTGGCGCAGAACTGGTCGAAGGGCAGATCGGCCCACTGGCCGGAAAACAGGGTAACTGGTCTGGGCATGTGTTTCTCCTCAATAGTCGAGCCAGACGGCGCCCTTCAGGGAGCTGTCCACGCATTTGCCTATGAACTTCACGCCGGAGGCGCCGTCCTCGGCGCTTGGATAATCCATATCCGCCTCGGTGAGGGTCTCGCCGGCCTTGCGCTTGCCCAGGGCCGTGATGAAGGTCTTGTAGATGTTCGCGAAAGCCTCCATATAGCCCTCGGGATGGCCCGCGGGGATCCGCGAATAGCCTTGCGCATGGGGATATAGGCTGTCCCTGCCCCGTGAAATGGTGACCGTGGGCTGGTCGAGCCGGGATACAATGAGGTAGTTCGGGTTCTCTTGAGACCATTCGATGGTTCCCGTCGAGCCGAAAACGCGTATTTTGAAGGCATTGTCGCAGCCGACCGCGACTTGGCTCGTCCAGTACAGGCCCTTGGCACCGCCATGGTAGTTCACGAGTATGGTCGCGTTGTCGTCGAGCATGCGGCCGGGCACGAAACTGTCCAGGCGCGCGCAGAGCGCGGATATCTTGAGGCCCGTCATGTATGAAACCAAGTTTTCGACGTGACTGCCGATATCGCCGACGCAGCTCGATTTTCCCGTCTGCTTGGGGTCCAAACGCCAGGCTGCCTGCTTATTCCCCGCCTTCTCGATGGGCGTGGCCAGCCACTCCTGGGGATATTCCACGTTGACGAAGCGGATTTCGCCGATATCGCCGCGTTTGATCATCTCCCGCGCGTGTTTTACTAAAGGATAGCCGATGTAGGTATAGGTTACGCAGAAGTGGAGACCCTTCTGCTTCGCGAGCATCCCGAGCTCCTCGGCCTCGGCGACCTCGAAGGTGAGGGGCTTATCGCAGACCACGTCTATGCCGCGCGAGAGGAATGCCTTGGCCGCCGGGTAGTGCTGCGCGTTGGGCGTAACTATCACGACGAAATCTATGCGATCCGGTCTCTTCGACTCCTTCTCCGCCATGGTCTCGAAGTCGGGATAGAGCCTGGACTCCTCGATACCGAGAGCCCTCCCCGTCTCCAGAGTCTTTTCGAGGCTTTTCGAGAAGGCCCCCGCCACGATCGAGGCCATCCCGTCGAGTCCGATGGCTTTTCGGTGCACCTCGCCGATAAAAGCTCCCGGACCACCGCCCACCATGCCGTATTTCAGGCGAAGGAGAGGCGCCCCGCTCTTCGCTCCCTCTATCATATAAACCTCCTGCACGTTAAATTCATTTGCACACGTGTGCACGATAAGCCGACTTCCTGAAAGGCGCAAGGTGAATTCGGCAAAAAACCCCTGTGCGCCAGCCGGCTGAGCCGGCGCCGAAACCAAGAAGACCCGGTGGAAGCCTTTTGGATTTATTGTATACTATGCTCGACCCCGAGGCGATTTTTCCGGCCGGCGGCGCGTCGATATTCCACAACTGAAAGAGAGGCATGTATGCGTCCCGACTTCGTGCAAGAGATCTCGGCCTATTTCGACAGGATCAAGGCTACCGTTGACCGCGTATCGCGCGAGGAGGTGAACTGCCTCCTCGGCCTGCTTCTCGACGCCCTCGAGGGGGGCAGGACGGTGTTCACGATGGGCAACGGGGGATCGGCCTCCACCGCCTCGCACTACGCGGCCGATTTCAACAAGGGGCTCTCCTACGGCAAGGCGAGGCGCTTCCGCTTCATCTGCCTTTCCGACAACGTCCCTACCCTGACGGCCTATGCCAACGACGTCGCCTATGACGAGGTATTCGTCGAGCAGCTCCGCAACTTCCTCGAGCCCGGCGATCTCGTCATCGCCATTTCGGGTTCCGGTAATTCGCGCAACGTGCTCAAGGCCATCGAGTACGCGAACCGCTCGGGCGCGATCACCGTCGGTCTCACCGGCTACGACGGGGGAGAGCTCAAGCGGATCGCGCGACACGGCGTCCACGTCCCGATAGACGACATGCAGGTCACCGAGGACCTCCACATGGTGCTCGACCACCTCGCCTACGCGGTGCTCGGGCGCTTCCTTCCCGAGGCGAGCCGTGGCTGAACGCGACTACGCCGCGGCCTGGCCCGCGCCCTCGAGCACGAGCTTCATCCGCGGCACCTCGATAGAGCTCGTTCGGCCAAGGCCCATAGCCGCGCCGCCCGAGCACGCCCTCTTCGACTTCGACGGCACGTTGAGTCTCGTGCGCGAGGGTTGGATGGACATCATGGTGCCCATGATGGTCCGCATCCTCCTCCCTTTCGCCGGGGAGGCCGAGAGCCCCGAGTCGATCGGGGCCCTGGTGCGGGATTTCGTCGGCGAGCTGACTGGCAAGCAGACGGTCTACCAGATGATGCGCCTCGCCGAGGAGGTGAAGTCGAGGGGCGGCCGACCCAGGGACCCGCTGGAGTACAAGGCCGAGTACCATGACCTCCTCATGGCGCGCATCGCGTCCCGCAGGGAAGGGCTCGCCGACGGGTCCATCCGCCGCGAGGAGATGCTCGTCCCGGGCTCGCTTTCCGTCCTCGGGTTGCTGAAGGAGAGGGGCGTCGCGATCCACGTCGCTTCCGGAACCGACGAGCCCTATGTGCTCGAGGAGGCGGGGCTTCTGGGCATAGACGAGTACGCCCCGGGCTCCATCCACGGCGCCCAGGCCGATCACAGGACCTTCTCCAAGGAGATGGTCATTCGCCGCATCCTCGACACGAATCGGATCGAGGGCTCGAAGCTCCTGGCCTTCGGCGACGGCTACGTCGAGATCGCGGACTGCAAGGCCGTGGGCGGCCTCGCGGTCGCGGTCGCGAGCGACGAGGCGGGAAGGTCGGGCAAGCCCGACGCCTGGAAGCGCAGGCGGCTCATAGGCGCCGGCGCCGACATCGTGATACCCGACTACCGAGAGGCCGGGCCTCTCCTCGATTACATCTGGTCGGGGGGCGGGGAGGCCGCGCGATGAGGATGGCGAGCGGAAGCGCGGGGCTCGGCGGCTTTGACCGCGGGGACCTCGAGCGGATAACGAGGGCCTTCCCTTCGATCAGAGTGGCGGTGCTCGGGGACTTTTTCCTCGACAAGTACCTCGAGGTCGATCCCGCCCTGGCGGAGATTTCGCTGGAGACGGGAAAGACGGCCCACCAGGCGATCGCAACCCGGCACAGCCCGGGGGCGGCGGGCACCGTGGTATGCAACCTTGCGGCCCTTGGGGCGGGCGCGATGCGCGCGATAGGTTTCCGCGGGGACGACGGGGAGGGCTACGAACTCTGCGCCGACCTGGCCGCCATGGGCTGCGATACCCGCGCCCTCCACCTGGACCGAGGCAGGCGCACGCCTACCTACCTGAAGCCGCGGGACCGCGACGCCCCCGGCCTCGAGGGCGAGCACAGCCGCTACGACCTCAAGAACCGCCTACCCACGTCAAGGGAGCTCGAGGAGAGGATACTGGCCTCGTTGGACGAGGCCCTGCCGGAGCTGGACGCCCTCATCGTCGTGGACCAGGTCGAGGAGCCTGGCATCGGGGCGATGACCCGGAGGATCGTCGAAGCCTTGCCGGCCAGGCTCGCGCCCTATCCCAGGCTCGTGGCCTGGGCCGACTCCAGACGGCGCATCATGGACTTCCGCGGCCTCATCCTCAAGATGAACCAATTCGAGCTGGCGGGAATCCGCGACCCGAAGACGGGCTACTGCATCCCCGAGGACATCATCTTGGAGGCCCTGCCCCGCGCGGCTGAGCGGGCGGGGGCCGCCGTTTTCGCCACAGCCGCCGAGCGCGGAGTGTGGACTGTCGCCACAAGTAGTGCCGGCGGCCCGATCCACGTGCCCGCCCTCCGCGTCGACGGCCCCGTCGACCCGACGGGCGCCGGCGACTCCTTCACCGCGGGCGCCGTCCTCGCCCTCGCCGCCGGAGCGAGCCTCGAGGAGGCCGCTCTCGTCGGCAACCTCGTCGCCTCGGTCACCGTGCGTCAGCTCGCGACGACGGGCACGGCGAGGCCCGAGGAGCTCTTCCCCGCCCTCGATCTCTGGCTGGAGGCCAACGCATGAAACGATTCTTCGACCGCGAGCGGATAGAGGTCCGCCCCCTCGCCGAGAGGAGGAACAAGCTCGACATCGAGCGCGATCTCGTGGATCCCGGCTCCTTCGAAGCCCTCCTCTCGCCAGAGGCGCGCTCCGACGTCGCGGCCGCGGCCGCGGAGGTCAGGACGGCACGCTCGCGGGGCGCGGCCGTCATCCTTGCCTTCGGAGCCCACTCGATCAAGAACGGCCTCTCGCGGGTCCTCGCGCGGCTCATGGAGGGCGGCTGGGTGAGTCACTTCGCGACCAACGGGGCCGGCGTGATCCACGACTGGGAATTCGCCTACCAGGGCCGCTCCGGAGAGGACGTGAAGCGTTACGTGGCGGAGGGGCAGTTCGGGATCTGGGAGGAGACGGGTTCCTGGATCAACCTCGCCCTCGCCGTCGGGGCCTGGCGCGGGATGGGCTACGGCGAGTCGGTCGGCGCGATGATCGCCGAGGACGGGCTCGAGCTTCCCTCGGAGGCCCTGCTCGCGGCGGCCATCCGCGGGGGCGCGGAGGCCCTTTCCGGCGCCGGGGCGAACGCGACTGCGAACGCAGCGTTGATCAAAGCGGCCGCCGCCGCCGACCTCCTCGCCCTCATGAAAAGGCGAGGCCTGAATCCCGGCCGGATCGCGATCGAGCATCCCTTCAAGCGCTATTCCCTCGCCGCCGCCGCCTACTCGGCGCAGCTGCCCTTCACCTGCCACCCGATGTTCGGCCACGACATCATCTATACCCATCCCATGAGCTCGGGCGCCGCCATAGGCAGGACAGCCGAGCCCGACTTTCTCTCCTTCGCCGACTCGGTCTCTCGCCTCGAGGGCGGGGTCTACCTCTCCGTCGGCTCGGCGGTCATGTCGCCCATGATCTTCGAGAAGGCGCTCTCGATGGCGCGCAACGCGGCGCGACGCGAGGGGAGGAAAATCGAGGACTTCGCGATACACGTGGTGGACCTCGCGACCTCGACCTGGGACTGGGCATCGGGCGTAGAGCCCGCCCAGGACGACCCGGCCTACTACCTGCGCTATTGCAAGACCTTCAGCCGGATGGGCGGGCGCATGAGCTACGCGAGCGCGGACAATCGCTCATGGCTGGTGGCCCTCCTCGCCGAGCTCGAGGGCTACTGATACTTTCTGGCCTTCGCTTTTATCCGGTTCCTGATCGCCGATGCGCGCTCGAATATCTCCTCGCGGGTGATGCCCGCCGCGGCATAGAGGGCGAAGATGTTTTCGTCGGGGGTTTCCGGCGGTATGGTGTGGGAAGCCGCTAGAATGTAGCCTCCGGCTCCCCGTCCTCCGACGGGGGCCGTCATGCCCTCGAGAAGGCGCTCCGCCGTCGTCCGTACCTGGACGGCCGTGCCAAAGGGGAGGAGGGCCTGCGTGTCGACTCCTCCTATGAAGGCCAGCGACTCCCCGAACTCGCGCTTAAGCTCGAGAGGGTCCATGCCCGCGCAGCCCGACTGTATCGGGTTGAGAAGGTCCAGGCCTATCTCGATGAGATCGGGAATGATCGGCCGCAGCGCGCCGCAGCAGTGGTGGGCCACCCATAGATGCCTCTCTTTCGCCGCCGCGAATAGTTCCGCCATGAGGGGCTTGATCATGTCCCGCCATAGGCCCGGACTCATGATCATGGAGTCCTGGCCCGCGACGTCGTCGCCGCACCATAGCCAGTCCAGGGGCATCTCCGCGCAGGCCCTTCGGGAAAGCTCGAGCGCGAAATGGGCGCACTTCGCGAACATCGCCCGGGTAAGTTCCGGATCGCCGGCCATGTCGATCAACGCGTTCTCCATGCCGCGCAATCGCCAGTACATCTCGAACACGCAGGGGGACACGTCGCAGCCGATGAAGAAGCCTTCTTTTTCTTCGAGCACCGGCCGCATCAGGCCGAGGAGAAAGTCGATACGATCCTCGGGAAAGGCATGGGCGAGCATTTCGTCCCGGGATGCGCCTGCGAGCGGGAATCCGACCGGCTGGTTGAAGGCTCCCTCTTTTACCCAGCGGATGCCCCATTCGTCGACGTGGCTTTCGCCCTCGTGTTCGTGGACGATCCCTTCCATGGCGTAGTTGTTGTTTACCCATGTCATGCGGACGTCGTCGCCCATGGCCGCCGCTATCCGGGACGCGGGGACCTCCAGGAGATCGGCCAGCCGGCGAGCCGTTTGCGGATGATACCACATGAAAACGGGAACTCGATCGACGGGTTCCCGGCGCAGCGCGGCATGCACGCGCTCTTTAGGCGTCATTCCAAGCTCTTACAAAGTCCGATCCGCGTTCCGGACGCAGTCGTGGGGAACGCGGATCGGTCGGAAACTCAGAACGGGGCGTCGGGGACGTAGAAGTCCTTGGCGTTTTCCTTGGTCACCAATTCCGCGGGGAGGATGACGCGGCGGGGAAGGGCGCGAACCTGGTAGACGTAGGGGTTGAGCTTGTCGCCCTTGACGCCGATGCAGGCGTAGGAGATCGAGGTCGCGATGACGGAGGGCGAGTAGGTGGAGTCGGCTTTGATCATCGGGTTCGAATCGTCCATGATCGTCTTGATCACGTCCTTGAGGCATCCGCCGCCGAGGAAGAACTTTATGTCCTTGCGGCCGGATTCCTTGTAGGCCTGCATGGCCCCGAGCATCATGTCGTCATCCGCCGTGTAGACGGCGTCTATGCTCTTGTACTTCTGCAGGTAGTTCTCCATGACCGTGGTGGACTTCTGCCTGTTCCAGTCGCCGGGCTGGACGTCCAGGATCTTGATGTTGGGGTACTTCGCGCAGACGGTCTTGATCGTGTCGGTGCGGGTGTTGTCGATCGGGGAGGGGATGCCGGTGATCAGGAGGAGATTGCCCTTGAAATTCATCTGCTTGGCCAGCCACTCCATGCCCTTGCGGGTGTATGCCTCGTCGTCGTTCGTGATGTAGATGTCGTATATGCCTTCCTTGGACACGCCGCGGTCGAGGACGACCACGTACACGCCCTGATTGAAAGCCTTCTCCACGACGCTCGTCACCGACGTATCGAAGGGGAACACGACGATCGCGTTGACCTTCTTCACCAGGAGATCCTCGATGTCGGAGGATTGCGTCGCGGCGCTGCCGGCGAATTTGAGCTCGATGCTGATGCTCTTGTCCCTGGCCTCCCAGTCTGTCTTGGCCTTGGTCGCCCACCAGTTGGCGTTGGCCATCCATCCATGGGTGGCGCTCGGCATGGATACGCCGACCTTGAATTTGGCCTGGGCGAATCCGACGCCCAAGGCCATCGTCGCGATGAGAAGAACCAATAGCAGCTTCTTCATCCTGTCCTCCTGTGGAAAAAGAAAAGAAAACTTTGCCCCGCTCTGGGGGCCAGCCCTCGACGAGGGCTTTGACTACCGAATATCCGCCATCACGTCTGACGCTGCCTCTGTATATATACCGACGCGATTATCACGATGCCCTTCACTACGCCCTGCAGGTAGGGCGAAAGCCCCGCCATGTTAAGCATGTTCTGGATGATCTGCAGCATGAATACGCCGATCACCGTCCCCCATACCGAGCCGCGTCCTCCGGTCATGGCCGTGCCGCCGATGATGACCGCGGCGATGGCGTCCAGCTCGAAACCGAGACCGAAGTTGGGCGTGGACACCGTGTTGAAGCGGGCGGAGAGGAGGGCGGCCGAGAGTCCGATGCAGCCCCCGATGATCGCGTAGGCCCAGAAACGGACCCTGTCCACGCGAACCGCCGAATACTGCGCGACGCGGGAGTTGGATCCGACGGCGCAGAGGTAGCGGCCGTAGCGCGTGTTGTTGAGCACGAAACTGAGGACGAAGGCCAGCAGGAATAGGGCGAGGACCGGCGTGGGCAGGGACACGTTCCCGCCCGCGACGTTGAAGGATATTACCTTGGACATGCCCAGCTCGCCGAAGGCCTGGCTGTGCGAGGCGAACTCGCCCGCGTTGGCCATCTGGAGGCTTACGTAGCGGAAGATGGACATGGTGCCGAGGGTGACGATGAAGGGCACGATCTTGCCCTTGGTCACGAGGAAGCCGTTCAGGGCGCCGCTGGCTACGCCGAGGACGATCATCACGCCGATTCCCAGGATGATGGGTCCGATTTCGCCGACCCCCGGCGACTTGATGAAATAGTTCATCGCGAGGACGCCGCAGGAGGCCACGAAGGCGGCCATCGCGCCGACGGAGAGGTCTATGCCCCCCGAGATGATGACGAAGGTCATGCCCAGAGCGATGATCCCGGTGTAGGAGGACTGGCGCATGACGTTGACGAGGTTCTCGACCTGGAGGAAATAGGGTCGGCCGATGATCGCGGCGAGGATGAAGAGGACTCCGAGGGCCAGAAGGGAGCCGTACTTCTCGAGGTCGAGCTTGGATGCGCGGGCGGCGGTGCTCACGATGCCGCCTCCTCGCGAGCGCCGGTCGCGTAGAACATGATTTCCTCTTCGTTTATGTCGGCGCCCTCGAGGGTGCCGACGATTTTGCCGTCGCGCATGACGGCGACTCTGTTGCACATGCCGATGATCTCCTCGAGCTCCGAGGAGATGAGGATGCAGGAAATGCCCTTGCCCGCCAGATCGTTGATGAATCGGTATATCTCGAACTTCGCAGAGACGTCGACGCCGCGGGTCGGCTCGTCGACGATGAGAATCTCGGGCTCGATGTCGATGGACTTGGCCAGCGAGACCTTCTGCTGGTTCCCGCCCGAGAGGTTCTCGAGCCTCTTGTCCAGCGATTCGGTCTTTATATGGAAAGAATCGACGTAACCCTGGGCCTTCGCCCGCTCCGCGCGCTTGTCCACGAGGCCGAGGATGGACATGCAGTAGCGCGCCAGGGACACCAGGGTGATATTCTGGAGCACGCTGAATCCCGTGACGACGCCCGCGCCCTGGCGGTCCTCGGAGAGGTAGGAAATCCCCGCATTGACGGCGTCGGAGGGGTCGTCGAGGGACAGTTCGGCGCCGCCTTTGAAGAACTTCCCGGCGCTCTTGTGGCGCAGCCCCAGGACGGTCTCGGCGACTTCGGTCCGCCCGGCGCCCACGAGGCCGGCGAGGCCGAGAATCTCGCCGCGGTGGAGGCTGAAGGAGATGTTCTCGATTACGCCGGGCACCGTCACTCCCCGCGCCTCGAAGACGGTCTCCTCCTTTGCCGCCCGCTTGGCCGGAAATATCGACCCGAGCTCGCGTCCCACCATGCGCTGGGCCATCTCCATCACGGAGACCGAGGCGGTGGGAGAATCGTGGACGATGACGCCGTCCCTGAGCACCACCACGCGGTCGCAGAGGGCCTTCACTTCCTTGAGCTTGTGCGAGATGTAGATCACGGTCATTCCCTTCGCTCGCAACTTGGCGACGAGGTTGAACAGGATCTCGATCTCGAACTTGGTCAGCATGGTGGTGGGCTCGTCCATGATGATCACGCTGGCTTCGAAGGCGAGAGCCTTGCATATCTCCACCATCTGCTTTTCGGCGGCGCTCATCGCCTCGATCATCGCGTTCGGGTCGATGGTCACGCTCAGGTCGGCGAGGAGGGACCTGGTCCGGCTGCGCATCTCCTCCTTGTTCAGGATGCCCAGCGGCGTGCGAAGCTCCGCGCCGAGGAAGACGTTGTTATAGACGGGGAGGTCTCGTATGAGGTTGAACTCCTGGGGCACGAGGCTGATTCCAAGCTCCCGCGCGTCTATCGCGGACTCGATCCGAACCTTTCGGCCTTCGACGAGTATATGCCCCGAAGTCGGCTGGTAGATTCCGCTGAATATT
This sequence comes from Rectinemataceae bacterium, assembly GCA_049513895.1. Lineage (GTDB taxonomy): Bacteria > Spirochaetota > Spirochaetia > Treponematales > Rectinemataceae > UBA1306. The sequence continues at coordinate 21,174 of JBEKVO010000027.1, read as the reverse complement.
TTCATCAGCGTGCTTTTGCCGGCCCCGTTCTCGCCTATAATTCCGAGAATCTCTCCCCGCCGCACGTCGAGGTTTATGTCCTTGAGGACGAAGACCCCGCCGAAGTCCTTGTTGATGCCCTCCGCGCGGAGGATTATGTCGCCGATCCCTTGAGTCATCGAGCCGTTCATGGTTTAAGTGAGTATAAACCTCTGAAGACTCTTGTCAATCCAATTGTGAAGGTCCTCCTCAGACCCACTTCTCTAGGCCTTCCCGGACGCTGCCCAGGAAGCGATCGGCCGATTCGCCGTCGAGGGCGCGGTGGTCGAAGACCAGGGAAAGATAGACCATCGGCCGTATGACGATCGAATCGACGCCTTCGGGGCTCGTGACCACGACCGCGCGCTTCTGCAGGGAGCCAGTGCCGAGTATGCCGATCTGGGGCTGATTGATGATGGGCGAGGCGAAGAGGGAGGCCCCCGTGCCGTAATTGGTCAGGGTGAACGTGCCCCCCGCTACGTCCTCGTTCGTCAGTTTCCCCGCGCGGGCGGCGAGTGCCATTCTCTCTATGCCCCGAGCGGTTTCCTCGAGGCTGAGGGCATCTACCCGCTTCAGGACGGGGACGATCAGTCCCTCCTCGCCCAGGGATACGGCGAGGCCTATGTTGATATCGGAGTGGAGGATCATGTCCTCCTCGCTCCAGGATGAATTGACGGCCGGGTGTCTTCTCAAGGCCGAGGCCAGGGCAGCCACGAAGTAGGCGCTCAGGGTGAGCCTGACCCCCTCCCTCGAGTATGCGTCTTTGTTGGCCGCGCGATGCGCGACGACGGCGCTCATGTCGGCTTCCATCACGGTCAGCACGTGGGCCGAGGTCAGCTGCGATCGGATCATCCGCTCGGCGATCTTCCTGCGCAGGGCGCCGTGGGGCCGCCGCTCGCCTTCGGACGACCCTGCCTCGCGGCCCACTCCTTGGCGGACCCCGCCTTGGCGGGTGGTGACGAAGGCGAGGATGTCCTCCTTGGTGACGCGGCCCTCCGCGCCCGTGCCCGCGACCAGCGCGGGGTCCACGCCATTCTCCGCGGCGATCTTCCGCACGAGGGGGGAGAAAGAGCCCGAGGCGGGACGGGGGGCCCCGGCCTCGTTCGGCAGTCCCTCGGCCTTTTCGCCTTCGGAGCCGACGATCGCCAGAACTCCGCCGGCGCGTATCCTGTCGCCCGCCTGGACGAGTATCTCAAGCAGCTTTCCCGACGCGGGGCTTGCGACTTCCGTCACCACCTTGTCGGACTCGACCTCGACGAGGCTTTCATTCTCCATTACGGGATCGCCTAACTTCTTTTTCCATGCGACGATGCTGAGCTCTTCGACTCCCTCGCCGATAAGGGGCGCGAATACTTTGGCGGTCACGGGATACTCCTTGAGGATCAGGATATCCGGGGATATTCCCCCGGTTTGGCCTCGGAAACCAGGGCGTAAACCGCGTCGAAGATGGATTCCGCGTTGGGCTTGGACCAGTAGTCCCCGTCCGAGCCATATGCGGGACGATGCTCGGCGCCGGGAAGGCTGCGGGGGCTGGAGTCCAGCCAGGCGAAGGCCCCCTGCCTCTCGAGTACGTCGCGCATCATGTACGCCGTCGCCCCGCCCGGCACGTCCTCGTCGACGAAGAGGACCCGCGAGGTCTTCTTGATCGACTCTCCGATCCTGCCCTCGACGTCGAAGGGCAGCAGGGTCTGGGCGTCGATGACCTCAGCCTCGATCCCGACGGCGGATAGGCGCTCGGCCGCTTCGAGGACGATACCCGTCGTGGAGCCGTAGGTGACGACGGTCGCGTCTCCGCCTCGCCGTAAGATCTCGGGAATGCCGATGGGAAGACGGAATTCGCCGAGGTTGTCGGGCATCGCCTCCCTACGGCGATAGCCGTTCAGGGGCTCGATCAGGATGGCGGGATCGTCGGATTGGAGCAGGGTATTGTAGAAGCCCGCCGCCCTGGTGAAGTCGCGCGGCACGAGGACATGGATGCCCCTCACGAGGTTGATGATGCCCGCCATGGGCGAGCCCGAGTGCCATACGCCTTCGAGGCGGTGGCCGCGCGTCCGCACTATCACCGGGGCCATCTGCCCCCCGGCGCTGCGCCAGCGCAGGTTGGCCAGGTCGTCGGCCATGATCTGGAGGGCGTAGAGCAGGTAGTCGAGGTACTGGATCTCGGCGATGGGGCGGAGGCCGCGAATGGCCATCCCTATTGCCTGGCCGAGTATGGTGACTTCCCTGATGCCGCTGTCGGAGACCCGAAGGTAGCCGTATTTCTCCTGGAGGCCGCGGAAGCCCTGGTTGACGTCGCCTAACTTCCCGAGGTCCTCGCCGAAGGCCACGAGGCGGGGCTCGCGGGCGAGGGCCGCGTCGAAGGCGGCGTTGATCAGCTCGTAGCCCATCACCGTCGGGGAGGAGGGCGAGTAGGTCGGCGGGACCTCGCGGACGCCGAGGGCCGATCCCGGCGGGGGAGCGTAAAGCTGCGAGCCGTAGCGCAGCTCTCCCTCGGCGCGAGTCGCGTCGAGGAAGGAGGCGAGCTCGCCGCGCTCTCTCGTATCCTCGTCCCGCGTCAGCACGAGGGCGGCGTGGACGGCGGCCGCGGAATCGCGCCGCAGCGGCTGCGGCAACTCCTCGAGGACGAGGGCGGCGCGGCGCAGCTCCTCGCCCTTCGGGCTCGTCGACGAAAGCGACCCGAGGAGGGCGATCGCGCGGGAGCGATGCTCCCGAATGGGTCCGATGTAAGCCTCCCAGGCCGCCTTTTGCGCGGCTTCGACCTCGGCTCCCGCCTTGGCCTCGAGGGCGTCGAGCTCGTCCGCCGTCGCGACGCCGCCCTCGATCATCCAGCCGCGGAACCGTGGAAGGCAGTCGTTCTCCGACTCCCAGGCGAGGCGCTCCGGGCTCTTGTACCGCTCATGCGACCCCGAGGTGGAATGACCGAGGGGCTGGGTTACGTCGGTCACGTGGATGAGGGAAGGAATGTGATACCTGCGCGCCGCCTCGCCGGCCTCGGCGAAGGCCGCGGACAGGGCGGGATAGTCCCACGCGCGGGCCGTGTACAGGTCGAAGCCGCGATCGCAGAGCTCGGCCGGGCACTCGGCCCGCTCGAAGCCCTTGAGGATCGCGTGGATATCCTCCTTGACCATCTGCATGCTGTTGGGCACCGAAATGCCGAAGCCGTCGTCGTACACGGCGATGACAGCCGGAGCGTGGAGGACGCCTATCGCGTTGACCGACTCCCAGAACATTCCCTCGGCGGTGGACGCGTTGCCTATGCTGGCCCAGGCGACCTCCTTCCCGTCGGAGGAGAACTTCGCGAAGGGCTTCAGGCTCTCGAGCTTTCGGTAGAGGACCGACGCGTAGGCGAGGCCCACGGTCCGGGGCATCTGCGAGGCCGTCGGCGATACGTCGGCGAAGGAATTGTACATCGCGGTCTGGTCCAGCCAGGACCCGTCGGGATCGAGGTTGCGGGAGGCGAAGTGCCCGACCATCGTGCGCCCTCCGGTGGAGGGCTCGTACTCCACGTCTGCGTGGGCGTAGAGCTGGGCGAAAAAATTCCCGTAGCTGATGATGCCGAGGGCGAACATCCAGGTCTGGTCCCTGTAATAGCCCGAGCGCCAATCGCCCTTCCTGAAGGCTCGGGCCAGGGCCAGTTGGGCCACTTCCTTGCCGTCGCCGAATATCCCAAATTTCGCCCTGCCCGACAGCACTTCCCTGCGGCCGATTATCGATGCCCGACGGGAAGCGTAGGCGACCAGGTAATCCTTCATTATCTCGTCGGGCGGGAGCGGGGACCCTCCCTCGGCCTCTTTATCCATAGTAGGAATATATGGAAAAGCGGGAGAAAGGCAAAATGAAGGAGCTCGCGGCCATCGAAGAGCCATGTTGATTATCTTCTGAGTTTACAGTTAAATTAAGATGATGAAACCAATATTCCCCATTCTGGGGTTGTCAATACTCTTGGTAACTTCCTGCGCCACCGTTCAACAGAATATCGATGCCAGAGCCTTCCTGTCCAAGTGTCGATACGAATACGCCGGGTTAACAGTCACAGGGGTCCAATTCTCGACGGGTACTTTAATCGATACGATCGACCTTGATCTGAAGGTGAAAATCACCAATACGACCGACCGTGACGTGGCCCTCGATCATGCGGATCTGGCCTTTTCCCTCGACAAGAACCCTGTCCTCGAATTGGCGCACAAGAATTTCGTTCGCGTGGTACCTAAGGCTTCGTCCACCGAGACGGTAGCGGCCGGCTTGCCCTTCGCCGGGATACTGAAGACCCTTGGCCATCGTCCAGAAACCATCGGCATCAAGGCTAAACTCTGGGTGACCCTTCTAGTGGGAAAAGCTACCTGGGAAACGCCTGTGGCGATTCCCCTAGAAGTCAATGTCCCCGTTCCCTATGACCAAATCGACGCCTTCGTGGCACAGAGAACGAAGCAGCTGGAGAAGGACGCTACGGCCAAAGCCGCCGATGCGGCCAAGCATCTACCGTCCGTCCAGGTTCCCTCGGTGCCAAAGCTTTTTTGAACCGTTTCCTTCGTTTCTAGTCGGCGGGGTTCCCGCTTATTGCCTCAAAGCCGACTTTGCCCGCATACTCGGTAGGTTCGAGGAGGCGTACCGTGATTCACATCCAAGTTACCATGATGATCAAGGAAGGCCGCATGAAGGAATTCCTGGCCTTGTGCGAAAAGCTCCGTCGTCTCGTGCTCAAGGAAAAAGGCTGCCGTGCCTACGAATACACCCGCGAGATCGCCTCGCCCCTCGGCATTCAAGAGCCGATCGATCCGAATCGGATCACCCTCGTAGAGGGCTGGGAGTCGCTCGCAGCGCTAAAGGAGCACATGGAGGCTTCGCACATGAAGGACTACGGCCCGAAAATGGCGGAACTTCGCTCGAGCGTCGCCGCGCGCGTCGGCGAATCCATCTTTTAGGGGGAACGCAATGGGTTTCACTCTCGAGCTCGGAGCCCCTGCTCCCGATTTTTCCCTGCCGGCTACGGACGGCAGGACCTACGCGCTCAAGGACTTCGCCGATGCGGGCACGCTCGTGGTTTTTTTTACCTGCAACCACTGTCCCTACGTGCTGGGCTCCGACGAGGTGACCAGGGAAACGGCGAAGCTCTTCGCCTCCAAAGGGGTAAAATTCGTCGGGATCAATTCCAACAGCGAGATCACCCATCCGGATGACGATTTCGACCACATGGTCAGTCGCATGAAAGAGAAAAAATTCCCTTGGGTCTACCTGCGCGACAAAAGTCAGAAGGCCGCGTTGGCCTACGGCGCCCTGCGCACTCCCCATTTCTTCGTGTTCGACAAGAATCGAAGGCTGGTCTACACGGGCCGCGGCGTCGACAGCCCCAAGGACGTCTCCCAAATGACCGTCAACGACTTGGCCAAGGCCTTGGAAGACGTCATAGCCGGAAAGCCGCCGCGCGTGGCGCTGACCAACCCGATCGGCTGCAACGTGAAGTGGGAAGGGCGGGACGCCCACTGGATGCCTCCGGAGGCCTGCGACCTGGTCCGTCCGAAAAAGCAGTCTCGCGGAGTCGAGCGCTAGGCTCGACCGCTACCATTGCCGCCATAAGGCCTCTATGCCGCGGTCATGAAAGGGCGAGAGATCCGCGCGGATAGGCGACGACTCGTCGAAGAAGGGGGCATAGGGGCGTCCGAGCATCGGGTATTTCGCGCCCGCGAGCGGATTGTAGCCGAGAAGCTCCACCCGGACCCTTCCGGCCGCGGGTGTGAGCCGCTCCGCCGTCGCGGCCAGGTTGGCCGGCGAGTCGTTGTAGCCGGGTATCATCGGAATCCTTACCCAAAAATGCCTTCCCGAAGCCACGAGCCCGTCGAGGTTCCGCAGGATCGTTTCATTCCCCTGGCCGGTTCCGCGGCGATGCTCCGCTCCGTCCATGTGCTTGACGTCGAGGATCATGAGGTCGGCGAGCTCCATGGCCCTGCGGAAATCCCCGCTCGCGGCGGATCCGGAAGTTTCGATTGCGACGTGGTGGGGTTTCAGGCGCTCGATGAGTTCGAACAGGAACTCCGGCTGAGCCAAGGGCTCGCCGCCCGAAATCGTGTAGCCTCCGCCTTCCGGGTCGAGCATGTCCGCGACGCCCAGCATCCTCTCCGCGAGGCTTTCCGCGGTGATCCGCTCTCCCGAGGCCGATACCAGGCCGAGGGGGCAGCAATGGACGCATCGGCCGAGTCTCTCGCAATCGGGGTGGCCGCAGGCCCGTCTGCAGAGGCCGCATTCGCGGCAGCCCTTCTTGCGAACCATCAGCTCGGGTTCGAAGGATATGCCTTCCGGGTTGTGGCACCAGGCGCAATGTAGGGGGCATCCCTTGAAAAAAACCGTGCTCCTGATCCCCGGTCCGTCGTGAACCGTCAACTCGCGAAGATCGAATATCGTGCCCGAAACCGCCATGGATATCCCGCTTTACTGAACGACGTATTCCTGGCGCCGGATCACGTGCTCCTGGTACTCTCGGTCCAGCTCGACGAAATACGCGCTCCACCCCCAGACCCGAACGATGAGGTTTCCGTATTTCTCCGGTTTCCTCTGCGCGTCGAGAAGCTTGTCGCGGTTTACCGCATTGAGCTGCATCTGGTGCCCGCCCCGCTGAATGAACAATTTCACCAGGTCCGCGACCTTGTTCCGGCTTTCCTCGCTGTCGAAGAGGCTGCTGTGGAATTCCATGGTAAGCGGCCCTCCGTTGATGACCCTTTGGAGCCTCGGGAGGGTGAAGGATTTTATGATGGAGAGCGGTCCGCCAAGGCGGGCGAAGAGGCTGGGCGAATAGTTCGCGCCGAACCACTCGCCCTTTCTCCTTCCGTCCGGCGTCGCGCCGAGTTCCCGCGCGTGCCATATATAGTACATCGCGGAGCCCGTACCGGGGCGGATCACCCCTCCCCGCTCGTTGCGGAGCCCCTGGCAGCCGTCGGCGAAAGCATCGAGGAGCTCCTTCGCGAGGGCATCCACCTTCAAATCGCCGTTGCCCATCTTGGGCCCTTCGTAGCGAAGCTTGGAAAGAAGGACCTCGTCCCCCTCGAAATCGCGATCGAGAACATCGACGAGCAGGTCGGCGCCTATGCTCGCTTCCTCGAAGACATATTTGCGGAGGGCGGCGAGCGAGTCTACCGCCGTCGAAAGTCCCGTGCCATGGAACCCGAAGTTGTTGTATTTCGCGCCGAGCGAGACATCGCGTCCGGCTTCGACTCGCCCATCAATCAGCAAGGACATGAAGGGCGCCGGCACCATCCACAAATTGCGAATTCCGGACGCGAGCCGCTCGCATTCATCGGCGATCTCCGTCTTTACCGAGGCCAGGAAGGCCGGGAAGGAGGGAGATGCGGATAAGTCCCTGTGGATGCACTTGAGAACGACGGCGGGAAAAGAAAGCGCCGAAATATTGGGAATGTCCATCCCCTTGCCGGGGATTATGAATTCCCAGCAGGCGGCCACGACGTAATCCCGCGCGTCTTCGGGAGGATAGCCGAGATCGGCGAGACCCGGAATCACGACGTCGTCGTTGGAATACTGAGGAAACCCGAGACCCTCTTTCGTGAGCTCCGTTCCGAGGCGATAGACTTCGGACGCCGTCGCGGCCCCGACGCGGAGGTTGATCTTCGGATCTATAAGTTTCAGTTCCTTGCTGGCACGCAGACACATCTTGGACAGCAGGTTGAAGCCGTCGCCGCCGTCGGCGCGAAGGCCGCCCAGCACGAGGCTCTGGCCGTTGTCCCCCTGCTGTACTCCGGGATAGAGATCGCTGTCGCGATTGAAACTCAGGAAGAACTCCTCGAGAAGGTCGAAAGCCTCCTCCTCGTCCAGTTTGCCATCGCGGAGGTCGGCCTCGAGATAGGGCCAGACGTATTGATCGAAGCGCCCGACCGTGTTGTGGTATTCCCCTTCGCACCAGAGCGTAAAGTGCAGGATTCGGAAAAACTGCAGGGCCTCGCGGAATCCGGTCGCGCCACGGCGCGGCACGCGGTCCAGCACGTGAACGATATCCGTCTTCCCCAGTCGGAGTGCCTCGTGCCGATATCGCTCGGCCAGATCCAGCACCGCATCGAGCTCCGAAAGGAGGGCCTCCATGAAGATGGCCCTCTCGCCGTCTCCCTCCGCGATGGCCCGCTCCAGGCGCGCCGAGGCCTCGGCGCGGCGGGCATCAAGTCCCACCGCGATCGTGGAGCCGTAGTCCGGCGAAATGTTGCAAACGTGCCCGAGCTCGTGAATGAAATGTTCACGCTTGACGTCGTTCCATTCTTCGGCGGTGAATAGTTCGGGAAGATTTTTGACCGTGCGCAGGAAACAGATGCGTTCACCAGCGAGAATGACCGGAATTTCGGCTTCGAGGACGGCGACAGTCCGACGGGCGACTCGGGTGACGGGTGGAATCTTTTGCGAGGCGAAAGACGCCGATAAGTCAGCGGTCAAGTCCCTTCGATAGCCGTGATGCGCCTTGGTGACGATCAGGTTGTATAGGCCTTCGAGATTCTTGGTCATTCGCCGCCTCCCGAGAGTCGCGTCATTTACATTAGCGGGAATGATAGAGTATGGCAATATGAAAATTGGCGGCGTCTCTATATACTGAGTACTCGACTGGGGGAGCAATGAGCACGGAGTACATCATGGAGAGCGCCGACGAGGCATGGCGCCTCGAGATAAAGACCGACGTTTCGGTCGTCGAGGCCTTCGCGCGACGTGCGGGGCTCGTCCCCGGCATGCGGGCGGTCGACGCGGGCTGCGGACCCGGCGTGACGACCTCGGTCCTGAGCGGGATCGTCGGCGAAGCGGGCTCGGCCCTCGGCTTCGATATCTCGGAGAAGCGGATCGAGCGCGCGAAAGAGGCCTTCGCGGACGATAGGACAAGCTTCGCCGTCCGCGATTTCCGCGAACCCATAGGGGATCTCGGGCGCTTCGACTTCGCCTGGGTCCGCTTCGCCCTCGAGTATTACGGGGCGGAGAGCTTCGATATCGCGAGAAACATATCGTCCCTCCTCCCCGAGGGTGGGACATTGTGCCTGGTCGACCTCGATCACAATTGCCTCAACCATTACGGCATGAGTCGTAGGCTCGAGGTCGCCCTCGCCTCCGCGATTCACCAGCTCGAGGAGAGGGCGAACTTCGACCCCTACGCGGGACGCAAGCTCTACTCGCACCTTTATAGGATGGGCTACCGGGACATCAGGGTCGAGGCCGGCGCCCACCACGTTATCTACGGGGAGCTGCGCGAGGCCGACGAGTACAATTGGGGCAAGAAGATCGAGGTCCTATCGCGCAAGCTCAAGATAGATCTGCCCGGGTACCCGGGGCCGGATGAATTCTACGAGGATTTCATGGCCTTCTTCCGCGACCCGAGCCGCTTCACCTACACGCCGGTGATAGCCGCCTGGGGCCACAAGGGCTAAGAGGCGGAAGCGATCGCCGACACAGCGATCTTGCCCTCGCGCAGGGACGCGAGCAGCGCCTGGATTACCGCCTCGTCCAAGTGATGTCCGCCTTCCTTCTTGAGCGTTATTATGGCTTCTTCGAAGGTTTGGGGCTCATGGTAGTGACGCTTTGCGGTGATCGCCTCGAAGAAGTCCGCCACGGCGATGATCTTGGCGCCCAGGGGTATCTCCCCGCCCTTCAGGCCCCGCGGGTAGCCGGTCCCGTCCAGCCGCTCGTGGTGGGAGCCGGCGATAAAGGGCACCTGTTGGTATACCCCGTTGAAATTGATCCGCTCCAGGATGTCCTGGGTCTTGACGACGTGGGTCTTGATCTCCTCGCGCTCTTTACCCGTGAGGGGCCCGCTCTTCTTGAGGATCGAGTCCTTTATCCCTATCTTTCCGTAGTCATGGAGCTGGGAGGCGACCCGGATCACTTCCGTGAGGTCCCGCGGTATGGCCATCTTGCGGCAGATCGCCATCGCGTACTCGGTGACGCGCTCGGAGTGGCCCGCCGTCAGATTGTCCCGGGCGTCGATGCTCGCCGCGAGAGTGCGGAGAATGGACCGGAACTGGCGCTCCTGCTCTTCTGTCAACAGGGCGTTGTGGACGCTGATCCCTATCTCCGGGGCAATTCCCATGAGGAGGTTGATGTCACTCTCGAGGAGGGGCCGCTTGCTCTCCACGTTGTCCACGGCCAGCACGCCGAGGCAGTCGTCCTCGTAGATGATCGGGCAGCAGATGAAGGACTTCGAGCCGATCTTCCTGAGGAACTCGAGGCTGTGCAGCGAGATGGCCTCCTCGATCTCCTCGACGTCGTTGATGAGGAAGGGTTTCCTCTCGCGATAGCAGAGGACGAAGACGCCCCGGGAATCGGGCTTGTTCAGGTGGAAGCTGGCGCGCCTGATTTCCTCGACCAGCGCCGAGCCGTAGCCGTAGCCGTCTCGGAATTCGAGGTTGCTCCTGTCGTGATTCGTGAGGAGGATCAGTCCCCTGTCATAGTCGAGGCGCTTGCGCAGGATGTCGATGACCTGCGAGAACAGCGTGTCGATCTGGTTGTACTTGCTGATTATATGCCCGATCTCGTTGATCATAAGCGCGTGGTTGTAGTTGTGGCCGGTATTCTCCAGGAATTTTCCCGTCGTCGAGCGAAGGTTGTCGATGGCCGAACTCAGTTCACGCTTCTCGTGGTACTCGCTCAGGTAGAACAACAGGAGGAGGACGACTGCCGACACGCCCACGCCGTCGAAGAATACCCTGGCGGTCGTGAACACGAGGAGGGCCGCCAGACCCAGGACCGATGCGCCGATGAAGACGTTGCGAATTCTCTTCCATCTCGCTGCCTTGGACTCTCGCCACGAGATGTTGTACCTGCAGACGGTGCCGCCCTTGAACGCGCATTCCGGATGCTCGATCTTGGGCAGGCGGTAGTTGAAGCCGGCGACGATGGCCTCGAAGTAGCCAATGCGGTTCTCGCACTGATAGGGCTTCTCGGATGCGCTCTCGCTGGGAATGACGGTCAGCTCTATCTCGTTGGCGCCGATCCTTTTGGATTCGTATCTCGTGGAGCGGGTGAAGTTGCCGGCGAGCTTGCCTATGGTTTCGAAGACCTTGGCGGGCCCCGCGAGGCCGAAAACGTATCTGGCGATAAATCCGAATCCCTCGGGCGAGGCGTTGTAGCGTCCCGCCTCGCGGGCGATCCCCGGGTTTCCCGTCACCCTGACGAGGCGTTCGTGGAAACGGTCGACCTGGGTCTGGGTGAACCAATGACCCTCGTCCTCGACCTGGTAAGGCTCCATTCCCGCGTAGGCCAGGAGCTCCGTGATGTTGACGTAGCTGTATCTGCTCTTTATCAGCTTGAGGTAGGTGATGGTGATGTTGCTGCTGTAGAGGGGGGGGCCCTCGTCAGTCGTCATGATGCCCGTCGTTTCCATCACGGCAATTCCTCCTGAAAGTATTGCGCAGGGAACTGAAGTAGGCGTCGGCTCGATCCATATCCAATACCCAAAGGAGGTACTTTTTTTCATAGGGGACCGCATGTCCGTCCAGGAAGTCGGCCGGGTAGGCGAGGATGGGGATATCCTCGGCGCCGTAATTCCTAAGAAGGTTCCGCAGGCCCGAGAAGAGAGTTGCCGGCCGGAGCCTTTCCCCGTCCAGGACCATGACGTGGACGCAGTTGGTCAGGTTGGAGAGGTTGAGGCCGAGATCGGATAGGGTGAGGGTCATCACCGCCGCGAGTCGCCCCTCCTGCCTCAGGCAGAAGACGTGCCTTTCCCTCTTGAAGCCCTGACGGGAATACTCCTGATCGAGGGCGCCGTCCTTATCCCCTTCCGCCGTCAAGTCCAGGGCATCGAGCGCGAGCCCTCCCGATACGCCCTCGTAATAACGCCGCAGCTCCGTGTAGTCCTCCGCGCGGGCGGGGAAAAGCTGGAATGGAAGGCCCTCGTCCTCGGATTCCGCGGGGAGGCGAAGGTAGGCGAAACCGTCGACCGAAGATCCCTTGGGGTCGGCTATGTCGCGCACGACGTTCCCGAAGACTCTGTTCGGAAACCGATTTTCCTTGCGGTAATAGCAGATCAGAAAATCCATGTGGGAGGAGGGATGATGGTAGAATTCGTTGCCATAGCGGCCGACTTGGTCGAGAACTCCGACGCCGGCCATCCCGTAACCGTCCCTCGATGCCGCGTGATGGTGGATGATCCAGGAATTGGAGTAATAACGGAGCATCGACATGTGGCCGAATATCTGGCCCTTGTCCTGAAAAAGGAAGTGCCGGGCTATGGAGGGACTATCCAGGTAGAGTTTTTCGTAGGTACGCTTGAACTCTTCCTTGCGCGCCTCGATCGAGAGGTATTTGGACGGATATATGAATCCGGTCTCGAAGAAAAACCGCCAGAGCTCCTCCATGTCGACGCTGCCGCAGATCCGGAGCCTTTCGTTGACGGCCTGGTGGAGGAAGGCGGAGAGCTTGGCCTGGTCCTGGATGTCCATGTCGAGGAGGACGATGCCGCAGCGGACCGTGTTATCGCCATTTTCGCCGCTGATTACGTTTCGGTAAAGGACCTGAGCCCGGCATTTCAGGACGAAGTGGTTGGCTATTTCGACGGAGAGCTCGGCGAGTACCATTCCGGGGAGAAGGAAGGAGCGCTCGAAGAACTCCTCGACGCAGATGCCCGTCCCCGAGATATCCTTGACCTGGAGGAATACCCGCTTGCCGGTGAATGGGTGCTGGAATTGTACCGCGGGCCTTGGGGAGAGGACCTGCCTCTGGCTGCGATACACTCTTGGCTTATATCGCCTGATGTTGTTGAAGTTGGGCACGAGCACGAGTTCGCGCTTCGCTCGGCCTCGGTCCATGCGCGAAATAAGGCATTCTCCCGAGTACAGGACCTCCTCGCCCCGCGAGAAAAGGGCGGTAACGGGGGAGGCCGGGTTGATCCAGCCGAGTGATCCCGAGGACGGTGCCTCGAGCTCTACCCTGAATGAAAGGGCGTTGAAGTCTAAGAGTCGGCCCGTGAAACTCAATCCCCCCTGGATGAGCCGGGCATCGATTTTCTCACAGGCGTGACGCTCGACCATCCGGCTGCTCTTTTCGTAGCCCGACTCCGGAATCTTGAAAGTGATTCCATCCGCGTCGAGCCGCGTTACCTCGGCTTTGACGGTCACGTGACTGTGCCCGTCGCTGAGGAGGAAGCTGTCGCAGACGTAGGGCCTGAGACGGCTCATCGAGATCCCGGGGGGCAGCCAACGGCAGTCGAGGACGTCGTCGAGGCAGGGACGGGGAAAGGCCTGAAAAGTTATGCGATCGCCGCGCTCGAGATGCCTGAAGCTCGCGAAGATCGTGCCCTCGCTGAAATTGATGAAGTTCAGGCGATTGAGCAGCTCCCTGCGCCTGACTCTCTTCCCGACTTCGGGCGATGGGGCCGGTTGCGGTTCATCCCGCTCGCGGGCCAGGTCCGGGAGGTCTATCGTGTTCGGAATTTCGTCAAACATCGCGATTGTTCTTTTCTCCCCCGCGAGTCTAACTTTGAAGGGTGGACTCCACTTTCAATACTCGGTCGTTATTGGAATTTGCTTTACGGTTTCTCGCTTTTCTCCTATCCTTTAATAAGCGCGACAGCATCATACCCTGACAGGAGCCGCCATGATCGACCAAATGAACGAGAAAGTAATCAAGGCTATCCTCGAAACGCTGCCCGTCGAACTCACCGTCATCGATGCGAAAGATGAGGTCATAGGTTGGAATAAATTCGATATCAGGATATTCAAGCGCCCCTTGACCTCGATGGGCCTCAATTTCCGGGAATGCCACCCCGTGGAAAGCCTCGAAAAGGTGGAGAAAATCGTCGAGGAGATGCGGGAAGGATCGCGCGATACGGCGCGGTTCTGGATAGACATGGTGCTCAAGTCCGGCGAGATTCACAAAGTCCTCATCGAATTCTTCGCGCTTCGGGACGATCGAGGGGAATACCTGGGCTGCCTGGAATGCGCTCAGGACGTCGAGGGGATCAGGAAACTCCAGGGAGAAAAGCGCCTCCTCGACTGAAGCCGGCCAACGCCGGTCCGTTCTGCTCCTATCCTCTACTTTATTTGGGCGATATTTCCCAGCCGACCTTGAGCGGGAGAATGCCGAACGGGAAGGTTTGGGAATTAGAAACATTCACCGGAGCTCCCACCCCGACGAGCCCGGCCGCATCGATGAAGAATCCCGAAGGGAAACGCCAGCGGTATCCAACGCCCGCCAAACCGACGAAAATGTTGACCGTTGAACTGTTGTCAGCCTGGTACAAGATTCCGTAATCGACGAGTTCCTCCAGGTACCAATGATTTGGACCTCTAGAGGCGAAGAATTGGTTGGACGTAAGGCCGAAGGAGGCCGAAGCCGCCGAGAGAGGCGGCGCCCCCTGCGACGAGGCGAAGGACTGAAAGAGGAGGCCCAGCCCGTTGCCTATCAAATTCACCCCGAGGGTCACCGACGGCAAGATTTTGAAACCGCATTCGATGGAGGGACCCATGAGCAGGAATCCGAGAGGGTCGATGCAGACGTATAGCGGCGCCAGGGGGCGATCCCAGCCCCTAGGAGTTCGGACTACGGCGGCCTTCGCCGCGGTATCCGGTTGCGGCCCCGCGATCCTACCGAACGGCGCAAAGCCGTCAGGAGCGAAGAGCAGCCTCTCCCCGGCCGCAACTTGCACGGCGATCGGCTTCCCCGTCCCCTTGGGCTGGATACTCAGCACCCGCGATGTAGGGGCCCGCGGGAGCGCCAGCGGCGCCGCCACAAACTCGCCGTTGTTTACGCTTACCATGGTCGCGAAGTCGCTCGCTACGATCGCGCAGGCTTTATCGGCAGTTACCTGATCCCTCAGGCCGTAGAATCGCTGGCCCGCCGCGATCCAGGGACCGAACACCGACTTCAGGTCGGCGTCGTTCCGCGCCGCCGCGCCCTGGGCCTTCGCTTTCTCCTGAAAATCTTTCAGGATCGTCACCGCGTAGGCGTAGTCCGTCATGCGCGCGCCGCCCAGATGCTTCGCCGTGAGCATGAGAGCATTCCCGAAGCAGTCCAGGGCCTTGGCGAGGTCCTTGTCGCCCAGGGCCTTCCCCGCTTCCAGCTCGAAGAGCGCTTCCACCAGCTGTGCGTTTTCCTCGAAGGCGCCGCGAATCTTCCCCGGGTCGGGATACGCGGAAGCTCCCGCGTACAGGGCCGCCGTCCCATCCATAAGCTCGAGCCTCGGCTCCCAGGCCGAGTCCTCGATCTCGAACCGACTCTTCCGCAGCATCCACTCGCCGCCGAGCTGCCGAGCTTCGTCCTTGTAGCTTGACAAGCTCGGACTGTAGGACAGATCGCCGAAGAGCGACGCGAACTCCCCCATCCTCGCGTCGACCTCGCCCGCCCTGGACGCGTCGTTCCAGCCGGCCTTGATCGCCGTTTTAAGGCCCTCAACTCTCTGCTTTTCGTCGTCCATCAGGTAGGGAAGGGCGAACTCGAGAGAAGCGCTCTCCCCTTCATTCACCTTCACGCTGGAGCTCGCGATCTGTCTGTCCCCCAGCATGCGCTTCTGCACGATAGTCACCGCGTGGATGCCGTTGAGCACCCGTTCGACGCTGGCCAGGTTCTTCCCCACGGGATATCCGTCCATCAGCACCGTGTAGCTTCCCTTCTCTCCCGTATTCGTGAGCTTCAGCGAGCCGAAGCCGATGTGGGATCCCGTTATCGACTCCAGCACCGACACGACGAGGGCGTCAGCAATATCGAATACGTCCAGGACTCCCGCCGCCTTGAGCGATTTCGACAGCGCCGTCTTTCCCTTCGCGCGATCGAAGACCGACAGGCTGCAGTCGATCCCGCCTGCCGCCCCTTTTGACATCTTCCCGTATATGATGAAGTCGAGGCGCCTCTCCTCGGCCATGGCCCGCAGTGCGTCTTCTCCGCTTCCCGCGTTATCCTCGGACTGCACGCGGTAGCGCCCTAGCTGTCGCAAAGTCAGAAAGAGGGTATCGGTCGCCGCCTTGCAGGCCGCGTCGTACGAGGCAGAGCCGGTCTGGTTGGAGAATTGGACGACGGCGACGTGCGCCAGGGGCGCGCCCTGACCGAAGATGAATGAAGGCCCGCCGACGGCGAAAAGGATGGAAAAGACGATCAGGAACAATACGGTCTTTTTCATGCTGCATCCCTACCCTTGAATTTGGGTTTCCCGTAGCCACGTTTGTCACAGCGGATGAGGCCCTTGACGGGGACCTACCGCGATCGCCATGGGCAACTGTTTCTTCCCCAAGTATATGACCCGCAGGTTAAGCGTACAACCGGTGATTTTTGCCGCCAGGGAACCATCAGCCCAGGGCTCGGATGTCGGCGATCACCTCGGCTATCGCGGTCTGGGCCGAGCCGTAGAGAAGCCTGGCGTTCTCGGCGCAGAACAGCTCGTTGGGGGCTCCGGAATAGCCCGAGCCGTTTCCTCTCTTGTTCACGATCACGCTTCGGGCCTTGTCCGCGTTCAGTATGGGCATGCCGAAAATCGGGCTCGAGGGATCGCTTCGCGCCGCCGGGTTCACCACGTCGTTGGCCCCTATGATAAGGGCGACGTCGGTGCGCTCGAACTCCCCGTTCACCTCCTCGATATCGAGGATGAGCTCGTAGGGAACCCCCGCCTCGGCGAGGAGGACGTTCATGTGGCCCGGCATCCGACCGGCCACGGGATGGATCGCGAACTTGACCTCGACGCCGAGTTCGCGCAAAAGCTTGGCCATCTCCCAGACCTTGTGCTGTGCGCCGGCCACGGCCATGCCGTATCCGGGCACGACGATTACGCTGCTCGCATAGCGGAGTATCGCCGCCGCGTCGAGGGCCGAGGCCTCCTTGGCCCCGTCGACGCAGGCCGCCACCGCCCCGGATGGAGCGGAGAAGGGCTTGAAGAGAACGGAGGCGAGCTTGCGGTTCATCGCCTTGGCCATGAGCCGCGTGAGAAGGAGGCCCGAGGCCCCGACGACGACGCCGGCCACTATCATGGCGGGGTTGTCGAGGGCATAGCCCTCGAGCCCGACGGCGAGTCCCGTCAGGGCGTTGAGAAGGGATATTACGACGGGCATATCGGCGCCGCCGACCGGCATCGTGACGAGGGCTCCAAGCAGAATGGCGAGGCCGAGGAAGGGCCCGATGGCCCATCGGAGACCCAGGTGAGCCACGGCGAAGGCCAGGGCCAGGTCGCCGAGGGTCAGTGTCGCGAGGATGACGTTGTGCGCCGGAAGCCTGATGGGCTTCCTCATCGCCCCCTGCAGTTTGGCGAAGGCGATGGCCGAGCCTGCCAGGGATACGCAGCCGATAAGGGCGCCGAGCGCGGAAAAAGCGGCGCCCGTGGCGCCGACGCTCCCCTTGGCCAGTTCGAGAGCCGCGATGGCGGCCGCCGCTCCTCCGCCCAATCCGTTGTAGGCGGCGACGCCCTGGGGCATGGCCGTCATCGCGATCTTCCCGCCGAGAAGGCCGGAGACGAGGCCGCCGACCAGGAGGGCCGCGACGATGAGCCAAAGGTTTCGCAAGCCTGGCAGGGCGAAGGTCGCGATGACGGCGATCGCCATTCCCAGACCCGCCTGGACGATTCCGCGCTGCGCGGTTCGGGGGGAAGACATGCCTTTGAGGCCCAGGATAAAGAGGATGGCGACGACGAGGTAACTGGCCTGCACGAGGAAGGGGAGGGTCATTTCCTATCCCCCTTCGGGCGGAACATGGCGAGCATTCGCTCCGTGACGACGAAGCCTCCCGCCGCGTTGGCGGCGCCGAAGAGCACGGCGACGAATCCGACGGCGATCTGGACCGGGTCCCTCGGGTCGGCGTAACCGAGGGCGGCCATCGCGCCGACGAGGACGACGCCGTGAACGAAGTTGGAGCCCGACATGAGGGGCGTATGCAGAATGACCGGCACCTTGGAAATGACTTCGTAGCCCGTGAATGCCGCGAGGGCGAACACGTAGATATACGCGAAATCGATCATGCGCTCCCACCTTCCGACGCTTTCCTCGCGGCCTCGTTTACGATCTCCCCTTCCCTGCACAGGCAGGAGGAGGAAAGGACCTGGTCCTTCCAGTCGAGGGTGAACTTCCCCTCCTTGATACAGGGAGAGATGAAGTTGTACAGGTTTCGCGAATACATATCGGAGGCGTTGACCGACATCATGCTGGGCAAGTCGATGGCCCCTATCAGAGTCACGCCGCCGACTACGCGCTTCTCGCCGGCGACCGTCCCCGCCACGTTTCCTCCGCTTTCCGCCGCCATGTCCACTACGACAGCGCCTCGCTTCATGCCGGCGAGCATGGCCTCGGACACGATGAGCGGCGCCCTCCTGCCCGGGATGGCCGCCGTGGTGATGAGGGCGTCCGCCCGGACGATCGCCGCGGCCAGAGCCTCGGCCTGCCGGGCCTTTTCGTCCTCGCCAAGCTCCCGCGCGTAGCCGCCGGAGCCTGCCGCCGAAAGGCCCGCGTCGACGAATTTCGCGCCGAGCGACTCGACTTCTTCCTTGGAGCTCGGCCTGACGTCGTAGGCTTCCACGACGGCCCCGAGCCTCTTCGCGGTAGCTATGGCCTGGAGCCCGGCTACGCCGGCTCCTATGACCAGGACCCTGGCCGGCCGAATCGTTCCCGCCGCGTAGGTGAGCATGGGAAAGAATTTGGGGCAGTTCTCCGCGGCGATCAGGGCGCAGAGGTAGCCTGAGATCGCGGCCTGGGAAGAGAGGGCGTCCATGCCCTGGGCCCTCGATATCCGCGGTATCAGTTCCACGGCGAAGGCGGTGATACGATTGCGGAGCATCTCCTCGAGGGAAGGCCCGCCCTGGTAGGGTCGGAGATGCCCGACAAGCGCCGTCCCCGGTCTCATCCCGCGGATATCTTCCGCTTCGGGTCGCCGAACGGCAAGGACAATATCGGCGCTCGCATAGAGTTCGGCCGGGCCGGAAACGAGGACGGCGCAGCCATAATCTTCGTCCCCGTGGAAACTGCCTTCGCCGGCCCCCCGCTCGACCAAGACCTCGGCGCCGAGACTTACGAGTTTCGCGGCGATCTCGGGGGAAATGGAGACCCGGCGCTCTCCACCGGCCCTTTCCCTGGGAACCCCGATACGAACAGGCATAGCTTGCTCCTTCCCGGCGACGAGCTTGTCCGTGGCGTCGCCCTATTCACCCGTGCGAGTTGCGTTTTCATCCGACCATTTACTGAAGGATGAGATCTATCTGCGGCGTATACGAAACGTTATGTGGATCGTTTAACCAACAATACAAGGATGCCCTAATCGGTTTCGAAAGATCGAACTGCTTGGGGATCATCGACAAGGGGAATCTCATTTCAAGGAACGATGATCCAACGGCGTACAAGCCAGTTTCGACGTTTCGTTTAAATTGTTCGTTCCACATATATGAATTTGTCTTTCCTTTCCATACCACGGTCTGGAAAGATATGTTCTGAGAATCTTGGCGCAAATTCAGGCCGCGTGCGCTATCGGTATTCAACGCAGGCTCCCCATTGGAGAAATCCATTTTAATATAGAGGTATTTATCGTCCCGGCAGATGGTGCCGCCCGCGATTCGGCTGCCGGGCATGTTCATGTTACTTGCATGACCACCCGCTCCGTCACCGAACATGGAATCCAGACCCACCCATTCTTCGGCTTTCTTGTTCATTTTGATGCTGCGGCGCTCGGGGCTGTAACGCAAGGCCATATTGGCCAATGTAAAGGTCCTTGAATTGTTTGCCGTCAAAAACGCTTTCGTGTACCATATGGTGCCGCCGTGTGCGACCTCGATCGAGGAAACCCCCGCGTCGACGGTGCCCTCGAATACCAGATACTGGGCAAGGCGAGCCAAGGCAAGGGGCTGCTCTTCCCCAATGCCCTCCACTCGGAGTTTCGCCTTGCCGATCGTGAGGCTCCTTGCAAACTTCAGGCGCTTGCCCGCCTCGATCGAGATATTTTCTTGGACGCCCGTGTATATCTTGTCCCCCACGCGCAGGTCGTGAATCGATAGCTTATGGACCCCGGGAACCACATTCTCGAACAGATGAGGCGCGTTCACCGGGTCCTCGTCGTCGAGCGCGGCTTTCGCTCCCTCCTGGTCCACCTCGACCTGGATCGAGCCGGGTATGTAGCCCAGCGTGATCTTCCCGAAGGACGCGTAGCCGTCCTGGACGAAGAGCAGCTTCTCCCCGTCCACGGCCGTCAGGGCAATCGGCTTCCCCGCCCCCCTGCTCTGGACGCTCACCGCCCGCGATCCTTGGACCGCCGGTAGGGCAAGCGGCGCATCCGCGTACTCGCCCCCGTCCACGCTCAGCTTCGTCCCAAAGTCGCTCGCCACGAGGGCGCAGGCCGTCCCGGCCATAACCTCATCCTGTAGGCCATAGAACCGCCGCCCCGCCTGTATCAAGGCCCCGAAGGCAGTCTTCATGTCCTGGTCGTCGGCTCCCGCCCCTCCCGCCTTCTCCTGGAAGTCCTTCAGCGTCGTCACCGCGTAGGCGTAGTCCGTCATCCGCTTCCCGCCCAGATACCGCGTCGAGAGCATGAGCGCGTTCCCGAAGCTCTCCAGACCGCCGTCTATATCGCCCTCGCCCAGCGACTTCCCCGCCTTCAGCTCGAACAGCGTCGCTACGAGCTGCGCACTCTCCTCGAAGGCCTTCCGAATCTTCGCCGGATCGGGATAGCCCTTCGCACCCGCGTAGATCCCTCCCCCCGCGTCCAGCAGCTCGACCGTAGGCTCCCAGGCCGAGCCCTCGATCGCGACTCGGCCCTTGCGCAGCGTCCACTCGGCACTCAGCTGCTTCGCCTCGTCTTTGTAGCTCGACAGTTTCGGACTGTACGACACGTCGCCAAAGAGCGACGCAAACTCCGCCATCTTCGCGTCGACCTCGCCCATAGCCCTCGCCACGTCCCAGCCGGCGTCGATCGCCGACTTCAGGCCCTCCACCTTCGCCTTCTCGTCGTCCATCAGGTAGGGCACCGCAAACTCGAGCGCGGCCGTCTCCCCTTCCTTCACCTCTACGCTCGCCCTCGCGATCTCCCTCTCGCCCAGCATCCGCTTCTGCACGATCGTCACCGTGTGGCGGCCGTTGAGCACCCGCTCCAGGCTCTCCAGGTCCTTCCCCACGGGGAAGGCGTCCATCAGCACCCGGTAGCTCCCCTTCTCCCCCGTGTTGGCTAGCGTGAGCGAGCCGAAGCCGATGTGCGAGCCCGTCATCGACTCCAACACCGACACCACGAGCTCGTCCGCCG
>JBEKVO010000026.1:0-50352 GCA_049513895.1 Rectinemataceae bacterium | reverse complement strand
CAAACCTTCGTGCTAGACTTATTCATGACCACCCCCTTCGCATGTAGCTCTACGCTACTTTCGTCCCGATCGTAGCGCAACCTACGCATCTACGATCGGGGTGGTCACTTCATTATGACTAGCCGTAGGCATAGCGAGCGAAGCGAGCGTTTGGGCCTCTGTCATTATAAGGGCCTAGCGAACTATGCCGATCCTCCGGTACTATCGACTCGCGACGAGATAGGAGAGATCATGGGCATTCGGGGCGAGCTTTTTTCTACGAGGGTCACCTGCAACGGCAGGACATACTTCTTTAACGTGAAGGAAAACCGCATAGGCGATATGTTCCTCACCGTGGTGGAAAGCAAGCCGACCGAGACCGAGGGCTTCGAACGACGCTCCGTCGTCGTGTTCCGCGAGGACATGGAGGATTTCGTCAAAGCCTTCCAGGGCGCCCTCAGCTTCATGGAAAAACCTGTAACGGCGAAGAAGTCCTTGAACTATGCGCCGACGGAAAAGAGCGCGGCCAAGAAGGCCAAGACTCCCGTCGGATTCGCGGGCAGCGAGCCCGTCCAAAAGCGGCGCATCGTCGTGAGGCGGAAGCCGGCGGCGCCAGAGAAAAAAGAATAGTGATGTCGCATAGGCTTCGTTCCCGATCGCTGCAGGGCTAAGCCAGAGATGGGGACCATCCGGAGAAAATCTCCGCTAAACTTCGGCAAACCGCGGCCATGTCCGGATCGGCCAAACGGCCTCGACGTCCCAAGACCAAGGTTTCATCGAGGGTGAAAAGCTTCCACCGGATCACGGAAGGTTTTCTCAGACCAGCCAACGTCCATGATTCCAACACGAGAGATGGCCGGCGTTTCGTGGTTTTCGCATCGATGAACGGAAAGGGGACATCTACCAGATCCCCGGCTTTATAGCTCGTCGTCAAGAGTATCTTCCCATTCACTCAAGGTAGTTGAAAGACCGGCAGCCCAGGCCACGTCGATCTTTGGTCGTTTACGGAGAATGATGACTCCATCCTTTTCTTCGAACAGGACGGGATCGCTTTGGCTGAGTCCCGAAGATTGTCGAACGGTTTTAGGGAGGGTAACTTGGGAGTGCTTTACCGTCAATACGCCGCAGGTTATAAAACTATAGGCTCATTTGCCGTGATTCTCGCCGGTATTCCCGGTTCCTCGTGCTCATCCCACTTTATCGCGTCAGGGTGTACTATGGCTGAGGACATTGCATGGGAGGATGTATGGATATCTACGGGAAGCTCCGCGGGACGATGGAGGCCATGGGCTCAGTCAGCTGCCACTGTCACCACCTGCCCGACACGGAGCAGCGTTTCGACGGCCTGGACGCGATCATCGTCCGCTCCTACGTGGAATGGTCGCTCGTACCTCACGGTCCCGGGGAAAAGGAACGCGCCGCTTTTCTGGACCTCGCGCGCCATAAAAGCTACTTTGTCTGGCTCGAGCGCTCGCTCATGGAAATCTACGGCCTCGAGACCGGGATCGATTGCGGCAACTGGGACGAGCTCTCGCGGCGCATCGCAGCGGCATATTCGGACCCGGAATGGCACGCGAAGCTCCTGGCCGAACGCTGCCGCTTCCGCGCGGCGATCCTCGACGCCTACTGGGCTCCCGGGGAGGACGACGGGCGGCCGCAGCTTTTCAAGCCTTCGTATCGGATCGACGATTTCCTGGGAGCCTGGGCGCCAAAGAAGCCGAATGCGAACGGCAACTCATTCCACTCCCTTCACGGCAGGCGCTTCGGAGAGCTCGACGAGCTCGTCGCCTTCCTCCGCGAGAGCGTTTTCGCGATGAAGAGCCGCGGCGCCGTCGCCCTGAAATCCGCGATAGCCTACGAGCGGGGCCTGGAATTCCAAAAGGCCGACGCGAGACTCGCCGCCTCGGCGATACGAAAAGGGGAAGGCGCCGAGCCAGCCGAGGTGGAAGCCTTCCAGTCCCACCTCTTCTTCGCGGCCTGCGGCATCGCCGCCGAGGCGGGCTTGCCCTTCCAGATCCACACGGGACTCGGACAGCTCCGAAAGACGAGGGCCCTGGGCCTCGTCGACGCGATCGAGGCGAATCCGGACACGAAATTCGTCCTCTTCCATGGTTCCTATCCCTGGATGGACGACATCGCGGCATTAGTGCACAACTTTCCCAACGTCTATCCCGATCTCTGCTGGCTCCCCCTGATATCGACGAGCAGGGCGGTCGCCTTCGTCAAGGAGATGGTCGAGCTCGGCACGGCGGACAAACTCACCTGGGGATGCGACGCGCACCACGGGGAGGAAAGCTACGGCGCCCTCCTCGCGGCGCGCCACGTCCTGGCCAAGGCCTTTTCCGAGCTTGTCGCCGAGGATTGGATGGACGAGGAAGAAGCGGCGGACTATTGCGCTCGGATACTCGACCGGAATCCTCGGGGCCTCTACGGAGTATGAGCTGTAGACGCGATTCCGGATGCATACATCGCCGCCATGGCGATACGGCAGGATGCGCTTTTCGTAACCGCGGACGGGGGCTTTGCGAGATTCAAGGGAATAGAGCTCGAGCTTGTGGGATAGTCAGCCTCCCACGCACCTTACTGCGACGCTCCGTTCGCGGGGACCGTCGAACTCGCAGAAGTAGATGGCCTGCCAGGTGCCGAGGACGGGCCTGGCATCGCTTATGACTAAGGTGAGGCTCGGCCCAAAGAGACTGGTTTTAATGTGAGCGTCCGAGTTCCCTTCGGCGTGTCGGAAGGCGGGGTCGCGGGGCGCGATGAGGGCGAGCTGCTTTTCCATGTCTCGGCGAACGTCCGGGTCCGCCGATTCGTTTATCGTGAGGGCGGCCGTCGTGTGCAGCGACTGTAGGACGCAGATGCCCTCGGCGACCCCTGAATCGCGGATGGCCGCGGCGGCGCCCTCGGTAATATCGATTATCTCGACCCTTCGAGAACTATGCACCCTGATAAACGACGGCTTCGTCATCGGCTGGATTATAGGTCATCGCGGGAGGAAGTTGAAGCTCATCCGCTGAATCGGCGAAGGACCGAGAGCGCGGCAGACTTCGCGGTGAGCGGCGGTCGGATAGCCCTTGTGGCGCGCGTAACCGTACTCCGGGTAGAACCAGTCGTAACGCTCCATCGCCCTGTCGCGCGCGACTTTGGCGAGTATGGAGGCCGCCATGATCGCCGGGACGATGGCGTCGCCCTTGACGACGGCCGCGCAGGGCCGCCCAAGCTCGGGCAGGCGGTTGCCGTCGACGTAGATCTCCGCAGGCTGGCCGTGGCCATTCGCGAGCAGCCGCGAGACCAACCCGAGATAGGCGCGGCGCATCGCGAGGAGGCTCGCGTTCAGGATGTTGAGCTCGTCGATCTCGCAGGGGTATGCCCAGGCGACCGACCAGGAGATCGCGCCGTCGACTATCAGGGCGTATGCCGCCTCGCGGCGCCTCGGGGATAGGGCTTTAGAATCGTCCAACGCATCGAGGGGGAAGCCGTCGGGGAGTAGGACAGCGGCAGCGGAGACCGGCCCCGCAAGGGGACCGCGTCCCGCCTCGTCGATGCCGCAGACCTCCCTGCCCAGTGGAGGCCCCTCGGGGAAATCGGCGGCGCGGAGGACGCGGGACGGTTCCATGTTTCGATGATATCCACGCGCTACGGGAGCGAATAGCCGGCTCCATGTGCTAAACTGCGGCATGGACCTGACATTCTACAAGCTGCGGCTCTGCGACTCCGATATCATCCTCGTGGACGACCTCGCCGGCGACGGGAGGGACAGGGACTGGGAGGCCGCCGCACGCTCTCTGCTTCACCGCAGACGGGGAGCGGGGGCGGACCGCCTCGCCGTCATCGCCAAGCCCGAGGCCGACCTGTGGCTCCGCGTCTTTTTGGCCGACGGCGGGGAAAGCCCCTGCGCGGACGCGGCGCTCTGCGCGGCGCGCTTCCTCCTCGATTCGGGGAGAAGCGGCTCCGAGGCCGTGCCCATGCGGATTTCCGGAGGGGAGCTGCGCGTGGACGTGCTCGACTCGGCCTCGCTGGGCATTACCCTGGGACCGCCGAGGGGCATACCCGACGGCGACCCCATAAGCGCGGCGGACGCGGCCTCCCGCGCGACGAGCATCGAGGCGGCAGGCGAACGCTATCAGGTAGTGCCGCTGCGCGCGGGCATCCCCGCCGCCGACGCCGCGGCGGTATTCTCCGACGGTGGCGCCGCACGGGCGAGGGCTCGTATCGTCGCGTCGCGCAGGTCCGCGGCGCGAGGATACGCGGCGCGAGGATACGCGGCGCGCGGCGACGCGGCCCCGCCGGTCGTGACTGTCCGCGTCGCGTCCCGAGGCCAGCTCCTCGTCTCTGCGCCCTCCGGCGGCGCCCTCGACTGCTGCGCCTCGGCGGCCGCCGCCCTCGCCGCCTCCGCGGCAGTGGGATACTCGGAGCGCGAGGCGATGGTACGGCTGGGCTCGGGTGCCCTGTGGGTTGAATGGGCCGAGGCCGGATCGCTCTATGTCGCGACGAGGCCCGAATACGTGTATCGCGGCGAGTTCCACCTCAACGAATAACTCGATCGTCTCCGCCCTGAGCAGGGGCCTTTGGTCCTCCTTTCAAGGCGATGAGGCCCGTGCCCGCCAGGACGAGGGCCGCGCCTCCGATCATCGCGAGGCTTATTCTCTCGGCGAGAATCATGGATCCCCAGAGCATCCCGAAGACGGGAATCAGGAAGGTGACGGTCAGGGCCTTGGTCGGACCGAGCTCGGACAACAACTTATAGTAGATCAGGTAAGCGACGGCGCTGCAGAGAAGGGCGAAGACGACGAGGGCCGAGAGCACGGCCGGGCCCGGCGCATGCTTGAGCGGAAAGGCCGCCGCGAGGGGCAGCATGACGATGCCGGCCGCGAATTGACTGCCGGCGGCCATCGCTCTCGGGGCCAAGTCCGCGGCGCGTTTCTTTATGTACACGCCGCAAAGGCCATAGCAGGCCGTCGCCAGGACGCAGGCGAGAATCGCCGGCAGTAGCATGGGCGAGGCCGGCAGCGAGCCGAAGCTCGTTATCGCGGCCACTCCCGACGCGCCGATGACGAGACCGGCGATCTTGCGGGCCGTCAGGGCCTCGCTCAGCCAGATCGCGGAAAAAATGGCCCCGAAAAGGGGCGACAGGGCATTCAGGACGGATTCGACCGAGGCCGGCACATATAGGGCCGCGAAGGAGAAGAGGAGGAAGGGCAGCCCGGAATTGACAAGGCCGATGACGATAAAGCGCCTCCAATTCCTCCTCCATCCCAGCCGGAAGCCCGTGGCCGCGAAGAAGACAAGAAGGAAGATACCCGCGATCAGCATCCGCATGTCGGCGGTGAGGACGGGTCCGACGATCGGGGAGAGGTATCGCATGAACATGAAGGAGGATCCCCAAATGGCGGAGAGGGCGAGAAGGAGCAGGGCTTGGAGGAGGTTCATATACCGAAGAAGGTATCAGGAAACCCGCGGCTCTTTCCACCGGAAAATGGACGCCGAATTTCCCGCGCGGGCTCGCGTTAAACCTCGAAGTAATCCGCCCTGAAGTCGCCGATGTCCTCGAAGCCGAAGCCCCGATAAAGGGCCAGGGCGGCCGCGTTGGTCGGCTTGACGAAAAGGCTGGGCTTCCGGCCTTGCCTGAGGATATCGGCGAGGAGAGCGGCCATCAGGGCCGCGGCGATCCCGCGGCCCCTGCGCGCTGGCAGGGTATAGACTCCGCCTATCTGATCGACGCGGAAGCCCCGCGCATTGGTGCCCGCCTTGCCCACGATGACGCCCTTTTCCACGGCAGCGAACACGAGCTGCCGCTCGATGGCGCGGGCGAGAGAGGCTCTGCAGGCCGCGGGGTTGAACTCGTGGATGGGCGTGAGAACCTCCTCGCGCTCGTAGGCCTCCTGGAGGGGCGTCAGCGCGTCGAGGTCGGAGACCGTGGCCCGACGGATGGACAGTCCCGGCATCGTGTCGGAGCGAGGATAAGCCGTTATGGAGAGATCGAGAGGCGGAGGCCCTACCTGGGCACGGGTCATGAGTCGGTAATCGATGGAAGCCCGGGAGGTCAGGGCGAGCGCGGACTCGTATCGCAGGACGTCTTTCGTCATGCCGATTATCGACGCGGGAGAGAAGGAAGAGCAGAGGAGGGCGAAACTTCTGTCGCCTTCGAGCTCATGGTTTCCCGCAAGGATCGGAAATACGAGACGCGAGGGATGGCAAAGGATCGCCCCTGCAAAAGAATTGCCTGCCGCGAGCCGCTCGCCCGAATTTCCACCGGCGTCGGACAACCAGACCGCGCCGCGAAGCGGAGAGGGCAGGCGGAGCGAGGGCCCGGACAGGGGTCCCTCTCGAATCAAACGCCCGGAAAAGCCGACGCGGCTCTCCTCCTCCGCCATCAGAAAGGAGGACAGTGCGGGGATATCCGCCCCGACGGCGCGCCTCCAGCGCAGCGAAGGCATGCGTTGGGCGCTCACTTGGGGAGCCTGAGCGGGAGCTCGCCCTGCGCGCGCGCCTTTCCCGAGAGGACGGCCACGCCCGCGCGGAGGGACTCGCTCGAGTAGCTGTAAACTGCGACCGCGGCATCGGCCCAAGGCGCCCTGGAGAGGGGCGCCGGGCTTTGAACAGACACTATCGCGACGCGCTTGCCCGCCGCGTGAGCGCGTTCCGCGAAATCCATGCCCGCCCCGTTGGCCACGCACACGATCACGGATTCGACCTCCGGGAGAACGCGGTCGAAGTCCCTCATTTCGGAGGAGAGGGCGGCGCTCTCGGGCTCGTAGGAGAAGCGGAAGGCCGCGGCGCCGGGATAGGCTTCGAGCACCGCGTCGAAGAAGTCCTTGAAGGGTCCGGCGGCGAGGAGCCGGCCGCGGGATTTCCCTTCCGGGGCGAAGGGGATTCCGCCGGAGCGCACCGCCGTGGCGCTCCTATACGCCTGGGCCTCGAAGAAGGCCGAGGCCTCGGGATCGGGCACTTTGGCCGTGAGGCCCGCGAGGTCGGGTACGAGGGCCGCCTTCCCTCGCGGCCTCAGGTACTTCAGCTTGGTCGCGAGAACCCTCGAAGCCGCCTCGCGGACCCGCGCTTTGAAGGCGGGCCTGCCGCGGTAGTAATCGAGGAGGTTGTTCCAGGCCCTGTCGTCGACCGCGAGGAGATGGCTGATCATGAGGAGGTCGTTGCCGGCTTCGATGGCCCGTATGCAGGCCTCCGACAGGGAACCGGCGGCATTCTCGGCCCCGTTCATCGAAAGATCGTCGGTGACGGCCAGGCCCTTGAAGCCGATTCGCTTCCTCAGGATCGTAGTCATGAAGTAGGGCGAGAGCGAGGCGGGCCAACCGTCCCCCGTGACGAGGGGAAAACAGAGGTGGCCGCTCATTATGGCGGGGATGCCCGCGGCCGCGAGAACGCGGTAGGGCAGGAGCTCACGGTCCCAGAGAGTCTTCTCGTCGACGCGGATCACGGGAAGAACGCCGTGCGAGTCGTCCTCGGTGTCGCCGTGCCCCGGAAAGTGCTTGGCCGTAGCGATGACGCCCGCGTCGGTCAGGCCGCGGACGAATGCGGAACCGAGAAAAGCGACCATGGCCGGGTCGTCCGAAAAGGCCCGCGGCCCGATGATATAGCTCCTGGGCTTGGTGGCTAAATCGACCGAAGGCGCGAAGTCCATGTTCACGCCGAGGGCGGCCAGTTCCTTCCCTATGAGGTTGGCGGAGCGGTATGCGTCGTAGGGCCTGCCAGAGGCGCCGATCGCCATGTTGCCGGGAGTGACCGTCGTCGCGCCCTTGATGTGCCTGATCCAGCCTCCCTCCTGATCCGTGGCGACGAGAAGAGGTATGGCCATGCGCGATCCGAGGGCGGCCTTCTGGAAGGCGGCCACCGCCTTGGCGACCTTGGTGCTGTCCTCCGCGTTCCAGCCGAAAATCTTCACGCCGCCCAGGGACCGTTCCCGGATCCAATCGAAGATCAGGGGAACGGGCTCGTCGCCCGGGTAGGCCATCATGAGTATCTGACCGAGGACTTCCTCGTCGCTCATCCTGTCGATCAGAGAGGCCGCCAGCGCTTCGGCGGCCTCGGGACTCTTTTGGGGGGAAGTCCAAAAATCCGCCTTGGGCGGAGACGCGGATACGAAGACGAGGCAAAAAACGAGGGAGGCGACGACGACGGGAAGGCTGCTCCATCTCATCCCCGCCAACAGGTCCGTACCCCCGGCCCCGAGCCCCCGCTTCCGGGCGCCCTCGTCCGGGGAAAGGTCAAGCGTAGGCCTCTCCCTTCAGCTCGTCGATGTATTGCGAGGCGGAATGCGCGGCGGTCGCCCCGTCCGAGGCGGCGGTAATTAATTGGCGGAAGCTCGAAGCGCGCACGTCGCCCACCGCGAAAAGGCCGCTCTGACTCGTAGCCATGCGATCGTCCGTTATCAGGTAACCCGCCTCGTCCTTGGCCGCGTCGGCCGCGAGAGAGGTTTGGGGGATGGAGCCAACGAACACGAATACCGCGTCGAAGGCTTCCTCGTAGGTCCCGCCCTCGACCTTCTCGAGGACGACGGACTCGATCTTCTTGCTTCCTCTGATTTCCTTGACGATGGTCCCGAAGCGGACTTCGATGTTGGGGTTGCGGAGGATGCGCTCGGCGAGGGAGGCTTGAGCCCTGAAACGATCCTTGCGGTGGACGATGACGATCTTGTCGGAAAGCTTCGCGAGAAAGGAGGCCTCGTCGCAGGCGGCGTCGCCCCCGCCGACGACGAGCATGCGCCTGCCCTTGAAGAAGGGCCCGTCGCAGGTGGCGCAATAGGAGACGCCCCGTCCCGCGAACTCCTCCTCGCCGGGCACGCCGATGTGCCGGTGCTTGGCTCCGGTCGCCAGGATCGCGACCTTGGCCCTCAGGTTTCCTTCGCTCGTCTCGAGGTGAAAGAAACCCCCCTCCTTGCGCAGGACGCTCACGGTCGCGGTGAGGAAGGAGGCGCCGAAAACCTCGGCCTGAACGCGCATGGTCTCGGAAAAGTCATAGCCGCTCACCGGCCCCATTACCCCGGGGTAGTTTTCGAGGGCGTCTATCAGGAGGGCTTGGCCGCCGGCGGCCGTCTCCTCGACGAGGAGGGTCTTGAGGTTGGCGCGTGCTCCGTACTGGGCTGCGGCCAGCCCGGCGGCGCCTCCTCCGATGACGATCAGGTCATATTCCGAATCCATGTACCCTCCAACCAAGATGCTATAGAGGCTTGCATAATGAGGCGTTCGCGACATTAGGAGCGAACGCATGCAAGCCTCTCAATGATGTTTACCTTTGGAGTTCATGCCTTCGGCATGGGCTCCTCGAAAAGCAAACATCATTATGCTACTATACCCCGGGGGATGTAGATTTGAAAGTGATGAGAACGACAGCGCCGCTCGTCATGCTCGCCTTTTTTATCGCCGCGCGGGGCGCGGTTTCCCAAACGACGGCGGCTTCCGGCTCGGCCTTCCTCGAGCCCGATCCCGGCTTCGCCGAGGTCGGCGCCCTCGCGGAACCGCTGGACGTTTCGCGCATGGAGCGGGCCGCCCTGCTCGCCTCTGGAGTGAGGCCCGAGCGCCTCGCTCCCTACCAGTCGAGGCTGGACCGAATCCTCGGGGATATCAGGTCCGAGGCGGGGCAGGCCGCAGATCCGGCGGCCGCGACCGTCGCGAAAGCGGAGGCGGTCCTCACCTTCCTTCACAAAAACGTCCTGCGATCCTACCGCGAGGACGCGACCACCATTGACGGTATACTCGACTCGGGCCTCTTCAACTGCGTCTCCTCGGCCGTCATCTACGCCCTCGCCGCGCGCAGCCTGGGTATCGAGACGGCCGGCGTCAGGACTTCCGACCACGCCTTCTGCACGGTACTGGCCGAGGGTCGGAGCATCGACGTCGAGACGACCAATCCCTACGGTTTCGACCCGGGGGGAAAAAAGGAGTTCAAGGACTCCTTCGGCCGCGCGACCGGCTACGCCTACGTCGCGCCCGGCGGCTACGGCGACCGCAGGGCGATCACGGCCGGAGACCTCGTCGGCCTCATCCTGTACAACAGGGCATCCATGCTCGAGCGCTCGGGCCGCTTCGCCGAGGCGACGAGGCTCGGCGCCGATTATGCCAGCCTCTGCCCAGGGCCAGATTCGCGCAACTTCATCGTCGATCGGGTCAACAATCTCGTGGCCGACTTCGAGGGACGGCGCGACTACGCCGACGCCGAAACCGTCGCCAGGGCCGCGGCCGCCGCCCTTCCCGGGGAGGCGCGGCTGGTCTCGCTTTCGAAGACCACGTCATGCAATCGCGCCATCGTCTTGGGCCAGGCGGGCGACTGGGAGGCGGCCTTCGATGCCGCCCTTCGCGTCGTCTCCGCCGACCCTTCCGATTCGGCAGGCGCGTCATTGGTGGCGACTTCGCTTTCGAGCCTTGCCGAAGACTACGCCCGCAAGGGCGACTTCGTCCTGGCGCGCCGCGCCGTCGCAGAGCGGGCGAGCGGCGCCGGCCCCGCGGCGGCGGCGGCCGCCTATGCCCTCGTAGGCGACATGGAGCTCGTGAAGGCGGCCAACGGCCGACCCTTCGCCGAGGCCGCCGCCGCCGCGGACAGGATCCGCGCGGCGGGCGAGGTGAGCGCCGCGCGCTACGCCGAGGCCGTCGGGATCATCTACGGCAACGAGGCGGAGAGGCGAGGCGAGGCCCGCGATTGGCTCGGCGGAGCTTTAGTCGCCGAACTGGGCGCGTCGAAGGCTCCGGGCGACGAGAGCCTCGCGCGGCTCGCCCAAACGCTGCGCCATAACTTCGTAATCGAGGCGCATAACCGTTTCGCGCAGCTCTACAACTCGAGAGACTATTCGGGCGCCGAGGCCGCCATTAAGGCCGCGCTCGCGGCCATGCCGGACGACGCTTCGCTCAGGGAGGACCTCGCGACGGCCGAAAAGGCCCTCGCTCGTCAATGAAGGCCGGACACATCCGGACCGTTCATTGCGCTGGCCGCGACCCTTCTGTATACTTGAAGCCACGATGAACGACGACATGGATTTCAGCGTTTCGGTCCTCGGCAAGTGCGGCATTCCATCGCCGATCCTCCTTTCGACTAAAATGGGCGATTCCCTGGCGAACTACGTATCGGACGACGAGTTCGTCCGATACGACGTCGACGCGCGCGAGGGCGATCAAGGCAGCCTGGGCCGCAGTCGCCTCTTCGAGAAGGCGGGACCGCGGCAGCAGATATTTTTCTCGCCCAGCCACGTGCACGCGGGCATAGTGACCTGCGGCGGCCTCTGCCCCGGCATCAACGACGTCATCCGCGCCATCGTCCGTTGCCTCTGGTTCCGCTACGGCGTCCGCCGCATCACGGGCATACGCTACGGCTACCGCGGATTCCTCCCCGAGTTCAACATCGGCACGAGGCCCCTCGACCCCGAGGCGGTCGACGAGGTGCACAAGGTCGGCGGAACCTTCCTCGGCTCCTCGCGGGGGGGCGGCGACCGGGTCTCCGACATCGTGGACTCGATCGAGAGGCTCAACCTGAATATACTCTTTACGATAGGGGGCGACGGCACGCAGAAAGGCGCCGTCGCGATAGCCGAGGAGATCGAGAAGCGCGACCTCAAAATCGCCGTCGTCGGCATCCCCAAGACCATAGACAACGACCTCAGCTTCGTCGACCGGACCTTCGGCTTCGAGACGGCCGTCGACAGGGCGGCCGAGGCCGTGACGGCCGCCCACGTCGAGGCGCATTCGGCGATGAACGGCATCGGCCTCGTCAAGCTGATGGGCAGGGAGTCCGGCTTCATAGCCGTCCACACCGTCCTAGCGGTCCACGAGGCCAACTTCGTCCTCATCCCCGAGGTCCCCTTCGAGATCGACGGGCCCAACGGCTTCCTCCGGCATCTCGAGGACCGCATAATGCGCCGCTCGCACGCGGTCGTGGTGGTCGCCGAGGGCGCGGGACAGGGGTTCCTGAAGACCGAGGGCGTCGACGCCTCCGGCAACCCTAAGCTCGGCGACATAGGCGTCTATCTGCGCGATCGGATCACCGAGCATTTCAAGGCGAAGGACATCGACGCGACGGTCAAGTACATCGACCCGAGCTACATGGTGCGCTCCTCTCCCGCCATCCCGACGGACTCGGCCTACTGCGAGAGGCTGGGCAACAATGCCGCCCACGCCGCGATGGCGGGACGGACCAAGACCCTGATCGGGATGGTCCACGGCAAGTACGTCCACATTCCGGTCAAGGCCGCCGTCTCGCGCCGAAGCCTGGTCGATCCCGAAGGCGCCCTCTGGCGCGACGCGGTCGATGCCACACAGCAGCCCCCGGTAATGGTCAACCCGAGGCAGTGATGGCCCGCAAGAAAGTATTGATAATCGACGAGTCCGACCTCTTCCGCGAGTACCTGAGGGATAGGCTCCTCGCCGCCGGTCTGGACGTCGAGACGGCGATAAACGGCCTCGACGGCACGGTCAAGCTGCGCAGCGTCCTTCCCGACCTCCTGATGGTGGACTACAACCTCACGCGCAGGACCTGCAAGGAGCTCCTCGAGGAGAAGAACCGCAACCCGAACACCTCTTCCATACCCGTCATCCTCACGGCCCAGCAGATAGACAAGAACCGCCTGCTCGAGCTCGTCCCCTTCAACATCAAGCGCGTCATCATGAAGCCGATCAAGATCGACGGCCTCTTCGCGACGCTCTCGGAGATCCTCGGTTTCAAGCTCGAGCTGGACTCGACGCCCTGCGTCATCGAGGCCCACGTCAACGACAATATCGTCTTCGTCGAGATCGCCAAGGGCCTCAACCGCGAAAAAGTGGACCTGCTCCGCTTCAAGATCACCGAGCTGCTCGAGCTCTACTCCATCCGCAACCCGAGAATTCTCGTCATGCTCTCCGACATGGAGCTCAGCTTCGTCGACGGGCCGAACATGGAGCTTCTGCTGCGGATCCTCCTCGATCGCGCCGGGGCCAAGGCGCAGCACATCAAACTGCTCACCAACTCCGCTTTCGTGCGCGACTTCGTCCGCGGGAGGGCCGAGTGCGCCAATCTCGAGGTCGTCTCGAACCTCCAGCACGCGATGGACGGGCTGCTCACGGACTACGACCCCCAGGTCGAAATGAGCGACGGCAAGGCCGATGTGCTCGCCGAGCGGATACTGTCCGCCCAGACGCACGAATCCTCGCGCGAGTCCATCGTGATGCGATTCGAGGGCGAGGCGAAGAAGCCGCTCGGCCTCGAGACCATGCGCGAGGCGGGAAAGGGCCTGTCCATAGCCGTCGTCGACGACGATTTCATCATACAGGAGCTCGTCAAGACTACCTTCGGCGCGATCAGCGCCTCCGTGAGCGCCTACCAGGAGGGGAGCGAATTCATCAAGGCGGTCAAGACCGAGAGCTTCGACCTCCTATTCCTCGACCTCCTGATGCCGGGCATGGACGGTTTCCAAGTGCTTGCGCGCCTGCGCGCCGAGCAAATAGAGCTGCCGGTCATTATCCTGTCCGCCGTCAGCCAGCGGGAGGCCGTGACGCGCGCCTTCCAGGCGGGGGCCAAGAGCTACCTGATCAAGCCGCTCAAACCGGACCAGATACTCAAGAAGACCCTCGAAATACTCAAGGCCAACTTCTGATGGGCAAAACAAGAAACTCGTTTCGCCAAGCTAGAGAACGAGTTTCTACCTTGGACGTCGCCCCCAGGGGACCTTCCCACATAGGGGTCCCCTGATGGTTCTGCCCGACACCCTCCTGAAGTCCATTTTCGACCAGGCTGCCCTCCCCATAGGCCTCGTCGACGGACGCGGCGCGCTCGCGATGTGGAACCCGGCCTTCGAATCCCTTTTCCGCGGCCTCATAGGCATCGGCCCCGAAAGGTTGACCATCTCGTTCCTCGATTTCATCACCGAGCGCGAGGGCACGAAGTTCGATTACTACGCTGCGGAGATACTCCTCGGCGGCAGGAAAACCGCGTTTGTCGAGAGCCCGATCCGCGCGATCGACGGAACGATGCGCTGGCTTCGCCTCGCGCTTTCGCGGGTCGAGATACCCTCGTCCGGCGAGGGGGGCGCCCCGGAGCGCTTCCTGATGTGCGCGATCGAGGATATCACCGACCGGATAATCCGCGAAAACGGTCTGCGGGAGGCGAAGGACGAGGCCGAAAAGGCCACGAACACGAAGAGCCAGTTCCTGGCGAGCATGAGCCACGAGATCCGGACCCCCATCCAGACCATCCTCGGCGGCGTCGAGCTCCTTCACGAAACTGAGCTCGACACCGAGCAGTCGGACTACGTGAACCAGGTCCGCTTTTCCGCCGACGTCCTCCTCGGCCTCATCAACGACATCCTGGATTTTTCCAAGATCGAGGCGGGCCGCCTCGAACTCGAGACGTCGAACTTCGACCTGCGCTCGTGGGTGTACCAGTCCGTCGACCTTCTCGCGATGGAGGCGAACCGCAAGGGTCTCGAGATCGTCGTCGACGTGGACGAGACCCTGCCCGCCCTCGGACGCGGGGATCCGGGCCGCCTCCGCCAGGTCATCATCAACCTTTTCAAGAACGCGGTAAAATTCACGGAAGCGGGCCATATCGCCCTGACCATCCGCCGCGTCGCCTCGCCGGAGGGAACTCGAACCCGATTCGAGGTCGCCGATACGGGACCGGGCATGCCCGAGTCCACGCGAGAGCGGCTGTTTACGCCATTCTTTCAAGGTGACCCTGCCCATGCGCGCAAGGTCGGCGGCACGGGTCTCGGCCTCGCGATCTCGCGGCACCTCGTCGAGCTCATGGGCGGCGCGATCGGCGTCCGGCCCGTCGAAGGCGCTTCGCCGGAGCGCGTGGGAAAAGGCTCCGGCGGGCCGGGACCAATGGACGAAAGTCCCGGCCGAGGTTCCGTCTTCTGGTTCGAACTGCCCCTCGACTCGCCCGAATACTCGGGCCCGCCCAAGCACGAGTGCACGGACTGCGGCGCGCGGCTCCTCGTCGTGGACGACTACCCGCTCGCGCGAGATTTCGTGGTCCGGTCGGCGGCCTCCGCCGGCTACCGAGTGAGCGAGGCGGGCTCGGGCGAGGAGGCGCTCGAGGTGCTGCGGGTCGCCGCCGCGGGGAGCGACCCCTTTTCCATCTGTCTCATCGATCAGAACATGCCGAAGATGGACGGTTGGCGCCTGGCCAACGAGATCACGGGCGACACGGCCATCAACGGCGTACGGCTCATCCTCATGGCTCCGGTGGGTACGATAAGCGCCGACACGAAAATGAAGCTCCTGCGATGGTTCAACGGCTACATCTCCAAGCCCGTCAAGCCGGGCGAGCTCCTCGACGCCCTCTCGCGCGCCATCTCCTCCGAGGTGGACCTCGAGGACGCGGAGGCCGAGGGAAGCCCGGCGCCCGTGCCCTCGGAACGGGGCTTCGAGGGCGATGTCCTTCTCGCCGAAGACCATGAGGTCAATCGCGAGCTCTTCACCCTCCTCCTCGGCAAGATGGGCTGCCGCGTGGTCACGGCCTGCGACGGGGTCGAGGCCGTCGAGAAAGGTTCATCCCAACGCTTCGACCTCGTCCTCATGGATATCTTCATGCCGAGGATGTCCGGGTACGAGGCTTCGCGCGCGCTGCGAGACAGGGGTTATTCCGGGCCGATCGTCGCGATCACGGCGAGCGCTCTAAAGGGCGAGCGCGATAATTGCGTCGAGGCGGGGATGAACGACGTCCTCGTGAAGCCTTTCAAAAAGGAAGATCTCGCCGCCATCCTCAAGATTTATCTGCCTGCCGTGAAGGAGGCCCAAGCCCCCGTCGCCGTGGTTCCGGAGCCCGTCCCCGCGCCCCGGAACCTCGATTCCTCGGTCTTCGACTGGGCGGCCGCCCTCGAGACCTTTCTCGGTCAAGCCGAGACCGTATCGGGGCTACTGACGCGCTTCATTGAAAAGGCGGGCGGGCAGATGGGCGAGCTCAAGGAGGCCCTCGCGTCCAACGACGCGACGCGCTTCAAGGAAATATCGCACTCGCTGAAAGGCGCTTCGTGGAACCTCTGCGCGCGCCGACTCGGCGACGCGTCCCTCGCCGGCGAGACCGCGGGCAGGGAGGGCGACATGGCGGCCGCGGCCCGCGCCCTCGAGGGCATGCGCCTGGCCTACGCCGACTTCGCCGAAGCGGCCGCCCCCTTCGCGAAGTGAAAGGCGACGCTTGCGACGCCCGCGGCACCTTTTCACGTTCGGCCCATTCCCGCTACTATGCCGGCGTGCGAGCGAACTACCATACGCATTGCGATTTCTGCGACGGCCGCGCGACGGCCGCCGAAATGGCCGCCGCCGCCGCGGCTAAAGGCTACCGAATCCTCGGCTTTTCCTCCCACAGCCCCCTGCCCTTCCCGAACGAAGGCAACATGGAGCTCTCCCGCCTCGGCGAATACGCGGCCGAGATCCGGAGGCTCGGCCGCGAATGGGAGGGGCGGGGCCTCGAGATACTCCTCGGCCTCGAGATCGAATGGGTCAAGAGCCTCTCCTCGCCTCGCGACGAGCTTTTCCGCGGGATCGGTCTCGACTACTCGATAGGGTCCCTGCACTTCGTCGACCTGCCGGGTTCGGGCCGCTTCGCCGTCGACCTGGGGCGGGAGGATTTCGAAAGAGGCGCGGCAGCCTACGCCGGCGATGACGTCGGCCGAGCGATCTACCTCGACTATTACGGTCAGCTCGGCGAGCTCATCGAGTGCGGCGGCTTCGACATCCTGGGTCACTTCGACCTCGTCAAGAAAAACAACGGGGACGGCCGCTGGTTCGACGAAGACTCGCGCGACTACCTCGACGCGGCCCTCGGAGCGGCCCGGCTCCTGAAAGGCGGGGACATCGTCGTCGAGATCAACGTCGGAGGCATAAGCCGAGGCAAGGCCAAGTCGCCCTACCCCTCCCTGCCCATCCTGCGCGAGCTGCGCGGCGAAGGGGTTCGCATAACCTTATCCGCCGACGCCCACGCTCCGGAGCACCTGGGCGCGAACCTGGACATCGCCCGCGACTATGCGCGGGCGGCGGGCTACGATTCGGTGGCTGTGCTCTCGAAGGGGAAATGGTCGGAAGTCGGACTCGAAAATACTTAGACGCGGCGCCGAAACCTTGGCGTTCTCCCGCAATCGTGGCTATACTTCGGATAGCCGGCGGAGGTGCAATGTGATCACCAAAGTACAGAAATGGGGAAACAGTCAAGGTCTTCGGCTCAGCAAGGAGCTGCTTTCAGGTGTCGAGATCGATATAGGGGACGCGGTGGACGTCACCGTGAACAACGGCTCCATCGTCATCACTCCGGCGCGCCGCGTGAGGGGCGGACTCGACCTCGCGGAGCTCGTCGCGAGCATTCCCGCTGACTTTACGCCAGAAGCGCTCGACTGGGGTCCGCCCGTCGGCCGAGAAGTCTGGTAAATGGCCGCGTACAGCCCACGAAAGGGGGATTTCATCGCGGTGACCTTCGACCCGCGATCCGAACACGAACAGCGAGGCCGACGACCCGCGCTGGTCGTCAGCCACGATCTGTTCAACAAGGCCACGGGGTTCTGCATCGCGTGTCCCGTGACCAACACGCGGCGCGACTACCCCTTCCACGTGCCGATACCCGACGGTTTGGAAGTGACGGGGGTGGTGATGGTAGAGCAGGTGAAGTCCATCGCCTGGAACTCCCGAGGCGTCAAGCGAATAGGGGCGGCACCGGAGCAACTGCTGCAGGAAGTGCTTTCGATCCTGGACGCCTGCATCTACTGATGGAAAGGGTTTCCCCCCGCACGCTTCTTTCTATCCATTATCTCACCGGTTTCTGCGCTCCTCGCCTTTCTGACAATCGACGCAGAGAACGGCATAGGGGATGGCCTGCAGGCGCTCCAGAGGGATCTTCTTGTTGCACTTCATGCAGGAGCCGTATTTGCCCTGGCTGATCCTGCTGAGGGCGGCGTCGATCGCGCGCAGGCGTTTTATTTCCTGCGTGCCGAGGGCCTCTATCATTTTCCTATCTATGTCGTCGGAGGCGACGTCGGCGAAATCCTTGGGATCCATCTCTTCGACGATGGCGCGGAAATCGGCGTTCGTAGAGATGAGGGTTTCCAGTATCTCGCGCTTCTGCGAGAGGAGCAGCTCCTTCATCTTCTCGATCGTATCCTTATCCATTCGCCACCTCCCGATGCTAGGCTAGAAAGTTTGGCACGATGCAATAAACGGAGAAAAAAGTCAAGCAGCTGAATTTCGATGAAAAATCGTCGTTCCCTCGCGCCTAGTTCCATCCTTTGCGCAATGGTTGACATTCCTCCGGATAGTACATACTATTTTATGCGCTCGGGGCAATATTGCAACAGCCCGCAAACATGTTTCCGACCGGCTTTAAGCCGTTAGGGCGCCAATCTTACCGAGGAGTTATCGTGGCCAAGGAAGAAGCTATAGAGGTCGAGGGAATCGTACGTGAGTCCCTACCCAATACCATGTTCCGCGTGGAGCTCCAGAACGGCCACGTCATCCTCGCGCACCTATCCGGAAAAATGCGCAAGCATTACATACGTATCGTGCCGGGCGACAAAGTCAAGGTGGCTCTCTCTCCCTACGACCTCAACCGTGGACGCATAATCTACCGAGAAAAATAGCCGTTTCGCCGGTTATCGTCAGTTTCTTCACTATCCACTATCCATTATCCACTTCTTCTTATTAACACCCACAGGGCTCCCGAACCGCCGTCGGCCCTGTCCGCCTCGCCGAAACGTCCCGCAAGGGGGTGGGCCTCGATGGCCCGGCGCGCGGCCTTTTTGAGGACTGGGGCCCCCGCCGAATGCAGTCCCTTCCCGTGTATCACCAGAACCTTCTCGAGCCCGCTGCGCGAGGATGAGTATACGAAATCCGCGATAGCCGACTCTGCCTCCTCCCCGGTCATCCCATGGAGGTCGAGGACGGCCTGCGGCTTTAAAGATGCCAGTCGACGGGATTCGCGCCCCCGCTCCGCGGAATCGAGAGCCTCTCCCGCCTCGCCGTCCTTGTCGCGAATCCCGTTCGCGGAAAGCCAATCCTCGAGGGCCAGCGTCGCCGGTTTTGAGGATGATTCTTTATGCTCGCGATTTATCTTCTCCCACTCGTCCAGTACCTCGCCGAAATCCATCATTGTACCCCTAATACCAAAATAGGGAATCTCGGGGCGCCCAGCCCTCCACCCCGTCGCCGAGGGCCACGCTCTCGAAAGCCCCGAAAGAGTCGCGGGCTCTCGCCGTGGAACCCCTGACCACCGCCAAGGGATGCTCGGCCGCGGCGAAGGGAACGGTCAGGAGTCTGTCGGTCCAGATGACCGCGAAATGCTCCTTCCTTTCGGCCGTCGAGGCAAGGCCGAAAGAGCATAGAGCGATACACAAGGCCAGGAGCGCGCCTCCCGCGGCACGTGCAGTCCGCCCGAGCGGGCCCTCGGATATCGCCTTCCTCGCGCGTTTCCTCGATACGCTAAACAACGAAAGCCCCGTCAAGGCTACGGCAAAAGAGGGCCAGAAGAAATACGAAGGGGGAGGCAGGGCGTCGAGGAGGGGCGGCCCCGTCCCGAGCTCGGAGGCGCGGACGAGGGCGGCCTTCCTCGCGGCGCGCGCCTCGCGGGAAAGAGGCGGCGCGCGCCTCAGGGAGCCGTAGAGCTCGGCGAGGGCCCGCCCACCGTCTCCGGGTATCGGCCTGCGTGCCGGTGAAGCGGCATGCCCTACACGGAGATCGAGGGCGGGAACCTCGAGCTTCGTGGTTCCCGATCGCGGATATAATGCGAACACGGGCGGAAAGCGAAGCGACAGTAGGCCGGGACGCCCCGGGAGCAGATCCACGACGAGGCTCGTCGACCCGACGTAACTGCCGCCCTCGGCCCGAGCGTCGTCCACGCGTGTGGACGACCAGGCTTCGCGGGGCAGAGCGGCACCATCCAGGCTGATCGATGGTTCCGGAAGGGCTACGACGGGCAGATTGCCCCTGCCCTCGAGGACGAGACGGAAACGCAGCGCCGTCCCCTGGACGGGACCCGCCGATGAGGACGCGGGCCCCGTCCAGGGAGCGGGCCCTTTTAATGAAAGCGTAAAGCGCCCGAGGGCTCGGGTCGATCCGATCGCCGTCGGGATGGCATTGATCTCGACCCTCGCGGCCCTCGCAACGCCCGACCCAGGGCCCTTTTTCAGCGCGACCTCGGGCAGGACGAGCTCGCCCTCCTCGAAGGCGATGACGGTCCAGGAGAGAGGGCCCGACGCTTCGAAGGAGGCGCCCGAGGGCGGCGGAAAGGAGGCCGAGAATCCATCGCTCGCCCCTTTGTTCAATGGCTCAAGTCTGGCCTCGAAGGCCTCGAAACGCATGGCCTCAGGCGGAGCGACCCATCGCCAGG
Organism: Rectinemataceae bacterium; assembly: GCA_049513895.1. Taxonomy (GTDB): domain Bacteria; phylum Spirochaetota; class Spirochaetia; order Treponematales; family Rectinemataceae; genus UBA1306. Next base: position 30,090 of record JBEKVO010000026.1, on the reverse strand, counting down.
CCCCAGCCGATTCGGGGGACTCGGCCGAAGCTCCGAGGACGACGACGATGGGCCCGAGCCTGAGGTTGCCCTCCGCTGCGATTATCGCGAGCGAATCTATCCGGCTCTCGCCGGCCTCGAGAACGCGCAGCTCGAAGCGGAAGGCGGTCCCGCGCGCGGAAGCGGAGACGATGGGACGTATGCTTTCGGACTCGAGGGCAAGCCCCGAGCCGAGGCGAAACTCGGCGACGCGGGAGGACGAGGCGGAAACGCCTTCGACGCGCAGCTCGACGACAGCGAGGGTTCCGACTCGGGGTCGAAGGGGCTCGATGGAAATCGAGTAGTTGAGGCCGCCCGAACTCGTCTTCCACTCCTGTCCTCTCGCCATAGTAGAAACGAGGGCCAACAATGCGACGAAGATAGCCGCGCGTCGAGCATGGTCCATCGCGTGCCCGCTAATAATCCGAGGCCCCGGAAGAAACGGGACCGGCGGTACCGGGCTTCCAGCGTCCCGTTTCGAGCCGCTGAAGCAGTCTAAGCTCGCCCTCGTCCGGTCCGGGGGCGCCGCGCGAGGACGCCGCGACTCCTTGCGGCGGGCTGCGGCCGCTCTTCTTCCACGCGCGCCAGGCGAGCTCGAGGTTTCGCCGCGCGTCGCGCGCGAATGCCCCTCGGCTATCCGCCCCGGACAGGGCCGCGCGGAAGGATCGCCATGACTCCGCATAGCGGCCGCGCTCGAAGAGGGCGACCCCCTCGTTGAAGCGCGCGTCCGCGATGATCGAAGAGTCGCCCTCCCGGCGCGCGGCCGCGTAAAGCTCGGCGGCCGCCCCATACTCGCCCAGGCGCGCGTAGACATTGGCGACGTCGTAATCGACGGTCGCGGGAAAGGCGGATCGTCCCGTCCGAAGGTAGGCGACGATGGCGCCCTGATAGTCTCCCCGCTCGTGCAGGCGGTTGGCCTCGACGACCCTCGCGTAGTCGGCGATACGCCCGCATCCCGCGAGAGACGCCGCCGTGAGCGCCGAGGCCATGGAGAAGGCGAGGATGCGCGTTGCGCGATACAAGCGGCTCACGTCCGCGCTCCCCGGGTGGAGAGCAGGTCGGCGAGGACGGCCGCGGCGATGAAGGCGAGGGCGAGGAGGGCGAAGAGGCCGCCGCGGTCGACCCGCTCGTATTCTATCCGCGTGCCCGATCCCCGCGCCCCCAAAAGCTCGGCCGCGAGGGCCGCCCCCGTCCCCGCGTCTGAAGCGTCGAGGTAGCGGCCGCCCGCGGCCAAGGCCTTGAGATTCGGTTCATCGCGGGCGCTCCTGACCGGCCCCTTCGGCCCCTCGAGGGGATTTCCGTCGGGCCCCGGAACGAGGGCGGGCTCGTCGCCCCCGACGCCGACGACGACGAGTCGAACGCGAGCGGCCGCCGCGTCCTCGCAGGCGCGGCGGCTCGATCCCGAAAGCTCCCCTCCGTCCGAGAAGAGGAAGAGCAGCCTCGCTTCGGCGCCCGAGCGCGTGAATGAGGCCAGGCCGGCTCGGATACCGCTCTCGAGATCCGTACCGGGCGTGGTGATCGCATCCGGCGTCGCGTAATCGAGGGCGTCTTCGAAGGCGAAGGAGTCCTCGGTCATCGGGACGAGGAGGACGGAAGCCCCCTTCGCCGCGACAAGCGAGAAGGAGACGCCTTCCCCGCCGGCGCCCGCGGCGCCGCGGAGGAGGGAGGCTACGAGGCCCTTCGCGGTCTCGAGTCGGGATCGCTTAACGTCGGTCGCCATCATGCTCCGCGACACGTCGAGGACGACGGCCGCTTCGAGGCCGCGCCGTTCGACCGGCGATCCGCGGGAGCCCCAGGAAGGCCCCGACATGGCGACGGCGGCCGATACGACGAAGAGCGCGGCCGAGAAGCTGCCGCAGGCCGACAGCGCGGCAAAGAGAGCGCCCGCGCGGGCGCGGCGGCGCGGCCCCGAGAGGCTCTCGATCGAGGCGCGGAGAATCGGCGAGCGCCGCAATCCGAGGGCCAGCTCGGGGAGGGCGAGGAGGGCGAGCCACAGGAGCTCGGGCCGGACAAAACTCACGGCCGACCACCTCCGCCCGCGAGTCCGAGGAGGCGGGCGAGGGCGAGGAGGGCCAGCGCCACCGCGACGACCCGTCCCGTGAGGCCCTCTTCCGAGCTGAGGCTGCGCGAGCGCGAGAGGGAGGAGCTGCGCTCCGCGAGGGCCGCGAAGGCCGAGGCGAGGGCCGCCTTGTTCTCGGCGCCGTAGTAGCTCCCCCCTCCGGCCCGCGACAGGGCCTCGAGGCCGGCGCCGTTGAAGTCCGATCGGTAAATCCCGCTGAGTTTCTCGTGCGTGACGGGATCGACATAGGTGACGGGCGCCTCTCCCGGACTCCCCACGCCGATGATCGAGAGGGCGATGCCGAAGCGCGCGGCCGTTCGCGCCGCGGTGGCGGGGTCCATCGAGCCCGCGTTGTTCTCGCCGTCGGTGAGGAGGATGATCTGCTTTTCGGGAGCGGAGGACCGCGCCGCGTGGGCGACCGCCGTGGCGATCCCCGCTCCGATCGCGGTCCCCTCGCCGTAGATTCCCGGCTCGAGGCTTCCGAGCCGAGCCGCTATCGACGCGTAGTCCGTCGTGGGCGGGCAGACGAGGGCCGCGTCCCCCCCGAAGGCGACGAGGCCCACCGTCTCGTTGCGCCTCGTCGCGAGAAAATCGCCGATGATCGCCTTGGCCGCGTCCAGCCGAGTGGGCGCGAAATCGGAGGCGGCCATGCTCGGCGAGACGTCGAGGACGATGATGGCCTCGTCGCCCCTGCCGAGATAGATGACCCTCTTGGACACGAGGGCGGGTCCCGCCGCGGCGAGAACGGCCGCGGCGAGGCCGAGCCAAAGGGCCAGGCCGCGAGCGGTTCGGGCGATCCTGAATAGGAAGGGCGCCGGGGGAGTGGCTGCGGACAGGGGGAAGGCGAGGGCGCCGCGCCGCGTTCGCATGAGGCGCCCGAGAAGGATCAAGGCGGGGATCAGGGCGAGGAAGACGAGGGCCCAGGGTCGGTCAAAGACCAGCAAGAAGGGCCTCCTCGGTCGCCTCGCCTATCGCGCGAGCCTCGTCCACCGCCGATTCGAGGGCCCCGCGGCCGATCCCCGGCCCGGGGACCTCGTTGCCGAAGCGCACTCTATCCGCGTAGGCGAAGAGGGCCGCCGCCCTCTCCTTCGTCGCGGCCGCGGGGAAGGCGGTTTCGGGCAGGGCCGCTATCTCGGGCGAGGTGAGGGCGGGCAGGCCGGGCAGGGCTCGCGACGCGAGATAGATCCTAAATGCCCTCGAAAGCGCCGAGAAAAACGCCGCCGGCTCGGCCGATCCGGCCTCGGTCTCCAGGTAATCGAGGCTCGTGACGAAGCGCTTGAACGCCTGTGCCGCGCGACGCCTGGCCAGGAGGGCCCGGGCCGCCGGCACGAGATAGGCCGCCGTGCCCGCGGCGCCCAAGGCGAGAGCGACGAGCGCGCCCGCGAGACCGTACAGATAAAGAGCCGTCCCGGGAGGATCGCGTTGGCGCCGCGGCGGCGATAGCTCCCTATCCTCGGGCCCGAGAATTGTGGCGGCCGAATAGGGAAAGGCCGGAATCAGGACGCCTTTTATTCTTTTCTCGGGCACGAAGAGCGGGCCGGGCGACCAGGGAACGAATCGAAGACTGAGGAGCCAACCGGCGGCGGTCTTGGAAATCCGGAGCTCGCGGAGCTCGGGGTCGGCTTCTCCGTCCTGCGTCGGCAGGCCCGATCCGCGCCTCAGGTCGAGCTCCACAAGCTTCTCCGCCCCTTCCGGAACGATGATGGCCTCGGCGACGAGCTCCTCGCCGGGCGAATAGCGGGCGGGAAGATAGACGACTGTACGCGCGTCGAGGGTCGCTCCCGCCAGCGGGGCGGCGAGGAGCTGCCACGACGCGGTCAAGGCGAGTGCCGCGAAAGCGCGATTCACCTCGCCCTCCTGCGCTCGAAAAACTCGAGGAGCTTCAGGGCAGGGTCGTCCTCGGTATCTATTTCGAGGACGCTCACTCGAGCGCGGGCGCAGGTCTCGAGGCAGTCCTTGCGGCGCGCCGCGCCGCTCGCTCGCCAGCGCTCGCGGAAGCTCCGACTGCCGAGGGGGAGCCAGAGCCCGGCGCCGGTCTCGGGATCGGCGGCGAAAAAGGAGCCCGCACGGGGAAGCTCGAGGTCGGAGCGGTCGGAAAGCCTCACGGCCACCGCGTCGTGACGGCGCGCAAGCTCGCCCAGGGGTCGCGCCCAGGCGTCGGCGCGAAAGTCCGAGAGGACGAGTACGAGGCTGCGGCGCTTGAGGACTTGAGTCACGGTCCGAAGGGCCGGGCCTAGGCCGGTCGCGTTCCGCGCGGGGCCGGCCTTCCACGCGTCGTCGCGCGCGGCCGCGACGACGCAGGAGGCCACGGCCAAGGCGTGCGCCTTCCCTCGCCTGGGCGGGAGGCTGCCCAGTATTCCGTCGGCGAAGAGGAGGCAGCCCACGGGAAGGCCGCGCAATTGGGCCGCATAGGCGACGAGCGAGGACACGAGTACGGCCTCGTCTAGCTTGGAGAGCTCTCCCGAGCCTTGGTCCATGGAAGAGGAGGCGTCGACGAGGAGGAAGACGGTGAGCGATCGATCTTCGCGGTAGGTACGGACGAAGGGTTTGCCGAGCCTCGCGGTCGCGCTCCAGTCGACGAGGCGGGCGTCGTCGTCGGGGTAGTACTCGCGGAGAGAGTCGAACTCGATGCCCCTGCCCCGGAAGATCGAACGGAAGTCGCCGCGCGCGAAGGCGCGGGCGAGGGCCGGCGACGCGAAGAGCAGCCGCCGGATCCTGTCGTGGAGGGCGTCCGTATCCGCGACCTTCTGCGCGACCCGCGGAACGCGAAGCGTCATGGCAGGGTCAGGGTCGAGAGGACCCGCGCGACGACCTCGTCGGCCTCGATGCCCTCGGCCTCGGCCTCGTAGGAAAGGACAACCCGATGCCTGAGCACAGCCGGCGCAGAGGACTTCACGTCCTCCGGGAGGACGTAGGATCTGCCGTCCAGCAGGGCCGATATCCGCGCGCAGCGATACAGGTGAATGGAGGCTCGGGGCGAGGCGCCGTACTCGACCCAGCGCGAGACGTCGCGCGAAAGGTCGGCGGGAAGCTCGTGGGCGAGATCCGCGGCCTCTCGCGCGCGGGGGCGCGTCGCGCGGACGATGCGCACGGCATAGGCCGCGAGCGCTTCGTCGACCCTCACCGCCTCGGCCGCCGTCCGGAGCAGCGCTATCTCCTTCGCGCCGAGAACGCGCTCGACGCTCGCCTGCTTCTCGCCCGCGACGCGGCGTACGATGCGCTCCTCCTCGGCCGCGCTCGGGTAGGTGGCGCGCACCTTGACGAGGAAGCGGTCGAGCTGGGCCTCGGGCAGGGGATATGTCCCCTCGTGCTCTATGGGATTCTGCGTCGCGAGCACGAAGAAGGGCTCGGGCAGGGCGAGGCTCGTATCGCCTATCGTGACCTGCCTCTCCTCCATCGCCTCGAGGAGGGCCGACTGGACCTTGGCGGGGGCGCGATTCACCTCATCGGCGAGGATGACGTTGGCGAACACCGGCCCGCGGCGGGGCACGAAGCGACCCGTCGCCTGCTCGTAGATCATCGAGCCCGTGATGTCGGCGGGCAGGAGGTCGGGGGTGAACTGGATGCGGCCGAAGGCCAGCCCCGCTATCTCGGCGAAGGTCTTGGCCGCGAGGGTCTTGGCGAGGCCGGGCACGCCCTCGAGGAGGACGTGGCCCCCCGCTATGATGCCCATCAGGATGCCCCTGACTACCTCGTCCTTGCCGACTATCCTCTTGGCCATCTCGGCGCGGACGCGGGAGCAGAGCGCTCCCGCCTCTCGCGACAGCTCGGTATCGGGCCTTGACTCCAAAGCGATCCCCCTTATTGAGGTCATACTATAGGCGAGAGGCAAGCGCGAGGGGCAGAAAGGGAATGTATTGCCTGTCGATGAGGAGGGTGTGCTTCAGCGCCCAATCCTTGAGGAACCCGTCGAGGTCGGCGAGGGCGCCCTCGTCCCCGCAATCGTAGCGTTCGCGATAGGCGGCCACGTCGCGGAGCAGGGTCTGGTGCTCCTGCGCGTGCGCGGCGAGCTCGGGATAGCCGCCCGAGCGCATGAATCCCTCCTCCGTCTCGAAGTGGAGGGCGGCGAAGTCCGCGAGCTCCGCGACGAGACCGGCGACGTCCCGGCAGGTCTCCGGCCTCGAAATTCCCGCGTCGAGCCTTCCTATAAGGGAGAACAGCTGTCGATGCTGCTCGTCGAGCGAGCTCTCGCCCACAAAGTAGGAGAGGCGCCACGAGAAATCGAAGGCGCACTTGACCGCGGCGAAGCGCCCTTCGAGGGTCTCGCGGAGTTTCCATAGCAGAATTGGCCTCTCCTCGATCGTTTCGAAGGGGATATAGAAGGCCTCGACGGGCCCGGCGGCCTTGGCTTCGAAGAGGCAGCAGCCTTCGACGAGGATGCCTTCCTCGCCGAAGACATTGCCGGGGCCGAGGTTGCCTATTGTCCTCTCGCCCGCGAAGACCAGTGCGCGGCCGCTCGCGAGGAGGCAGAGCGCCGCTTTGCCGTCGCTACAGAGGCTGCGCCCATCAGGGACGAGCTCGAGCCGCGAGGCGGCGGCGATCTCCGCGAGCGCGGCGGTCGGCAGCTCGGAGAAAGGCGCGTTCCGCCGGAGGAAGGTCGCGATCTCGTCGACTTCGCCCAAGGCGTCGCCCGAAGCGTCGCGCGCGACGGCGAAGGAGGGGGCGACCTCCACCCGCTCCGGTCCGCGGGCAACGAGGATATCCTGATCGCCGAAGCGCGCGACCGTCGCCCTCCCCAGGCTTCGCGGGTCGATGGGCGAGGAGTTGTGGCTGAGGAGGATCCGCCCCGACTCGTCCTCGGCGAAATCCGCCGCCGAGCCGTGGATCATTCCGCCGCCCACGTCGACTTTTTTTATATCGGCGCTCTCGAGATACGAGGCCTTGGTCCTCGCCGCGAGTTCGGCGGTGATGCCCGGCACGGAAGGATCGGCGGTGACCATCGAATCGAGGACGGAGAAGGAGGCCAGGTCGGCGAGATGGGCGTAGCTGCGATAGCCGTCGCGGTCCCGGACGCGGAAGCGCAGGACCGTCGTCTCGACAGGATGGGGCGACATCGTGGGCCGGACCTCGAGCCCGCTCAAGTCGTTCCACCGGCCCTCCTCGAGATCGTGGACCTCGAAGTACCTTCGGAACTCGCGCTCGCCGATGCCGGTGAGGGCGCGGAGCTTGGCCTCCACGGAGGCGCGCACCCAGGGAACGGCGAAATAACCGAGTTTTCGATTGGCTCGGAGGAGGGCGGTAAGCCCGACGAAGTGGTCGTCGTGGGCGTGGGTGTGGAAAATCCCGCGCAGGTCGTTTATACCGATGCCGAGGGCGTCAAGGCTCGCCTCTATGTCCGGCCCCGCGTCGATGAGGTAGTAGTCGCCGCGGAAGCATACGAGGGAGGCCATACAGGGCCTTCCCGCGTCCCATCCGTCGCCCTCGCCGATATGGACTACCGAGAAATAATCGCGGGAGATCGTCCTTTTCGGAAGATCGTAGGGGATCTCGCGCGCGGCTGAGCCGGGAAGGCCCGGATCGAGACTGACCTCGACGGACTGTCCATCATGGAGGAATTCGTAGCGGTTCGCCCCAATCCTGCGCACGAAGGCGCCGCCGCGAAGCTCGATCGCGTGCCCATCGAAGACTCGAAGGTCGAGGAGCTCTTCCGTTTTCCTGATCGAGCCGAAGGCGAACTTGAGCTTTAGGCGGAACAACTCGGCCGTTTTCCCGGAAGCGAGACCGGTAGCCTCGAGCTCCTCGATGGTCGACAGACCGTAGTTCCCCGAGTAGATATATCGGCTCTGCGCCTCGACCTGGTCCCGCATGCCTATGATCATGGGGCGGGCGCCCGTATTGTTGGGGTGGCCGGGTATGATCATGCCCTGCCGGTAGAGCATCTGAAGGACGGGGAACTCGCCGAGGTTGCGGAAGCGTCCGCCTTGGACCGGCATTTCGGAAAGCAGGATGGCGTTGGGGCCAGTCTCGAAGCGCTGCCCATCCCGCTCGACCTCGCGGATTATCCCGCGTTTAATAAGGAATTTTACCGCGTTCTCGGGACAGCCGCAGAGCACGGAGAGGCCGGCATCGGGTATCTCGACCAGGGACATGCCGTTCGCGATATCGGTTTTTGTCATCGTACCGCCTCTTTATAATCCTATATCATGCAAAGCGGGATTTCTACTCCCTTGCCCGTCTCACGTAAAACGCGTAGCATGGCCCCGTGGGGTACGCGGAATACGAAGTCAGGATTCCCGCAGGCGAGGGCGACGAGGAGCTGCGGGCTGCCGTCGCCAAAATCACGGGCCTGCGGGAGTTCAGCGTCGCCATACTCGGCAAGAGCCTGGACGCGCGCAGAAAGAGCCGCATAGAGTGGCAATACCGAGTAGGGATAACCGCGGATGGGATACCCGGCGGCGCGGCGCCGATACCGAATACCCTGGCCCACGATAGCGTCGGCCGCGGAGCCCGAGTGGTCGTGATCGGCTCGGGCCCGGCCGGCATTTTCGCGGCCGCTTACCTTGTGCGCTCCGGCTTTCGCGTCGCGGTATTGGAACGCGGGAGCCGCGTCGAGGAGCGGAGGGCGGCCATACGGGAATTCGAGAGCGGCGGAGCCTTCCCGAAAAAGAACAACTATCCCTTCGGCGAGGGCGGCGCGGGCACCTTCTCCGACGGCAAGCTCAGCTCGCGGACCAAAAACATCGGGCCCGAGCGCAACTATATTTTTTCGGATTTCATCGCCGCCGGCGCGCCGCAGGAAATCTCCCATATGACCCATCCGCACCTGGGGAGCGACAAGCTCTTCGCCATGACGCGCAGAATGCGCGACTCTCTTTCCGCCCTGGGCGTGGAGTTTCGCTTCGATACCATGGCCGTGGACGTCTCGACGCGCGGAGACAGGGTCGACGCGGTCATCACCGCCGACGGACCGGTGGACGCGGACTACCTGGTCTTCGCCTGCGGGCACTCGGCGATGGAAACCTACCGCATGCTCATCGAAAGGGGCGTGCCGTTCAGGGCGAAGAACTTCGCGATAGGCTTCCGCACGGAGCACGAGCAGACCCTCATCAACCGGGCCCAATGGGGCGTCGACGCCCTGCCGGGCGTGAAGGCGGCCGAATATCGCCTCACCGCCCGGGCTTCCGACGGCACGGGCCTGTACTCCTTCTGCATGTGCCCGGGCGGAACGATCGTCCCCGCCGCCGCGTACGAGGGCACCAACGTCGTGAACGGCAAGAGCGACTACGCGCGAGCCGGCCGCTGGGCCAACGCCGCGGTGGTCGCCGAGCTCAACCTGGAATCCCTGCTGGCCCGCGAGCTCCGCGCGGACGAGGCGCTCGACTGGCTCGAGGCGCTGGAACGAAGTTACTTTTCCTTCGCGGGGGGCTATCGATCCCCCGCCATGACCGTGGAAAATTTCCTGTCGGGAAAGCCGGGCGGCGGACTCCTGCCCTCGAGCTACCCCTTGGGTCTGGCGCCCGCCGATTTTCGGGACTTGCTGCCGGCCGGCCTGGTCACGCCCCTCCGCGAAGGGTTGAGGAGCTTCTGCGGGAAGCTGCGCGGCTACGAGACGGGGCAGCTCCTGGGCCTCGAGAGCAAGACGAGCGCCCCGATTCAGGCGCTTCGCCACCCCGAACTCCTGTATTCGCGCTACGAGAATCTGTACGTGGCGGGCGAGGGCTCGGGCTGGTCGGGCGGCATAGTGAGCTCGGCGGCGGACGGGCTCAAGGTAGCCCAGGCCCTATGCAGGGCCGCCGTTCGAGATTCCGGCACGATCGGAGCTCCGTCATAGGGGCCTGGTGCCTCTCCCCACTATACCTTCCTCATCCACCCTCGCGTGTCCGCCACGGCCCCATACTGTATGCCCTTGAGCTCGCGGGCGAGCTTGGCGGTAAGATCGCCTGCCTTGCTTCCGAAACTCGCCTTCGTGCCGAGGTGGGTCACGGATTCGACGAAGGAGACGCCCGCCGCGGTGCCGGTAAAGAAGACTTCCTCGGCGTCGGCGAGGACTTCCTCGATGGCGATCTTGCGCTCGATGACCTTGACGCCCCGGGCGCGCGCGAGCTCGATGACGCTCTTCCGCGTGATGCCTGGGAGAACCGTGTCACCGAGTTCGGGCGTGACGAGCTCGCCCGACTTGAGGAAGAAGAAGGCGTTGCAGGAGGAGCCCTCTTCGACGAATCTGCGCTCGCGCGCGTCGAGGAAGAGCACTTCCATATAGCCCGCGCTCTCGGCCTCTTTTTTCGCCAGGGCGGAAATGACGTAGTTGGAGTCGGCCTTGATCCATCCGGTGCCCTTGGGCGTAGCCCTGACGCGCTCGGTGGTGACGGCCGACGAGGTACCCGGCTTGAAGTAGGAACCGACGGGGTTCGCGACGATGAACACGCTCGGTCTCTCGGAGATGCCCACGCCGATCCCGCTCTCGGCGAAGGAGAAAGGCCGAAGGTAGACGGCCTCCGCGTTGACGAAACCGCCTTCCTCCCACTCGGGCCTGTAGGAAGGCCTGAAGCCGAGGGCCGCGTTGCGCGACGTCACTTCGAGGCAGGCGCGAACGAAGAGATCCTCGGGGAAGCCGGGCATGAGAAGGCCCTCCATCGACCTGGCGAAACGGGCCGCGTTCTCGTCGGGCCTGAAAATTTTCAGTTCGCCCCCCTTTTGGGGCCCCTTTTGGGGAAAGGCCTTCAGGCCCTCGAAGCAGCCCATGCCGTACTGAGTCGTATAATTGACGAGGGGCACCCCGGCGAAATGGTTGCGGCGTTCGTTGAGCTCGCCGAGTTCCTTCGCGGAGAGCGCGGCCTCTTCGGCCGGCGTCAAGTGCGGCTGCTCGATAAACTCTTCGTGCCAGGCCCTGCCGTCGAAGCTCGCGCGGTAGGCGATCGGGTAGAGCGCCAGAGAAAAACCCATGTTGTCCTCCCAGGGTGAATGAACATTCCGATAATAAGGTACTCTATAACCTAGGCGTATTTATGTACAAGGGTATCGACCTGCACCCATTCGAGGTTCCGGCCTGTCTAACGAAGCGATAGGAGCCCACCATATGATTCTTTGCACGAAGTGCGGCGCCGAAAGCGAAGGCGGCGCGACCTGCCCTCGCTGCGGCGCAGCCCTCCCGGCCGATCGCTCAGCCAAGCCCCTGGCCCTCGCGTCCGGCATAATCGGGGCAGGCTGCGGCCTGTCCGCATTGATCGATCTCATCATCGACTATGCGCAAGGCGGCGCCTTCGGCTGGTCCCTCATCGGCCTCGCCTCGTCCGCCCTCGCATGGATTCTGGTCGGATTCCCGATGCTCAGCTATCGTAAGCCCGGTCTTTATCTGCCAATCATGGGAGGAGCCGTCTTGGCCTACCTCTGGATACTCGACGCGCTGACCGGCGCTTCGGGCTGGTTCCTCTCCCTCGCCCTGCCCATCGCCCTGGCGGCGATGGCGTCGGGGGCCCTCTCTGCCCTGCTGTGCGTCAAGGCAAAGCAGCGCGGCCCCAACATCGGCGCCTTCGTCCTCATCGGCTGCACGGTGGCCTGCCTCGCCATCGACGGCATTCTCTCCCTGCATTACCGCGGCGTTCTGTCCCTTACCTGGTCGGCCATCGTCGCGGTTTCGGCCCTGCCCGTAGCCTTCCTTCTTTTCGGCATCCAGGGTCGGCTCAGGCAGTCGCTCTCGAACGCCGGTTAAGTCCCGCTCGCGAACTCGTCGAGCAGGTAGCGCGCCACGCTCCCTTTGGGCGGTATATTCGGGAGTTCGCTCGGCAGGCACCAGCGCAACTCCGCTATCTCGAACCCATCGGGCTTGGCCTCGCCCGAGGCCCATTCGGCCTTGAAAGCCACCATGAGGGAATCGGGGAAGGGCCAGGGCTGGGACTTCGCGTAGCGAAGGTCGCGTATCTCGATCCCGGCCTCCTCCCGCGCCTCGCGGACGGCCGCCTCCTCCAAAGTCTCGCCGGCCTCGACGAAGCCCGCGATGAGGCCGAAGAAACCGTTTCGGAATCGCGCGTTGTGCGCGAGCAGGGCGCGCGGTCCCTTGCGTATGAGCACGATGACCGCGGGCGAGATGCGCGGGAAATGCACGCGGCCGCAGGCCGTGCAGTAGCGGCCGCCCGAGTCCTCGCTCTCCCTCTCCTTGTCCGCGAGGGGGGAGCCGCAGGCGCCGCAGAAGCGGGCAGTCTCGAGCCAGCGGAGGAGGGCTATGCCGCGCAGCGCGGGCCTCATCTCCTCGGCGGGAAACTCGGCGAGGGCATCGCGGAGAGTAATGCGCCGCAGGGACGGTCCGAGGGCGGCCTCGGCCCTCTGATCGTCGAGCATCCATGCCGCGTAACGCGTCCCATCCAGATCGAAGTCGCGATGGCCTATCGCCACACCAGTGGCGACCGCATCGTCCGCCTCGGGCGGAAAGTCCAGGGCGGGACCCCGGCGGACGAAGATATCCTGTCCCGCGAAAAATAGATGTTTCATTCCGCAAGGCTCTTCGATTTGAGGAGCTCGAAAACCTTCTCGCGTTCGGGGAGGTCGGGCTCGGCCAGGAGGGCCGACGCGGCGTCCTTGTCGGAAAAGCCCGCGGCGAGGGCGCCCTTGAGGGCTTCGAGCCCCTTCTCCGCGTCTTCGGCGACGACGAGCCTGAGGCGGGCCAGGCCGAACCAGGCGGCGGCGCGCTTGGGATCGGCCTTGACGGCCGCTTCGAGGGCGTCCATCGCCTCGGAGTAGCGGCGAGAGGATTCGTAGAGGGCGCCCATCCTCGCGAGGGCTTCGGCATCGGCCTTGCCGAGGGCCTTCGCCTTCTCGTAGGCGGCGAGGGCAGCGTCGGCTTCTCCGGTCTTGTCGCGCGCCCGGCCGAGTAGGAGGAGGGCCTGCCCGTCGTCCGGCTTTGCCGAAGTGAGACGATCGAGATCGTTTGCGGCCGTCGCGGCGTCGCCCGCCGTAAACTCGAGGAGGGCGACGTTGTAAACGGCGTCGGGCGCGTAGGGGTCGAGGGCAAGGGCCTCGCGGTAGGCGATCAGGGCCGCCGCCGCGTCGCCCTTCTTGTAAAGCGTGTAGGCGCGGGCGGATATCACGCGGACGTTGCCCGGATCGCGCTTGACGATGGCATCCAGGATGCCCATCGAAGCCTTGTAATCGCCCGCTTCGGCGAGGGCGCGGGCCATGTTGAAAGAGGCGCCCACCAGCGAGGGTTGGAGGGCCAGGGCGCGCGAGTAGGCCTGCCCCGCCTTCTTCCAATCGCCTTTGTCGAGCCAGGCGTTGCCCAGATCATACCATTCCTGCGCGAGCGGACTCGGGGCCGTCGATGCGCAGGCAGTAACGAGAAGGGCGATCGCCAGGAACGCGAAGGCTCCGACGCGGGCGGCGAGAATGGCCCCCCGCGGCCGCATACCCCTCATATGGGCCTAATCCCGCCTCGTCGGCACGAGGGGCATGAGGATGATGTCGAGGTCCTGGGCGGCCTGGAGTTCCTCGAGCTCCCGCCTGAGCGCGGCGATCGCGACGCCTTGGCCGAGTACCACGTTGGCCTTCATCCTGAAGAGGGGGGCGCCGGTGAGCGGAGCACGATCGGTCCGAGTCTCGAGATCCTCGATATTGATTCCGTACCTGCGCAGTACCGTGCTCACCGAGTGCACGATGCCTTTACCGTCGAGCGAGACCGTCTCGAGGGAATATGGCCTGCCGCGCTCCGGCGCTGAACTCTCGCGTGTACGTTTGACGCCGATCTTGAGGGAAAGCCGCGCCTCGATCTCCTGAGTCCGAGCGATCAGGGCCTCGAGGGCCTCCGCCTCCATGGAGACGAGCATCATCACCGCGAACTCGCTCCCCAGGACCGCCATCTTGCTCTCTTCTATGTTGCCGCCGTCCTCGGACACCAGCCCCGAGATATCGTCGACTATGCCCACCCTGTCCGCGCCTATGGCGGAGAACACCGCGTATACTTTACCCATGGGCTCATTGTGCCATGTATCGAGGGTCGAGACAACCGCCCTCGCCGGCCCAGAGACCGAGGGCGGGCTTCGAGATGAAATAGACTCTCTCGCCCGAAGGCAGGACGTTCCAGCCCTCTTTCAGGGCCTCGGGATCGTACTTCCGCATCGCGTCCCCGAGCTCCTCGTAGCCGAATCCCACTGCCTCGACCTCCCGACGCGCAAGCTTCCCGGGGCAGTAGGTCACGGTGAAGCGGCCCTCGGAGCTGCCGTGAATGAGGTGGGCCGCCGCGCTCATGTTGCGCGAAAGATCCTCGTTCTCGGCCACCGCCCTCAGGGTAACGGCCGTGCCGTGGTAGCCGTACTTGCGGATGAGGGCGTCGAGCTCGGGGTCCTCGCCGAAGCGCGACACTCCCGGCGCCAGCACGATGAGCTCGCCTCCGTCGGCCATCGCCATCCGCGTTCGGTAGATGGCCTTGTTGCCGATCCAGGTGCTTTTGAACTTGGCGGGATCGAGGTAGGCGACTACTCTCTCCAGCGGCTCCTCGACGAAAGTTACGTTGACGCGAAGCGAGAGCTCGGCCGCGCGGACGAAGACGTCCTCGTCGTCGCCGATGAAGAGCCCCCGCGTCTTGAGCCCCCCGTTGTCGCCCCGCCCGATCACGGTCAGCGCGTAGACGACGGGCAGGTGGGGAATGAAGTGCCTCGAAGCGTAATTGAGCATGGACCGCAGGGGATTGTCGGCGCGGCCCATCAGCCTTTCCATCCCATATGAGGCGCTGATGAAATGGCTCTGGTTGATGCTATCCGCGCCGCCCGTCCCGATGAACAGATTTTTGTTGTAGCCGGCCATCCCCATCACTTCGTGGGGGAGGACCTGGCCCATCGAGAGGATGAGGTCGTGCCCGCCCAAGAACAGAAGCTTGTTCAATTGGGCGTGCCAGTCGAGATGGGCCGCGCCCTCCGTGAGCTCGGCCACGTAGGCGCCCGGAACGGTCCCGACCGTTATCGCGTCCCTGCGCCAATCGTGGACGCGGAAGAGGGAGGGAGGGACGCCGGGGAACATCTCGGCGGTCTCGGCGCCGGTCATGGGGGCGTGGGTCCCGATGGCCGGGAGGATATCGACGAGACGCTCCTTATAATACTCCCAGGCGAGGACGGTGAGCTCGCCCGCGCGGGAATCGAAGCGCGTGAAATCGGGGGGGACGGCGAGGACCCTTCTTCGAGCGCCTAACGCGCTCAGGGTCTCGAACAGGCCGTCCCGCAGGTCGCCAGAGGAGAGCTCGGCGCTTTCCGAGCCCGATTGGAAATAGATCACTTAGGCCCTCCCCCGCTCCCGGCGCGAGGCCCCGTTCGTATTCTCCGGCTTCATGGCTGCCCTCTTGGCGGAAGTATACCACGATCACTCGCCGCGGCGGTAGTTCGGCGCCTCGCGCGTGATCGAGATGCCGTGCGGATGGCTTTCGGCCAGTCCCGCGTTGGTGATGCGCGAGAGGCGGGTCTTCGTGCGCAGGTCCGCGAGGCAGGCGGCGCCGGCGTAGCCCATGCCCGAGCGCAGCCCGCCCATGAGCTGGAAGACGTAATCGGCGAGCCTGCCCTTGAAGGGGACCATGCCCTCGACGCCCTCGGGGACGAGCTTGTCCGGACCGCCCTGGCCCGTGCCGTAGCGGTCGCGGCCATAGCCCTGCAGGGCTCCCATGCTGCCCATCCCGCGGTAGGACTTGTACTGCCTGCCCTCGTAAAGGATGAGCTCGCCGGGGGATTCCTCGAGGCCCGCGAGAAGGCTGCCGAGCATGACGGTGTCGGCTCCGGCGACGATGGCTTTCACGATGTCGCCCGAGTATTTCACGCCGCCGTCCGCGACGACGGGCAGGCCGAGTTTCGCGGCCGCGCGGGCGCAGGCGTAGATGGCGGTCATCTGCGGCATGCCGGCGCCGGAGATGACGCGGGTGGTGCAGATCGATCCCGCACCCACCCCGACCTTGATCGCGTCGGCGCCCGCCGCGGCCAGGGCCTCGAAACCCTCGGCGGTGACGACGTTGCCCGCTATCACCTGGAGGCCGGGCGCCGCGGCCTTGATCCGCTTTACGGCCTCGAAGACGCCCTTCGTGTGTCCATGGGCCGTGTCGACGCAGACGACGTCGACTCCCTTCGAGCCGAGGAGCTCGATTCGACCTTCCAGATCGGCTCCGACGCCGACGGCCGCCCCGACCCTGAGCCGGCCCGAGGAGTCGATGGACGCGTCGGGGTAATCGGCCTTTTTCTGGATGTCCTTGACGGTGATGAGTCCCTTTAAGCGGCCTTCGGCGTCCACGAGAGGCAGCTTTTCGATGCGGTGCTTCTGGAGAATGGAACGCGCCTCGGCGAGGGTCGTGCCCACGGTGGCGGTAACGAGGCGCTCCCTGGTCATGAAGTCGCTCACCGGGCGCAGGTCGTCCTCGGGACCGCAGAAGCGGATGTCGCGGTTCGTCAGTATGCCGACGAGCTTCTTCGACTCGCCTTCGACTATGGGTATTCCGGAAATGCGGAAACCCGACATGATGCCGCGGGCCTCCGCCAGACTCGAGGAGGCGCCCAGGCAGACGGGATCGCTGATCATGCCCGACTCGGAGCGCTTGACCTTGTCGACCTGCCCGGCCTGATCCTCGGGGCTCATGTTGCGGTGGACGATGCCGATGCCGCCCATGCGCGCGAGCGCGATGGCGAGGTTGGCCTCAGTCACGGTGTCCATCGCCGCCGACAACAGTGGAATGTTGAGGGTAATCTCCCTCGTCAGCCGGGTTTTCACGTCGACCCGCGAGGGAAGTATCTCGCTGTAGCCGGGGACGATGAGGACGTCGTCGAAGGTGAGCGCGAGAGGGCCGGAAAAAATATCTTCATTCATGCGAAATACTCCTTATCGCGCGCGATCGCGAGCCGCGCCAGTGTTTCCGTCAGCAGCCTATGCTCGATCTCGTGGACCTTTTTTTCGAGCGACGCGGGATCGTCCCCCGCTTCGATGGCGACCTCGGCGGCGGAGATCACGGGCCCGTCGTCGACCCCTTCGTCGGGTACGAAGTGGATCATGACGCCCGTGCGATCGATCCTGCCCTGCCGCCAGGCCTCGAAGGCCCTCTCGATGGCCCGAGTGCCGGGAAAGGCTCCCGGCAGGGCGGGATGGATATTTACGACCCGCATGGGGAAACGGGAAATGAAGACATCGGAAAGAATCCGCATCCATCCGAGGAGGAGGACATAATCCGGTCTGAAGGCCGAGGTCGTCTCGGCGAGGACGGCGTCGTATTCGCGGCGCGGCGTTCCCCCGAAATGGGGCAGGAAGAGTCCGGGAATTCCCGCCCGCGCGGCCCGTTCGAGGGCGAAGGCTTCTTTCCTGTCCGAGACGAGGGCAGCGACGCGGCCGTTCACCCTTCCCCCGGCGCAGGCGTCGACGAGGGCCTGGAAATTGCCGCCATTGCCCGAGGCGAGAACGACGAATCGAAGGGGCGACGGAAGGTCGGGCTCTCCGACCATGAGTCCGTCCCCCCTGCCCCTCATCGTCATTCCATCCTCGCGATGCCCGTCGAAGCCCCGGGCTCCAGCTTTCCGATGACCCAGCAGGTTTCGGTAATGGATGAGGCCAGTTCCGCGTACCGTTCCGGAGCGACGACGGCCACCATGCCGATGCCCATGTTGAAGACACGGTACATCTCTTCCTCGGCTATGGATCCGAGGCGGCGGATGAGGCCGTAGAGGGGCGGCACCGGCCAGCTGCCCCTTCGAAGGACCGCGTCGATGCCGGGCGGCAGGATTCGCGGAAGGTTCTCGATGAAGCCTCCTCCGGTGATGTGCGCGAGGGCCTTGATGATCCGGGTCCTGCGCGAGAGAAGGCCGCCGAGGAGGGGTAGATAGGAGCGGTGCGGGGTCAGGAGGACTTCCCCGAGAGTGCGGCCCGCGGGCACTCCCTCGTCGGAATCGAATTCGGGCCCGAGCTTCAGCTCGGGGTAGACGGTACCGAGACTCACGCCCTCGAAGACCTTGCGGATGAGGGAGTAGCCGTTGGTGTGGGGGCCGCTCGAGCGGAATCCGACGAGGAGGTCCCCCGGGTTCAGGTCCTTCCGGGGAAGCATCGCGGAGCCCTCCACGACGCCGACGATGGTTCCCGCCACGTCGAACTCGCCCTTCATGTAGACGCCGGGCATCTCAGCGGTCTCGCCGCCGATGAGGACGCAGCCCGACAGTCTGCACGCCTCCGCCATGCCGGTCACCGCCTGGGCGACTTGGACAGGATCGAGTTTCGAACTCGCGAAATAATCGAGAAAAAACAGAGGTCTCGCGCCCTGGACGAGGATGTCGTCGATGCAATGATTGACGATGTCCGCGCCGATCGTCGCGAAGCTTCCCGCCTCGGAAGCGAGCTTGACCTTTGTGCCGACGCCGTCCGTCGAGGCGACGAGGACGGGGGCATCCATCTCCTTCAGCGCCCGCGCGTCGAAGAGGCCGCCGAAAGAGCCTATGCCGGCGAGGACGGCGGGGCTGTAGGTGGCCTTCACGGCCTCGGACATCAGCTCGACGGCCCTGTTGCCCGCATCGATGTCGACTCCGGCGGAGGCATATGCGGACCCGGACACACGAAGCCCCTTTTCTCCGATATCGCGGCGGAACCTCGCTCCCCGCAGGCTTATGCGATCCAGGCGGGCGTAGGCGGAATCGATGGCTTCCCTGAGGCTGTCGCCGCGGCTCGCCACGCCGAGAACGCGCCCCGGCCTCGAAAGGACGCGGCCGCCCTCCTCTACGGTTCCGGCGTGGAATACGAGGGTCCCGGGGAGGGCCTCGTCGAGGCCGAGGATTTCCCGCCCGCCGACTGGCGTTTCCGGATAGCCCTCCGAAGCCACGACGACGCAGACCGCCGAACCCGTTCCCCAGACGAGGGCCGTCCGGTCCAGCCTTCCCCGCACGCAGGCCATGAGAACGGGAGCGAGGTCCCCGTCGAGCAGGGGAAGCACCGCCTGGGTTTCGGGATCGCCGAAGCGGCAGTTGTACTCGAGAACCCTGGGACCGTCCTTCGTGAGCATGAGGCCGGCGTAGAGAACGCCGACGAAGGGGCAGCCCTCCGCGGCTAGTCCGTCGACGACCGGCTGCACCAGGAGCCGCGCGTACTCGGCGGCGAGGGCGGGCGGACAGAGGGGGGCCGGAGCGTAGGCGCCCATGCCACCCGTATTGGGGCCGAGATCCCCGTCGAGGAGGCGCTTATGGTCCTGGGCGCTCGGCATGGGAGAGATGCCGGAGCCGTCGCAGAAAACCATGAGGGAAACTTCCTCGCCCTCGAGCCTCTCCTCGATCACGACTTCCCTTCCCGCCTCTTTCAGCGAAAGGTCGAGCATGAGGGAGCGGAGGATGCCCGCGGCTTCCTCCGCCGTATCGGGCAGGAAGACGCCCTTCCCCGACGCGAGCCCCGAAGCCTTGATGACGTAGGGCCTGCCGAAATTCTCGATATAGGCGAGGGCCTTGCCATACTCCGTGAAGGCCCCGTATTCCGCGGTCGGGATTCCGTGCCTGGCCATGAAAGCCTTGGAAAAGGATTTCGAGGTTTCGATGCGGGCAGCGGCCCGGCTCGGCCCGAAGCAGAGTATTTCCCTGCCGACCTTCCTGGAACGCTCGGTGAGGGCGTCGGCGAGTCCGAGACCGAGCGGGAGCTCGGGGCCGACGACGACGAGGTCGATGAGGCTGTCGTCGGCGAAATCGACAAGGCCGTGGACGTCGTCGACGCGTATGGGCAGGTTGCGTCCGTGAGCCGAGGTTCCGGCGTTGCCCGGGGCGATAAACAGGCCGTTTACGAGCGGGGAATCCGCGAGCTTCCACGCGAGGGCATGCTCCCGTCCGCCCGATCCGACTATCAGTACCTTCACGATCTCATCCCCTTGTACGCTTCGAAGCCGTCCTTGCATGCGGCCTCGTCCGTGTCGAACGGGTATTCCCCGGAAAAGCAGGCCGTGCAGAAGCCCTCGGTCTTTCCCAGCGCCCTCATCATGCCGTCGATGGAAAGGTACTCGAGGGAGTCCGCGCCGACGGCGTCCCGGATCTGCGTCACGGTCAGGCGGTGGGCGATGAGCTGCTCGCAGCTGCCCATGTCGACGCCCATGTGACAGGGGTGGCGGATGGGCGGGCTGGTGATCCGCACGTGGACCTCGAGGGCGCCGGCTTCCCGGAGGAGCCTGATGATGGGCCCCGTCGTGGTGCCGCGCACGATCGAATCGTCGACGACGACGAGGCGCTTGCCGCGGACCGCCTCGGGCATGACCATGAATTTCAGGGCGACGCCCTGCCTGCGGAGCGATTCCGTGGGCTGGATGAAGGTCCTTCCGATGTATCGGTTCTTGACGAATCCCTCGTCGTAGGGGACGCCCGAGGCGTGGGAGTAGCCGATCGCGGCCGAAATCGACGAATCGGGGACGGGGATCACGAGATCGGCCTTGACGGAGGCCTCGCACGCGATCTGCGCGCCGAATCTGCGCCTCGCCTCGTGGACGGCGAGACCGTTCCAGACCGAGTCCGGCCTCGAAAAATAGATGTATTCGAACACGCAGGAAGCCTGGATTCCCGAGGGCTCGATACCGCCGCGCGACAGGGGCCCATCGGGGGTAAGCTCGACGATCTCGCCCGGGCCGATGTCGCGGATTTCCGTGGAGCCGATGGTGCGGAGGGCGCAGGATTCCGATGCCGCCGCCGAACCGCAACCCGGAAGGAGGGCGCAGGAGAGGGGGCGCAGGCCCCAGGGGTCCCGGGCCGCGTAGACCGAATCCCCCGTGAGGACGACGAAGGAGAAGGCGCCGACCCACTCCTTCATGCAGGACGCGATGCGCTCCGGCCAGTCGGCGCCTTCGGCCGCCGCGAGCATCATCACCATGACCTCGGTGTCGGAGGCCGAGGTGAGTCCGACGCCGCGCTCGAGGAGCCTGCGGCGGAGCATCGGGGCGTTCACGAGATTGCCGTTATGCCCCAGCGCGAGGGGGCCGTGCCTCGTCTCTATGTAGAAGGGCTGGGCGTTGCGCGCCGTGCTCGACCCGGTCGTGGAGTACCTGGTGTGGCCGATCGCCAGGGGGCCCGTGAGGCCGGCCATGTCGCTCTCGGCGAAGACTGAGGCCACGAGCCCAAGGTCCTTGTGGATCGCCACCCTCCTCAGATCGGAACTGGCGATGCCGGCGGACTCCTGGCCGCGGTGCTGCAGCGCGAAGAGGCCGTAGAAAGCCGCCCGCGACGCGTCCTCGCGCGCGTTCGACACGGCGATGACGCCGCATTCGTCGTGGACCTTGTCGTGCATCGAGGTTTCCATCACGCTCACGGCCCCGCGCTTTCGGGGTCATCGCCTTTCCCGCTCGTCAGGGCTCCGTCGTCCTCGAGGATTTTTTTGGCGTTCGCCTCCATGTACGAGGCGACGGAGCGGGCGACGGCCGGGTCGCAGAGGCCCAGGATTTTCGCGGCGAAAAGGGCGGCATTGGCGGGTTCCATGACGAGGGCCGGCGCGACGCCCGAGGGCATGCGCAGGGAGGAGTAGAGGTCGGCGCCTCCGAAGGCCTGCGGTTCGGGCGGACAGGCGATGACGGGCGAACGGACGGATCCGTCGGCGAATCCGGAAAGGGCATTCGATCGTCCCGCGACCGTGATGTAGACCTTGGGACGTCCGTCCGACTCGTAGGCGGCGAGCATGGCGGAAACGTGGGCGGGAGTCTTGTGCGCCGACCCGACCCGCATCACCGTTTCGATGCCGAAGGTCCCGACCGCTGCCGCAATTTTCGCGCAATGGGCCTCGTCGGCCTTCGAGCCCATGAGGATGACGACGAGGGGCGCGCTCACGGGAGGATCCCCCTAGCCCTCAGGCTCGCCTCGAGCCTCGGGCCGACGGGATATGTGCCCGGGACGAAGGCTCCTCCGGTGAGTTTTTCGTAGATCGTCCTGTAGAGGGAGCTCGTCGTTTCCCACACCGATTCGGGCAACTCGGGAATTTCGCCCTCGCCGCGATAGCCGAGCCCGGCGTAGGCCATGCGCACGTATTCCTTGTCGAAGAGCTCCGGCTCGAGGCCCTCCGCGAAGCGCGTCGCGTAGCTCTCCAGTTTCCAGAACCGGGAAGAATCGGGCGTGTGGACCTCGTCGATGAGAAGGATCTTGCCGTCGCGGTCGCGGCCGAACTCGTATTTCGTGTCGACGAGGATGAGGCCCGATGCGGCGGCCCTTTCCCGTCCTCGGGCGAATAGGGCGAGGGCAGCTTTCAAAACGATCTCCCAGGATTCGGGATCGAGATAGCCTTTTCCGGTCACCTCGGCGCAGGTGAGCCTCTCGTCGTGGCCCGTCGCCCCGCCCTTGGTCGTCGGCGTGACGATGGGCTCGGGAAGCCTCTGGTTCTTGGAGAGGCCTTCCGGAAAATCGTAGCCGTAGATGCTGCGCTCGCCGAGGGAATAGCGGTACCAGAGCGCGGTCGTCGTGACGCCAGTGATGTATCCGCGCACGATCACCTCGACGGGGAGGGGATCGACTTCCCTCGCGAGGAGGGCATTCGGGTCGGGGACGGAAATCATGTGGTTGTCGATGATGTCGCGCGTGGCTTCGAACCACCAGGCTGAGAGCTGGTTCAGCACCTGCCCCTTGTAAGGGACTGCGGCGAGGACGCGGTCGAAGGCCGACAGCCTGTCCGTCGTCACCATGAGCCGGGTTCCGTCGGCCAGGATGTACCAGTCTCGCACCTTCCCGGAGCTCTTGCCGGGAAGCTGCAGATCGCAATTGAAGAAGGCATCGCGCGTCGCAACGGTGTTCGGCATTATCCTCTCCTGTATTTCCGTTTATTCGCCTGCGGCGTACAGGACGCCTCCGCGGAACAGCTCGAGGCCGCCCGAAACGGAGGCGCCGGGAAGGGTCCGCACCTGTCTCCCCGGAATGACGTTGTTCTCGGGATGGGGCATGAGTCCGAGGACGTTGCCCGCCTCGTTGCAGATGCCGGCGATATCCGCGATGGAGCCGTTCGGATTGTCGGGATAGCCTCCGCCTGCGGGGCTGCCGTCGGCCCGCGCGTAGACGAAGGCGATCCGGTCCTTGTCGCGAAGCTCGGCGAGGGTCGCGTCGGAATCGACGACGAAACGCCCTTCGCCGTGCGCCACGGGACAGAACAGGTCTCGCGTAAGCCCCTTTGTCCACAGGCAGGTTTTGGATACGGGGGCGAGCCGCACCCAGCGGCACTCGAACCTGCCCCTCTCGTTGTGAGTGAGGGTCTCTCGGCGCGCGATTTTCCCCGTTCCGCCGGAGAGGATTCCCGACTTCACGAGGGCCTGGAAGCCGTTGCAGATGCCGATGACGGGCTTGCCGGCGCCGACGAAGGCGCTCACCTCATCGGCGAAATACGATGCGAGATCGAGGGCCAGGAGTCTGCCCGCGCCGAGCGCGTCGGCGTAGGAGAAACCGCCGGGAAGGACGAGGATGGAGTAATCCTCCCAACGCCTCTCCTTCGCGCGAAGCAGGTTGAGGTGGACGATTTCCGGATCGGCGCCCGCGAGGGAGAGGGCCGTGCAGACGTCGGGATCGCGGTTGCTGCCCGGGGCATGCAGAACGAGGGCCTTGGGTTTCATCATAGGACCCGCCGGAATGCCGCGGCGATGTCCTCGATACGGGCGGAGACGACCCCGCTCTCCGCCGCCAGTTCGAGGATTCCCGATCCCGCCGTCCCGCCGATTCGTTTGACGGGAAGTCCGTCCATCAGCTCCAGGAATTCTTCCTCCCTCTCGACCTTCACCTCGAGGACGAGGCAGCCGTTGGTTTCGCCGAAGAAAAAGGCCGCCTCGATACGATCCGATCCGTCGCCCTCGAGTCTCGCGCCGAGCCGCCCGCCGAGACACATCTCGGCGACGGCCACGGCCAGACCGCCCTCGGAGAGGTCGTGGCAGGAGGCGACGCATCCGGCGAGGATGGCCTTGTGGATCGCCCCGTACACTTCGTGGGCCCGCTGCGCCGCGTCCGGCACCGTTTCGCCTTTGGGCCAGCCCTCCTGCGGGCCGAACAGTTCGCCGTAGACCGACCCGCCGAACACGGGCCTGAAATCCCCCGCGAGGAAGAGGGGATCGCCAGCCGCCTTGAGATCGGTGCCGGGAGGCGTCCCGACGTCGGGAACGATGCCGATGGCCGAGATGAGGAGGGTGGGTGGAATCGAAACGCGCGTGCCGTCTTTCGCGTAATACTCGTTGTTGAAGGAATCCTTGCCCGACACGAAGGGGGTCCCGTGGGCGAGGGCCGCGTCATGACAGCCGCGCGCGGCTTCGAGAAGAGTCCACATCGTCTCGGGACGCTTCGGATCTCCCCAGCAGAAATTGTCGAGGATGGCGATGCGGTCGGGATCGGCGCCCGCGCTCACCGCGTTGCGCACCGCCTCGTCGACCGCGCTCAGGGCCATCCGGTAGGCGTCGAGCTTGCCATATTTCGGATTGATACCGTTGGAGAGTACGATGCCTTTAGCGCCGCCCGTCTCGCGCGGCTTGATGACGCTGGCGTCCGAGGGCCCGTCGCACAGGATTCCCGT
The DNA here is from genome assembly GCA_049513895.1 of Rectinemataceae bacterium. GTDB lineage: Bacteria > Spirochaetota > Spirochaetia > Treponematales > Rectinemataceae > UBA1306. The sequence continues at coordinate 5,603 of JBEKVO010000026.1, read as the reverse complement.
GAAGGGCCTCACGACCGTGGCGCCCTGGACCTCGTGGTCATAGAGGCGCACGACCGCTTCCTTCGAAGCGATCGCGGGATGGGCGAGGAGGCCGAGAAGCGCCGCCGCGGCATCGGGGGCCGCGGCCTTGGCGGAAACGTCGGCCGCCTTTCTCGCCGCTTTCGGCGGCGAGGCGACCAGCCGCCTCTGCGGAATGCCGTCGTGGAGGAAGCGGCAGTCGAGGTCGGCGGCGACTTTTTCGCCGTACCTGACGACGAGGCGGCCGTCGCCCGTGAAACGTCCGAGATCGGTCACGCCGACGTCGTTCATCCCGCAGATCGCGGCGAACTCGTCCATATGTTCGGGCGGGATAGCGAGGACCATGCGCTCCTGCGCTTCGGAGAGCCATATCTCCCAGGGCGCGAGCCCCGGATATTTCAGGGGAGCGCGGGAGACGTCGACGTCGCAGCCGAGTTCCGCGGCCATTTCTCCGACCGCGGAGGAGAGCCCGCCCGCGCCGCAGTCCGTAATGGCCGTGTAGAGGCCCTTGTCGCGCGCCTCGACGATGATCTCGGAAGCCTTCTTCTCGACGATGGGGGCCCCTATCTGCACCGACGCGCCCGCCACTTCGCCAGTCGTCGAATCCATCACCATCGAGGAGAAGGTCGCGCCGCGGATGCCGTCGCGCCCCGTTTTCCCGCCGATGACGACGACGCGGTCGCCCGGACGGGCATCTCTGCGGTGCCGTCCGCGCGGCGCGAGTCCCGCGCAGCCGCAGAACACAAGGGGATTTGCCGTATAGCCGGGGTCGAAGTGGATGCCGCCGTTGACGGTCGGTATGCCCATCTTGTTCCCGTAGTCCTGGACGCCGGCGACGACTCCCGAAAACACGCGCCTCGGATGAAGGACGCCCGAGGGGAGTTCATCCGGATCCATGTCGACGGGACCGAAACAGAGCACGTCGGTGGCCGCTATCGGCCGCGCGGAAACGCCCATCACGTCGCGGATGACACCACCGACGCCAGTATTGGCCCCGCCGAAGGGTTCGACGGCCGAAGGGTGGTTATGGGTCTCGACCTTGAAGGACATCTCGTACTCATCGTCGAACACGAGTATGCCCGCGTTGTCGACAAAAGCCGAGAGGACCCAGGGGGCGGCGATCTCGTCGGTCGCCTTCTTGATGTAAGATTTGAGGATGTTGTCGACCTGGGGCGGATAGGGATTCACGGTCCCTTCGGGCACGATCACGTCGATGAGGGCCTTGAAGCTCTTGTGACCGCAGTGCTCGCTCCAAGTCTGGGCTATCGTCTCGAGCTCGACGTCCGTGCATTCCCTCCCTTCCATCCGGAAATAATCGCGAATCGCCGTCATTTCCCTGATATCGAGGGCCGTGCGCCGCTCGGCGGAGAGGCTTTCGAGGGCCTCGTCGGACATGAGGGCGACCGGGAAATGCTCCACCTGGCCGGAACCGGCCGCGAGGAGGGGAAAGGCCGGCTCGATCCTGCCGATCGCATAGCGCTGGATCACGGGATTCGCGAGGAGCCTGTCGGCGAGGAGCTCGAGATCGCGCCGTTCAAGACCCTCGCCCTCGACATCGAAGATTTCGCCCGTGGACACCGCTTCGATCCCCGCGATGCCGATTTCCGCGGCTGCCCTCATGATCTCTTCGGCCACGGAGTCCGTGACGCCGGGCCTCAGGGCCACCTCGATCCTGTTCGTCGGCTCCGAGGAGGCCCCACCCTGGAGAACCGCCCGGCGCGGGTCGCCGCAGGCCTCCCACCCGAAAGTCTCCACGACCTGATCGCAAAAAAGAAAGCGCCCAAGGAGATCGAGCTCCCTGGGCGCAAGTTCGCCGCGTACGAAGTACAGGTCCGAGCGCTGTACGGCGCGGACCTTCGTCAGTCCGAGCGCGCGCGCATCCTCCCCGCGTGCAAAGGCTTGCGGACCCCCCGACCGTTTGGGCCGAATCGTGAACCGGAAAACCTTTGTTATGATTCCCATGTGGATTAGTACAACCTGTTGTGGCTTTTGGTCAAGCCCCCCCCACATATCGTCGTTTATAAATACAAGACGCGCACGGGCACAGGATGCTAGCGGTAAGTGCGGGTCGAGTGGAGCGATGGTCGCGGCTCGACTGGGATATAGCTTAAAGGCCCAAGCCGAGAGAGCGTCCTGCCGCGTTGAATTCCTTCATCAACCGTCGGCGAAGGCCTACATCGGCCAGGCCAAAGCGCAGGCCATTCAGGTTGATCTGCCAGAGCTGATCCAGACTTATGCCGACCTCCTCGTGCGCACGCCGATATTCGCGGACAAGGTCGGTTCCAAAGAATGGGGGGTCGTCCGTGGAGAGGGTAACCGGCACGCCTGCCTCGATAAGGCGCCGTATCGGATGGGTCTTCATGTCGATGAACGGCGTCAGACAGGCGTTGCTGGTAAGCGCGACGTCGCAGCAGATCTCGCGCTCGGCGAGGAGGCGGAGAACGGAATCGTCCTCGACCGCACGAACGCCGTGCTGGATGCGCCTGGCCTTGAGGTCCACGACCGCCTCTCGAACGTGCTCGGCGCCACCGGTTTCGCCGGCATGAGATACGGCCGGGTACCCCGCTCGTCGGGCGCGCTCGAACCAGGGCGCGAAGACCGCGCGCGGGAAGCCCTTTTCCGGACCGCCGAGGCCGATCGCAACTATCAGCGGGTTGTCGAGCTTCTCTAGTAGCTCCGCGGTAAAGGAGCCGCTCTCCGCCAAAAATTCGCTCGGAATATCGGTGATCAGGCGGGTAACGGGGCCTCCCGTGACTTCGGCCTCGAGGAGGCGCTTCGTGACGATATCGAGGGCCTTTACTGCGCCTATTCCGAACCTTTCGTGGTTGTAGGGGGTGAAATGCACTTCGGCGTACCGGATGTTCTGCCGCCGACATTCCGCGACGAAGCCGTCGGTCATCCCGATATAGTCGGCCTCCGTCTTGAGGCAGGAACACATCATCAGCCACAGCTTTATGAATTTGTCGAAGTCCTCGAAAACGTACATGCCCCGCAATTCGGCGAGGCTCCGAACCGGCAAGGCCACCCCGTTGCGCTGAGCCAAGGCCCAGAGACTCTCGGGCGATATCGTGCCCTCGAGATGCAGATGGACCTCGGTTTTAGGCATCGCCTGAAGAGTCTCAAGAGCCGTCATTCTTATTCCTCCAGCGAATCATTTTTCAACGATTGTGATCGCCTCTTTCGGGCAAGCGCCTACGCAACCTTCGCATCCGATGCACTCATAGCCGTCCTTGAGGACTGCCTTCCCGTCCTGCGGCTCGAGGAAGCAGAGCTGTGGACAGACGTCGGCGCAGGACCCGTTACCGTCGCACCTTTGCCAATCGATGACCACCGTAAATGCCATTCGCGCCTCCGTGAGGGACTAAAGACCGGGTTAGGGGCTGTGACCGATAAAATATAAAATAATTCGGATCCTTTGGATCGATTTCCTTCGGAAAATACTTAGGATCAACCACCGAGGCTCGCCCAACCATTTCTACCACAGTCCCGGATTCGCTCACCTTCCATAGGCTATGCATGATAATGCCATATGGCAGATTGTCGAAAGTTTCGTAGTAAACGTCGTCTTTTGAATCCGTCCATTTATTGACGATCTCCTGTTTGCCGCTCCGGAAGGGGTTGATGTCAGATGGATGCTTGTAGTTTTCGAATGTTCCATCGGGGTTGAGGATGATCTTAGAGAAACTCATTTTTTCGTTGATCCACGTTCCGTAAAGAACTTCAGTTAAAGAGAAAGTAAACCGCTTTGTAGCGGTCCAATCCTCTTGTTTCGTCGAGTTCCCGTCGCTATCTTCATACCCGGTCCATGCATAGATTTTATAGTAAGCTCCAGGTGAAAGAACTCCAAGATTTTTCTTGATTGTTTCCAAAGGGAAGGATGCTTCCAGGTGTGGACCTTTCATTGCGTACTCCCCGGTCTGGTCTTCCAATTCCCATCGCCCATCGATCATTTTGTATATTCCGGTTTGCCAGTCGCCCTTGCCCACACCTAAATAATTATAGCTGACGCTTAAAATGATAGAGCTTGCGCCGTTTATCAATGTAATGCGATAAAAGGAATTATGCTCCATGTCAAAATTGTGAGGGTGAAAGAATGAACTTGAAGTGATATCCTTAATGTCAAATCTCATATACAAGTTATTTTCATCGACAGCAAGATAGGCCTTGTCAATTGCAAAATTATCTTTTCCAGGAGAGCCGATTCCGATGGCAAACGCGGGGATAATGTTCTTCCAATCAGCAAAATCGCCATCAATTTTAATTGCGGTTTTCGGTAATGAGTCTAAATCCTGTAATGAATCCTTTGAAACGACCGTTGGTTGCGTTGCACCGGGTTGAATTGAAGCGTCATTTTTTGCGCTTGGTGATGGATTAAAGGTGAAATCTTTTGTCAAATTCGTTGTGACCCACGGTGTCTGCTTACCATCCGTATCAATTTGAACCTGGCTGCTGACGCGCTTCATCATTTTTGTAATATCTTGGTTCGGGGTGTTCATATTCTCAAGAAATGCCTTGGTGAACGGACTGTTGCGCCCTTCTCCATCTGATGCCGTCGAACCAGGATCGGTCGCATACACAATCATCGATTCCGGCACTTTTATTTTCACAACCGCCAAGCCTTTTTCGGCGGAACGAGACGCCCCCGGGAATGGATTGTCCCGGCACGCATCAAGCACTACTATATTGAACTTATTGCCCGCAGATCGCATTTTAGCCAATATTGATTCCACGTCGACTGCGTTATACGCTAATTCATCAGCGTCTTGAATGTCGGCGTCTACTGGAATGAGATAGTTTACTCCCTCGGCTTGGGCCCCATGTCCGCTGTAATAGAACAATCCTACTGCCTCTGGATTTTTCAGGCTATTCCCAAAAGAACGCACTGCCTGTTCCATATCCTTGCGTGATGCATCGGTAAGAAGCGTTACTGTGAAGTCATCTTTTTGCAAGGCAGCTGCAATGTCTGAGGCATCGTTGGGAGGGTTAATGAGCACAACATGGTTCTGGTACTGCCCGTTTCCGATCACTAATGCTACGCGTTGCTCCTGTGAATTTGCATTCATGCCTAAAATGCAAAACAGCATTTCTGATAGTAATATCACCTTTATCGATTGCAAAACAGAACTATACTTTCCTCTGGTCATTAGTGACGAGATTTGCATGCTCATTAACCACCTCCGACGAATATGCCAGTTTTCCGTACATCTAGACAAAATGGGCCACTAGACAAAATGGGCCACGATTTCTCATATGGCCAGCCATTCTCGCTGACCAAAGAAATCTCCCTATCTCCAGCTTCAGTTTTATCGTACTCGAGCCTCGCGTCAAGCCAATTCAGGACCTTTGCCATCTCGTAACCCCGCCCCCTTGGAAACCATAATCTGCGAAATTTTCGCATCCCATCTCCCAGTTTATGATATCCACGGGACGGAAGATAGGTACGTTAGGCGAAACCGTACTGTACCTTAGGCGGCGCGCCATATTAAGTTGACTGTTTCTTGCTCTTGATTGGCAACAATGCGTAATTCCAGTCTCCGTGGAATTTTGCTCGCTTGATATTCAACGCTGCAAGTTCTTCGTCGCTG
>JBEKVO010000025.1:0-55504 GCA_049513895.1 Rectinemataceae bacterium | reverse complement strand
TCGATCCCACATACAATCGTCATTGAGCGTCGCCTCCTTCGTGGTTGTTTTCCACTCCGGATTATATCCGGCTCGAAGGACCGGCGCTCTTTCTACATAGTAACTGCTGCGGGGTAATTGATTAAAACGCGAAAGACATTTATGGAGGTTTATGCCTCGGGCCGGGCAAGGGAAAAAGCCGCCCTGACGAAGGCTATCCCGTCGCCGTCGTGACGTCTGCCTACGATTTCGCGAGTGTCCTCCGCGAAGTCTTCGCTTTCCGCCGCGCCGCCCGCCGCGCCGACCTTCGCGTAGCCGAAGAACTCGCCGTCGAGGGAAAAGTAGACGAGGGTAAACGACAGGTCGGGAAACTGCGGCGCCAGCGCCTGGATCTCCTCCTCGGGGAGGCCGTCGACGCTTTCGAGGCGAAGCAGTAGCGAAGGCCGCGGCTGCGCCCCCCTCGCTTGCAGGGTCTCCCGCCGGGAGGCCCTGCCCTCGTCGACCGACTCGGCCGCGAGGATAAGCGCCGCGGCCCTACGACGCTCCTCCTCGGAGCCGCCGCTGATCTCGATCTCGTCCACGCAGGTGAAGACCATGAGCCGAGTATAGCCGCCACTGAAGCGTCGACGCCAGGGGCGGTCTACCGCGGGGGCGGGGGACGGGGAGCCGGCGGCGAAATCGGCGCGCTGGATGCAGGCCGCTCGGAACCGCGTCGGCGGCATGCCCGATACGCGCTTGAATGCCCGCGCGAAACTGAACTGATTCTCGTAGCCGAGCTTGTCCGCGATCTCCTGGACGCGCAGATTGGTGCTGGAGAGCATCGCGCGGGCGGCTTCTACCTTGAGGCGGGAGTAATAGCGCATCGGGGGCATGCCCATGCGCTCGGTGAAGACGCGCACGAAGTGCTCGCGCGAAAGCCGTATTCGATCGCATAACGCGCGGAGGTCGAGCCTGCGCTCGATCGCCCCCTGCATTATGGCGAGGGCCTTCTCGACGTGCGCGTTGTCCGCCGTGCCGCGGGCGGCGACCTGGCCCGCGGCCAGGCCGTAGAGGAAAGCCAGGAGGCCGTGGTAGGCGGCTTTCTCGAGATCGGGCCTCCCCGAGGCGCTCTTCTCGAGCAGGTCGGCGAAGAAGAAGCGCTGCGAGGGGCCGATGGCGAAGGATCCGCGCCGGGCTCCCAGGACCTCGAGGAGGCTCTGCGCCTCCTCGTCCCCCTCCGCATCCATGAGGAGGGCGTAATAAGTCATCGGTTTCCGGACGTTCGTCGCCGCTATCTGGTGGGTCGCGCCCGGCGGCGTCAGGTAGAGACTGCCCGGCGCGATCGAGAAGACGGCGCCCCCGTCGCGGAAGGACCCCTCGCCGGAGATGAAGTAGTGCAGCTCGTAGAGGCCGCCCGCGTGGCTGTGCAGGCGCCCGTGCCAGGTTATCTGAGCCTCGTCCAGGAGGTGGTAGACGAAGACGAAGTCCTCGAAGCGCATGAAGGACATTATCAATATGGGATATATAATGTCAAAGGGCGAGATTGCCAGACCGGCCGCCTCGGCTTATACCTATACATGGCCGAAGAGGCCTGGAGGTACTGGACATGAGCGATCTCTTCCCGAACATTCCAAAGATTCCCTTCGAGGGTCCGAAATCCGATAATCCCCTCGCCTTCAAGTATTATGAAGCGGCCAAGGCGGTGGGAGGTAGGACCACGAAGGACCAGCTCCGCTTCGCGATGGCCTTCTGGCACACGATGACGGGCGGCGGCCGCGATCCCTTCGGCGATCCCACCGCCGAGCGACCCTGGAACTCGATCTCGGATCCGATGGAAGCCGCCAAGATGCGGATGCACGGAATTTTCGAGCTCACCGAAAAGCTTTCGATGCCCTATTTTTGCTTCCATGACCGAGACATAGCTCCCGAGGGCGCCACTCTCCGCGAGACGAACAAAAACCTCGACGCGATCGTGGCCCTCGCCAAGGACCTGATGAAGACGAGCCCGACTCGCATGCTCTGGGGCACTGCCAACCTCTTCGGCAATCCTCGATTCATGCACGGCGCAGCGACGAGCCCCGAGCCCAGGGTTTTCGCCTACGCGTCTGCCCAGGTAAAAAAGGCCATCGAGGTCACCAAGGAGCTCGGCGGCCAGAACTACGTGTTCTGGGGCGGCCGCGAGGGCTACGAGACCCTGCTCAATACGGACATGAAGCTCGAGCAGGAGAACATGGCTCGCTTCCTCCACATGGCCGTCGACTACGCCAAGGAGATCGGCTTCACGGGGCAGTTCCTCATCGAGCCCAAGCCCAAGGAGCCCACGAAGCACCAGTACGACTCCGACGCGACGGCCTGCTACGCCTTCCTCAAGGAGTTCGACCTCATTCCTTATTTCAAGCTCAACATCGAGACCAACCATGCCACCCTCGCGGGCCACACGATCCAGCACGACCTCCGCTTCGCCCGCGATCACGGCATCCTCGGCTCGGTAGACGCCAACCAGGGCGACGAGATGCTCGGCTGGGACACCGACCAGTTCCCCACCAATCTCTATGTGACTACCCTGATGATGTACGAGGTGCTCAAGAACGGCGGTCTGCACACGGGCGGCCTCAACTTCGACGCCAAGGTGCGCAGGGGCTCTTTCAAGGTCGAGGATATCGCCATGGCGCACATCGTGGGCATGGACTCCTTCGCCCGCGGCGCCGACGCGGCCGGCCGCATGATAGCGGACAAGGCCCTCGACAAGCTTCTGGACGAGCGGTACGCGGGATGGCAGAAGGGCATAGGCGCCGCCATCCGCGGCGGGAAGGAGAGCTTCAAGAGCCTCGAGGCCGCCATGCTCGACGCCGCGACGGCCAAGGCGAGCGACTTCGGCCTGGGCTCCGGCAGGCAGGAGTACCTCGAGTCCATCGTCAACAGATACCTTTGAGGGGCTGAAGTCCAAGGTACACGGAGAAGAGGAGGGCACGGAGAGCACGGAGAAGAAATGATTAGGGTTTAGGATTGAGGATTTTCCTTGTTTTCTCCCCCTAAAAACCCTTTCCATACTTCTCCCCTCCGTGTACTCCCCTCCCTCCGTGCTCTCCGTGTCCACTTTTCGTCATAAGTCTATGGAGGCAGCATGGGCAAGTTGGACCTGGTCCTGGGCATCGATTCGAGTACGCAGAGCACGACGGCCGTCGTACTGGACCGCGCGAGCTTCGCTACGGTGGCCGAGGCCAAGGTCCGCTACCGCGACGACCCCCGTCTCGTTTCCTTCGGCCTTACCGAGGGCGCGCCCATACTGCCCCCCCGCGAAAAGGGCGAGGCCGACCAGCCCGCCGTTCTCTTTCTCGCCGCGTTGGAGGCTCTCTTCTCCGACCTGGGCCCGGACATCCTGGGCCGGGTGGCGGCGATAGACATATCGGCGCAGCAGCACGGCCAGGTCTGGCTGGGCTCCGGCGGAGCCGAGGCGATCGCCGCCCTGCGAGGCGGCGGCGCTCGTGGTGCCGGCGATCTGGCCGCGCGATTGGGGCCGGGCCTGGCCTACGATCGCGCGCCCATCTGGATGAGCGCCAATACGCAGGTCGAGGCGGACGAGCTGCGCGCGGCCCTCGGCGGCCGGGAGGGCGTGACGGCCCGCTCGGGCTCCGATTCCCCCCTGCGATTCTCGGGCGTGGTGCTGCGCCGCGTCGCCAAGCGCTTCCCGGAGATCTACGCGAGGACCTACCGCTTCCACCTCATTTCGTCCTTCCTCGCGGGAGTCCTCGCCGGGGAGGGCGACGCGCCGATAGACTGGGGCAACGGCTCGGGGACGAGCCTCATGGACTGGTCCAGGCGGCGCTGGGATCCCCAGCTCATCGCGGCCATCGCCGCCGGCCTGGCGGGCGGCCCCGAGGCCCTCGCCTCGCGCCTGCCTCCCCTGGCGCATCCCCTCACCATCGTCGGCCGCGCCGCCGCCTATTTCGCGGAGCGCTTCGGCCTGTCGCCCGAATGCGCGATCGTCGCCGGTTCCGGCGACAACCCGCAGGGCAAGGTCCTCGCCTCGGGGGCATTGTTGTCCCTGGGCACGAGCTTCGTCCTCATGGTCGAGGGCGAGAAGCCCCATGTTTCGGCCAACGCGATGTACGACGGCCTCGGCAGGCCCTTCCTCTTCGGTTGCCGCACGAACGGAGCCCTCGCCTGGGAATCGGTGAGGACCGCGCACGGCCTGGCCGCGAACGACTTCGCCGCGAGCGAGAGCGCGCTGGCTTCCGAGGCGCCGGGATCGGCCGTCCGCATCGTGCAGAACGAGCGAGAGAGTTTTCCCTACTCGCCGGCGACGTCGTCGCCCTCCCTCGGAAGCTTCGCCCGCGATTACTCGGCAGCCGTGGACTCGAGCCTCGGACTCATGGCCGTGGCTTCCGCGCCCTTCGCGGGCAGAGTGCGCGAGGTGGCCGTGACCGGCGGCGCCGCCTCCAGCCGAGGCGTGCTGGCTCGAGTGGCGGCCATCTGGGGCGCTCGCGCCCTGCCGATAGCCGACGCCGGAGCCGCTGCGGGAGCGGCCGTGGCGGCCGCCTGCGCCCTCGTGGGCGAATCGGAGCGCGGCGCCTTGGCCGACCGCGCCCGCGCGGTGGCCGCGAGGCCCGGACTGCCCGTCGAGCCGGAAGCCGCCTCTATCCGCGCATACCGGGGCAAGGGTGGTTACCTCGAGCGGCTGGAGAAGGAGTTCGCGTCGCTGAAGGACTAGCTCGAAGCTGAATTTCGCCTGTCCGCCTCGCCCTATGGGGAATTGGACTCTATTCTCGTCCACAGGTTCTCGATTACCATCCGTCAATGGCAGCCATAGCATCGACAAAAACCCAAGCTCGGGGCTACACGGTCGCCATAGTAGCGGCGGTATTGCTCTCGACTACGGGGATATTCATCCGTTACCTCACGCAGACCTACGCGATACCCGCTCTCATCCTGGCCTTCTGGCGCGACGTCTTCGTCGTCGTCACCCTCGTCCCGGCCTTGGCTATCGCGCGGCCTGGCATGCTCCGCCCGAGCGCGCGCCATCTGCCCTATATCGCGTTGTACGGCTTCATCCTCGCCCTCTTCAATTCGCTGTGGACCCTCTCCGTGGCGCTCAACGGGGCCGCCGTCTCCACCGTCCTCGTCTACTCGTCGGGAGCCTTCACGGCGATCATGGGCAGGATCTTCCTGAAGGAGAGGCTGGGCTGGGCGAAGCTGGCGGCCGTGGCCATGAGCTTCTGCGGCTGCGCCCTCGTGGCCGGCATCCTCGACCTGGGATCGTGGAAAGGGAATCTCGCGGGAGTCCTCATCGGTGTCGTCGCCGGCATCTCGTACGCGCTCTACAGCCTTTTCGGCAGGTCGGCCGCGAATCGGGGCCTCGACCCCTGGACGACCCTCGTCTACATCTTCGCCTTCGCGGCGGCCTTCCTCTTCCTCGTAAACTGCCTGCCCGGGGCACCCCTTCCCGGCTCCTCGAGGGCCTTGGGCGACTTGCTCTGGTTCGGCGCCTCATGGAGGGGCTGGTTAGTGCTCTTCCTCATCGCGGCGATTCCCACCGTCGGGGGCTTCGGCCTCTACAACGTGAGCCTCTCGATCCTGCCTTCGAGCGTCGCGAACCTCATTATGTCCCTCGAGCCCGCGTTCACGGCCGCTCTCGCCTTCCTTCTCCTCGGGGAGAGGCTCACGGGCGTCCAGCTCGCGGGCGCCGGACTGATAGTCGGCGGGGTGCTTGTGCTGAGGCTGTTCGAAGGCCCTAGGCCCCGCGGCGGAAGGCCTCCCTGAACCTGTCGCAATAATACCTCACCAAGTCCCACTCGGCGTCGGGCGGTATCTGGTGGTCGGGGCAGGGGAGGTAGCCGCCCAAGTCCACGAGGGGCCGCAGGCGCCCGATCTCGGCGTCGACGGCGTCGCGATCGCGGCCGAAGACGCTCTTGTCCATGCCGCCCACGCCGCGGAGCGCGGGGCCGAATTTCTCCCGTAAGGAAGCGATCGACCCCTTCCACGTGCCGTATTCGATGGGGAACATGAGGTTCACGCCGTCGTCGATCCAGGTCGGGACGAGGTCCTCGATGAAGCCGTCGCAGTCCACGTAACGGAAGCGGATGCCCGCAGCCTCGGCCTCGGCGCATATCTTGCGGTACCAGGGACCCACGAGCTCGCGGAACTGCGAAGGCACGACGAGGGGACCGTTTTTAAAGCAGATGTCTTCCCAGAAGCTCATGCAGTCGAAGTCCGAGCGGCGCGCGAGCAGGGCGCGCACGCAGGAGAGGACGAGGCCACCCACGGTGTCTACGATCTCGCGATGGAGGCCGGGGTCGTCGACCGTCAGGTAGGAGAGGCCCTCGACGCCGAGCCAGTTGCGGATGATGCCGTAGAGGCTGCCGCAGTAGAGGCCCAAAGGGCCTGACCTCTCCGCCGGGAGGGGCATCGACGCGAGGAGAGCGGCGTCTATCCTCGACTCGTCGAAGGCCAGGCGCGGGAGGAACTCCGCCTCCCAGCTCGCGCGGTCCATGAGGGTGTGGCCGATCTCGGCCGGGATGGAGACCGCGCCTGGCCTGCGCAACACGATGGCGCCGTCGGCGTTCCGCACTTCCTCCATCCCGTCCTCGCGGACGCGCAGGATTTGCTCGGAGAAGGGAGGGAAGAGGCCGGAGGCCAGGGGATAGCAGTCGCCCCAGTTGAAGTCGAAGCCCAGCTTCTTCCCTATGATCGTCGACCTGGGGGAACCGTCGCCTATCCCCTCGATTTCCTCGGGCCGCAGGCGGCCCTCGGCGACCCATTTGTCCAGGGTCTCGCGCCAGAAGCCGAAGTGCGCGAGGGGGAGCCGGTCCCAGCCGCCGTAGTCGAGGGCGGCGAGGGCGCTTTCGCGGGGAGTCACGGCTTCGGCCGCTCATCGCGCCGACGACGCGTCGTGGAGCGGGAAGCCGCCGGCTTTGGCCGCGGCCGCGTACCATCTGCCCGAATCCTTGACGATTCGTAGCTGCGTGGCGAAGTCCACCCAGGTCATCCCGAAGCGCTTGGTGTAGCCGAAGCCCCACTCGAAATTGTCCATGAAGGACCAGAGGAAGTAGCCCTTCGCGGGCACCCCGTCGTCGATCGCCTGCTTGACCGCGGCGAGGTGGCGGGCGACGTAGGAGACGCGCAGGGGATCGCGGACCTCCCCGTCGGGGCCGGGGGCGTCCGGCCAGGACATCCCGTTCTCGGTGACGAGGATCGCCGCCGGCGAGTATTCCTTCGCGACGCGGAGGAGGACTCGGTAGAGGCCCTCGGGCGCGATCTCCCACTCCTCGAAGTCGGCGCGCGGAACGAAGGGCCAGTGTACCTGCAGCGCGGCCAGGACCGAGCGCCCTTCCGGCCCGCGGCCCGCGGGGTCGGCCCGCATTATCCGCCGGGTGTAGTAGTTCACGCCGAGGAAGTCGATAGGTGCCGCCATGGCCTCGAGGTCGCCCGCCTCGACGCGGGGCATGTCGCGGCCGTACCACTCCACCACGTCGGCCGGGTAGCCGCGGCCGAATACGGGGTCGAGAAAGTAGCGGTTGAAGGCGCCGTCGTGGCGCCGAGCCGCGGCGACGTCCTCGTCCCGGTCGGTCGCGGCCTCGACCCACTCGAGGTTGTGTACGATGCCGACCCTGGCCCCCGGGGCATTGGCGCGGATCAGGGGAAGGGCGCGGCCGTGCGATACGAGGAGGTTGTGCGCCACCGCCAGGCAGGTCTTGAGGTCGCGGAGGCCGGGGGCGTGGGCGCCGAAGAGGTGGCCGCAGAAAGAGTAGACCCAGGGCTCGTTGTGGGTCATCCAGTCCTTCACGCGGTCGCCGAGGCGCCTTGTGACGAGGTCGGCGTAGACGAGGTAGGCGTCTATTGTCGCTCGATTCGCCCAGCCGCCCCTGTCCTGCAAGGCCTGAGGCAGGTCCCAGTGGAAGAGGGTCGCGTAGGGCTTTATTCCGCGCGCGAGCATGCCGTCGACCAGACGGTCGTAGAATTCGAGTCCCTTGGGATTGGCCGGGCCCATGCCGAGCGGGATGATCCTGGTCCATGCGATGGAGAAGCGGTAGGCCTTGAGGCCGAGGCTGGCCATCAGGTCGAGGTCGGCCTCCCAGCGGCGGTAGTGGTCGCAGGCAACGCGGCCGTCGTTGGCCACGCGCGAGTCATGGAAGTCGTCGATCTTGCCCGGCGTCGCGGAGAAGCGGTCCCACACGGACTCGCCCTTGCCGTCGGCGTCGTGCGAGCCCTCGACCTGGTAGGCGGCCGTGGCCGTGCCCCAGATGAAGTCTTTCGGCATGGAGAGGAAATCCTGCATAGTGGTCACCCTTTGATCGCGCCGGCGGTGGCCCCGGCCATGATCTGCTTGCTGAAGAAGAAATACAGCGCGAGCGGCGGCAGGGCGACGAGGAACATACAGGCGAATTGGATCGCGTAGTCCGACCTGTACTGGCCCTGGAACCGGATGATGGAGAAGGGGAGGGTCCGCAGGTCGTCCGTCGCGAGGTAGGTGTTGGCCATGATGAACTCGTTCCAATTGTTGAGGAAGGTCATCACGCCGACGGTGATGGTGGCCGGAGCCGCCATCGGGGCTACTATGCTCCACAGCATCCGCGGCCAGGAAGCGCCGTCGATGAAGGCCGACTCTTCCATCGAGAGGGGTATGGTTTTGATCTGCCCGGAATACACGAGGGTGTTGAAGGAGATCGTGAACGCGACGTAGGGGATGATGAGGCCCAGGTGCGTGTCTATCAGTTTGAAAACGTTGAACCAGATGAAGTTGGGCAGGAGGGTGGTGTGGATGGGGATGACCATTCCGATGGTCACGGCCAGGGTGGCGATGAACTTGAGCCGCCACTTCATCCGCGTGATCGCGTAGGCGAGGCAGAAGGAGAAGATCGTGGACGCCACCGTGGACGCTGAGACGACGATGAGGGAGTTGAGTAGGTAGCGCGGGATCTTCCCGTCGGTCCAGGCGCGCGCGTAATTGCTCCACAGGGGCACGAAGTTCACGCGAAGGATCTCCGGCCCGAAGAGATCGCCGGATTTCTGGATCGAGTAGTCGAATACCCAGAGGAGCGGGAATATCTGGAGGAAGGCGATGAGCACGAGGAAGGAGTAGAGGAGGGCCTTGCCTACGAGGCGAGCGGTGCTCTGATGGTTCATCGGGTGGCCTCCTATCTCTCGTCCGGCGCCGTCTTGAGGAGGCGCTGGACCAGGATGGTGATGCCCACGGCTATGATCACGAAGAGCACCGAGAGGGCGTTGCCGTAGCCGTACTCTCCCGCGACGAAGGCCTTCTGGTAGAGATAGACGGCGATGAACTGGGTCAATTGCCCCGGCCCTCCCTCGGTGGAGAGGAAGATCATCTCCATCTGCTTCATGCAGGAGATGACGCCGATGACTACGACGGCCGAGATGACGGGGAAAAGGTAGGGGACGACTATCCTGGTGTAGGTCTGCCACCAGCTCGCTCCGTCCACGACCGCGGCCTCCTCGATCTCCTTGGGCACCGTCATCAGGCCCGTGTAGTAGAAGAGCAGGGCCCAGCCGAAGCCCTGCCAGATTATTATCCATATCACCGAGCCGAGGGCCGTGTGCGGGTTCGAGAGCCAGGACGTGGCCAGGAACTTGAGCCCCGCGAGGCGGAGGAGCTTGTTGAGGATGCCGTAGGTGGGGTTGAAGATGTTGACCCAGAGCTTGGAGATGACGACGACGGATAGGACGGCCGGGATGAAGTAGACGGTCCGGAGACTCCGGGAGAAGCGCTCGCTCAGGTGGGAGAGCACCGCGGCGAGGGCGAAGGCCACCGGGTTCTGGATGAAGATGGTGACGACCATCAGGGCGAGGGCGTTGAGCAGGGAGCGCCAGAAGACGGGGTCGGTCTTGAGGATTTCCTTGTAGTTGTCCAGGCCGACCATGTTGAACTTGCCGAAGCCCGCCCAATCGGTGAGGCTGAAGTAGGCGCTGAAACCGATCGGAACGACGAGGGCGAAGACGATCACGGCTATTCCCGGCGCCACGAGGAAGGCGGTGACTAACTTGTTCGAGAATAATCCCTTCACGCGGCCAACCTCCAAGGAAAAATAACGTAGTGTTGAAAAACGAGGAACCACGGAGACGGGAAAAGCGGGGGCGAGGGGAAGGGGAGGAACCGTCCCCCCGCGTCCCCGAGCCGCCGCTTCTCCCCGTCTACGCCTTACTTTTGCTTCGAGGCCTTGTCGGCCGAGGCGTCGAGCTTCTTGCAGAACTCGTCGGGGGTGATGAGCCCCGAGCAGAGCTCGCGGATGAAGTTCTGGTTGTCATCCTTGAACTGGGCGGTCGAAAGATCGAGGCTGGCGGTGCCTGAGGTGGCCTTCGCGTCGGCCGCGATCTTGAGCAGGGTCTTGGCGACGGCGGTATCGGAGGGTCTAGGCTCGACCTTCTGCGCGGGGAAGGTGGCCTGGGATTCCCAGGCGTAGGCGGGGAATTTCTCGGCATAATACTTGAGGTACTTGATGCCGAGGTCCTTGTACTTGCTTGAGGCGCTGACGACGTAATTGCCGCCGAACCAGGCCTCGAGATCGTCGATCTTGCCCTTGCCCGCCTTGAATACCGGGAACTTGAAGGCGTCGACGTTGGCGCGGAAGTCCTCGGAGAAGCCGGTGTCGGAGCCGAGACCGAGCTCCCAGGAGCCCATGAGGAACATGGCGGCCTTGCCCTGGCCGAAAAGGTTCCTCGAGGCGCCGTAGTCTGAGACCATCAGGTCTTCCTGGAAGAGGCCGGACTTGGTGGTCAGGTCCTGGAGTTCCCTGGCGGCCTGGACGAAGACGGGGTCGGTGAACTTGATCTTGCGATCGAGGGCCTTCTGGGGCAGGGTCCCGTCGCCGGAGATCCTGAAGGCGAGCTGGTCGAAGGTGATGGAGAGGGGCCAGGCGTCCTTGCCGTCGGTCGTCATCGGGATGATGCCCTTGGCCTTGAAGACGGGGGCGAGGGCCTTGAGTTCCTCGATGGTCGTCGGGATCTTGGTTACGCCGGCGTCCTTGAAGAGCTGCTTGTTGTAGAAGATGACCCACATGTCGGCCGATACGGGGATTCCGTAGAGCTTGCCGCCGTACATGTTACTCTCGAGCGACCCGGCCATGTAGCCGAATTTCTTGAAGTCGGCCAGGTTGAGGGGGGCCACGAAACCGCCCTCGGCGAAGGGCTTGAGCATGGAGGTGAAGCTCCAGTACTTGAAGACGTCGGGGAGCTGTTTCGCGGTCGCGTAGATCTTGATCTTCTGCTGGTAGGGCTGGTCCTGGTAGCTCTCGGTCACGAACTCGACGCCGGGATTGGCGGCCTTGAACTCGGCGTTGATCTTCTCGACGACGGCTCCCCACGTCGTTGTGCGGTCGGGAAGGTTGTCGCCCATCTTGAGCGTGATCGTGGTCTGGGCGCCGAGGGAGACGGCGGCAGCTACCGCTAGCACGAGGCAGAGAGAGAGAATCTTCTTCATGGTACCTCCTTGGAAACTTGCCAATTTCAAAACTCGGATATTTAACGCAGTTATTATTGGGCCGCTTCGCGGAATCGTGAATGATGCTTTCTACGGCGGCGTGACGTTTTCTACGAAGATCTCATCCATCGCCTGGAGCGCCCTCCGCGCCCCCCATCTCCTTGTACCTGGCGGGGCTCGCGCCGACCATGCGCTTGAAGGTCCGGGAGAAATGCTCGACGCTCGGATAACCCACGCGCTCCGCCACCTCGTAGACCATGAGGTCGGTGGAGGAGAGGAGGCGTTTCGCCTCCTCCATGCGCACCCGCGAGAGGTACGAAATGAAGGTCTCGCCGGTTTCCCGCGAGAACTCGAAGCTCAGGTGATTGGGCGAAACGCCGGCGCGGGATGCCGCCTCGTCGAGCGAGAAGGCCGGATCGGCGAAGCGCTCGCGGATGGCCTTCTTGGCGAGGATCACGATGCGCGATTCTACCGACCTCGCCGCGCGGCTGGCCCGGTAGGCCGCCGCCGCCTCCTCCGGCCCGGCGCAGGCGACGCTCGCCGAGAACACGGAGCGTATGGAGAGATATCGCTCCAGGTACTCCTTGGCGTCCTCGCAAAAGGCGGCGGCCAGGTCCTCGGCGGGATCAGGGCCCGCCGAGACGAAGGCCACCGCGTGCGAGGGGCGTAGGAGGAGGACTTCGCCCCGGTAGCGCGAGGACAGAACCTGCGAGAGCGAGCGGTACAGCATGTCCGAGAAACGGGCCAGCCCCTCGTCTTTCCAGCGCTGTTCCACCGCGTCGAAGTCCTCGATCCAGACCGATATGACGCGGAAGGGCGATTCGAGAGAGATGCCCAGGAAGGCGAAGCTCTCCGCAATTTCCTCGGCGGGGGGGCCGGCGAGGAGGTCGCGCAGCACCTGGGCCTTGAGCGACTCGAGCTGGCGGCGCTCGAGGATGTCGACGCTTCTGTCCCGCAACTCGGAGAGACCGGAGACGGCCTTGGCGAGGACGGCCCTGAGCGCCTCCGCCTCGAGCTCCGCCTTGAGCAGATAGTCGCCGGCCCCCAGCTTGAAGGCCTCGCGCACGAGGTGGAAGTCGTCGTGCGCGGAGAGGACTATCACCGCCGGCGTCCCTCTGACGGCCGACGCGTCGTCCCTTTCCATGGGTCGAAGCCGCCTGAGGAACTCGATGCCGTTCATCACGGGCATCGAGAGGTCGAGGAGGACGATGTCTATCTCGGGGTGGAGGACGAGGCGGGCCAGGGCATCTTCGCCGTTGGAAGCCTCGAAGCTGAAGTCGAAGCCCTCGTCCTCCCAGTTCGCGAGGCTCGCGATGGAGAGGCGGACGAAGGGTTCGTCGTCGACGACCATCACGCTATGCACGTCCTTCCCCCTTGATCCGCTCCATGAATGGGAGGATGTAGCGCACGAGGGTTCCGGCTCCCGGCGAGCTCTCCATGGAGAGCCCGTAGGGCTCGTCGAAATTGAGGGCGATGCGGCGCCTGACGTTCGCGACGCCGATGCGGTTCAGGCCCCCGCCGTCGGCTTCCGCCGCCATGACCGAGGCGAGACTCTCCGCGTCCATCCCCACGCCATCGTCCTGCAGCTCTATGACGAGGCGGCGGCCCGGTACGACGCGCACGCCGGGCTCCGGCGGGGCCGCCGGCGGCCGGGCATCCTCCTCGACTCGGGCCCGTATGCTTATGTGCCCCCTCGCGGGGGCCGCCGCGAGGCCGTGAAGTATGCAATTTTCCGCGATCGGCTGGAGGATCATGCGCAGGGTGAGGCAATCCTCGGCTCCGGTCTCAAGGTCGAAGGAGGCGTCGAGGCGCTTGCCGAAGCGTATTTTCATGATGGCGATGTAGCTCTTCACGTTGTCCACTTCTCGCGAGAGCTCGACGAGACTGCTCGCGCCCGAGTAGCTGTCCGCAAGGACGCGCATGAGATCGCCGCTCATCGCCGCGATGGCGTCCGCCTTCGCCGCCCGAGCCATCAGGCGGATCGAGTTGAGCGTGTTGGCGACGAAGTGGGGATTGATCTGGTAGCGGAGCGCCGCAAGCTCGGCCGCGAGCCGCTCGCGCTCGCGCTTCTCTTTCTCGTCGACGAGGCCCTCGATCTCGCTGACCATCGAATTGAAACCATGGGTAAGGGCCTCCAGCTCCGCGATGCCGGCCGAGCTCGCGCGAGCCGCGTAATCGCCCTTGCCGACGCGGCCCATGCCCGCGATCAGGGCCTTGATGGGCGCGGCGATGCTCGCGAAGAAGAGTTGGGCGAAGGCGATCGAGAGGAGGGCGATGACGGCGAGGGCGGGGAAAAGGTACCAACTGTATCGGGCGATACGACCTGAGATCGAGGCCATGTCCGCGAGGAGGACGACCTTCCAGCCGGCCGAGTCCATGGAAGCCGAGGTCGCGAGCCAGTGCCTGCCCCCCGTGCGCAGCTCCCGGAAGGACCCAGCGCCCTGCGGCGTCGCGGCGATGGGAGCCAGGGCGGCCGCGACGTCCGGCGGGAGGCTCGAGAGCAGGGGCGCCCCCTCCCTTCCGAAGATGACGATGTCGCCTCTCCCGGGGCCCGCGTGGGCGGCCAGTTCGTCGAAGAAGGGGACGCGCGTCATTACGAGGATGGCCTCGAGCCTCGTGTCCACGTCCCGCGTGGGGCAGACGGCGATCGAGAGGACGTTCTTCTCACCGATGTTGCCGACGGGGCCCAGGAGCGTATCGAGGAGGAAGACCTTGCCGGGCGTGCGTTCCGAGCCGGCGAAAAGCTCGTGGTCGAAGCTCGGCATCGGGCGGATGTTGGGGTAGTTGGAGACGTAGCAGCTGCTCCCGTCCCGCAGGTATATCTCCACGGCGCCGATGCGGTTCGAGTATATGAGGAAACTCGAGATCAAGGCGTCGATGCGCGAGTAGGCCTTGAGCCTTTCCGCTCCGGAGGCCACGGCGTAGGCCTGCACGAGAGAGAGGAGCTCCGCGTCGTGGAGGAGGGAGGCGGCCAGGATCGAGGCGGAGTCTATCTCGTTCTGCACTCCTCGCGATACCTGCTCGGCGGTCGCCTCCGTCTGACGGGAGAGGGTCGTGTAGAGGGCCGATACATAAAGCCGCGAGAGAACCACCGAAACGATGATGCTCGGGACGGCGACGAGGAGGACGAAGGCGAAGGCGAAGCGCCGGGATAAGGAGACCACGGAGCGAGTATAGCACGACACGGCCCGCGCGAGGCTTGTTCGAAAGTCGGCCGAGGGGATATGCTCCGGCAATGATCCGCAATCCGATCCTTCCCGGCTTCAACGCCGACCCCTCCATGCTGCGCGTTGGCCGGGACTTCTACATAGCCACCTCGACCTTCGAATGGTTCCCGGGCGTCTCGATCTACCACTCGCGCGACCTCGCCCACTGGAGGCTCCGCTCCCATGCGCTCACCCGCGCGAGTCAGCTCGAGCTCCGCGGCGTGCAAGGATCGGGCGGCGTCTGGGCTCCAAGCCTGCGGTATCGAGAGGAAGACGGCCTGTACTACCTCGCGTGGACCAATGTCCGAAACTCGAACGCGGCGACCTTCGACCTGCGCAACTACCTCGTTACCGCGCCATCGGTGGACGGCCCCTGGTCCGAGCCGATCTACCTCAATGCCTCGGGCTTCGATCCCTGCATCTTCTTCGACGAAGACGGGAGGGCCTGGCTCCTCAACCTCGAGTGGGAGTTCCGCAAGGGCTACGAGCACCCGGGCTGGATAGTGCTGCAGGAATACTCGATCCCCGACCGGCGCCTCGTCGGGGCGATACGGCGCGTCTACCACGGCGGCAGCGACATGGGCTGCATGGAGGGCCCGGTCCTTTTCAAAAAGGACGGCCGGTACTACCTGATCACCGCGGAGGGCGGAACTGGCTATGGCCACTCCGCGATGCTCGCGCGCTCGCGGGACATAGGCGGGCCCTTCGAAGCCGACCCCGCGGGCCCCTTCTTGAGCGCCGTCCGCGAGAGCTTCAAGGCGCGGGGAGAGCGCGACTTCCTGAAAGAGCGTTTCTACAATCCCGACGCGGCGATGCAAAAGACCGGACATGCATCCATCGTCGATACGGGGCAGGGCGAATGGTATGTCGCCCACTTGGGTGCCCGGCCGGTGATGCCGGAGATGCGCTGCGTTCTCAACCGCGAGACCTCCCTTCGCAGGGCCTTCTGGACCGCCGACGGCTGGCTCCGTCTCGAGGGCGGAAGGCTCCCGCTTCTCGAGGTCCCATCGCCCGCCGGACTGCCTGACTGCCCCACGCCGGGCCCTGATCCCACGGCCTCGCGACGAGAGGACTTCGACGGTCCCTCCCTCCCCATGGACTTCCATTCCCTGCGCGCCGTGCCCGACTCTTCCTGGCTCGACCTTCGCGCCCGCCCCGGCTGGCTGCGCCTGCGCGGACGCGAGTCCCTGCGATCGCTCCACGAGCAGAGCCTCGTCGCCCGCAGGGTCCAGCATTTTTCCTTCCGCGTCGAGGCCTCGATGGAGTTCGAACCCGACTCGCATCAGCAGATGGCCGGGCTCGTCTTCATGATCGGCACCGAGAACTGGTACTACCTGAGGAAGTACTGGAGCGAGAGCCTCGGCTGCCCCGCCCTCGGAATCATGACCTGCCGTGACGGCGCCGAGGACGAGCTCCTCGATCACAGGGTCGCCCTGGGGCGGGAGCTCGGGCGCCGCGCTCCCGTATCGCAGTTCCTCGCCGCCGAGGTCGAGAGGGGTCGCGAGCTCGCCTTCTCCTGGTCGCCCGACGGGCGATCCTGGGAGAGGATAGGACCGGTCCTCGACTTCACGCGGCTCTCGGACGAGTGCTCGCGTCGCGAGGCCTTCAGCGGCACCTTCTGCGGAATCTGCGTCCAGGATACCGCGGGAAGGGGAGTCGCCGCAGATTTCGATTACTTCCACTACGAGGCGCATCGATGATGACTCGGCTTTGGCGCAACGCCGAAATAATCACGATGGACCCCGCACTGCCGCGGGCCAGGGCCCTCGTCGTCCGCGACGGGATCGTAGACTATGTCGGGGACGAAGGGGCCGCCTTGGATCGCGCGGGCGCCGGCGCGGAAGTCCGCGACCTCGGCGGGCGAGCGGTGGTGCCGGGCTTCAACGACAACCACGTCCACGCGGTTCACATGGGCGACCACGCCCTCGCCATCGATCTGGGCGGCCTGGACGAGGGCGGAATCGTCGCTCTTTTGCGCGGGCATTTCCCGCAGCCGCGATCAGGCCAGATCATCCGTGCCTTCAATTGGGACTATCCTTCATGCCCCAACCCGCGCAAGGAGCTCCTCGACGAAGCCTTCCCGCGCAACCCCGTCGTATTGAGCCAGTTTTCGGGCCATGCCCAGTGGCTCAACAGCTCCGCGTTGCGCGCCATCGGAATACGCCGGGGACATCCCGACCCGTGGTCGGGCGCCGGTCCAAGAGCGGGGAGCGTCCTGCGCGATCCGGACGGCGAGCCCACGGGAATCGTGCGCGACCTCGGCGATACCGCCCTCTCCAGAAAACGCTCCCGCAAAATATATTTCGATCCCCGGATGCGCGAGGAGAGACTCGACATCGCCCTGACCGCCTTCGCGAGCTTCGGCATCACCTCGGTGCAGGACAACACCTGGTTCTACCCCCAGCTTTTCAGCCTGAGAAAGAGACTCGACGCGGGAACCTTGAGCGCCCGCTTTTCCACCTGGTTCCTCGGACGACGGCCCCGAGCCGTCGCCGCGATGCGCGCGGCCTACGCCTTCGGGCTGGGCGACCGCGACTGGATTCGGGAAGGCCCCGTGAAATTCTTCCTCGACGGGACTTTCTCCACCCGCAACGCCTGTCTCTGCGAGCCCTTCGAGGATTCCCCGGAAGAGGGGCTCTGCGCCGACCCTTCGGCGCCCCTCGCCGAGCTCGAGTACCTGGCCAAGCGGAGACTACAGGGGGCCTTTCACATCATCGGCGACAGGGGCATCGCGATTTTTCTCGATGCCTACGAAACGGTTCTGGCGCGCAGGCCGGGATTGAGGGAGCTTCGCATCAGGATCGAGCACGCCCAGCTCATTCGGCCATGCGATATTCCGCGCATCCGCGAACTGGGCATCCTCGTGTCGGCCCAGCCGACTGCCCTCGAGAATCCGGGCAAGGACGAGCTCCTCCTCGGCCGCGAGCGCGCGCTGCGCGCCTATCCCTACAGATCCCTCATCGACGCGGGAGTGCGCCTGTCCTTCGGCTCCGACATACCGGGCGAGTCGAGCTGCGACCCGATACGGTCGATCCACATGGCCGTGAATCGGGAGGGGCCGGAACGCATCACAGCCGAGGAGGCGCTCCGCTGCTATACGGTCGGAAGCGCCTACGCCGAGTTCATGGAGGGCCGCAAGGGCAGGCTCGCCCCCGATATGCTTGCCGACTTCGCCGTCCTTTCGCGGGATATAACGTCGGTCCCCCGCGAGAGGATAGGCGACACCGTCGTCGAAGAGACTGTAGTCGGCGGCAGGACCGTATATCGGCGCGACGATTAGAAGAGAAAATGAAAGAATAAGAGTCTCACACAGCGAGCACGGCGGGCGCGGAGTAGAATGGGAAGGAGAATTCCTATATCCTTTCATTGCCCCGTGGTCCCCGGGGTCGCTGTGTGAAATTCTTTTATTTCCCATAATTGACTTTGCGCAATTGCCACAAGTATCTTATGCGCTTCCTTGATCGATCGGCGCCGCGCACGCGGGCCGAAGACGACAGCATGCCGCATCCGCCTCGTGGGGGGACGCGGTCCGGAGCGCCATATGGGCAAGAAAGTCCTCGTCATTGGAGCCGGCATCGCCGGCCTCGCAAGCGCCAGCTACCTTCAACGCAACGGCTTCGATACCGAAATCCTCGAAATGCACGACAGGCCGGGCGGGCTCTGTACCGCATGGCAGCGCAAGGGCTACACCTTCGACGGCTGCATCCATTGGCTCATGGGCTCCGGAAGGTCGAGCAACATCCACCACATCTGGGACGAACTCGGCGCCGGAGGCCTCGAGTACATCGAGTGGGAGGTCTATACCGTCGTCGGGCTTCCCGGCGGCGATGTCTTCACGGTCTACACCGATCCCGACCGCCTCGCCGCCGAGATGCTCAGGCTGAGCCCCGAGGACGGCGAATTCGCGCGCTTCGTCGCATCGAAGATCAAGGCCGTGAAAAACGCCGACATGCCGTACGCCCTCGACAAGCTCAGCTTCGGCGAGGCCGTCTCCCTTATCGGCGCCATACCGGCCGCGCTTCCAATATTGACCACGTGGATCAAGGTTCCCATCTCGCGGCTGGTGGAGAGGATAAAGGGCCCCGACCTCAGGGAAGCCTTCGGCCGTCTCTTCGGCGACGCCATGGATCAATTCCCCGCGGGCGCCCTCTTCATGATGCTCGGCTTCATGGCCAAGAAATCCTCCGGATACCCGATCGGCGGATCGATGGCCTTCGCCCGGGCGATCGAGGCGAAGTACCTCGCGCTCGGCGGCAGGATCAGGTACGGCTTCAAGGTCGACGAGATCCTCGTGGAAGGCGCTGCGGCCGTGGGCGTCTCGGGCTCGGGAGGGCGAATCGGCGCCGATTACGTGATCTCGGCGGCCGACGCCCACGACACCGTCGGCCGCCTCCTCGGCGGGGCCTACTCCAATCCCGAGCTCCGGAAGGCTCTGTCTGGGGGCATGAAGCGCTTTCCGTCCCTCATTTTCATCGGCCTCGGCCTGGACCACGATTGCGCGGGCCTGCCCCACTCGCAATCCTTCAGCCTCGCCGAGCCGATAGTCCTCGAGGAGGGCGCGCTCGAGGTCAAGCGTCTCGGCCTGCGTATCTTCAACTTCGATCCGACCCTCGCGCCGGCGGGCAAGACCTCGGCCGCCGTCATGATCGAGACTTCCAACGACGAGTATTGGACGAAGCTGGCGGACGCGGACCCCGCGGCCTACTCCGCGCGCAAGCGCGAGGCCGCCGATAAAGTCATCGCCGCCCTCGACGCGGCCATACCCGGATTCGCGTCCTGGGTCGAGGTCGTCGACGTGGCGACGCCGAGGAGCTTCATCCGCTACACGAACAACTGGCACGGCAGCTTCGAGGGCTGGCTCCCGACGGTCGGCTCACTCGGCGTCCGTTTTCCTCGGACCTTCCCGGGGCTGAGTAATTTCTTCATGGTCGGCCAATGGGTGAATCCGGGCGGCGGTCTCCCCCCTTGCGGGATGGACGGGCGCAGCCTCGCCAAGAAGCTCTGCAAGGCCGAAGGGCGGCGCTTCAGGCCCGACTGAAAAAGGAGTCAATCCTCCGCGAAAAGCTCCCCCGGATCGACCGCGAAGCCTTCGAGCACGCGCGACTCGATGGGGCCGTATTCGCGGAGGCTCTCGCGCAGTTCACCCGAGTCGAAGAGACCATCGGGTTTAAGCCGATAGACGCAGAGCCAGGCCCCAGTCGGATCGACGATCCAATACTCACGCACTCCGTGCTTTTCGTAGAGATCGAATTTTTCCCGCTGGTCTTTCTTCGAGGTTGAGGGTGAGAGTATCTCGACGACCATGTCCGGAGCGCCGCGAGCGCCGGCTTTGGTGAGTTTAGAACGGTCGCCAAAGACAACGATATCCGGTTGGACAACCGTGTCCACTTCGTCGTCGGATTCGTCCGCTCGCGGCAAAATGACGTCGAATGGGGCGCCGAAGGCCTTACAAGGCTTGCCTTTTAGAAATAGTCTGATCCCGGTGATGAGTCTGGCTTGAATTTCCTGGTGCCATCTTTGCGGCGCCGGACTCATCGAATAGGCCACACCCTCGATCAGTTCCCAGCGCTCCTCGTCGGGCCATGTGCGGTAGTCGCCGTAGGTGAAACGCTCTTCGAGCCTTTGGACCGCGTCTGCCATAGGTTTCATGCCTCCCAGTATACACCGGACGCTCGCGATGCGCCCTGGCGATTGAAGGCCTTTCCTCTTTACAGCATACGTTCGTATATCCGGTACTTGCGGTAGGGCTTGCCGCCGAGCTTGATCGCGGTGTTGGTCATGCTTACGTTCTCTTCCTCGACCCAGGACATCTCGGCGCCGAAGTATCCCTTGGGCACGCCGAGCTTGTAACTGTAGTAGTACATCGCGAGGTCGATGCCGCGGTTGCGGTAGTCCTTATGCACGCCCATGGCGAGGACTCGGACGAGGTGAATGCGCTTCCGTGCCGCGAGGATCTTGATCAGGCCGAAGGGCAAGAGCCGACCGTGGGCTTCCTTGAGGGCCACGTTCATGTCCGGAATGGCGAGCAGGGCGCCTACTAGCTTGCCCTCGATCTCGACGAAGAAGACGATCTCGGGATCGATCGCCATCTTGAGGTCCTTCGCGAGCTGGATGACCTCGGGAGTGGTCATGGGCGTGTAGATCGAGTTGACCTGCTCGAAGTGGTTGTAGAGCTCGGCGAAGCGCTGGACCTCCTCGTCGTAGCGCTTCATGTCGAGGGGCCTGAGTTTGAACCCTCCCTTGGCCTCGATGCGCGGCATGATGCGCTCGAGGCGGGCGGGCACGTCGGGGCTGTCGAGGAGCCAGGCGATGAGGTCCTTCCATTTACGGTTGCCGCAGCCCGAGATGAGGGCGTCGTGATAGGGCGGGTTGTAGGGCATCATGATGACGGGAGCGCCGTCGAAGCCCTCGATCTGCGTGCCTACGAGGTCGCTCGGGTTCGGGCTCATCGGTCCGATGAGACGCGTGCAGCCCCTGCCGCGGGCCCAGGCCGCGGTCGCTTCGAAGAGGGCCGCGGCCGCTTCGCGGTCGTCGGCGCACTCGAACCAGCCCCAGTAGGCGGCCTTCTCGCCGTGGGTCTCTTCCCAGAGCCTGTCGTGGATGGCGACGATGCGGCCGACCGCGCGACCGTCCCTTCGAGCGATCAGGAGCTCCCGCTCCGCGTGGGCCCAGAAGGGATGGCGCGAGCTGTCCAATTTGGTCTTTTCGTCCATTCGGAGGGCCGGTACCCAATTCGGATCTCGGCCGTACAACGTGTACGGAAGCTGAATGAACTCTTTCGTGGGTCTAACCGAAGCTATCCTCTCGACGCTGACTGACATTGGCCTTCCCTCCCTCGGGTAAGAATCCTAGATTCGCTCGGATGCCGTGTCAAGGCTGAATGCCGCCGGTGAATGCCGCCGTTACCCATCGCCCACCCTATCTTCGCCATACCTCCTCGTCTATACTGGCCCTGCGGAGGGGAGTTTGGACGTTTTGCTCAGGATCGACCTGGATATATTCTCGTTGATTGTCGCGGTCATCCTGGCCGCCGGCTCAAGGAGCAGGATCGATCGTTCCTTTCTCGACTACCGGCTCTTCATGCTCATGCTCGGCGCGACCATCCTCGAGCTCGTCGCCGACGCTATTACATGGGCCGCCGATGGATCTCCCGGTGCCGTCGGCAGGGCCGTCCTTCTCGCGTCTACCGTCGTCTACTACCTCGGTCACCCCATCGCGCCCATGTTCTACGTATTCTACGCGATACACCAGGTCACGGACGATTCCCGCCGCCTGCCCTCCCATCTACCCCTCGTCGCGCTTCCCGCCGCGGCTTCGACGCTGCTCACCCTGGCCACCCCGTTTACGGGTTTATTTTTCTATATGGATAAAACCAATACCTATCATCATGGGCCCCTGTTTTTCGTTTTCGCCGGATTGTCCTATGCCTATATGTTCTTCGCCTTCGTCTTCGTGATTATGATCGCCCGGCGCAGGGCCATCGCCGGCAGGACCGTGATCGCCTTATTGTTCTTCCCCCTTCCCCCCGCGATAGCCGGCGCCATTCAGATACGGTTCTACGGGCTCGTCCTTCTCTGGCCGGCTACGGTCCTATCTCTCCTCGTGATCTTCATAAACATCCAGCAGCGCAAGCTCTCCATCGATTATCTGACGGGAGTCTTCAACCGCCGCCGTCTCGCCGAATACACCGAGGCTCGCGTCCGCGAGGTGCGGGACGACCACGGAGGTCAGGCTCGACGCGGCAGGCGCCTCGCTGGCCCGAGGACTTTCTCGGGGTTTCTCGCCGACGTGGACGATTTCAAGGCCATCAACGATCGCTTCGGCCACGCGACGGGCGACGAGGCCCTGGTCGCCGCCGCTCGGATCATCAAATCCTGCCTGCGCACCGACGATTTTCTCGCGCGCTACGCGGGAGACGAGTTCGTGGCCATCCTTCCGCTCTCGAACGAGGAAGAGCTCGAGAGCATAGTCGGGCGCCTACGCGCTCGCTTCGTCGACGGCAGCCTCCCGCGCGACGAGCGGTTTCGCCTTTCGCTGAGCGTGGGGGCCTCGGTCTTCGATCCCGACGTCGACATGGGCGTCGATCAGTACATCGCCCGTCTCGATTCCCTGATGTATATCGAGAAATCGGCCAAAAAGGCGCTGAAGGCCGAAAAGCCCGACGACCGGACCGCAGGCCCTGACTTCTTGGGAAGCTCAAGGAGACCGAAATGAAACGCCTACTACCCTACCAAGCCATAGCGCTCGCGGCCTCGCTGCTGCTCGCCGGTTGCCAGACCAAGCCCGGCCCCGCGGCTCCTCCCGATGCGTCGGTCCCTGCCGCGCCCTCGCCGGAGTCATCTCCGGCGGAAGCCGCGGCCGCCCCGGCTCCGGCCCTCGCTCAGCCGTCCGCGCCCGAGCCTGCGCCCGTGCCGACGCTGGAGCCCAGCGAGATCAGCCCGGAAACCGAGGGCTTTTGGCCCGCGCCCGAGTCCCGCGCTCGCGAAATTTCGATTTCCGTCCTCATCGGCAACGAGAAACTCCTGAGCACCTGGAGGGTAGAGATTGCCCCCGCATCGGGCGCCATCGCCGGAGCCGTGAAAACATTCGCCGGCGCGGCGAGCGACCTCCCGGGTTCGCTCACCTGGAACGGCCTCGGTCCGGGCGGCAAACTCGCGCGCGAAGGGCTCTACACGGCGAATCTCTCCGCCGATTTTTCCGGCGGCCTTCCCGCACTATCCCTGAAGTCCAAGCCCTTCGCCCTTTCCCTGTCGCCGCCCGAGCCCGTCCTCTACGCGAACCCCTCGCGCCTCGAGCGGAGCGCCGACGGAATAAAGAAACCCGTCACCTTCGAACTGGCCGCGCGGGCCGCCCTCGCGCGCCTGGATTCGTGGAGACTGGACCTCGTCGGCCCGGACGGACGGCTCTTCATCTTCTTCGAGGGCACATGGCCGTCGACCGGGACGCCCGCACCGATCTCCTGGGACGGACGCTCCGGCGCGCTCTCGGGTTCGGAGGCCGGGGCCCTCGTCGAGGCGGGCAAGCGCTACGCGGCGATACTGAGCGTCCGCGACGTCTACGGCCACGCGGCCTCTACGCAGGCGGGCATAGCGGTGGCAGACCTTCCCTTCCCGTCCGAGCGGAGCTCGGTACAGCCCTGGACGAACGGGTTCTCGCCCAACGGCGACAAGGTCATGGACAGCATGGACTTCAGCCTCGGTTTCGGCCAACGCTCCGCCATCCGCTCCTGGCGCCTCGATATTGTCGATGCCGACAAGGCCATCGTTCGCGATTTTCACGGCCTAGCTCCCGACTTGCCCGAATCGATCTCCTGGGACGGAAAGGACTCCGCCGGCGCCCTCGCGTCCGAGGGGCGTTACATCGCGACTCTGCACATCGACTACGGCTCGACCTTCAGCCCGGCGGTCGCGCGCAGCTCCTCCTTCATCCTCGACGTGACGCCTCCGGCGCTGCGGCTCTCTCCCTCTCCCACCCTGTTCTCGCCCGCCTCCCCGATATCGATCCGCCTCGACGCGTCGAGCCTCCTCGCTCGGGTGGCCGACTGGAGCATCGAAATCCTCGATCCGGGCAATCACGTGTTCGCCCGTTTCGGCGGACCCTGGCCGGCCGCGGCGATCTCTTGGGACGGCATGGGCGCCGACGGGAGCCTCGTCGAACCGGCCGAGACCTACAGGATCGTCGCGAGGGCCCGGGACGAGTTCGGGAACTCGAGCCAGGCCGAGGCCAACGTGGAGACCGACATCTTCGTCACCAAGGAAGGGGAGGGCTACCGCGTCAACGTCGCGAGCATCCTGTTCAAGGGCTACACCGACGACTACGAGGACTTGCCCGCCGATCAGGTCGCGCAGAACAAGCTGACGCTGGACAGACTCGCGGCCGAGTTCTCCAGATTCCCCGGCTATCGGATACGCCTCATCGGACACGCCGTGATGATCAACTGGGACGATCCCAACCTCGGGAAGCCCGAGCAGGAGAAGATACTCATCCCGCTCTCCAAGTCGCGCGCCGCCGCCATCGCGAATGCCCTGGCCGCCAGGGGCATCGACGCGGCGCGGATGATCGTCGAGGGCGTCGGATCGACCAAGCCCGTGGTGCCCGACAGCGATCTGGTCAACCGCTGGAAGAATCGCAGGGTGGAGTTCTACCTGGAGAAATAAGGGCGCATATGTTCGCCGCGGTCACCCCGGCAGGATGTCCCAGCCCCGCAGGGCAGCTTCCTTTCTAAGGCGGCGGTCGGGGGCGACCGCTACGGGCCGGCCCACCTCGAGGAGGAGGGGCAGGTCGTGGATCGAGTCGCTGTAGAAGGCGCAGTCGGCGAGGGCGACGCCGCGGGCGCTCGCGTAGGCGAGGACGGCGTCGCGCTTGGCCGGGCCGAAGAGGGCGGCGCCGTCGAGCCTGCCCGTGCAGCGCCCTCCCTCGTATTCGAGGACGCTCGCGAGGACGGCATCGGCGCCGATCAGCTCGGCCAAGGGTCGCACGATGAAATCGAGAGAGGAAGTCGCGAGGACAACGGATCCGCCATCGGCCTTGATCGAAGCGATAAGCTCGAGCAGCTCGGGGCGCAGCGCCTTGCCGGTCTTTCGTTCGAAGACCTCTCGGCTTATGTTTTCGAGCAGCCCCTTCTCCACTCCCTTGATCCCGGGAAACTCGCCCTCGAAGAAGGAGGTCCCCCCTTTCCCGAAGCGATAGGCCGCATAATTGAAGGGTAGAAAGGCGAGGTTCCGCAGCCGGATGACGCCGCGCCGCGCCGCGGCCAGGGCGAAGCGCCTGCCCGTCGAACCCCTGGTTATCGTGTGGTCGACGTCGAAGAAATAGAGCTTGGGCGCCACGCTAGGCTTTCGCGGAGAGAAGCTGCCGTGAACTGGCCTCGCGGCCCGCGTACTCGCCGTGGTATTTCGGCGGGAGGAGCTGGGCAAGGCGGAGCATGATCTCCTCTGCAGCCTCGAAGCGGGCGGACTTGGCCCTGCCGGGCTCGGGTTGGCGCAGCTTGAAGGCCTCGCCGACCCGGAAGCGCACATCGGTGCGTTTCCCCCGCCTGAGGTTGCGCCAGAAGGATTCGCCGCCGAAGTGCGCGATCGGGACTATGGGCGCGCCCGAGCGCAGGGCCATCGCGACGACCCCCTCGTGGCCGCACCCGAGGCGGCCGTCGTGGCTCCTCGTGCCTTCGGGCATCACGTTGAGTATCTTGCCGCGGGAGAGGGCGTCGAGCGCCCGCCTCATGGCTTGTATATCGTTGGCCCCTCGCTCCACCGGCACGCATTCCCATATCGTCGCGAGCAGGCCCAGGAAGGGATTGCGCCAGGTATCGGCCTTGGCGAAGCCCGCGATGTCGCGCGGGTAGAGAAAGGCGTACAGAAGGGGAGCCTCGAGGAAATTGACGTGGTTGGTTACGATGATGAGCGGCCCCTTCTTCGGGACCTTCGCGAGCTCGGAGCGGTCCAGCCTGCAGGCCAGGCCCAGGATCGCTCGCGCTATGGGCGCCACTACGTAGGCCGAGCCTTTCATGACCCCGCGTTCTCCGTCCGGCAGACGATGCGTATCCGAGAGGGAAGGCACTCGACGAGCAGGGATTTGCCGTCCGTGCAGATGGTCTCGCCGTCGGCGTGGACGACGAGGCCGCCGTTGGGCGCCGAAATCGCGATGCGCGAGGAACGGCCCGTCTCTATCTTGGGATGGCCCTCCTGCGTGCCCTTGGTAAGGCGCAGCATCAGATCGATCATGTCCCGGCGGGTCAGGCGATCGGCCATGAAGAAGTCGAAGAGGCCGTCGTGGTTCACGGACTTGGGCGCCATGAAGAAGGTGCCGCCCATGCGCTTGCCGTTCATTATCGAGAGCTCATGGCTCGCCTTCTCGATGACGCCGCCGTCGTACTCGAGGCGCATCTCGGGCGCGGCGGGATACATGACGAAGGTCTTGAGCGCGCCGATCACGTAAGCCATGAAGCCGTGCACGTGCCTGAGCTTCGCCGCCTCGAGGCCGACTATGGTGTCGAAGCCTACCCCGATGCCGTTGGCGAAGTACCTGCCATCGGGATAGTCGCCGCCCGTCACCTTGCCCACGTCCATCGGCCGCAATGCCCCCGCGGCGAGGACGTCGACGCAGGCCGCCAGGTCGCCCGGAACGTCGGCTCCGTAGGAGAAGTCGTTGCCCCGGCCCATGCTGAAGACGCCCAGCGCCGGAAGCTCGTCGCCCCTCGCGCGCGCCAGCATGAGGCCGTTGACGACCTCGTTGACGGTGCCGTCCCCGCCCGCCGCCACGACCGCGCCGTAGCCCGCCCCGCACGCGCCCTGGGCGAGCTCCGCCGCGTGCCACACCGCCTGGGTGACCCGCAGGTCGTAATCTATGCCCTTCGCCTTGAGCAGGGCCTCCGTCTCCGGAATGCGCTCGGACGCCGCGCCCTTGTCTGCCGTAGGATTGAAGATAATCATGTGCCTTTGTGAGGTCATAATCGCTGAATTATAGCGCAGGATCGCCTTTGGCGGAAGAGCCGGCGAGGAGCTCGAGTATCGCCCGGCCGAACCGCCGCGCTTTGACTTCCCCCATCCCGAAAACTTCGAGGAGGGCCGCCCGGTCGGCGGGCGCCTTGGCAATAAGATCGTATAATGTGCGGTCGGAGAAGATCACGTAGTTGGGGACCCTCTGCCCCTCGGCGAGCCTCCTGCGCAGGGCGCGCAGGGAATCCTCCACGGCCGCTTCCCGCGATCCCGCCTTCGGCCGGGCGGTCGAAGGCGCCCCGGCGCCGCGCGCGCCACCGGCGCGATTGCCCTTCGGGCGCGGCGGGACGACGGCGGCTATCGGCGATTTTTCGCGGAACGCCGCATAGGCCTTTTCGGTCAAGGAGAGGACGCCGAACTCCTCATCCTTCGCGAGGTAGCCCTTGCGGAGAAGCTGGGCGGAGATGTCGAGCCACTGCCCCCTCGACCATTCCTTGCCGATCCCCCAGGTCGAGAGCTCCGCGTGGCCGAGGCCGAGGACGCGCTCGTTCTTGGAGCCGACGAGGACGTCGACGACGTGCCCGGCGCCGTAGCGCTCGCCGGTGCGCTTGACGCAGGAAAGGAGCTTGTAGGCCTGCGTCGTGACGTCGGTCTCGGCGGCCGCGTCCGTCGAACAGGCGCAGACGTCGCAGGCGCCGCAGCCTGGGCGGCCGTAGTCCTCGCCGAAGTGAGCGAGAAGACCGACCCGCCTGCAGCCGGCGGCCTCCGCATAGCGCAGCATGCCGCGCAGCGCGGCCTCGGCCTGCGCGGAACTGGCCGGATCTCCCTCGCCGCTCGCCATGAGGGATCGTATCTTCATCGCGTCGCCGTAGGCGAAGAGGAGGAGGGCGTGCGCCGGCAATCCGTCGCGGCCGGCTCGGCCGACTTCCTGGTAATATTGCTCGAGGCTCTTGGGCAGGTCGGCGTGGACCAGAAAGCGGACATCGGGCTTGTCGATGCCCATCCCGAAGGCGGTCGTGGCGCAGATCACGCGGACTTCGTCGCGGATGAACCTGTCCTGGTTGGCCGAGCGCTCCTCGTCGGGCAGCCCCGCGTGGTAGGGCAGGGCGGAGAGGCCTCTCGCGCGGAGATCGGCGGCGAAGGCCTCGGCGCGCGCTCGGGAAAAGCAGTATACGATGCCGGAACCCGCGGGGAATGCGGAGGCCAGCTCGAGGACCTGGTCGACGGCCCGCGCCCGGCGCCTCACCTCGAGGAAGATGTTCGGCCGGTCGAATCCTGCGACGTATACCTTCGATCCGCGAAGGCCGAGTTCGGCCACTATATCCTTGCGCACCCTCTCGGTGGCTGTGGCGGTGAGGGCGAGGCATGGTGCCAGGCCCGAGCGTCCCTTGAGGCGTTTTCTGATGCCGCCCAAGGTCCTGTATTCCGGGCGGAAGTCGTGGCCCCATTCCGATATGCAGTGCGCCTCGTCGACGGCCAGGAGGTCGATCGTCGCGCGCTCCAGGAGGGGAGAGGCGCGGCCCGAGGCGAGGGTCTCGGGCGCGAGGTAGAGGAGCCGTACTTGGCCATTCGCGGCGGCTTCGGCATTGGCCGTCCACTCTTCGGGAGCGAGGGTGGAGTTGAGGAAGCGCGCCTCCACCCCGAGAGCGCGGAGAAAGGCCACCTGCTCGCGCATGAGGGCAATAAGGGGCGAGACGACGAGCACCAGGGCGTCGGACCGGAGCGTGAGGGCGGGGACCTGATAGCAGAGGGACTTGCCTCCGCCCGTCGGCATCACGGCGAGCAGGTCCTCGCCGGCCGTGACGGCCTCGATGATCTCCTCCTGGAGGGGCCTGAACTCGTCGTAGCCGAATACTTCCTTGAGGACTTCACGGGCTCTCGCGCTCATGGGAGGAGTATAGCGAGCGGGTCGGATCGCGTTTAGCGGTATGCGACGCTATTCCTCCGACAGGCTCATCTGTTCGATCAGATCGAGGGGGATGGAATGGAAATGCTTGTCGCGATGAACGAGCACCGCGTTCGCCGCCTGGGCGCTCGCCGCGATGAGGGCATCGGCGAGGGGGAGGCGTGAGCTGGCGAGGGTGCCAAGCTCGAAGGCCCGAACGGCTATGGCCGCGTCGACTGGGACCACTACGGATGCCAGGCTCGCATAGGAGAGAGCCGTTCGCCGGGCTTGGTCCATGTCTGATCCTAGGCTGTAAATGCCGCGGGCAAGTTCCGCCATCGTCACGCTCGAGATTGTCACCTCCGACGAATCGTCGATAAGAATGTCCTGGACTCGGTCGGCGCCCTCCTCTCGGCGAAAGTGGGCAAGAAGGGCGGAGGTATCGAGCAGGTACCGGGCCATGCTCAGGCCTCCTGGTCCCGTTCGGAAACGAGCTCCGCCACTGCGTCGCGATCGGGAGACAGTAGCCGTCCGCTCCCGAAAAGGCGGCGGGCGAGTTCGGCCCGATCCGGGATGACCGTCACGACGAGCTCGTCCTCTTGATCGCCCTTCCGCCAATCCAGTTTCCATCCGGGTCGGATACCCAACTCGCGGGCGATCGCCTGCGGTATGGAAATCATATTCTTAGTGCTTACCCTTGTTTCCATGATTAGATAATAATCCTGGAATTTAGATTCGTCAATGAATTCCATCAAACGCGGCGGCCCTTCGACCTAAACGCTCGCTTCGCTCGCTATTGAGCAGGGAATTTATTTTACATCGTGGCCTTCGGCCACGTGTTCATCGCCCACCCTGCGGGTGGGCTCAGGTCGCCGTGCTGACCCTAGACAAGTATTTCATTGATAGCCGCAGCGGCGCGGCGACCTTCGCCCATCGCGAGTATCACCGTGGCCGCCCCGAGGACGATGTCGCCGCCGGCATAGACGCGGTCTATGCTCGTCTTCTGCTTGCCGTCCACCAGTATGTGGCCGCGCCTGTCCACGTTGAGGTCGGGAGTGGTGCGCGCGAGGAGGGGGTTGGACTCGTTGCCGATCGCCACGATCACCGTATCGAAACTCTCGATGCGCTCGCTGCCTTTTATCGCCACGGGGCTACGCCTGCCCGATGCGTCCGGCTCGCCCAGCACGTACGAGAGGATCTCCAGAGCCTCGGCCCTGCCTTCCTTGTTCCCGATGACTCTCGTCGGGCTCGTCAGGAAATCGAAGATTATCCCCTCCTCCATCGCGTGTCCGACCTCCTCGGCGCGGGCGGGCATCTCCCCGCGGGTGCGTCGGTACAGGACTCGCACTTCCTCGGCGCCGAGGCGGAGGGCCATGCGTGCCGAATCCATCGCGACGTTGCCGCCGCCCAACACCGCCACGCGCCGGCTCGGATAGATGGGCGTCGCGGCCCGGCCGCGGTCGTAGGCCTTCATGAGGTTGGCCCGGGTGAGGTATTCGTTGGCCGAGAAGACGCCGACGAGGTTCTCGCCGGGCATATCCATGAATTTGGGCAGGCCCGCTCCCGCGCCTATGAAGACGGCGTCGAAGCCGTCCTCCTCGAGGAGGGAATGCAGCCTGCGGGTGCGGCCGACGAGGAAGTTGAGCTCGTAGCGCACGCCCATGTCGGCGAGAAGGTTGGACTCCATCTGGACGAGGCTCTTGGGGAGGCGGAACTCGGGAATGCCGTATACCATGACGCCGCCGGCCTTCTGGAAGGCCTCGTACACGACCACCTCGTGGCCCTCGCGGCGGAGGTCGATCGCGCAGGTGAGGCCCGCGGGGCCCGATCCCACGACTGCGACCCGCTTGCCGCTCGCGTTCCCGACGTCGGGGAGGTCGCATGCGCCGCAGGCGCGCTCGCGGTCGGCCACCCAGCGCTCCAGCCTGCCTATTTGGATGGCCAGGTCCACCGATTTGAGGGACTTGCCTACCGTGCAGGTCGCCTGGCACTGGGACTCCTGGGGGCAGACTCGCCCGCAGATCGAGGGCAGGAGGTTGGTGCGCTTGATCACGCGCGCGGCGCCCTGGTAGTCGCCCTCGCGTATCTTGAGAATGAAACCGGGTATGTCCACGCGGACGGGGCAGCCCTGGACGCAGGGCGCGTTCCTGCAGTTCAGGCAGCGCTCGGCCTCGATCCTGGCCTGGGCCTCGCCGTAGCCCTCCGCGACCTCGAGCATGTTGCCCGAGCGTTCGGCGCCGTCCTGGCAGGGCATGGACTGGACGGGCAGGGCGAGCCTGTCGCGAGGAGAGAGCTCGCGCCCTTCCGACCTGATCGACGTTATGCGGCGCAGCTCTTCATGGGCGAGATGCTCGAGGACTTCCTTGGTGGCTTCGTTCACCGCTACGCTCATGCCGCCCCTCCCGCGAGTAGCGCGGCCGCGGAATCGAGGTGGCACCTGTGGTGTGCGTCCTCCTCCTGTTTCTTGTACGAGCGGAGCCGGGACATCATCCCGTCCCAGTCCACGAGGTGGCCGTCGAACTCGGGGCCGTCGACGCAGACGAACTTGGTCTCGCCGCCGACCGACACGCGGCAGCCGCCGCACATGCCCGTTCCGTCTATCATGATCGTGTTGAGCGAGACGAGGGTCTTGACGCCGAAGGGCCTCGTGGCCTCGGCGCAGAATTTCATCATTATCGGCGGCCCTATGGCCACGACGATGTCGGGAGGCGCCGCGGAGGCGCATATCTCCTTGAGGGGCTCGGTGACGAGGGCTTTGCGCCCGGCGCTTCCGTCGTCGGTGACGAGTATGAACTCGTCGGCGAGGGCCCGCAGCTCCTCCTGCATGATGAGGAGCTCCTTCGTCCTCGCTCCCGAGATCACGACGACCTCGTTGCCGGCCGCTTTGAGGGCGGCCACGATGGGATACAGGGGCGCGAGGCCTATCCCGCCGCCGACGCACACGGCCTTGCCGAAATTCTCGATGTGCGTCGGGTTGCCCAGGGGGCCGAGGAGCGTTATAGGGTCTCCTATTTCCTTGGCGGCCAGGGCGTGCGTGCTCGCGCCCACGGTCTGGAACACCAGGGTAATCTTGCCCAGCGCCGGATCGGCGTCGGCTATCGTGAGGGGAATGCGCTCGCCGAATTCGGCGTCGGCCTGGACGATCACGAACTGCCCGGCCCTGCGCTCTCGGGCGACGAGGGGGGCCTCGACCTCGATTCGATAGACTTCCTCGGAGAGAAGGCGTTTGGATAGTATCCTTGTCATTTCACGGCTCCGGTCTTGAAGCGGGATACGGCCTCCTCGAGGCCGATGACTCTCTCGTGGTTGCGGCCTGCCTCTTCGCCGACCATGGCGAGGAGGCGCCCGAGGGACTGGGTCGCCCCGGTCTCCTCCTGCACGGCCTCGAATATCTCGTTGGATGCCGATACGATGCGGAGCATCGACTGCTCCATGCCCTTGGATTGGACTTTCTGCCCCTCGGAGAGGGACTCGATGAGCCGCGTCCCGTCCGCGAGGGACTGGGAGCTCCGCAGAATTTCCTCGGCCCCCTCCTGCTGCTCGCTCATGGACGCGGCTATCGTGCGCACGAGTTCGCCGGTCTGCGCGACGCCGTCCCTGATCCGATCGAATGCCTTTCTCGCCCTATCGCCGAGGCCGGTGCCGCGTTCGGTTTTCTCCGCCATGCCTCTGATGAGGATCTCTATCTCCTTGGCGCTCTTCGCCGCGTTCTCGGCCAGCGAGCGCACCTCGTCGGCGACGACAGCGAAGCCCCTACCCGCGTCGCCGGCGTGGGCCGCCTCGATCGCGGCGTTCATCGCGAGCAGGTTGGTCCTCACCGCGATCTTGGAGATCACGCCGATGATGTCGCGCACCGCGCGCGAGGCCGCCTCGATCTCGGCGATGGACGCGATGGACGCGCGCAGCGCCTCGCCGCCCTCCTCGGACGCCTTCTGGAGGGCCGTGGCCAGATCGTCCGCCTTCTCCGCGGTGCGGGACACCGAGGCGATATTAGCGGCCATTTCGCTCACCGCCGCCGAGCTCTGATCCATGAAGCCCGACTGCTCCCCCACCTTCGCGGCGACCCGATCGATGGACTCGAGGAGGCTCGATATCTCTCCCTCGGTGGCGCTTACCGTCTCCGATTGCCTCCGGACCGCGTCGAGCACCGCCTCGACCGAAGTCCCGAGGCTGTTCACCTCCTTGCGCGCCTGGTCGGCGTTGCCGTTGAGCTTCGAGGCCCCCTCTTCGACGGAAATCGACAACTCGCGGACCCTGTCGGTAAGGCCAGTGAGGCGAACGAGAAAAAGGTTGAAAGCCGCCGCGATGCCGCTCACCTCGTCGTTGCGAATGATGGGCACGCGCGTGGAAAGGTCCCCCTCGCCGCCGGCGACGAGGCGGAGGAGCTCCCCGACGTTGGAGCTGCGCATGGCCAGCGTTCGGCCGACGGTCCTGAACAGGGACAGAGACCACAGGCCGACCAGGAGAGCGAGGATAAGCGCCTCGAGGAGGAACTCGAGCGGATTGGGCGGCGCAGCCGCGGCGAGGGCCGCGTAGCCCGACGATCCGAGAAGGACGAGAGCCAACGCGGACGAGGCCCCCCCCGCGATGGCGATGGGGAAGGCGAGGGAGCCGCGCTTCTTGTCCGGGGGCGATTCGTGGAAGCCGAGGGCGGCGACGGGCGTTCGCAGTATCGACTGTATCAGCACGGTGGATTGGAAAGCGGCCGCAAAGCCCGCGGTCAGATTGATCGCGATGATGACGATAACCTTGGCCGTTCCGAAGGATGAGTCCGTCGCGGAGTCGACGCTTATCGCAACGGTGGATCCGAGGATGAAGACGGCGACCGCGTTCGCGATCACGAGCCCCGGTACTTTGTCCGCCGCCTCCCGGGCGGCGGCGCGGTCGGGCGAGCTCACCGCCCTGCCCACCGCCATGTCGCGCATCGCCGCGTCAAGGGGTCTCAGGAGCAGCCACAGCCAGAAGGCGGCCGCGAACTCGAATATGGGCAGTAGTACATTGAACAATCCAAGCCGTACAACTGAAGCCGCGAGGTCCCGCTCGATGAAGATGCCCACGAAGACTTGCACTACGTAAGCCGCAAGGCCGCAGACCAGAACCAACGCGAGAATCGACCGCGCTCGGAATCGCTCCACCTTCGCCTCCATCTCACCCCCATAATAACCGGATCAGGCGGTTTATGGAACATATTCCCGCGGCCCTGACGGTCCTCCCGGAGCCGAGGAAAAAAATGTAAAATGCCATATATTAAGAACCAGGAGGCAACATGTCCAAGCGAATTATCGTCCTTTCGTCGATCGTCGCGCTGGCGGCGGCCAACGCCGCTGCCTTCGGACCGGGCGAGCTGTCGCGGATGGTCCAGTGGTACGGCCAGAGCAGCCTGCGCGTGGAGCTCGGCGGGAAATTAGTCTGGCTCGACCCGGTCAAGGTGCCCGTGACCGAGAAGGCTGACCTCATACTCGTCACACACGATCACGGAGACCATTATTCCCCCGCCGACATCAAGAAGCTCTCCGGGCCTTCGACCATCGTCCTCGTGGGCTTCGACGGATCGGGGTTCGAGCGCATACGGCCCGGAGACAAGAAGAACTTCGGCGAGCTCTCGATAGAGGCGGTGCCCGCCTACAACATCGTAAAGACGCAGTTCCATCCCAAATCCGCCGGCTACTGCGGCTTCATCCTCTCCGGCGGCGGACTGCGGTTCTACGACGCGGGCGATACCGAGCGCATCCCCGAGATGAAGGGCATAAGCTGCAACGTGGTCTTCCTTCCCCTGGGCCAGACCTACACGATGGGCTCGGTAGCCGAGGCGGCCCAGGCGGCCCTCGACGTGAAAGCCGCCATCGCCGTCCCCATCCATTTCGGCCTGTACGAGGGGAGCGAGGCCGACGCGGCGGAATTCGCGCGCCTGCTGAAAGGCAAGGTCGAGGTCGTCAGGCTCGAGCGGAGGAAGTAAATCCATGAGGCGCGAGAATTGACAGAGAGCGTTTCGTGTTGTAGTATGTGAACGATGATTCACTCAAGCGCAGGAGTATTCGGTCCCTCCATACTCAAGCGGCAAGCCGATATCTTCTCGGCGCTCGCTAGCCCGGCCCGCATCGCGATCGTACGGGCTCTCGCGGATCGGGACATGAGCGTGACCGA
Source organism: Rectinemataceae bacterium (assembly GCA_049513895.1). Classification (GTDB taxonomy): domain Bacteria; phylum Spirochaetota; class Spirochaetia; order Treponematales; family Rectinemataceae; genus UBA1306. The sequence goes on along the minus strand of JBEKVO010000025.1, from coordinate 20,443 downwards.
CCTGGTCGAACTGCTCGTCGGACTGGACTGCGGCTGCTCGATGGAACGGACGAACATATCGAAGCACCTCGCCGTGCTGCGGCGGGCGGGGATCCTCTCCTCGCACGGCGACGCGCAGAGGCGGATATACAGCCTCGAAGCCCGGTGCCTTCTCGAGGCGATCGACTGCGTCCTGTCGAAGGGCTGTTCTTCAGTATGGAGCCATCAAAAGAAAGGAAGCCGTGGATGAGCGATACTACCGTGAAGCGACTCTCGTTTCTGGATCGATGGCTGACACTATGGATCGTCCTCGCGATGGCCGTCGGCGTGGGCGTGGGGTTCTTCGCGCCCGGCGTCGCGGCCTTCTGGGACCGACTGAGCATCGGTACGACGAACGTCCCGATAGCCGTGGGGCTCATTCTCATGATGTATCCGCCCCTCGCCAAGGTGCGCTACGAGGAGATCGGCGACGTCTTTCGGGACAGGAAGGTGCTGGCCCTGTCACTGGTCCAGAATTGGATCATCGGTCCCATCCTGATGACCGTCCTCGCGATCGTATTTCTCCGCGATAAGCCGGAATACATGGTCGGGCTCATCCTGATAGGGCTCGCCCGCTGCATAGCCATGGTCATCGTTTGGAACGACCTGGCGAAGGGAAACCGCGAGTACTGCGCGGGCTTGGTGGCCTTCAATTCGATCTTCCAAGTCGCCTTCTACTCGGTCCTCGCCTGGGTATTCGTGACCCTCGTACCCCCGCTCTTCGGCGTCGCCGGAAGCGTGGTCCGCGTGAATATCGGCGATATCGCGAAGAGTGTGGGCATATACCTGGGGATACCCTTCGCTGCCGGTTTTCTCTCCTGGCTCGTAATGAGGCGCATCAAGGGGGACGAATGGTATCGCGGCAGCTACCTGCCCAAGATATCTCCGATCACCCTCGTCGCCCTGCTCTTCACCATCCTCGTCATGTTCTCCCTAAAAGGAGAAAAGATCGTCGCCCTCCCCCTCGACGTCGTCAGGATCGCAATACCCCTCCTTATATACTTCGTCGCGATGTTCTTCATCTCCTTCGCGCTGAGCAAGGCCGTGGGTGCCGATTATTCGAAAACGGCGACCCTCTCCTTCACCGCGGCGAGCAACAACTTCGAGCTCGCCATCGCGGTGGCCATCGCGGTCTTCGGCCTCGGCTCGGGGCAGGCCTTCGCCGCGGTAATCGGACCCCTCATCGAAGTGCCCGTGATGATCGCCCTCGTCAATGTGTCGCTCAGGCTCGGGGCCGGTATGAAAAATGCCCGGAATTAACGCCCATTTAACGTTCCCCTAATATGGAGGCCGTATTATGACTTTGGAGGCCCTATGATTAGTGTTCTTTTCATCTGCGTCCACAACTCCGCCCGCAGCCAGATGGCGGAAGCCTTTCTGAAAAAGCTCGGAGGCGACGATTTCGAGGTCGAGAGCGCGGGAATAGAACCGGGCCTGCTCAATCCTTACGTAGTCCGCGCTCTCGAGGAAGATGGCATCGACATTTCGGGCAAGAAGACACAGAGCGTATTCGAGCTGTTCAAGGCGGGGAGAAAGTATCGCTACGTCGTCGCCGTCTGCTCCCGCGACGCCGAAGAGCGCTGCCCCATATTCCCCGGTCCATCCGAGCGCCTGCACTGGCCCTTCGACGATCCCTCGACCTTCACGGGCGGCGATGAGGCAATCATGGCCCGCGTTCGCGCCGTACGTGATGCGATCAGGGAGAAGGTGCGGGAGTTCGTCGACGTAGTCCGCGCCTCCGCCTGAGCTGAGCATCGCGATCGACCGGCTCCCCTTTCCCTTTGCCCTCCGTTTCTGGTAACCTATGCGATGCGTTTACCGCGACGGAGGATTCCACGATGAAAGCGATCGAGCTTGAGAAAGCCTACGATCCCAAGAGCTTCGAAGACCGCATTTATGAAGCCTGGCTGAGCAAGGGGCTGTTTCAGCCCGCGGCCGGGCGGCCCGGCACGAAGCCCTTCGTCATCGTAATCCCGCCCCCGAACGTCACGGGGGTCCTGCACATGGGCCACGGGCTCAATAATTCCCTCCAGGACATCCTCATCCGCTTCCACCGCATGCTCGGGGAGCCTAGCCTCTGGGTGCCCGGCACCGACCACGCGGGCATCGCCACGCAGCACGTCGTGGAGAAGAAGCTGCGCGAGCGGGGCATCGACCGCCGCGAGCTCGGCCGCGAAAAATTCGTCGAGGAGACCTGGAAAGTAACCAACGAGCATCACGCGATAATCAAGAAGCAGCTCGAGAAGATAGGCTCCTCCTGCGACTGGAGCCGCGAGCGCTTCACCTTCGACGAGGGTCTGTCCGAGGCGGTGCGCGAGGTTTTCGTGACGCTCTACGAGCGGGGCCTCGTGTACAAGGGCAAGTATCTGGTCAACTGGTGCACGTCATGCGGCACGGCCCTCTCCGACGACGAGGTCGAGCACGAGGACGAGGCCGGCGCGATGCACCACATCCGCTACGAAATGGAAGACGGGTCGGCGAGCGCCTCGGGCTACATCGAGATAGCCACCACCAGGCCCGAAACCCTCCTCGGCGATACCGCCGTCGCCTGCCATCCCGACGACGAACGCTTCAGGGCCCTCGTCGGCAAGCGCGTAAAACTGCCCCTGACGGACCGCCTCATCCCGATCATCGCCGACGCCTACGTCGACCGCGCCTTCGGCACGGGCCTCGTCAAGATCACCCCCGCCCACGACCCCAACGACTTCGAGGTGGGGAGGCGCCACAAGCTCGAGCAGATCAACATACTCAACCCCGACGGCACCTTGAGCGACGCCGTTCCCGCGAAGTACCGCGGCCTCAAAGCTCTCGAGGCGCGCAAGCTCGTCATCGAGGATCTCAAGGCCGCGGGCCTCTATATCGCCGAAAAGCCGATCACGCATTCCGTGGGGCACTGCTACCGCTGCCGCACCATCGTCGAGCCCTACCTTTCCGAGCAATGGTTCGTGCGCATGAAGCCCCTCGCCGCCAAGGCCCTCAAGGCCTGGAAGGACGGCGAGGTCCGGTTTTATCCCCAGCGCTGGGAGAACACATACGAGCACTGGCTTACCGATATCCGCGACTGGTGCATAAGCCGGCAGCTCTGGTGGGGGCACAGGATTCCCGCCTGGCATTGCGCGCATTGCGGGAAGGACGTTATCGCGCGGGAGGATCCCCTCGTCTGCCCCTTCTGCGGCTCTACCGAGCTGGTCCAGGACGAGGACGTCCTCGATACCTGGTTCTCGAGCTGGCTCTGGCCCTTCAGCACCCTCGGCTGGCCCAAGGACACGGCCGATCTCCGCAAATACTATCCCACCACCGCGCTGGTCACCGGCTACGACATCATCTTCTTCTGGGTCGCGCGGATGATCATGGCCGGGATGGAGTTCATGGGACGCTCGCCCTTCCGCGACGTCAATCTCACGACCCTCGTGCGGGACAAGCACGGCCGCAAGATGTCCAAGTCGCTGGGCAACGGCATAGACCCCCTCGAGATCGTCGACCTCTACGGCGCCGACGCCCTCAAGTTCACACTCGCCTTTCTCTACACGTCCTCGCAGGACATTCTCATCGACAAGGACGACTTCAAGCTCGGCTCCAAGTTCGCCAACAAGGTCTGGAACGCGAGCCGCTACATCCTTATGAACCTCGAGGGGCGCGAGCTCCTCGAAAAGCCCGAGCTCCGCGACATTGACCGCTGGATTCAGGGGCGGCTTTCGGCCGCCGCCGCGGCGATCCGCGAGGCCCTCGCCTCATACCGCTACAACGACGCGGCCTCCGCGGCCTACGAGTACTTCTGGAACGACTTCTGCGACTGGTACGTCGAGGCCACGAAGCTCAGCCTGCGGTCCAAGGACGAGGTTGAAAAGGACAGGGCCGTCTCGGTGCTCATCGCCCTTCTCGAAGAGTCGCTCGCCCTGCTCCACCCATTCCTGCCCTTCGTCACCGAGGAGATTTACCAGAAGCTGCCCGGCAGAGCCGGCGGCAGGGCCGACGGCCCAATGCTCATGACACGGCCCTATCCCGAAGCGAAGCTCTCCGGCGCCTCGGCGCCGGCTGCAGCGTCCGGCGCCGAGGCCGCCGGCCTGGACGCGAGCTTCGAGGCGCTACGCGAGCTCGTTCGTCTGACGCGCTCGCTCCGTGCGGAGTTCGGCATCCCTCCCGAGGCGAGGATCCGCCTCGCCCTGCGCTTCGAGAAGGGCTTTTCCGGCGCCGCCTTCCTCAAGGAATCGGGCGCCCTCATCGGCCTGCTCGCCGGCGGGCCCGCGCCCGATGAGGCCGACTCCCGTCCCGAGGGCACGATAGCCTTGGTCGGCAGGGGCTTCGAAGCCTTTGCCTTCGTCAAGGAGTCCGTGGACGCCGGTCGCCTTCTCGAGAAGCTGCGCAAGGACGTGGACAAGGACGAGCAGTACGCGGCGCGGACACGGACCAAGCTCGCGAACGCCGGCTTCACGGGGTCGGCTCCGGCTGAGGTGATAGCCAGGGAACGCGAGAAGCTCGAAGAGGCCGAGCGCCGAGCGGGCAAATACAGGCACTATCTCGAGGAGCTTGCGTGATCCAGAAGGACATGGATGCGGAAGCGGGAGCGGTCGGCATGGACGAAGACGACATGCTTCGCCTCAAGTCGATGCACCTCGCGCCATACATGCAGCTGGCCACCGTCCTGATCGGCAACCTAAGGCGCTCGGGCGGCAACATGTTCCGCCACCAGATCGACACGATGGCGATCCTCCTCGACTACGGCTATATCGACTCGGTCCTGCTCAAGGCCTCGATCATCCACGACCTGATCGAGGACGTGCCGGGCTTCGATCCCGACCGCATCCTCGAGATAGACGACGAGTCCGCGGACGTTTTCAAGCTCGTGCTCGAGGTGACGCGCAGGCCCATCGAGAACAAGGCCGAGTTCCTCGCCCGCATCCGCGATTTCGGTTCGGACAAGGCGCGAGTGCTCAAGAGCGCCGACCGCATATCCAACATGATCAGCCTCGGCTACGTGACGGACATCGAATTCGTGCGGCGCTACACCGACGAGACCGAGAGCCAGGTGTTCCCGATCGCCGCCCTCGCCGACAAGCGAATGCTGGACGAGCTCGAGGAGCTCGTCGCGACGCGCAGGGAATACCTCGCTCGCCGTTTCGAGATATAAGGGAGGATACCGTGCAGAATGAATGGACCAAGGCCACCCTGGCCAAGACGATCGATCATACTCTCCTCAAGGCCATCGCTACCGAGCAGTCGGTGCGCGAGCTCTGCGCGGAAGCCCGCAAGTTCGGCTTCGCGAGCGTCTGCGTGAACCCCTATTGGATCGAGCTCTGCTCGAAGGAGCTTTCGGGGTCGGGCATCCTCGTCTGCACCGTCATCGGATTCCCCCTCGGCGCCAACGCCCCCGAGACGAAGGCCGCCGAGGCCCGGCTCGCAGTCGCCCAGGGCGCCCGAGAGATAGACATGGTCATAAACCTCGGCGCGGCCAAGTCCGCGGATTGGAAGACGGTCGAGGAGGACATCCGCGGCGTCGTCAAGGCTTCCGGAGACTCGATCGTCAAAGTCATTATCGAGACCTGCTATCTCTCCGACGCCGAGAAAGTGAAGGCCTGCGAGTCCGCGGCCAGGGCGGGCGCCCGTTTCGTCCAGACGAGCACCGGCTTCGGTACTGGCGGCGCTAGCGTCGAAGACGTTCGTCTTACGCGCAGAACCGTCGGCGACAAGCTCCAGATCAAGGCCTCGGGAGGGATCCGCAGCTACCACGACGCCATCCTGATGCTCGACGCCGGCGCCGACCGCATCGGGGCAAGCTCGAGCATCGCCATCGTGAGCGAGTTACCCGAGTAGGGACCGCGCTCGGGGCTACCGGCACTAGCCTCTGGCGGCCTCGAAAGTGGCGCGGTCGACGAAGGATTTTTGCGTTCCCGGCCTTGTCGTCGCGAGGGCCGCGTACTTGTTGGCCGCCTTTATCGCCTTGACCACGTCTCCCGATTCCACGAGCCAGGTCGCGAAACATCCGATGAAGGCGTCGCCCGCGCCCGTCGTGTCGACGCTCTTCACGGGAAAGGCCGGGACGAGGGTCTCGCCCTCCGTCGAGAGGAGGAATGAGCCCTTTTCGCCGAGGGTCACGAGGATCTTCGATAGCCCCTTCCTCAGAAGTCCCATGGCGGCGGCCCTTACCTCGTCGATGGTGGAGACGGACTGGCCGGTGAGCGTCTCGAGCTCGGTCTCGTTCGGGGCGAATATTGCGACGCTCTTGATCCTGTCGACGTCCAGCGCGGGATTGGCGGGCGCCGGGTTCAATATCACGCGGACAGCGTGCTTCGCGCAGAGCGCGACGGTGTGGTAGACCGTCTCGAGGGGAACCTCGAGCTGCATGATCACGATGTCGCTCCCGATGATGCGCTCTCTTGCCCTGTCCACGTCCGCGGGTAGGAGCCGCGCGTTCGCGCCCTTTATTATGAAGATACTGTTTGCGAAGCGGTATCGACGAAGATCGGCGCGACTCCGCTCGAAAGCCCCGGCACGCTCTCGACATGGCTCGTATCGATGCCGTAGCGCTCGAGGTTCTTCTTGGTGTTCGGTCCGAAAAGATCGTCGCCCACCTTGGTGACCATCGCGACATCTGCGCCCAGCAGCGCCGCGGCCACAGCCTAGTTGGCTCCCTTGCCGCCGAAGCCCATCTCGAAGCGCGGCGCCTCGATGGTTTCGCCCACCCTCGGCATCCTTTCCATATAGGTGATGAGATCGACCATGTTGCTTCCGACGACCGTGATCCTCGGTTTGCCCATCGTTCCATCCTCCATCGGGAATTCAAAGACTTCGTATTGTGGCTTCCATGTGCGCGATTTCCCCGGGGTCCAGGGCGCCGGTTCGGAGGGAGAATTGCGCTTTTCCGAGCCCGGGAATGCTGCGCAGGTTCCCCTTGCTTTTTTCCACCGTATAGCCCTCAGGATCACAGGTAGCCGGCAGGGCCAGGGCCATCACCTTCTGGTCCTCGTGCATCAGTATCCATCGCACCGCGTGATCGAGGCTTTTCACATCCCAGGAGATGTAATCGGAGCGGCCGTCCGGATGCTTCTGGATCAGGTGAGTCATGCCCTTGGCGTCGCTGCCGAGGTTTTTCACGTAGAAGACGATCTCGGGATTGTACTGGTCTTCGGGCCTGATCAGGCGGGTGACGCCCGGATTCTTGCCGAGGGATTCCAGGAAGGCGAGGTATTCGGGGGTCGGTTTGACGTGGGAGGGTATGCTGGAGCGCAGGACCATGTCCCTGGTGTCCAGCCCGTCCGCCTGGACGATCTTGCCGTTCGGCGCGGGCAGGAAGTTGACGTGAAACATGTACATGAGATCCATGGGGGCATGAGCCAGGTTCTCGATAGTCATGTCGACATTGAGAATGGCGCTATCCTCGTACATCTTGACGATGGGCGTGGCCCTGTACTTGTCGCCGAAAGCCTTCGTGTGGCGGAAAATTCCCGTGGCGGCAAGATAGGCGCCGCCCTCGTCTTCCCCCAGGAGAAGCGAGGCCTCGTCGTAACTCGCTGCGGGAAGCTCTCCGTGGATAGGATGGTCGTCCTTAGGTCCCGGCGTCCCCATGCGAAGCGCGCCGCAGTGGTAGAGAAAGGCCCCATAGGAATCGAGAAGCCGCGGCGATGACACGGGCTCCGGGAAAAAGCTGCTCATGCGGAGGCTCCTGCCGTCGAAGACCGCATCCCAGATCTGCTGGCCCTGGAAGGGCAGGACGATGATGTGCCCGCGACTGTTCTCTATCCGAAGCGCATGGACCCCGGAATCGTAGGTGAATCCCGAGGCCCTCATCTTCCCGTATTCGCAGATGGTCTTCCCGTTCCCGGGAAACAGGCTGCGTGGCAATTGAATACGACCCGTCATGATTCCCTCCCCTGCCTATATGGTCCCGACGCTCGCGTCAGGCGATATTGGACTTGGAAGAATCGATCAGAAGGTTTTTTATCATCGAGGACCGGATGATCGTCTTCTTGGTCTCGCGTTCGTAGAAATTCAGATAGGTCACGCCAAACTGCGCAGATGCCCCCGACGCGGTAATGAAGGCCTTTGTCGCCCGGAAATTGCGGATCATCTCGAGGCCCTCGGGGCTTTCGAACATGAGCGTGTTCTCGTGGAAAAGACCGCCCGAGAACATGAGTCGGCAATTCTTCCTGCGCGCCGCCTCCGAAGCGATGTTGAGGGAGTAGCAGAGCACCGTATAGACGAAGTTCTCGGGGAGATTTTTCGCGAGATACTCGGCGGTGGAGCCGCAGTCAATGATCAGCGTGTCATCGGGTTCGATGAGCGAGGCCGCCAGCTCGCCGATCTTTTTTTTCCGCTCGGAATTCTTCGCACCGGCGGATATGAGCGAATAGTAATTCTCGGGAGCCTCGTTTCCGATGGATGGATGGAGGGTGACGCTGCCATGGAACATCTTGACTGTCCCTCCGCCATGAGCTTGGCTAGGTCGCGGCGGACCGTCATGTGCGAGATCTTCAGTTGATCGGTAAGGTTCTGAACGCTCAATCCCTTGCTGATCCGCAGAGTCTGCATGATGAAGCTCAGTCGCTCGTCCCTATTCATGAACCTGACGGTAACATAGATGTTAAAATATGAAAACCCAATTCGATAGAGCTCCCGAAAAAGACCCACACTTTCTCCGGATCGCCTCATGCCGATGATAAATGGAAACGCGCTATATCGGTCTAAGCCTGCTTTTGCAACCCTGCCAGAAGATTCCTAAGGCGCTATATAATCTTTTCGTATTTTGCTTGACTTCAAACATTTCCTGCCTTGGGATGTTGCAAAAGCAACAACGACATGCACATCTGTTTGATGAAGTGACAACCGACATGCCGGATTTTTTTTAGAAGTCAAGGGCCTCAGCAAGCAATATCCCAAGGTCTTGGGGATCGGCAACCTCGAGTTCTCCTGCGCCGAGGGCAGTTTCACCGTTCTTCTCGGACCTTCGGGGGCCGTCAAGGGCTGACAGGCCGCATCGATAGCGAGGGCAGCATAGGTGTGGCGCGAGCGGATACTCAAAAATCGAGGCCATCCGGGCCGCGGCGATGCTGCCTGTTATGGCCTGGATCGAGCGCTACAGAAACCTCTAGCCGTCTATTACAACCGAAAAAACGCCTTTGTCCTCGACTGCGAGCCGACGATCGACGTGCAGCATCGTGGGATCACTCCGCAAAGCCCCTTTGAGGTTGCCTGCGCCCGGCTGGGCATCGAAGTCATTATCGCCCGTTCCCCCGAGGCAAAGGACCGCGACGAGCGAAACCACGCCGTCTATCAAGACTGTTTCGTAAAAGAGCTCAAGCTCGCTGGCATTTCAAGCATCACGCGAGCCAACTCCTTCCTGGAGAAAACCTATCTCCCCGTTATCAACGCGAAATTCGAGCGAACCCTGCGCCACCCGAGGGTGCTCACGTCCCGCTTGTGGATTCAACCGAGCTCCAGGACATCTTCTGTTTTCAAGAAAGCCTTAAAGGATTTCGTAACCATATCGTCCAATACGGTCGACAACCCTCAAAGTCGATCGGCTTTAGTCCATATAATAGCCGCCATTGATGTTCACTGTTTCGCCGTTGATAAACGAGGATTCGTCGGAGGCGAGGAACATCATTAGATTCGACATGTCATCGACGGTTCCCAGCCGCTTAACCGGGATCTTGTCGGCCATCGCTTGTTTCTTCGCATCGTCCCAGTAGAGCATCATTTTTGTCATGACCGCATGTGGAGCGATAGCATTGCAAGTGATTCCGAAGGGACCGAGTTGTCGGGCGACCGATCTGGTCAATGAAATGACGGCACCCTTGGACGCTCCGTAAACGAAGGTCGTGCTATTATCCCCGTTCTTTCCGGTGATGGACGCAACGTTGATGATCTTTCCATAATGCTGGGCTTTCATGATCGGTGTCACCGCTCGGATACTAAATAACACCCCCTTCACATTGATATCAAGGGTTTTTTCTATGAGGTCATCAGAAGTGTCTTCAATGGTAGCGGATTTCAACAAGCCGGCGTTGTTGACCAGAATATCCAAGCGTTTGAATTCCTTCAGCGTAAGGTCGATAGCCTTTTTCACCTGTTGACAGTCAGAGACGTCGCAGAGAAGGGCGAGCGACCTGGCGCCTTCTTTGTCCAGCAATTGCTTTGTTTCGTCGAGGGCAGCCTGATCAATATCAGTGATGACCACAGCTGCATCCTCTTTTGCCATATCAAACGCTAGTTTCTGTCCCATCCCTTGACCTGCGCCAGTGATGAATACGACTTTGCTGGTGAATCTGTTCGCTCTCATAGTACCCTCCATAGTTCTATTCAATCTAGATAAAGCACCATATCAATGAGTAGATAGTTATTATCAGTGCTCATGTTAATGTGATTTAAATAACAATGTCAAGGAATAATATGATAATATGATATATAAATATCAAATGAGTCATATTTTATGGTACAATCAGACTATTACTTCATTGTTATTCTTATGTATTTATGATATATTAACGATTTTATGATGAAGCTAAGAAGTATTCCTTGACAAAGTAAAGAAATATAGATATACTGTTAAATAAGACCCATTATTTGTGCTTAAGTTGGTATCATGGATAAGAAAGCTGAACGACTTAGCTATCTAACGATTTATCTTAAAAATAATAACGCGTCAAGCATAAGGAAACTTTCTGAATTGCTAGGCGTCTCCGCTATGACTATCCGAAGAGATCTGGATATCCTGTGTGAGCGCCATGTTGTCAGGTTTATCCATGGAGGGGCAGTATACAACCCTGATTATCAAGAATCCGGGGATAATTTAGGCGATTACTTGATTCAGAAACAACAGATGCTGCATCGGGACGAAAAAATCCGGATAGCGAAAAGGGCCGTTTCATTGTTAGCTCCGCAAGAGACATTTATGCTGGATTCGGGAACGACGCTTTGCTATCTGGCCAAAGAAATTCCCCAGGAATTGCCGCTAACAGCGATCTGCTGGTCCCTGAACATTATCGAGGAATTGATAAAAAAGCCTCAGTGCAGCTTGATAGCATTAGGTGGTGCATATCATCCCGAGACGCAAATGTTCGAAAGCCAGCAAGGCCGGGATCTGATCAAAGCTACCCGCGCCTCGAAAGCCTTCATCTCGGCGGGTGGAATACATCCCCAGCTCGGCGTGACATCTCCACTCCATTATGAGACGGAAACGAAAAAAGCCGCGATCCAATCGAGCATGATGAATATCCTGGTAGTCGACTCCTCGAAGTTCGGTAAGGTCTGCACGTCTTACCTTTGCGATATAACCGACCTCGACATCGTCATTACTGATTCGAACATACCGCCTGACTACAGCGATTTTATCCTCGGTGCAGGGATACAACTCATTACAGTATGAGGATGGCCGGTTACAGAACAGAATCGCCTGCCTAGCTTTCAAGGACTTCGAGATCGGACATTATCTTTTATTGACAACAGTTGTTTCATAATCCCAGACAGGACGCTTCCAGCTCCGTGTATGCTGAAAGCATCGTGTGTTTTTCGATAAAGTCCGTACAATTCATTATAGGTTTTTCGGTTTTCTGGGATTGGGCGATAGATTTTATCCGAAACGGCAGTCATTCGTTTAATCGCTTCATCGAAACTTGGGTACGCGCCGGCCGCAACCGAAGCAGCAATCGCCCCGCCCAACGCACAGGTCTCTGCATTCCTGGAGATGGAAAGCGGTTTCCCAAATACGTCCGCGTATATCTGCATTAACAAGGTGTCTTTTCGGGGTATCCCCCCGCACACAACGATCTCGTTGATGGGGAGGCCATATTTCTCCATTTGCTCATGGATTACCCTGGCGCCAAAGGCGGTCGCCTCAATCAGCGCTCGGTATATTTCTGCAGGGGAGGTCTGGAGGGTCAACCCGACGATAAGCCCCGAAAGTCGCTGATCGACAAGTATTGTCCGATTCCCGTTGTGCCAGTCCAAAGCGAGAAGCCCGCTTTCTCCTGGAGCCAGCGTGCGCGCGGCCTCCGAGAGTTGCTGGTAAGACATCTCCCCGGGGCGTATGCATTTGACGAACCAGTTAAAGATGTCCCCGACTGCGGATTGCCCGGCCTCAATCCCATGATAGTCAGGAAGGATGGAATCTCGCACTATCCCGGCCATCCCGGAAATTTTTGGGGCCTTCGACGATGCTGGGCTCACCATCAGGTCGCAGGTGGAGGTCCCAATGGTTTTGACCAACATTCCGGGCCTAATGCCAGCACCGATGCCGCCGAAATGCGCGTCAAAAGCCGGTGTCGCGACAATTATCGGCTGCGGCAGCCCAACTCTGTCTGCCCATTCCCTGGAAAGCATGCCCGCCGGGACCGCGACACTTTGCACAAGAGTGGCGTCGAGGGTTGCTCTCACCTTCAACAAGTCAGGGTGGACGGACTCGATGAAATCTTGTGCAGGGTACCCGCCCCAGTCGGCGTTGTACAAGGCTTTGTGCCCCGCAGCGCAGATCCCGCGGATCGCCTTCATTGTATCCGTCCCTCCGGTGATAGTGAACAACAACCAGTCGGCAACTTCCATCCAGGTATCCGCCGCGCTAAATACTTCCTTGTCGACGTTCAGACAGTGGTATACTTTCGACCAGTACCACTCGGAGGAATACGTTCCCCCTACCATCCCGATGTATTCCGGATGTGATTCCCTCGCCTTGCGAGTGATCTCTTCGGCTTCTGCCCATGCGCTATGGTCCTTCCAAAGCCAAATATTGGCATTTAGGTTGCTTTTGAATCCTTCGGTCAGCGCCAAGGGAGTCCCGTCGCGAAGGACAGGCAGCACCGAAGTTCCGGTAGTGTCGAATCCCAATCCAATGACGCCGTTCAGCGAGAATCCTTCGATTCGGGAAGCGTCTGAAAGGGATTTCCGTATCGTTTCAGCGAGCCCCTCCGTGTAATCATCGGGATGCTGACGTGCGACTTGGGGATCGGCCGGATCGAACATGCATCCTTCGGTCCCATGCCGATAGATATGCGTTGCAGACGAAACTTCAACACCGTCTTTTACGCGGATCACAGCCGTGCGGACGGACGCTGTTCCGAAATCAACTCCCAACGCGAATTTACGATCGATATTCATGGGCGGTACTTCTTGCTCCACGCCTATACAGCAAAAACTTTTGGATTGGCGAGAAAGCGCGGCTTCCCCCCCCCAATGAAGGTTAGTAATTCCTTGCGCATGATATTTGGGGCATTCCAGTAGGAGTTTCTCGTATCCCCCGCGCGGTGATTTGTAAGAGTTAGGTTGTCAAGTTGAATTAGCGGGGAGTCCTTTGGAAGAGGTTCGGCATCGAAAACGTCTATCGCCGCGCCCTTTATCGTATTCTCCTGTAGGGCCATGATCATCGCATTTGTATCTACCAGTCCGGAACGCGCCGTATTGATCAAATAGGCGCTCGGTTTCATCTTCCTGAATTCGGCTGCTCCGATCATGCTTTTAGTCTGAGCTGTTAACCTGACATGGAGAGAAATGATATCTGCTTCCGCAAACAAAGTATCCAGATTTACAGGCTCGTACCCGTCTTTTAGTATGACGTCGTCGGATACGAACGGGTCACAGATCAAAATATGGGTTTCAAAGGATTTTAACTTCTTTGCGACAAGCTGGCCGTTTTGCCCATACCCCACAATACCAATCTTCAGCTCGTTCAGCTCCGGTATAAATGAAGAATTCGGATATTGCTCCTGCCACGTACCTTGCTTGAGTGAATAATGAGAACGGGCGATATTCCGTGTTTCGGCGAGCATTAGGCCAATGGTGTATTCCGCTACCGCCTGAGCATTGTGATTCGGTGTATGAATCACCAGAATTCCCCTTTGGGTTGCCTCATTCACGTCGATGTTCTCCAACCCTCCGCGTGCCGATAGGATAATTTTAAGATTCCTGCTATAGTCGAGTATCTCCTTGCTGATCGGGCAAATATGCACAGCAAGGATATCAGCATCCTTAACTAAATCCGGCATATCCTTTGGGTGAGGGACCCCCGAAGGCCCATGTTGTTCCAACTGCCTCCAGACGTTTCGGATTTCTGCTCTTGTTGCACAGACGAAATCGGTTTTCGTGTAGAAATCTACATGCTTCTCAATGCCGTCGCCCTGAAACGTCTTTTCCAGAATCTCAGTGGGAAGTAAATAATCACCGATCACTACACCTTTCATGTCAAATCCTCCACTATTCGATTTATCGTAGCGCGTCGCGTAGAGTAATGCCGTCTTTGGGAATGAACTTCTTCCAGTAGTTGATGGTCTCTTTCAGGTTATTCAGCGCGTCATAGGGGAATTGCACGTTCGAAATGAATATTTCGAAGGCTAGAACTATCTTTTCGGCACGCGGGGGCATCCCCGGCATTTCCGCCCGCGCGTAGCCATCCGCCAACGCATGCAGCAGTCGTTCCCCTGTTATGATGCCTTTCTTGTTGGTCTCCGCCGTGAACGGGGCATGGCCCGACGAAATGCCATCGGTCTGCTGCATATGTATAATGGGTGAGTACGGTCCAAGCGCGTCCAGCCATTTGAAGGGGTCGCCGTCTTCGGGACTTGAGAACATGTAAGGGTATTGTCCGATGAAACTCATGAGGTGATCCGCGAAAAGCTCATCCGTTTCAGCCGCTTCGGCCTCCTGATTATGGAACATTTCGAAGGCCTTGGACGGCCCGAGCCAAAGTGCAGCCGGCCGCACATCCGCACGCCAAGAATTTAGCGCCTCGACGATGGACGCCTTGGTCGGCATGACGTACTTCCTCTGTCCCACCATGTGCCCTACGTCAACAGCGATGTAGAATGGGTCCTTTCCGATGGCGTATACCTTTTTTAGGAAATCGATCGCCCCATCGATCGTCCATGGCGTTTGATACGGGGCGTACATCTGCTCACAACATAGGTTTACACCACCATGCTCTCGTGCATACGCAGCGAGTTCGGCGTATTCATCGATGACAACCCTGCATGCCGTTTCGTAGCGGGTCGGGTCTCGGAGGTCCTCTTCTTGGATGGCATGGAAAGAGAATCCAATATCTGCGTCGAGTTTCTCTGCGTGCCTGATAAGCGGTTTGAACCATTCTTCCTTTATTTTGCTGCGTACACGTGCATCCGGATGCGCAAGCCCCGCCGTTCTATATGTCTGGTATCCGGTAAAAAAGCTCCTTACCTTCATTCCGAGTGCTTTTTCTCCGTTCTGCACATCCTTAACCCAGTCATCCAAATAGGATTGAGGAGCGAACATCGGGTCCATCTCATTGTCAGTACTTGCTTCAATGCTGTTGAGCCCTAGATCCTTTATTAACGGCATCCATTGGGATGGCTTAATCCAGCGCTTGATTGCGAAGCAGTTGTCCATCGCTAAATACAATCGGGGTGAATCCATGGTTTCTGCCTCTTATAGAATGTTTGATGTAAAAATATCCTATGGTTTGTTTCGGACAATGTCAATAGTGACTCAATTATATGATATATTAATACCATTTTATTTCCATTGACAAACTAATAATACCATTATATCATTCATTTGTCGTATATGTATCATTGAAGCTTGAGGAGACTTGAATGTTGGCTTATGTCTACAATAGTGAGAAGGACTTGGGGTTAAAGGAGGTTCCCGACCCTCAGACTAAGAGAGGCAGCGCTGTTATAAAGGTCAATGCTACCTCAATATGTGGGACGGACTTACGGACCTTCCGTTTCGGATCAGGAAAAATAAAGGCCCCGCGGATCATCGGCCACGAGGTCATCGGTACCATCATTGATGTGGGAAAGGAAATACGCGGTTTCGCGGTGGGCGACCGTGTTCAGATCGCTCCGGCCATTGGTTGCGGGAAATGTCCATCGTGCCTTTCTGGGCATTCAAATCTTTGCGACGACTTGAAAACGATAGGTTTCGATTACGACGGCACTTTTGCAGAATACATGGAAATCCCTGCCGAAGCATTTCTCCGCGACTATGTGACGAAAGTGCCTGCTTCGATTCCTTCGGAAGAGGCGGTACTCGCCGAGCCTATCGCTTGTATCATGAACGCTCAACAGTATCTTCATATAGAAAAAGGTAATACAGTGGTTATTTTTGGTTCGGGCTTCATTGGAACCATGCACGCCAAATTGGCGTTGCAGCAGGGTGCCACAAAGGTACTGATGATAGACATCAATGAAAGCCGGATATCTATGGCAAAGTCGATCCTTCCCGAACTCATCGGTGTCAATTCCTTAAAAGAAAACTTGGCCGAGATAGTCAGGGTAGAAACGGGGGGACGCGGCGCTGATGTGGCTATAACCGCCTGCTCGGTAGGGTCGGCTCAAGTCGATGCCATGAACATCATCGCGAAACGAGGACGTGTAAGCCTCTTCGGAGGCCTCCCGAACGTAACGACCGGATTCATCGACAGCAACATCATCCACTATAAAGAAGTCTCTGTTTACGGTTCCCATGCCTCGAACGTATCGCAGAATCGAAAAGTACTAGACCTAATTTCTGCAGGCGGCTTTTCTCTACGTCCGTTCATTAAAAATCCTTTCCCACTGCAAGAAATTGATCGGGCATTTGCGGAATTGAATAAAGAAAACATAGTAAAAGCTGTTCTTGTTCCGGGGAAAAAATGATTATGGGCAAAACGGTTCTTGAAATGCGGCATATCAATAAAAGTTATTCCGCCGTGAAAGTTCTAAAGGACGTTGATATCACCCTTCACGAGGGGGAAATCCTAGGGCTCATCGGGGAAAACGGTGCGGGGAAATCGACATTAATGAAGATACTCTCGGGTGGAACACAACCAGATTCAGGTAATATCCTTCTTGATGGGAAGGAAATAGAAATCGCAAGTCCCATCATCGCGACACATCTAAAGATATCAATGGTCCAACAGGAACTGAGCCTCATTCCCACCCTCTCAGTTTGTGACAATATCGTTTTGGGCCATGAGTTTAAAAAAATGGGGTTGCTGAAAGTTTTGGATACAGAAAAGAACCGAAGATATGCGTCAGATGCATTGAAGACTGTCGATCTGTCTGTCCCGCTGAATACGAGAGTGAGCAAACTTAGTGTCGCCAATCAACAGTTAATCGAGATTGCCCGGAATTTAATTCGTCAGCCACGGGTCTTCATTTTAGATGAGCCAACAACAGCTCTCACTTTGGTGGAGGCGAAAGAGCTTCTTACACAGATGGAAGCGCTACGCGAAAAGGGGACGGCGATTATCTTTATTTCTCATAAGCTTGAGGAGATCATGCAAGTCTCTGACCGCATGGTAGTAATGCGAGACGGGCAGAAGGTCGGGGAAGTAGAGAGGAATGAGGTAAATCGTAGTGATTTAATAAAGTTGATGGTCGGGGATAAAGAATTTTTCCTACGGAAAGAACGGAATGACGAAGAGGCGCGAAATAATGAAATAGTTTTAGAAGTAAAAAATCTGTTTAAAAAAGACCAGACCGAGAATGTATCTTTCGTACTGCGTAAGGGGGAGGTTCTGGGCTTTTTCGGATTGAAAGGAGCGGGGCGTAGCGAACTCTTCAAGTCGATATTTGGGGCGCAAATTTTCGACAATGGAAAATTGCTTTTCTCGGGCAATCCTGTGCAATTCAAAAACCCCCGACAAGCGATCAAGGCTGGAATGGGCTTTGTGACAGAGGATCGGAAATTCTCCGGAATATTCCCTAATATGGATGTCGGCAACAATATCTTGATTTCGGATCTCAAGTCCGTATCGAATAGATTAGGATTCGTTAAAAAGAAAGGGATAACGAATGTCTCGATGTCGCTCATCGCAAAACTCGGTATCAAAACACCTTCCTGGGAACAGAGAATTAGGAACCTGAGCGGAGGGAATCAGCAAAAAGTCATGATATCAAGATGGCTCCATACTAACAGTAAAGTGCTGGTACTGGACGAGCCTACGAAAGGTGTGGATGTCGGTGCTAAACAGGATATCTACGAGCAAATCCATCTGCTTGCCCGTGAAGGGAAGGGTATCGTCGTTATTTGCTCCGAGTTAGAGGAAGTATTGTTGATTAGCGACAGGGTCGCAGTGATGCGTGAAGGCCGCATCGAAGCGATTCTCGAAGGTTCAGAAATCCAAGCGAACAATATCATGCATTACGCTGCGGGTTAAAGGCTACTCAATGCAGGGAATTAATATGTTGTGGGAGTTGATATAGCAATGAAAGCTAAAACCAAACAACTGCTCAGTTATTCGACACTTTCAAGTTTTCTAAAAAGCAATGCTGTTCTCTGGG
This sequence comes from Rectinemataceae bacterium, assembly GCA_049513895.1. Classification (GTDB taxonomy): domain Bacteria; phylum Spirochaetota; class Spirochaetia; order Treponematales; family Rectinemataceae; genus UBA1306. Next base: position 2,201 of record JBEKVO010000025.1, on the reverse strand, counting down.
TGTTATTGGCTATCGTTGTTTTTCTTTCTATTTTCTCCCGCTATTTCCTTACGGTGGGTAACTTGTTGGATGTCGCAAAACAGTCGGCCATCAATGGGATCCTTGCATTGGGAATGACGTTTGTGATCACGACAGGTGGAATCGATTTGTCCGTAGGTTCGACCTGGGCGATCAGTGGCGTTATCGCAGCTTTGCTTATGCATGCGGGGATCCCCTGGCCGGTGGCGCTCTTGGTTTGTATGGCGTCTGGCGTATTATGCGGATTTTTATCGGGTCTACTCATTACAAAGGGTCGATTACAACCGTTCATAGCGACTTTGGCGACCATGAATGTCTATCGGGGAATCGCACTGATCATCACCGGTGGACTCACTATTTACGGCAGACTGCCTACAAAATTTAAATATCTTGGCGCCGGGATAATTTTGTCTTTTATTCCTATGCCGGTTATTATATTCCTTTTTATTTTCCTGTTGTCGTGGTTCATATTCAAATTTCAGGTTTTTGGTCGATTCCTAACTGCCATCGGTAACAGCCGCGAAGCGGCACGGTTGTCGGGAATAAACGTCGATAAAATGATTTCGCTTGCATATATGTATTCCGGACTCCTGGCCGCTATAGGTGGAGGCATTATAGCAACAGCGCGCCTAGGAGCTGCGGAACCAACTATCGGATCAGGCGCCGAGCTCGATGCAATTGCCTCTGTAGTAATCGGCGGAACTTCCATGAGTGGCGGCGAAACTCGAATACGCGGCACTTTGATCGGCGCAATACTGCTCAGTGCAATCAACAATGGGCTTACATTGCTTAATGTACCCACTTATTACAGGATTTCCGTCGTCGGCCTCATAATAATCGTTGCGATGCTAATCGACGCTTTGGGAAAAGAAAGATAATAGGCTTTACCCGCCACGTTGTTGGCGGAGAATTCTATAAGGGGGCACGAGATGAAGAAGACGGTTTCCATGGTCCTGATCGGGTTAGCTCTTTTGCTACAAGGAGTGGTAGCACAGCAGCAACCAGCGAGTTCTGACGCTTCGGGGGGAATCGCATTTCTTAACGATTCTGAAGGCTTAAAGAATGGATCATATGTAGCTGGCGTCCCGAAACCATCGAAGAATTATATGATAGCTGACTTAACCCGGACGCTTATGAATGCCCATTGGGTGAAGAATAAGGCGGGGTTTGAGGCCGCGGCCAAGCATTATGGTGTAACCGGGAACGTGTTCGCCGTCCAGACTGAGCAAGACATGATTGATCAGGCGAATATTTTGGATACACTCATCGAGCAAAAGTATGACGCTATTATTGTATCCCCCATCTCTGAACAGAATTTACTCCCCGGACTTGCGAAGGCCTCAGCTGCCGGCATTGTTATCATTAACGTCGATACCGCCACCATCAGCCCAGCCTCAGCTAAAGAAAATAAAATTGTGATTACATCGCGCATTGGGTCAAATAATTATGATGCAGGGGTGATGGCCGCGCAATTCATTAGCACTAACCTTGGATCAAAGAAGGGAGAGGTCGCTGTCATAGAGGGTAATCCAGGCGATACTGTAGCTATTGATCGCACTGCGGGCTTTAGGGAAAAAGCGAAATCTCTGGCCAACCTAAAGATGGTCGCCTCTCAAACCGGCAAATGGGATCGGTTAAAGTCCCTAGAGGTCACAACCGGCATTCTCCGTGCTAATCCCAAAATAGTTGGCATTTACTGCAATAATGACACCATGGTTTTGGGCGCCATGCAAGCTGCAAGTGATCTTGGGTATACTATTTTGAACAGTGACACATTGAATCGTGCAGGCGAAGAGAAAACCCTAATGCTGATTGGGAACGATGGCATAGCAGAAGCTCTTGCGGCGGTTCAAGATGGTTCCCTGACTGGCACCATAGCCCAGAAGCCATTCTTGATGGGGTATTCAGCTCTCGAAGTTGCCATCAAGAAACTGCAAGGCAAACCCGTTGATGCCAAGATTGTCACACCCATAAAGCTTGTCGTGAAAAGTGATTATCCTAATAACTAATTGAGTTCTGAAGAACGGGGTTCCATTGCGAGATGGGCCCCGTTCTTATAATCTTGAGTCTCCTCTAAAAAGGTAGCCTGTTGTCTGAATTCCCAAATCGTGGGATTCATGGTAGAAACTCGTATGTTCAGGAAGAACACCGGGCACCTGCAGGGCTCAATTTTCGGTACCGTG
>JBEKVO010000024.1:0-55504 GCA_049513895.1 Rectinemataceae bacterium | reverse complement strand
TCGCCGCCCTCATCGCTGAGCATGACGCAAAGGTGTTCCCCGCATGCGCGGGGATGAACCGCTTAGCCGAGAGCTTTAGCCGCTGCGGATGCGGTGTTCCCCGCATGCGCGGGGATGAACCGATCCAGCTCGATATCACGATGCCCTACGAGACGTGTTCCCCGCATGCGCGGGGATGAACCGAGCAGGGCGTGGCCGGTACTCCCATCGTGCGGTGTTCCCCGCATGCGCGGGGATGAACCGGCTACCGTCCGCGTTTCCGTGGAAATCGGGGGGTGTTCCCCGCATGCGCGGGGATGAACCGGCAGCTTGTAGATTTGTAATCTGCCCTTGCGTGTGTTCCCCGCATGCGCGGGGATGAACCGGCCTCGACAACCTCGGCGTGAGCATGAAGGCCGTGTTCCCCGCATGCGCGGGGATGAACCGGGCTTTATATTATCCGCGATCTCGTTCGGGGAGTGTTCCCCGCATGCGCGGGGATGAACCGCAAATTAACCCCCAGATCCTCCACATTAGACGGTGTTCCCCGCATGCGCGGGGATGAACCGTGGGCTCCCTTGTAGGGAGTCGTTGCGATGGTGTGTTCCCCGCATGCGCGGGGATGAACCGATGGGCGACTATTGCCGCTTCGTCTCGACATGGTGTTCCCCGCATGCGCGGGGATGAACCGGTGTAGTCGTCCCCGTGCGCTGTTTTCGTGAGGTGTTCCCCGCATGCGCGGGGATGAACCGGCGATGATGAGGAGGGAGAGGGGCATGCCTTTGTGTTCCCCGCATGCGCGGGGATGAACCGGGGGAGTGATGGACAAGTATGTTTATAGACTTGTGTTCCCCGCATGCGCGGGGATGAACCGCTGCTCCCGTACAACCCTCGGCGCCAGAAAGGGTGTTCCCCGCATGCGCGGGGATGAACCGAACTCGATTCTTAAGGAGCGCACAGAATGAGCGTGTTCCCCGCATGCGCGGGGATGAACCGTGCCGCTTCGCGCCCTTTACGCCGAGCTCCTTGTGTTCCCCGCATGCGCGGGGATGAACCGTCCCAACCCGAGGCCGTCCTGACAATCAGCGTGTGTTCCCCGCATGCGCGGGGATGAACCGGTCCGCGTCGATGAGTCTGCCCATGCCCGAGCGTGTTCCCCGCATGCGCGGGGATGAACCGGGCTGAAGATTTTAAGGTCCGTGCCGAAAAGGGTGTTCCCCGCATGCGCGGGGATGAACCGCTATTCGATCGCACGATGTCGTGATCCCGTCTGTGTTCCCCGCATGCGCGGGGATGAACCGGCGGCGCGGCAAGCGAAGGCGCGCAAGTGGGAGTGTTCCCCGCATGCGCGGGGATGAACCGTCGATCTGCGATCCGTCCACTTCGCTCAACAGGTGTTCCCCGCATGCGCGGGGATGAACCGCTGCCTACGAGCAGTAAAATAATCCGTCAATGGTGTTCCCCGCATGCGCGGGGATGAACCGCAACGTCGGATGTATGTTTGCCCGATGCTGATGTGTTCCCCGCATGCGCGGGGATGAACCGGACGACGGTTTCAACAAGGCAATTGCGGACAGGTGGACCTTCCTTGTTTTGGTGGACATTAGGTTAAGCCTCCTCCAAATTATAAGGGGGGGGGGGAGAATATGGGCGAGCAGTGACGGTTATATCCAGCAGAGCTGAAATGGAGCACTCTTGAGATCGTCAGGTCGCCCCCCCGCGGGCGCGTGAATTGAAACAGTTGAATCGGGAGGATTCCCATCGCTTCCAGTTGACAATCGCCGGTCGCGCTGAACGGATTAACTGATACACGACGAATTCTCAACAGGTCCCGGAAGAATTTACCAGTGATCCCGGGGGAATTTACCACTGGTCCCGTCCGACTTATCAACTGGTAAATTCCTCCTTATCAACTGGTAAATTCTCATTTGTCAACTGGTCCAATTATTCCTAATAAGATTAATAATATTTGGGGCTTTGGACTTTCGTGTGGGTTGATCTCGCGCAAAGGGCGCCAAGAAATCGGGGGGTGAGTGTATAAAGTCCCGATTTTTTAATACTGTCGCGCTCCGATAACCAAGAGCTATTGGATAAATATCGACTTCGGCTTTCATCTTTGCGATCTTCGCGCCTTTGCGCGAAACCTCTTTTAATGATGCTTGCAGGCATCATTAACCGGCGAGATCCCCTTCCCCTAGACATAAAGAACCTAAGAAAGGATGTGTCTTTCACCGATCTCGTCGAGGGCATTCCTGCAGGTTAGATCGATTTTTCCGCCAAAGGCCCCTTGCATTTCCTGCCGTATCTATTCCTTCTCTTCCGCCTTCGCCTCTTCCCAGTAGCCGTCCATAGCGGCCATGTTCTCGGCGGCCATGGCACGGCCCGATTCGGCCATGCGCTTCTCGACCTGCCGAAAGCGTCGCGAGAATTTCTCGTTGGCCGAATGCAGGGCTATGGCCGGATCTACGTCGAGGAAGCGTGAGAGATTGACGGCGCTGAAGAGGAGATCGCCCAACTCTTCTTCCAGGGCCGAGCGATCGTCGCCCGTGGCGATGGCTTCGCAGGCCGCTTCGGCTTCGGCGAGCTCTTCGCGCGCCTTGGCCCACACTTCCTTGGGGCGAGCCCAGTCGAATCCGGCTTTGGCGGCCTTCTTCTGCAGCTTGTATGCCCGCTCGAGGGGCGGCATCGCGCGCGACACCGCGTCGAGGAGGGAGTCCTTCCTGCGCCTGCCCTCGACCTTCTCCTTGATCTCGTCCCACTGCTTGAGGACGGCTTCCGGAGTCTCGGCCTTCGCTTCGCCGAACACGTGGGGATGGCGGCGGACGAGCTTGTCGCCGATGACGGCGAGGGAGTCGGCCACCGAGAAGGCGCCTTTCTCCTCGTGCATGTAACAGATCATGGTCGCGAGGAGGAAGAGGTCGCCGGCTTCCTCGGCGACATGGGGGGCGTCGTCCTCGTCGATGGCCTCGACGAGCTCGTATGCCTCCTCGACGACGCTGCCGCGGAGGCTCGTGGGGCTCTGCTCCCTGTCCCAGGGGCAGCCGTCGGGCGCGCGAAGCCGAGCGACTATCGAGTAGAGCCTGCCGAATGCGGCAGCCGCCTTATTCTCTTCCATGCTCGGCCTCAAATTCCGCCGCCGGAGAACGCACTCTTAAAGAACGAGCCGCCCTCTCTGTCGGGATCGGCCTTCCAGAAAATCGCGGTGCAGCCGATCATCCTGACCACCTCGCTGCCCGTGCTCTCGGCTAGGGCGGCCGCCAGCTCGACCCGCGACTCCTTGAAGCCGCCGAAACGCAGCTTGACGAGCTCGTGCCGCTCGAGGAGCTCCTTCAGGCGATCGGCCAGCTCGGGCGTGGGGCCGGAGCGGCCGAGAGTTACGAGGCAGTCCATGTTTTGGGCAAGGCCGGAAAGGCGGCCGCGCTGCCTGGAGCTCAGCATCGGCGCATCCTTCAGAAGGGCAGCCGATCGAGGCTGCGGATGACAAGGCCCAGGAGGGCGCCTCCGCCCATCCGCAGGAGCAAGAGGACGGCGAAGCCCGTGATGAGCCCTTGGAGGTAGTTGACGATCCGGCCGCGATAAACGAGGCGGTTGATCCTGAAAAGGACGGGGTTGAGTATGGAGTCGATAACCCTCCAGATCGGATGAAGGGAGTTCCATCGAGCGATATAAGCGACCATGCGGGCGACGGCGCATACGGCGAAGAAGGAAATGATGAAAGCCACCGCCGACCAGGCGGCGCCGACCAGGAGCCCCAGGACGAGGCCGACGCTGAGGCGGCCCGCGTAGGCGATGGTCGTGAGCAGGTCGTTTACGACCGCGAGGATGGCGAGGGCCGCGATGGGGCTGAAATCGAAGGCCCCGGACGAGAATATCTTGAAGCGTCGGAAGAAATTGAGGTAGGGATCGGTAAGGCGGGCGAGGATCGCTCCTCCCTTGCCCGCATCGAGGTTGGGCACCCATGAGATGAGCACGCGGGCGGTACAGAGAAATACATAGACGATTACCAGGGCATTGAGGACCCGCGCGATAATGGAGAGGATCACTCTAAGCCCCCTTGGAAGCTCGTCAGTTGGACTTGAGGTTCTGCAGCTCGATCATCGTCTGCTGGAGCCCTTTGGACGTCAGCGCGGCATCGCGGCTTTCCTTCGCCGGGTCGAAGGTCGGATCGAGCCTCAGGGCTTCGTCCCAGAGCGCGATGGCCGCATCGATCTCGCCGCGGGCGTAGGCATCCAGGCCGTTAAGATATAAGGTATCGACTTTCTTCGCAATATCGGCGCGGCCGAGATCTCCGAGGGAGAAGGCGGCCTGGACGGAGACGCGGTTGAGGGGGGTGAACTGCGTGGTGAGGTCGAGGGTATAGTTGACGGTGATGCGCGCCAGCTGCACGTCGAAGGTGGAGCCGATGGTGATCCTCGGGTTGCCCCCCCGGATAAGCAATCCGCCGTGGATCTTGAAAAAATCGGAGACCTGCAGCAAGGCACCTCCCGCGACGCTGAGCTGCTCGGACGAGGAGACGTCCGTAAGATCGATGGGCTGCGTGAGGTCGAGGGAGACGGTAAGCGGCCTTATGGGCGAGTAGGCGAGGCCGAATGTGGCGTCGGTGGGCAGGGGGTCGCCCTGAACGGGGGGTCCCACGTTCTTTGCCGTAAGAGCTAGGGAGAAATTCTTGTCCCTGGACGAATAAAATTTGAAAAGATTGAAACGGGAGAGGAGGCCCGCGTCGAACATGACGCCCAGGGCGGAGTTGCCGGCCGTGGCGCCATTGTCGACTACGGGCATCGAGCGGTAGGCGAGCTTGAGCGTCGCACCCGCGGAAAGGCCGCTGAAATAGAAACCGGGGAAGAAGTCATACGAGACGTTGAAGCCCACCATCGATTCGGAGTAGTAGCCCGCGCCGACTCGATCCCCGAAGTCGTTGGTCGCGTCAAAGGGCAGGTAGAGCCATTTGCCGCCCACGCCGATGCCCAAGTTCTTGTAGCGGATCGTATAGACGGCGCTCTCGATTTTGGTATCCGCTATCCAGTTATTGTGAAAAACCGAGAGTTCGGTGTAATCCAAGAGGCTCGATGCGGCGGGATTGGACTCGAAGTAGGAGGAATCCTTGCATACGGCGGAATACGCCGTCCCCATGCCCTCGTCCAGGCCGCCCATGGGTATGAGGAGGGAGCGCATCGTCGTTTTGCCGGCGTTCTGATCGATGCCGAGGATATTGGAGATGAGCTGGTAGACGTCGGAATAAGTGTCCGCGCTCGCCCGCTGCGGGACGGCCATGAGAAGGGCGAGGACCAAGACGGCTGCCAGACGCTTCATTTCTGAGAGAAAGTATACTCTGCTCCGCATACGATTTCTATATCGACTCGATCTTCCTTCAATTAAGGGTAAGCTAGACCGAAAATTAACAGACTCGCTCCGGGCGAGGTATCATGTAGGCGGGAAAGGTATCGACAGAGAATACATGTCTCACAAGCCGGCCTTCGCGCTAATCCTCGTATTTCTCGTCGGAGGGGCGAAGGCTTGGCCGCTAGGGCCGCGAACGGATATTTTTATCCCGGTCGACGCTCTCATCGCCGAGCAACGTTATACCGAGGCGATAGATATGCTCCAAGGCCTCCTGGTCTCCGCCCCGAACAGAACAAAAGACATCAAAAACCGCATCGCGAAAACTCAGCTTCTTCAGGCCGACGGCGATATCAATTCCCAGCGCTACAACGAGGCCCTTTCCGCCTTGAGCCTCCTCTGGGCCCAGGACCCGGAGCAGGCCGACCAGGCCCTGAAGAGGATCCGCAAAATCAATCAGATGCGCGAGGAATACAACAAAAAGGCGAAGGAGCTCCTCGCGTTCATGAGTTCCACGACGAACCGCAGCGATCCGAACTACAACGGAGAAGTCAGCAAGCGGCTCCGGCAGCTCGACGACATCGACCGGAACAACCCCGAATCGAAAAAGACGATAACGGGCCTCGAGGAAACCTTCGTCGCCCTCTCCAATATGGATACGATGAAGACCGTGATGAGCGCTGGTAGGACTCTCATCGACGCCGGGGAGTACGCGAAGGCGATGCGCGAATACCTGAAGGGCCGCGACCTTTTCAAGCCCCAATTCGAGAAGGCGGGCTTTGACGCGTTGACCGTTCAGGCGATTTCGAACCAAGCGAGCAGGGCCGAGGCCGTTCCCGACGCCTATGAGTCGTCGCAATCACGGCTGACTAAGGCGGTCGCCGACCTTGGCGCGGCCTTCGAAGCGGGCGCCCCGGACAAAGTCGAAGCGGTCATGCCCGCCGCAAAGCTGGCCCTCGAAGAGCTTCAGGGCCTCCGTGAGACCCTCTTCACGACGGGAATGAGCCTCGCGCGCAGTTTCAACTCGATCCCCAAGGAGGGCAAGTCCCCGATCCAGTATCAATACCCGAGCTTTCTCGATATTTTCCTGCGCGGCAGGCCCGACAGCTTCGGGCCCGACAGGAAACCCGACGCGGAAAAGGGCAAGCTTGAGGGAATCGGAGGCGCCCTCCTCGCCCAAACCGACAAAATCCTCGATGGACTCGGGAAGGAGGCCCTGGCAAGCGTCGACAGGGCCTATGACGAGGCCGAGAAAAACTACGACAATGCCGCCTACTCGGAGGCCGAGGCCGCCTTTTCGCGCACGGTGGCCCTCGTCGAACCCGGTGCGTACGTGCTGGCGGGCTGGGACCTCATTCCGGAGAGCGACTTCATCCCCGACCTCGCCGATCTGCGCGCCAAGATAAAAAATGGCGCGATCGCGGCGAGGCATCTGGCGAGGCTGGGGCCCCTTGCGGCCGCGGGGCAGAGGCTCTCGGGTCTCGCGTCGCGATATGTCGCGGCCGCTTCGGCGTCGGCGGACTATATCGCTCGGCTCGGCGTAGACCTTCCCCTCAAGGACGTCCTCGCCGTACTGGACGGTTACCGCGGCGCCATACGCGCCATCGAAGCCTCGATCGAGGTCGAGGCGAGCGGAAAGGCCGGCCTCGCCGATCGATCGGCTGTCGTCGATGGTGGGGGCAATCCAGGCGACGACCGTCTGATCTCGGCATTTTCCGCGTATTCGGCGAGGCTGGACAAGGCGATCGCGGCCGCGCTCGCCTCGGAATACGCCGTCGCCGCCGCTCGGGGAGGCGTCGAGGGCGACTACATCGAACGCGAGCTCGCCGCGCGGGTCGCCGCAACGAAGGCGGCCGAGGATTTGATCGCAGGTTTCCCATCGCCGAGGCCGGAACGGGCCCGCGCAGGCTATCGCGACCCCTCGCCCACGAATGCCGTCCTCGCCCTCGACGCGGAAACGCCCAAGCTGGCCGCCCTCGTCGATTGGATCTCGGGTGAACTCGCGTCCATGGAGGCGGAAACCGCCGCCCTCAAAACCGATCCCCCCTTCTCGGCCGCACGCGCCCGGATAGAGGATCTCGGGAAAAAAGCGGCTGAACTCCAGGCGCGGCGAGCGGCCGCGATCGCGAGCGCGGCGGAAAAGAAAAGCGCGGCCGAGGCCGCTTTGACCGGAGCGCGACAGGATATAGACGCGGCGAAGGCCCACCTCGCCGACGCGAAGACCCTGATAGCGCAGAACAAGGGCAAGGGCACCAAGCTGGACGCCATAAAAAAGGACTTCGCGGACTCGCGCGACAGGCTCGATCAAGGTCTCACGAGAATCGTCGAATCCTCCAACCAGGACTTCGAAGCCAAGACATGGGACGACTTCCAGAACCTCTACTCCGGCTTGAGCGCGGACATAAACCAGACGAAAAAGGACTATGTCATCGCCGAGACCTTCAGGCTCCTCGGGGAGGGCGAGACCTATTACGAGCAGGCCCTCTTCGACCTGGCCTCCGAATCGCTCAACAACGCGCAGGACCTTTGGCACGAGGACAACGACGGCGATCAGGCGCAGGTGAAGTTCTGGCAGAATCAGGTCAGGCAGGCGAGCGACACGAACAATAAACGCGAGGTGAGACAGAGCGACACCCTGTATTACGAGATCGGCAGCTATCTCTCCGAGGCGCGCAAGTTCTACATTAAAGGCGACGGTCTCATGAAGTCCGGGCGCAAGACGGAGGCGGGCGCGGCCTTCGACTCGGCGCAACAGAATATCAGCTACATCACTCGCGCCTTCCCCCTCAACGCCGAGGCCGGCCTGCTCACCCTGCAGATACTCAAGTCGACCGACCCCGAGGCATACAAAATCTCCCTGCCCCGACGAATTCAGGAAGCGACGGCCCTCCTCGCCTCGGACGGGAGCCTGGGCTATTCGAGGCTCGCCGACCTCTATAAGATGGAGCCGAATTACCCGGGGCTGAAGGCCTCCTTGGAGAAGGCCGAGATCATGGTGGGCAAGCGTCGCGCGCCGCCGACCAAGCAGGATATGGCGAGCGCCGCCGCATACCTCGCCGATGCGGGTACGCTGCTCAAGACCGGGCGCAAGGACGACGCGACCAAGGCGGAGTCCGACCTGAACGCGGCCCTCACCTACGATCCGACCAATAAACAGGCCCTGGCCCTTCTTCGCGACCTCAAGACCCTGCAGGGCAAGACGGCCGGCCCCGCGTTGGGGCTCGCCGACAAGGCGGTGCTCGATCAGGCGACGCGCTCCTTCGCGGCGAGTCAGTATAATCAGGCGCGGGATCAGCTGTCGCAGCTGCTCTCGGACCCGGGCACGAGGACGAGAGACGTCCTCAAGCTCGACAACGACTTGAAGACACTGGGGTACTGATGGCGCGCACAAGGACTCTCCGATCAATTCGCCTCGTCGCCGCCCTCGTCCTCGTCCTGTCGGCCCTTCCCGCGAGGGCGGAATTCTGGGAAGCGCCCGTGGTTCTGGCGGAAGGCAGGTTCCCCTCGTTCTTCACGGCCCCGGCGGGACCAGTCCTCATATGGCAGGAATCTCAGGCATCGGGCGAGACGGGCAAGGCATCGATCCGCTTCGCCCGCTTCGAGGGCGGAGCCTGGAAAACCGGCAAGGTATCCGACTCCGTCTACTCCTACAACTCCACAGGCGCCCCGCCCATCCTCTACTCCGCCACGCAGGCGCGAAACGGGACGATAGCGGTCGCCATAGCGGCATCGGGCTCGAGCATCGAGGTATGGTTGTCGCGCGACGGCGGCAGAAGCTTCGAGGGCGCGGGGCGCCTGGAGTCGAGCACCACATCGGTAGCCCCGCGCATATTCTCGAGCGCCTCGGGCGGATGGCTCGTCTTCGCGACACAGGGAAGATCCAGCCCCACCGCCACCGCCGAAGCGGCGCAGCCGCAGGCGGAAGTCGCCTTGACCGGAACATTGCCACAAAGCGTCAGCATCTATGTCGCGAAGAGCGCCGACGCCTCCTCCTGGAGCCCCCTCAAGCCCCTCATCGCCGAGGACGAGGGACTCTCCATGAACTTCGCACCCTTTTCCGCGCCCATGGGCTCCAAGGACATCGTCGCCTTCCAGACTTTCATCATCGGCGAAGGCACTCAGCCCTCGCACTACGCCCTCATGTCCAAGACCTCGTCCGACGGAGGGGCCTCCTGGACGGCCGCAAAGGTCCTCACGGATTTCGCCGATCCGTCGGGAGGCGCGGACGCCGCCGCCCAGAATTACGACAACCAGGGATCCCAGCTCGTTCTCTCGGGCGGGAAGCTCTACGCGGCCTGGGAAAGGCGCAAGACGAAATCGACCCAAACGCAGGTCTGGGTCGCGCGCCTAGACGAGTCGGGGACCCTCGACCCGAAAACCGCCGGGTCGGCGGTGACGGCTTCGGGCTCGTTCAGCCTCTCCCAGTTTTTCGATTCGGGCGGAGTCCCCGCCCTGCTCGCGCGGGAGGACAAGCTCAAGGCGAACCGGATTCTCTTCTCCGTCATTAAAGACGGACGTTGGGAGAGCGAGGACGCCGACCTCGTGGGGCGGAGCGACAAAACCGGTACGGGACTCGTCCCCTTCGCCCGGGCGTTCGAGGCGAAAGGCAGGACCTTTCTTGCCTGGCAGGCCGACGTGGGCAGCACGAGCCGAATCATCGCTATGGTCCCCGTCCTGAGCGTCGCGCCGCCTTCTTTGGCGCCCCTCAACTTCGCGGCGGACAAACGGTCGCGGTCCGAATACGCCCAAGTGCGGGTGGACCTGCCCAAAGACGCTTCCGGGATAAAAGAGTACGCGTATATCTGGAAAAAGACTCAGGACAAGGCGAGCGCGACCGCGCTGGCCCAAGCGGCCCCCAGCCTGAGCGAACTGTGGAAAACCGGCGTGAAAAAGGAGCCGGGCGACGTTTCCTTGAGCCTGCCGGCCACGCAGGACGGCAATTGGACGCTCTGGGCATCGACCGAGGACAACGCGGGCAACAGGTCCCTCATCAGCGCCCTGTCTTTTTATAGAAAGAAGAACCCGCCGGCGGCGCCCATCATCGTATCGCCCGATACCGACGAGCAAGGTTTCCTCCCCTCCAATACCTTCTCGATCCGATGGATACCGCCCGATGCGGACGATATCGCCGGCTACACCTGGGACCTCGCCTATGCCGGCCCCCTCGAGGGAGGCGCGCGGACGACCGTCTCCATGCCGGCGGCCAACGGTGCGGCCCTTCCCGGACTATCGCCCTACGAGAGCGCCCTCCTGCGAAACCTCGGCCTCCGCCTGCCTCCCCCGGGGATCCGCGGAACGTCTCCCCTCTTTTCCGCAGACAACGTCGACGACGGCTACTACGTCCTGTCGGTGTCGGCGATCGACACGACCGGCAATATAAGCGGAGCGGCCTCGATCCTCCTCAAGGCCGACAAATACAGGCCCTACACGACCATCGCATTGGCGGAGTCCACGCGCGACGACCTCGGCCGCACGATCCTGCGCATAGCCGGCAGGGGCTTCCTCGACGAGGGCAAGATCACCCGTGTCGTCCTCGACCGCAAAGGCCGCGAACCCTACGACGTCGACCGCTCCCTGGACAAGGGCGACTACCAAATCCCTTCCGACCGCGAACTCGTCGGCCTGACCTTCGGAGACGTCGAGGCCGGCTCTTATAGGATCGGCCTCTACCACTCTATCCGCGGCTGGTACTGGACCTCGGCCCTGCTCGCGATCAATTCCCTGGGCACCGTCAAGTACGGCGTGAGCGCCTCCTACGAGCCCTCCTTCAGGCTTTTCTCGGGACGCATCCATCCATTCACGATATACGACATCATAGTGTTCATGGCCATAGCCTTCGCGGCCGCCGGCATCCTCCTCTCATCGAGGCAGGTGATAGCCCTGGCGCGCGAGGGCGAGTTCGTGCGACGCGAGGCGCTCGCCCTCGTCACCGGAGGACCAATGCCGCAAACAGTAACCGGAAAGGCCGCCCGCGCGCTCAAGCGCCGCAGCACCAGCCTCAGGTTGAAATTCACGCTCGTCATCGCTTTCCTGGTCATTTTCGTCGTCCTGCTCCTCGCCGTGCCCCTCGGCTACAACATGATCCAGCGCACGAGCTCGGACTTGGCCAGAGGCCTCGACCAGCGGGCGCGGGTACTCCTCGAGAGCGTCGTGCAGGGCAGCCGCTTCTTTCTGGGCAAGGAGGACGCGGTCACCCAGCTGAGCCTCTACCCCTCCCAGGCCAAGGCCATGGAGGGAGCGGAATATATCACGATAACCGGCGAGGGAAGCGACCCGAAGGTCGCTTCGGGCGACGTCGTCTACGCGACGAACGACGATAAAATCGTCGCGAAGCTCGACCCCACCACCCTCAATACCGATCGGGCGATGGTCCTCGGCCAGTCCGCCTTCAAGGCGCAGGGCGGGGCCGACCTCCTCGCGCCCCTCGTCGCGGCCAAGGCCAAGGAGCTGCGGGACAAGGCGGCCGCCGCGATCGCCGACGAGCTTCAGCTCAAGGTGCGGCTCGCCCAGGAAAAGGCCGCCTTGAAGACGGGCGCGGCGGCCAATAGCCGCCGTACCGAGATCAACACCGAGCTCGACGCCGTCGATCAGCGCATCCGCGAGAAGCTTCGCTTCCTGTCGGATCAGGAAATCGGCTCCCTTCCCAGATTCGACCCCACGGCCCTCTCCGCGGCACCGGCGCGTTACCTCTATTTCAAGCCGATACTCGAGTATAGGCCGAGCGACAGCTTCCTCTACCGCGGCATGGTGCGTCTCGAGGTGAGCACCGGCCAGATCACCGCGGAGGTAAGGACCGCGACCTTCGTTCTGCTTCGCCTGACGCTGATAATCGCGGCCTTGGCCCTGGCCGTGGGCATCGTCGGAGCCTTCGTCCTCTCCACGGTCATCGTCGTCCCCATCCGCAAGCTGGTGACGCAGATCGCCCGCATACGCGACACCGAGGACAAGGAAAGCCTCGAGGGCTCCAAGATCGAGGTCAAGTCGCGCGACGAGCTGTTCACCCTGGCCGAGACGGTGAACCAGATGACCGAAGGCCTCGTCCACGCCGCCAAGACCTCGAAACAGCTGATCATCGGCAAGGGCATCCAGAAGATGTTCATACCCCTCGACGCCGCGCCCGGTTCCAATAAAAAGATCTCGACCGGCGGGAGGGACGAGAAGGAATTCGAGTTCTTCGGCTACTATGAGGGCGCCGACGAGGTCTCGGGCGACTACTGGGACTTCAGATCCATCAACTCGCGCTACCATTACTTCATCAAGTGCGACGTCTCCGGCCACGGCGTCCCGGCCGCCCTCATCATGGTCCAGGTCGCGACCATGGTCATCAACTACTTCAACGAGTGGAAGAAGATCATGCCCAAGACGATCGACCTGACGGACCTGACCTACAAGATAAACGACTTCCTCGAGGAGAGACAGTTCGTCGGCCGCTTCGCCGCCTTCACCCTCGGCATATGGGACTCGACCGGAGGCATCGCCCACATCTGCGAGGCGGGCGACCGCAAGCTCCACGTCTGGGAGGAGGGAAAGCGCCGCTTGGTCGAGGAAACGCTCCCCGACTCGCCGGCAGCCGGGCCCATAGCGAGCTTCATGGTCCAGATGAAGCAGCCCTTCGTGCAGGTGACGCGCAAGCTCGAGAAAGGCGACGTCCTATTGCTCTACACCGACGGACTCGAGGAGGCGAATCACAGCTTCCGCGACGAGGATTACAGGATCATTGCCTGCGCCGAAGTTGAAAAAGGAGGGACCCACGCCAACCACAAGGGCGGGGAGGAAAAAGAGGAATTCGGCTACGAGAGGATAAGTGCCATCGTCGAGGCCGTGGCTGAGCGAGGAACTTACCGTCTCGAGAGACAGCACGACCCCGCCTCGGAGCTCCTAAGCTTCGACTTCTCGTCCTGCGACGGCAGCCTCGCCGAGAAGATACTGGCCCTCGTCGCGACCGAGCGCGTATTCAGGTTCTACCGCGACCCCGCGGCCTCCTCGAAAGACAGCGTCGTCATCGACCAGAAGATCGACGCCTTCCTCGAGAAGCACTTCGATCAATACCGCCTCTTCTGCTCCGACAAGAGGCCGAAGGTCGACCACGAGAATCCCGGCTACCTCCTCTACCACGGGATACGGGAGGACCCTCAGAACGACGACCTCACCTTCCTCGCGATACGAAGGAAGTAGTCTCTTAGGGATTGCTCTAAATCGGCCTGCGAAGGCTCTCCCCGAGCCTCGCCTCATCGACCGCGTCGCCGCTCTCGAGCATCGCGTAGCCTTCCTCGTCCATGGCCATCACGAGGGCCTTCGACCAGAGGGATGCGTTGCGCGACAGCAGCTCGAAGAGGGATCGCCTGACGTCCTCCGAGCGGCGGTCCGGGACCATCAGCTCGAGGTAGCCACCCGCGAAGAGGGTGACCGATATCCAGCGCTTGCGCAGCACGAGCTCGCAGGCGTTGCGCGCCCCCTCGGCCAGGTCCTCGTGCGCGCGCAGCCATTCCTCGTGAAAGCCCGGTATCGGGAGCACTTCGCCCGCCGGCGTGAGCCAACTCGCGCCATGGGGAAGGGCGTACAGCGCCGCGTTCACGAAGCTTCCAGCGCGACGGGCGCGCTCGGCGAAGGGGCATCGGGGAAGAGAGAGAGGAATGCCGAGAAGTGAGGGGGGACGGATGCGAGGACCCGCCGTCCGCCGGGGAGGTCGAGAGACCAGGCGACGAGGAGGAGGCGCTTCAATGCGGTCTCCCTGCGCAGTCGCTTATTGAGGGCGAAGTCGCCGTGCCGGTCGTCGCCGAGGATGGGCATGCCATGGGCGGCCAGGTGGATGCGAATCTGGTGGGTCCTCCCCGTCCCGAGCTCGAGCTCGAGATAGGAGTACGACGCGAAGGAGCCGACGAGCCTCCACGCGGTCAAGGCGGCCTTGTCGCCGTCCCGGCCGGACAGCGGATCGCTGAAGTTGCCGGCATCCGTATCCGGGGAGCCCGAGACGACCGCTCTATAGGTCTTGCGAAGCTCGCGCGATTCTATCAGGCGCGACCATTTGGCGGCCGCCGGGCCGGAACGGGCCACGACGAGGCAGCCCGCTGTCTCCTTGTCGAGCCTGTGCACGAGAAAGGGCCTGAAGCCGAAGTCCCTCTCCACGGCCTCGACGACCGAGACGCGCACTCCCTCGCCGGGCTGCGAGGGGAGGCCGGCGGGTTTGTCCAGAACGAGGATCTCGCCGTCCTCGTAGAGCGCGGTCATCATCGGGGCAGACTATAATTGAGGCCGTCGCCCGAGGCAAGCCTGAATGCGGCTTTCACCCCAATATTGACATGCCGAGGAAGACGGCGTTCATGCAAAGCAGGACGACCGCCGTGACCCAGCCGATGACGTTGCCCAGAGGCTTGTTGACGTGCTCGCCCATCACTTCCTTCTTGTTGATGATGACGAGCATGCTGATGAGTACGACCGGGAGAAGGATGCCGTTTATGACCTGCGACCAAATCGTAATCTGGATGAGAGGCGCCCCCGGCAGCAGGATGATCACGACCGAAACGATCAGGATGATAGTGAAAAGCCAGTAGAACTCGGGCGCTTCCTTCCATTTCTTGTCGATGCCGGCCTCGAAACCGAAGGCCTCGCAGACGTAGAAGGCGGTGGCGATGGGGAGGATGGCCGCGGAGAAGATCGAGGCGACGAATAGGCCGGCGGCGAAGATGATGTAGGCCGCGTTGCCCGCCAGGGGCCTGAGAGCGATGGCCGCGTCCTTGGCCTCCTCGATCTTTACTCCGTTGACGTGGAGGGTGGAAGCGCAGGCTACGATGATGAAAAAGGCGACGATGACCGTGATGAAGGCGCCCACCACGACGTCCGCCACCGTGTATTTGTACTTCTCGATGCTCAGCCCTTTCTCGATGACCGAGGACTGCATGTAGAACTGCATCCACGGCGCGATAGTCGTGCCGACTATGCCGATCACCATCACGACGTAGTCGAAATCGAACTTCTCTCGGGGATGGACCATCGCCCGCCCTATCTCGCCCCAGTCGGGCTTACCCAGGAGGGCCGATATTATGTACGACAGCAGGAAAAAGCTGAACACCAGGAATATTTTCTCGGCCGACTTATAGTTGCCCTTGACGACGAGGAGCCATACCGCTATCGCGGACAGGGGCACGGCGATGTACTTGCTCACCCCGAGGGCCTGCATCGATCCCGCCACTCCGGCGAACTCGGTGGTGGTATTGCCTATGTCGCCGATGATGAGGCAGACGAAGATGAAGAAAGTGACCTTGACGCCGGCGTTCTCTCGAATGAGGTCCGCGAGCCCCTTCCCGGTCACGATGCCCATCCGGGCGTTCATCTCCTGTATGACTATGAGAACGAGGAGACAGGGGATGAGGGTCCACAGGATATTGTAGCCGTAGATCGCGCCCGCGACCGAGTAGGTGGTTATCCCGCCGGCGTCGTTGTCCACCGAGCCGGTGATTATCCCCGGCCCGAGAACGGAGAGAAAGACGAGCAGGCCTGCGAAGACGGATTTCGCGTTGATCTTCTTGAGCATGATGTCCGACTCCGGCCGATTTTCAGCGCTTATGCATGACGTACTCGAGCACGTCCTCGATGACGATCGTCCCGGCCATCTTGCCGTCGGCGTCCACGACGGGCGCCGTGTGGAGCTTATACTTGAGCATGAGCTCGGCCAGTGAGTCGGCCGCGTCGGTGTCGTGCAGGGGGTCGGTCACCGAGTTCATGATCTCGCCGAGGCGGGCCTCGGGGTCCGCGACGACGATGTCGCGAAGGGACACGGTGGCGACGTATTTGCCCCGAGCGTCGAGTACGTAAAGGCTATAGACGACCTCGGCTTCCGGCTTGACCGACCTGAGTTCGGCCAAGGCGTCGGCGACCTTCATCGACTGGTTGAAGAAGACATAGTCCTTGGACATGAGAGAGCCCACCGAATCGTCGGCGTAAGCCATGAGGCTCCGCACCTCGATCGAGGATTCGGTCTCCATCTCGGCGAGGAGGCGCTCTGCTTTCTCGGCCTTGAGCTCGTCGAGGATGTCGGCGACCTCGTCGGAGGGCATCTTCTCGAGGACGTCCGCCGCCTTCTCGTCGGACATGTTTTCGAGAAGCTTGACCTGGGCGCCCGGCTCGAGTTCCTCGAGGACGTCGGCCGCCCTTTCCTCGTCCAGGGAGTTGAAAAGGGCCACCCGCGACGCGTGATCGAGCTCTTCGAGAATGTCGGCGAGATCCGAGGGATGAATGCCGTCGAGCTTGGAATAGGCCTTGGAAAGCTTGATCTGCGTGCTCGAGAAATCCACCGCCTCGACCTCGTTCCAGAGGATGAGTTTGCTGGGCAGGGACTTCCCGAAAGCCTTGATCAGGCGCGCCAGAGGCTTGTCGACGCCGAGCCTGCGAAAAAGCCCCTCGAGGCCCACGTCGACGGCAACCAGGTAGCTGCCCAAGGGGCCGGAGTCGAGAACGAGGTCGTTGACGCGGACCAGCTTGCGGCCGTCCACGTCGACGATCTGCTTGTCGAGGAGGTGCTTCTTGATATACAGGAGGTTTTCGGCGGGGAGGGACGGGTTCCTGACCGCCGAGGCAAGGACGGAATAGCGGCCTTCCACGCGCCGAACGCGGCAGGGGCCGAAGTCGACGAGCCTCTCGCCCTCGGGCGTGGAGATCGACGCGGCCACCAGCCTGGGGCGCTGGCCGCCGGCATCCACGTCGACGACGAGGTCGCGCAGACGGCCGATGAGCTCGTCGTCCTCGCCGAAGAGCTTCGCGCCGATGAGCCTGCTGAAGTAGATCGTGGTATTGGGATTCATCGCGGTTTCCTCCGATCGCATAAGGCGCGGAGGCACCGCCCTGCACCGACCCGGCGATAATCGCCGGTTCGGTCCGCGAGGGGCCGCCCGCGTCAACGGACTAGGATTTCTGTACTACCTGGGCCTGCGTCCATAGACGAGGAGCCTCCCTATTGAGGGGATAGGGGCCACCATGGGTCCCGGGGCCGTAAAAGGCCCTCTCGGTATATATAAGCCCGAGGGGCGGATCGAGTCAATGCGGACTTGTGACTCCGCATTGGGCCATGTTAGCCTCTGATAAATGGAAGTCCGCACGGCGCTGATTAGAAGAGCATCGATAATCGCCCTCGTCGGCAACGCCCTCCTGGCGGCCGCCAAGCTCCTGGTCGGCTTCCTTTCCGGCTCGCTGGCCGTCGTCGGCGACGGGATAGACACGTCGACGGACGTGGTCATCGCCATCGTCGCCCTCTTCACCGCGCGCATCGTGGACAAGCCGGGCGACCGCGAACATCCCTACGGCCACTCGCGGGCTGAAACGGTCGCCACGACCGTCCTCGCCTTTATCGTCTTTTTCGCCGGCTCCCAGCTCCTGGTGCGCACGGCCACGGCCCTTATTTCCGGAGAGGCCACAGAGCTGCCCTCGACCATGGCGATACTGGTGACCATCGTATCCATCGCGGGCAAGCTCCTCCTCTCTTGGAGCCAGTTCCATTACGGCAGAAAAGCCGGCAGCTCGATGCTCATCGCCAACGCCAAGAACATGCGAGGCGACGTCGTGATCTCCTCCTCGGTCCTGGTGGGCCTCGGCTTCACCTTCGTCCTCCGCATGCCCATCCTCGACCGCGTCACCGCCCTCCTCGTCTCGCTGTGGATCATCAAGGTGGCCTCGGGTATCTTCCGCGAAGCCAATCTGGAGCTGATGGACGGCACCGCCGGCGCGGGGCCCTACGGGGAGGTCTTCGCGGCCGTCGCCTCCGTTCCGGGGGCGGGCAACCCCCACCGGACGCGCGTGCGCAGGCTGGGCTCCCTCCTCATCGTGGACCTCGACATCGAGGTGGAGCCCGAGCTGAGCGTCGCCGCCGCCCACGACATCGCGGTGGAGGTCGAGAGGGCCATTAAACACGCCCTCCCGGAGGTCTACGACGTCATCATCCACATCGAGCCTCGGGGCAACGCCGAGGACGAGCGATTTGGCATCAGACCCACGGATCCGGCAATTTGACGGCGGAGGACCATACAGCTTATATTTCATATACATGGAGGCTACTGAGGGTACCGCATGGAAGCGTTAAGCGACCTAACCTGGATGCGCCAGCTCTCGCTCTCCGCTGTGGAGCGTTTCGAGCTTCACGGTTTCGGGATCGCCGTCGTGTCCATGCCCCCGACTCCCGCGCACCACGAAGAGCGCTTCCGCTACCGCCTGCTGGCATTCGACCCTAACCTCGGCAAGCCCGTGCTCTCGATCGACCTCGAAAGCGACATTCTCGGCGATTTCTGCCTTTCGATCCAAACCGGGCGCGATCACCGCGTCCTGGCCCGCTACGACTTTCCGCCCGTCTTCGCGGAATTCCGCGCGCGAGCCATTGCCGAAGCGGAGGCCGTCCTCCCCGTCTCGCCCACGATCCCCCCCTCACGGGGCCAGGCGCGCAAGCGCCGACGAACTTGACGCGAATATGACGCGATTCCTCCTCGCCCTCTTCCTCGTCCTCCTTTCCCTCAGGCCGGTCGACGCCGAACAGCTCAAGTCCAAGCTCGGTTTCTTCATCGACATGCCCTCGGGCTTCGGCCTGAAGAACGGCGACGGCAGGACCCGCTACGCCTTCACGGACCCGGAGGGAGGGATGGAATACGACATACTCGCCTACGAGCCCGGGCGCTTTGCCGACGCTCCGGAGCTCGCGAGCCAAACGCTGGGCAAGCTCGGTTCGAGCGGCGCCTTGACGCCTTATTCATACGAGGGGCGCAAGGCCATCCTGGCCGAGCTCGGCTTCGCCCTGAACGGAGCGAGTCAGAAAGGCTACGGTCTCTTCATCGAAGGGCGCAAGAGCGCGGGGGGACGGGGCGCCATAGACGAGTACAGCTACGCCCTCCTCGCCTACGCGCCCGAGGCCGACTTCGCGGTTTACTCCGACTTTATCTTATCCTGCATCGATTCCTTCTCCGTCGATGCGGCGGCCAGGCGCTCGCCGGGGCCGGTGAGCCAGTTCACCCTCGATTGGCCGCCCTTGCGCGATGGAGAGAAGTCGGTCGCGCTCGCGGGCGGAGGCCGGGCGAGCCTTCCCTGGGCCGAGGCCGAGGCCGAGCAGGAAGCTCAGACCGACATGAGGGAATACAAAGTACTGACCGCCTACGCCGACGAGCCTACCCTGTCGCCGGACGCCTGGGCCCGCTTTTACCGGATGGTCTATCGCGAATCGGCGGCGCGTCTGGACCGTCTCGCCATGGAGACGACCAAGACGGTCCCTCCCGAGGACCCCACCGAGGCGGCCAGGAAAATACTCGCCTGGGTGCAGGGCTTCGTCTACGAGCGCGACGAGAAAGGGAGCGATTTTACCCCGCCCCTGACGGCCGCCTACGGCGCGACGGGCGATTGCGACTCCCGAGCCGTCGTCGCCGCGATAATTCTCCGGCGTCTCGGGATAGACGCTATCCTCATGGTGTCGCGCGAGTATTCGCACGCCATGCTCGGAGTCGACGTCCCCGGCGGCGGCCGGCGCTTCGACTTCAAGGGGAAGAGATACCTGGTAGGCGAGACGACGGCCAAAATCGGCTTGGGCATGATAGCCGCCGACATGGCCGATTGGACAAAATGGACGGGAATCGAACTGGGCAATTGACGTACGTTGACCCTTCGCCCCCTCTCTCGCTAGAATGGCACATTCTATGCACCGAACAAAAACAGCCGCTCTTGCCCTGGCATCTTTATTATTTATCGTTCCACCCATCGTGGCCGACGGCAAGGTAATCATACTCGATTACCACAGCTTCCTCGGAAACGGAAAGTCCAACTTGGACTATTCGGAACAGGAGCTCGCCGAGCAGCTCGACGAGATAAAGGCGATGGGCTACAAATTCGTGAGCCTCGATGACGCCATAGCCGGAAAAATCGAGGGCAAGGCCAATATCGTCATCACGATAGACGACGGCAACCACACGGTATTCCCGGCTTTCAAGGACGTTTTCGAGCCGCGCGGGATAAAGCCCTATCTGTTCGTCTACCCCGCGATCGTCACCGGACACGTGCGCTACGCGCTGACGCCCGAGAAACTGTTGCTCCTGACCCAGGCGGGCTGCGGCATCGGCGCGCACGGCTACCACCACAACGCGGTCACCGATAAAACCTGGGCGAGGGATCCCAAGGATTTTATGACCGAG
Source organism: Rectinemataceae bacterium (assembly GCA_049513895.1). Lineage (GTDB taxonomy): Bacteria > Spirochaetota > Spirochaetia > Treponematales > Rectinemataceae > UBA1306. Next base: position 35,036 of record JBEKVO010000024.1, on the reverse strand, counting down.
ATAAAACGCCCCGGTCCGGTTCTCGCGAAAATCCTCGGTGCGGCCCCGACGATGTTCGCCTATCCTTTCGGCGTCTACTCGCGTCGGGCGGAGGACGCCTTGACGGACGCGGGATATTCCTGGGCATTCGCGGCGAACGATAAAGTGAGCCCGGTCTCCTTCGACGACCCGGCCCTCGATCATATGGCCGTGCCCAGGACGATAACCTACCGTTACATTCGGAAGGCCCTCATGGGCGAGCTGCGAAAATTCCTCGCCTACGACGGCCCGCCCCTCTTCGAGGAGCCGCCGCCGGATTTCACCGCCGAAGGCTGCCTCCCCGACTTCGTCGGGCCCGCCCCGGTCGGGCCCGACGAAGTCGCCAGGTAGACGCCGCCGACCGCCACCGCGCCGCCCACGAGACTCATGGCCCCCAGCCTCTCGCCCAGGAGGAGAAAAGCGGCGCCCACCGATACGACGGGAACGAGGTTCAGGAAGACGCTCGTCGTCCCGGCGCCCAGGGTGTCCAAGGCGGCTATGTAGAGCCAATATCCCAGCGCCGAGCAGAACAGTCCCAGGTATATGACGTTGAGCGCCACAGATAGACCGAAGCCCTTCCACGCCGGGGACTCGGCGAGGGCGAAGGGCAGGCAGCCGAGTAGGCCGAAAAGGCTCTGCCAGAAGCTGATGCCGATGCGACCGTACTTGGGCGCAAGCGGCTTCGTAAGCAGGGCGTAGATCACCCAGGCCGCGGCCGCCCCGCCCATGAAGAGGAAGCCTGCGAGCGCGGACGCGCGCTCGCCGAGGGACGGCAGCACGATAAGGGCGACGCCCCCGAAAGAAAGTATCGCGCCGATGTAGGAGCGGGCCCTGAGTCTCGTCCTGAAAGCGATGCGCTCCACGAGCATGGTGAGAACCGGAATCGTCGCGATGACGAGCGAGGATTCCGATGCCGTAAGAATGGCGATGCCGTTGTTCTCGCAGAGGAAATAGATCGTCACGCCCATGAGTCCGCTCAAAGCCATGAGGGGCGCGTCGCGGAGCCTTAGGCGCAGGTCCTCGCGCACGGCGAGGGCGAGGCCGAGAAGGAGAACGACGGCGATGACGAAGCGCGCGGCGGCCAAAGTCATGGGCGGCAGGGCGGCTATCGCCACCTTCGTGCTGAGAAAGGAGAGGCCCCAGATCACCGAGACCGAGATCGCGTAGAGAAGGGCCGTGTGTCGCTTATCCATGACTGCCATCGTAGCGAGCGAAGGTATCGAGGTCTACTGCGCTTACTCCTTTACAGGGGCTACGCTCAAAGCGATACTGGCAACCATGTCCCGCAAGGAGCTCGAGTACATCCTCGACTACATACTCAACAAGGCCGACGCCTCCGAGTTCGAGGTAATAGCCAAGGCGTGCCAGCGCCGCGGGAAGGATATGAAGGCCTTCGAGAGCCTCGGCGGCGAGGGTACCGGCGCGATGGCCAGGCGGATGGCGGGCGAGCTCCGGAACAGCGTCGGCGCCACGATGGAAAGCGTGCGGGGCACGGTGCGCGGCTTCGTCGAGGACATCGTCCGCAAGAACGCGCCCGAGATCACCGAGGATCAGCTTGCCGCCCTCCTCGACGAGTACGCGCCGCCCCCGGGAGCCGCGCGCAAGAAAGAGGCGCCTTCGTCGGTACCTCCGGGCGCCCTCCTCGGCATGGTGACGTCCTTCGTCGAATACTCGCACGGCGACATGGCCCCGAGCCGCCAGCGCGAACTCTGGGAGTCGAATCCGCGCTGGCAGGACGAGTATTGGACGGCATTCCCTTCCGAGGTCAAATCCCTCGTGAAGGCCTACATCGAAGGCAGGATAAGCGACGAGACCTTCGGCTCCGCCCTATTGAGCGTCCTCGGCCTCTAGTGTAGTTCTGACAAACTCGAAGCTCGTCAGAACCTCGCCATGCAATTGCTCGCCTTTATAAAAGGCTACGCAATCGCGAAACTTAAGGAAGCTTTTGGCAAAGGTTCCGTAGCCTTTGCCAAAAGCCTTTGTACCCCGCTGGCCGGCGTGATATAGTGCGGCATCCATGGATACGATCAGCATAGACGGACGTTCCCTCGATCTCGAAGGAGTGGCGCGCGTCGCGCGAGGCGGCGCGCGCGCCGTCCTGGCGCCAGCCGCCCTCGAGAGCATGGCCGAATCGCGGGCGATAGTCGACGCCTGCGTCGACCGGGGTCTCGTGCGCTACGGCATCACGACGGGCTTCGGCAAGTTCTCCGACGTGGTGATATCGGCCGAGGACAACGAGACGCTTCAGCGCAATCTCATCATGAGCCACGCCTGCGGACTGGGCGATCCCTTCCCCGGGGAAGTCGTGCGCGCGATGCTTCTCCTCAGGGCGAACGCCCTCGCGGTCGGGCGCTCGGGGATACGGCCGTCGACCGTCGAGGCCCTCGTCGCGATGCTGAACGCCGGCGTCGTCCCCGTCGTGCCCGAGAAGGGTTCTCTCGGCGCCTCGGGCGACCTCGTCCCCCTCGCCCACCTCGTCCTCGTCCTCATGGGCATGGGCGAGGCCGTCCATCGCGGCCGCAGGATGCCCGGGTCCCAGGCTCTAGCCGAGGCCGGCCTCAAGACGGTGACGCTCGCCGCCAAGGAAGGGCTCGCCCTCATCAACGGCACCCAGGCCATGACCGCCGTGGGCGCCCTCGCCTCGAGGGACGCCCTCGCCCTGGTCGAGGCAGCCGAGCTCGCGGCGGCCCTGAGCTTCCAGGCCCTGCGCGGGATCACCGACGCCCTCGACCCGAGGATTCACGAGCTGCGCGGTCAAGGCGGCCAAACCGCCTCGGCCGCCGCGCTCCGCGGGCTCCTCGCGGGCTCCTCCCTCACCACGAGGCAGGGCCAGGAGCGCGTCCAGGACGCCTACGCCCTTCGATGCGTCCCCCAGGTCCACGGCGCAAGCCGCGACGCCGTCGAGTACGCCGCGTCCGTCGTGGGGAGAGAGCTCAACGCGGTCACCGACAACCCCCTCATTTTACCGAACGGCGATATCATCTCGGGCGGCAACTTTCACGGCCAGCCCGTGGCCCTCGCGATGGACTTCCTCGGCATCGCCCTGTGCGAACTCGCGGGCATTTCGGAGCGGCGAATCGAGAGACTCGTGAATCCCAGCCTCTCGAACGGCCTCCCCGCCTTCCTCGCGCCGCGCGGCGGCCTCAATTCCGGTTTCATGATCTCGCAATACACGGCCGCCGCCCTCGTGAGCGAGGACAAGATACTCGCCCACCCCGCCTCCGTCGACTCGATCCCCTCGAGCGCCAACCAGGAGGACCACGTCTCCATGGGCACGATAGCCGCACGCAAGGCGCGGACGATACTGGAGAACACCCAGCGCGTCCTCGCGATAGAGTTCCTCGCCGCCTGCCAGGCGATCGATCTCCGTGCGGCGGCGATGGGCCGCGGCTTCCCCGGAGACGGATCGGCGCTGACGATGCTCTCGCCCCCGACCCGCGGCGCCTACCGCGCGCTCCGCGAAAAGGTTTCTTTCATGGCCGAGGACAGAGTGCTGTACCCGGACATAGAGGCGGCGCGCGAGCTGCTGATCGGTGGCGGGTTGTTTACTTCAAGTGAATTGTCCGCAGATGGTTGAAGCGCGCCCATACAAGATCGACGTATAGTGTACAAGAACGATATTCTGGCTATCGGAGATGAGGATGAGAATAGCGAAGCATTACGAACCGGAAAACCAGATAACTCTATTTCATGGCGATTGCCTGGACCTGTTCCACGAGCTGCCGGATTCCAGCGCTCGCTTAATCGTCACATCGCCACCTTACAATATCGGCAAATCCTATGAGAAGCGTCTGACGGTAGATAGCTATGTCGCCGAGCAAAAAGCAGTCATCGAAGAATGCGCGCGCATTCTTCAACCCAGTGGCAGCATATGTTGGGAAATCGGCAATTACGTCGATAGCGGCGAGATCATCCCGATAGATATCCTCCTCTATCCATTATTCAAAGCCCTCGGTTTTCGACTGCGTAACCGAATCGTCTGGGAATTCGGACATGGCCTTCACTGCTCTAAGCGGTTTTCAGGTAGATACGAAGTCGTCCTTTGGTTTTCCAAGAGCGATGATTACCTCTTCAATCTCGATCCCGTTCGTATACCTCAAAAATACCCGAATAAGAAGTATTTCAAAGGAGAGAAAAGAGGGCAGTTCTCCAGCAATCCCCTCGGCAAGAACCCAGGCGATGTCTGGGATATTCCCAACGTCAAATCGAATCATATAGAAAAAACGGTGCATCCCTGCCAATTCCCGATCGAGCTCATCGAACGCCTGGTTCTATCGTTGACTGATGAAAACGACCTGGTATTGGATCCGTTCATGGGGGTCGGATCTACGGCCATAGCCGCACTTATCCATAACAGGCGTGCGGCGGGCGCGGAAATCTCCGCCGAGTACGTAGAGATCGCGAAAGACAGAATCCTCAAGGCCGAACGAGGGGAATTATTGATACGACCCATGGAGCGCCCCGTTTATGATCCGACAGGTGAAAAGAGCAGCATCCCGCCCAGAGCGGTCTCCATCAATAAATCGCCGCAACTTGACTTGCTTGAAACAAGGCAAAAATACGGTAAAGGGGAGAACTAACATGCGCGTTGTATACGAATACTCCCACCTCGGCGGTTCGGAAATACTTAAAGTCAGGTACCCCGAACATGAGAAGACGATTTACGAGGTGATACGGAAAATCAAAGCGCATAAGACCAAGGAGAGCAAAGAAAAAACGATGCCCGGTCAAATGCTTTTTTCACCCAAGGATATGAACGCGCAATTCAAGACGGAGTTCAATAGTCGAGGTTTCACTGAAATACGCGACACATATACTATAAAAATCCCTAACAGCACAGTCGAGATACCGGGAGCCTTCAAGCAAGTCGATTTCGTCAAGGACTCGGTGCTCATCGAAGTCCAGTTCGGTAAGTATGCGTTCATGTTTTACGATATGGCAAAGTTCCAATACTTCTTCAACGAAAACAAGGCCGACGTCGGTATAGAAATCGTCCCCTGCCATAATCTGCAGAGCGAGATGTCTTCAGGAGTATCCTATGGCGAGCAGCTCGTCTACGATATCGAACGACTGAAGCGCCATTTCCCTGCGGTACCAGTCAAAGTCATCCTCGTCGACGATGATCTGGGGAAAAATTCCGATAACAAGAAGTAGGACCCGAAAATGGACAAAAAGTTAAATAACCATACTCTCGACCTCGGCCTTTCCGAGCTTCCGCCGAAAGCCGTATTCGAGAGCGGCATACGCCGAGCGCCCAGGCGCGACGCCCCCCTCTCGCCCGCGCAGGAATCGCTCGCCCTTTCGAACGCCCTGAGATATATCGAGCCCGCATGGCAGGAGGCGATGGCCCCCGAGTTCCTCGCCGAGCTCCGAACGCGCGGGCGCATCTACGGCTATCGTTTCAGGCCCGCGGGGGCCATCAGGGGCAAGCCCATCGACGAATACCGGGGCAAGTGCGTCGAGGGCCGCGCCCTCCAGGTGATGATCGACAACAACCTCGATTTCGCCGTCGCCCTCTATCCCTACGAGCTCGTCACCTACGGCGAGACGGGGCAGGTCTGTCAGAACTGGATGCAGTACCGGCTCATCAAGTCCTATCTCGAGGAGGTCGACGAGGGCTCGACCCTCGTCGTCGAATCCGGCCACCCCCTCGGCCTCTTCAAGAGCCACCCCTATGCCCCGCGCGCCATCGTGACGAACGGCCTCATGGTGGGCATGTTCGACAACCAGAAGGACTTCAACGTCGCCGCGGCGATGGGATGCGCCAACTACGGCCAGATGACCGCCGGCGGCTGGATGTACATCGGGCCCCAAGGCATCGTCCACGGCACCTACAACACCCTTCTCAACGCCGGGAGGCTCAAGCTGGGCGTCGCGCCCGACGGGGATCTGGCGGGCAAGCTTTTCGTCTCCTCGGGCCTGGGCGGCATGTCCGGCGCCCAGGGAAAGGCGGCCGCGATCGCCAAGGCCGCGGCGATAATCGCCGAGGTCGATCCCTCGCGGATCGAGACGCGCCGCTCCCAGGGCTGGGTCGATGCGGTAGCGGACTCGCCGGAGGAGGCCTTTCGCATGGCCCGCGCCGCAGCGGATTCGGGTCGGCCCATCGCCGTCGCCTTCCGGGGCAACGTCGTCGAGCTTCTCGAGTGGGCCGACTCGCATAATGCGCGCATCGACCTCCTTTCGGACCAGACGAGCTGCCACGCCGCCTACGAGGGAGGCTACTGCCCGGCGGGCCTCGGCTTCGAGGAGCGCACCCGCCTCCTCGAGGAAGACAGGCCCGAGTTCGCGCGACGCGTGGACGCTTCCTTGAGGCGACACTTCGAGGTCATAAGGCGCATAACGTCGAGGGGCAGCTACTTCTTCGACTACGGCAACTCCTTCCTCAAGGCGGTATGGGACTCGGGCGTCCGCGAGGTATCGCGCAACGGCGTCGACGAGAAGGAGGGCTTCGTATTTCCGAGCTACGTCGAGGACGTACTCGGACCCGAGCTCTTCGACTACGGCTACGGTCCCTTCCGCTGGGTTTGCCTCTCAGGCAGCCCCGAAGACCTGCGCAGGACAGACGCCGCCGCGATGTCCTGCATCGACCCGAATCGCCGCGGCCAGGACCGCGACAACTGGGCATGGATACGCGACGCCGAGAAGAACAAGCTCGTCGTGGGCACCCAGGCGCGTATCCTCTACCAGGACGCGTTGGGGCGTCGCGATATCGCCCTCGCCTTCAACGCCATGGTGCGCAGGGGAGAGATCGGACCCGTAATGTTGGGCCGCGACCACCACGACTGCGGCGGCACCGACAGCCCCTTCCGCGAGACGAGCAACATAAAGGACGGCTCCAACGTGATGGCCGATATGGCGACGCAGTGCTTCGCCGGCAACGCCGCCCGCGGGATGAGCCTCGTGGCCCTGCACAACGGGGGCGGCGTGGGCATAGGCAAGGCGATAAACGGCGGCTTCGGCCTCGTCCTCGACGGCACGCCCAAGGCGGACGAGGTGATCCGCATGGCCATCCCCTGGGACGCGATGGGCGGCGTCGCGCGGCGCGCCTGGGCCCGCAACGAACACGCCGTCGAAACCTGCGAGGAGTACAACGCCGAGCACCCGGAGCTGGGTAGGATAACGCTGCCTCATCCGGTGCAGAGCGGTCTCGTGGAGCGCGCGCTCCGGGGTATTGGCTCGACATAGACCAAAATAGTATGTTTTGTCATTCGAGTTAGACTTGGAGGCCCAATGCCCATCAAGCGCGACTTCGGCCTACGCCTGAATCGCCACAGCGCCGCGGAGCACGAGCGGCTCATCGCCTACATAAACATCAAGCTCGCCAGCATGGGCCTGCCGATCTACGGCCGCGAAGGCACGGCCTTCGTCGAGCTGGCGAGCGACATGCTCGAGAATTTCCGCGAGAAGGACCTCCTCCTCGCCGGCTACCTGCCGCCCGCCGACAGGCGCATCCAGGACTTCCTGGACTCCTACCTCGGGGACCTCGGGATGCAGTCCCGGCCCCGGCTTCCCTCCAACACCCTCGTATTGGACCGCTATGGGATGGCGCGCGAGCTCTCCCTCCCTCCCGACAAACACAAGTACTCGTCGCCCACCCTCACCTCGTACCGAGTCCGCAACGGCGTGCTGCACAATCCCGCCAGCGACAGGCGCACGACCGAGGGAGTCTTCCACGTCGCCGAGGACGGCCTGCCCGTGCCTCCCGACAAGAAGGCCGTGCCCCGCCTCGCTTTCGCGCGGATCCTCGCGGCCGCACTCACCCCGCCCCCGGAGCTCCTCGAGCTGCCCTTCACGGCGAGCGAGGAACGGCGGGCGCGGACCTTCCTCTCCCTCCTTCTCAGGCCCACGGTGCGGCCGGGCGTCCACGGCTGGTGCGAGGAGAGGGCGATGGAGCTGCGTTTCTTCGCGCCCGGCTCCCTGGCCGCGAGCCTCGACTTCATCGAGTCCATCTTCGGCAACGCGGGCGATCCCTACGTCGCCGAAAACGACGCCGCCCTCGATCCCCTGCGTTGGACCGGCACCAGCGGCTGCATCATCCTGGCCACGCACATCACCTCGCTCACGAAAAAGGAGCTCGGCCTCCCCGCCTGGGCCGACGCGACCGAGCGGCAGAGGCGCGACGGCATGGCCTGGAAGGACCCAAGCGAGCTCTACAACGAAGGCAGGCCTTTCAAGGTATGCGCGCGCGACGAGCGCGGCGTCATCGTCTCCATCATCGGGGACAACTATTTCGGCTACTCGAAGAAGGAGGTCAAGGCGCAGATATCCTACTCCGCCAATCTCCTCGGTCTCGCGGAGGAGGAGCACGCGGGCGGCGCCCTCGTCTTCCCCTCCTACAACCTCGGCACCCTCTTCGTCCCCGACACCAACCTCCGCGCCCGCGGGCACAGCCTCGAGGGCGTCCTCGAGCTGATGGGCGGGAGGGTCGCGTTCAAGGACGAGGGCTACGCCGTCGACCTGACCTTCCCCGACGTGGTCTACCTGCCCGAGGACGCGGTCATCTCCCTCGAGGACCAGAGCGCCCGCTGGACCCGCGCCGGCGTCCAGCGGAGCCTGCGAGTCCTGCCGAACAAGGTCTACGTCCACCCCACAGGCTATCACGTCCGGATGGAACGCCACCCCGGCTCGGGCGCCTGGCGCCTCGTGGGAACGACGGCCGAGGGCCTGCTCTGCCACAAGCCCTGCACCGTCTCGGGCGGCGGCAAGTCCGAGATCGCCAAGTCCATACTCGACGCCATCTCTTACTCGCCCCTCATCATCGGCGACTACCACGAGGATATAGCCTGGGTCAAGGCGATCATCGAGCGCGACTATTCCAGCCGCTTCCGAAAAAGCGTCGTCGATGAGCGCGATATCCTGTCCAAACAGCGTTCGCTCGGGTCGGTGATCAAATTGCTTTCTCAGTCTCCCCTGTATACCGACGAATACAACGCCTGGCTGCGGACGATTCCCGAGCGGATCAAGGCCCTCGTCTTTCTCATCAAGCGATTCTACCGTCCCGACTGGGGCGGCGACTGGCTCTCCCGCTTTACCGTCGACGCGGTCAACGGCACCACCGGCAACATCCTCAAGTTCGAGGGCAGGCCCGTACTGGGATCCTACCTTCGCGTCGGCCGCGACGAGACCAACATGCGCCGAACATTCAAGCTGAGGCAGGACTTCATGCCCGCCGCCAAGGTGCAGTGGGAGGACGATATAACCGCCAGCGTCACGGCGCCCGCCGACCGCATCTCGGGACTCCCCCACTGGGTAAACACGAAGCTCAGCCTCAAATTCTGCAAGAACGTCGAGGCCCGCTTCTTCCAGCGTCCCGACGACGCGGTGCTCAGGGGCTACGACAAGCAGGCCGAGAGGGACCTCGCCCTGGGCGACAACTTCATCTCCAACTTCGAACCCCTGCCGCGATCGGCGGCGGGCGATATGGCGGAGCTCTGCGTGAGCCTCACGAACTACTCCGAGCCGATGCGGGCATTCGTCGAGGCCGCCGCCCGAAGCGCCGAATTCGAGTGGTTCGTCGCCTCGGACAGGCCGCGCATCGTCGACGGCGCTCCCTCCAAAAACCCGCGTTACCTCCAGCTCGATCCCTCCTACGTCGACCCGATGTCGCGCTACCTCGCCGATCTCGGGCCCATCCTCTACCGCAGGCTGCGCGCCGGCGAGCGGGTCATGCACCCGGTGGGCGCCACCCTGCCCGGCAGGCGCAACAACCCCGCCGACCCCGCGTCGGGGATACGCCCACTCGCGGTCTACGGCCCGATCCACTACCAGGACCTGCCCGAGCTCTTCATGGACTTCGTCTGCAGCCTCACGGGCAAAAGCCCCTCCACGACGGGAGCCGGCAGCGAGGGAGCGCTCACGAAGGGACCCTTCAACTCCCTCGTGCCCACGACCGACCTCAACAACGCGCTCCTCTCCTTCATACTCACCGGCTACGGAGGCTTCACGACTGCCGCGGGCCACATAGGCCGCAAGTATCGGATGGAGCACGACCTCTCCCTCCTCGTGCCCGAGCTTTGGTCCAGGATGGGCAGCGAGGAGCGGGACGCCGAGTTCCTGAAGCGCAACGGATACCTCGAGAAGGTCGAAGACTTCGAGTACGAAGGCGAGCTCGTCCCGGCGAGCAGACTCGGATGGCGCATAACGCCCCTCTTCGCGACCACCTATCTCGGCAGGATATTCGACACGCCTTCCTCGGTCTTTACGGACGACATGCTCAGGCCCGAGCTCCAGTCGATGCCGGATTTCGTCGACGGCGTGCGCAACATCGCCGAGGCCCAGGCCAAGTCGGCGGCGGCCTACTTCGAGGACGGCTCCGTCGAGGCCGCCATACCTCCCCTCAAGGCCGTGCTCCACGTGATGGCCAAGGGCAGCTACGAGGGCAAGAGCATCCACGATCCGGAGCTGCGCGCCCTCTTCGACCGCGAAAGCGTCATAGCCTCGAAATGGTACCTCGAGCGTCTCGAGGCCTATCGGGACAGGGAGGCCGCGTACATCTCCGCCTCGGTGGAGCGACTGCGCCGCTATCTGGCCGAAAGCGCGGAGGCCGGCTCCGTCGCCGCGCGCCGCGCCCGCTCGGAGCTCGCCCGCACGGAGGAGCGCAGGGAAGTCCTCGGCCAGGCCGGCTACATCGACATGATCGTGGGCTCCATCGGCCTCGATCCCCTCTATAAATCGGCGAAGGCAGGGAGTTAGACAGTGAGCGAATCCGAAGGCAATATCCTCATCGTGGGCATAGGCGAGCTCTGCACCCCCCTCGGCGCAAGCGCGCGCAAGGGCGGCGCGATGCGCGACGTATCCCGAGTCGCCGACGCGGCCATCGTCGCGCGGGACGGCATCATCGCGTACGCCGGGCCGCGCTCGGGCCTGGATCCCGACATGGTCGAGGGCCTGTCGCCGATCGACGCGCGCGGAATGGCCGTGATACCCGGCTTCGTCGACAGCCACACGCACTTCATCTTCGCGGGATACCGAAGCGACGAGTTCCTCATGCGGACTGGGGGCGCCAGCTACATGGAAATTCATCGCTCGGGCGGCGGGATAATCCGGTCGGTGGAGGCGACGCGGGCCGCGGAGCTCGAGGAGCTCGCAAGGCTGGGCGAGGCCAGGGCCTGGGCGATGGTCCAACAAGGCGTCACCACGGTCGAGGCCAAGTCGGGCTACGGCCTGGACCGCGATACCGAACTCCGCCAGCTCGAGGCGGCCCACCTCGTCGCCGAGCGCCTGCCCATCGACGTCGTTCCCACCTACATGGGCCTGCACTCGCCCGGCCCGGAATTTGAAAACTCCTCGCGCTACGTAGATTACGCCATAGCCGAGGTCCTGCCCGCCGTGGCCGCCCAAGGCTTCGCCCGCTACGCCGACGCCTTCTGCGAAGACGGCATCTTCGGAGTCGAGGATTGCCGCCGATTCCTCACGGCGGCCAAGGGTTTCGGCCTGGGAATGAAACTCCATGCAGAGGAGATCGAGTGGACGGGCGCCTCGGCCCTCGCCGCCGAGCTCGGCGCCGCGAGCGCCGACCACCTGCTCCGGGCGACCGACGACGACTTCCGCCTCCTCGCGGGCGCCGGCGTCGTCGCCACCTGCCTCCCGCTGACGTCCTTCTGCCTGGGCGCGGGACACGCGAAGGCCCGCGCGATGATAGACGCCGGATGCGCCCTCGCCCTCGCCACGGACCTCAATCCCGGTTCCGCGGCTTCGGGATCCATCCCCCTCGCCATCGCCATCGCGGTGATCCACATGGGGCTGTCCGTCGAGGAAACCCTTACCGCCTTCACCCTCAATGGCGCGGCCGCCCTCGGTCTCGCTCATGAGACGGGCTCCATCGAGCCGGGCAAGCGGGCCGACTTCGTCCTCCTGGAAGCCCCCTCGATCTCCTACCTGCCCTATCGCAGCGGGGTCAATCTCGTAGCGGCAACCTTCAAGGACGGGGAACTGGCCTATCGGGCTTGAGCCAAACGAAAAGGCCGGTTGCTTTTTCGTTTGGCTTCGCAGTTCCTCACGCTTGGTTTTTCACTTTGGAAGCGCGGGGAACTGCTCTATTTCTGGTAAACGCGTAGAGGGCGACGGCCGCTATCACCGCAGCGAAGGCTGCGATCATCGGGAAGGTCAAGCTCTCGCCGAACGCGAGCAGGCCCAACGCGAGCTGTATCGTCGGCGATACGTACTGGATGAAGCCCATGCGGGTGAGCGTAATGCGATTTGCGGCGGCGGCGAAACAGAGAAGAGGAATGGCCGTCACGATACCGGCCAGAAAGAGCATGACCGTCGCGACCGTATCGGAGCCGCCGAAGGAGCCAAGACCCGCTGAATGCCGCGCGACCAGAAAGGCCAAGGCAAAGGGCGAAGCGATGAGAGTCTCGGCCGCGAGACCCACGAGCGGCTCCAGTCCCGCCTTTTTCTTTACGAGGCCGTAGAAGCCGAAGCTCGTCGCCAGGACAAGGGATATCCACGGAACATTTCCCATCAGGATCGATGCGACGGCAACGCCCGCGGCCGCCAGTCCCACCGCCCATGAAGTCCACGTATCCATCCTCTCGCGGAAGAAGATCGCGCCGAGCGCCACCGATACGAGGGGATTGATGTAGTACCCGAGCGAAGACTCGGTCACGTGATCCGAGTTCACCGCCCAGATGTAAGTGCCCCAGTTGATGGTGATGAGAACCGAAGCTGCGGTCGCGGAGACGAGCCGCCTCCGATCCCGGAAAAGCGCGGCTAGCGAGCCCAGCTTGCGCGTGACGAGGAGGGCAACCAGCGTAAAGACGGCCGCCCAGACGATACGGTGGCAGAGTATCTGCAAGCTCTCGACGCCCGAGAGTCTCTTCCAATAGATGGGAAAGAGCCCCCACATCACATAGGCACCGAATGCGGCTACGGTGCCGATCTTTAACTCGCGTGACGAAGTATCGGCCATGGAGTATTTTACCAGCGACGCCGTAGCATGACCAGATGAAATAAAACTCCCCTTGCGCCCGGCAGGGGAGCTTATCCGGAACTCGATCCGTATCGATTCTTTACTTGACCGCCGCGGCTTTCTTCTTATTCGCGAGGGTCGCCAGCCACCCTCACTTATTTTGCGACAGTAGCCTTTTTCTTGTTTGCGAGGGTGGCTTTGCAGGTCTTGCAGATCTTGGTCTTCTGGCCGTCGATCTCCTGCTCGTACAGGACCTTTACGCCCTCGCGCTTGCAGACTGGGCAGGCGCCGCGGCCGTGTGCGGCGGCCTCGCGGAGGCCCTTCCCTCGGTGGGCTTTAGACATTTCTCGTTCCTCCCATATCAGGCCTAACCCTGCGCCTTTTCCTTGCTTTTCTTTTCGGCTTTACGCTTCTCGCGCTCGGCCTTCTTGCCGTCGTCCTTGCGCTCCACCAGTTCGAGCACGACCATGTCCGCCGCGTCGTGATCGCGCTCGCCCAGGCGCAGAATGCGCGTATAACCGCCATGGCGCTCCTTGAAGCGGGGCGCTATATCGGTAAAGAGCTTGGCGAGTATGCCTTCGTCCCAGATCTTCCGGGCCACCATGCGGCGGTTGTGCACCGAGTCTTCCTTGGCGCGGGTGATCTCTTTCTCGGCGAAACGTCGGACTTCGATCGCCTTGGCGTGAGTCGTCGTAATGCGCTCGTGTTCGAAAAGCACGGTCATCATGTTGCGGATGGTGGCCTTTCGATGGGCCGGCATCATGTTGAGCTTGTTGAATCCGATCTTATGCTTCATCGGTCTCTTCCTTCTTCATGGACAGCTTCAGGTAATTGCGCAGCGCGGAATAGTCCGTCATGCCGAGGCCGAGGTTCCATTCCTTGAGCTTGTCCTTGATCTCCTGGAGCGACTTCTTTCCGAAGTTCCGGGTCTTGGCGATGTCGTCCTCGGTCTTGCGAGTGAGGTCGCCTATCGTCTTTATGTTCGCGTTCTTGAGGCAGTTGGAGCTGCGCACGGAAAGCTCGAGCTCCTCGACGGGCGTGTTGAGGATCTGCCGCACGCGCTCCTCGACCTCGTCGTTCTCGTCGTCTGCCCCGGACTCGCCTTCGTCGAAGTTGACGAAGATGACGAAATGATCCTTGGCTATCTTGGCCGCCTCGGCGAGAGCGTCCTCGGGCTTGACGGTCCCGTCGGTGTAGACCTCGAGGATCAGCTTGTCGTAATCCGAGCGCTGGCCTACTCTCGTGGGCTCGACCGAGTACTTGACCTTCCGTACGGGAGAGAAAATGGCGTCCATCGGGATGGTCCCGACCACCTCCACGTATTTCTCGTTGATCTCGGAGGGCACGTAGCCTCTCCCCAGGTCCACTTGGATCTCGAGGTCGATCTTCGCGTCCTCCATCAGCGTGCAGATCTTGATGCCCGGATTGAGCACTTCGAGCGCCTTGTCCTTCGCGAAGAAGGCACCGTCAATATCGCCGGGCCCCTTGAGCTCGTAGAGGAAGGTCGCCTGTTCCTCGTCGTCGGGGAGCTTTATCCGAACCTGTTTCAGCTGGTTGAGGACCTCGATCGTGTCTTCGACGACGCCCGGTATGGTCTCGAACTCGCTGGTGACGATGTGCTGAGCGCCCTCCGAGTCGTAACGGACGATGCGCACCGCCGTTATCGCGTAGCCTTGGATCGACGAGAGGAGGATGCGACGCAGCGTGTTTCCGACGGTCGTGCCGTAGCCCGGCTCGAAAGGATAGGCTAAGAATTTACCGTAGTCGGGGCCGGACTCGCTCTGCTCGTAGGTGATTCCCTTGGGTCTCTTGAAACCCTTGAGTAGGTTCTTCCGCGCCATGTGGGCTCCTTACTTCGAGTAGAGCTCTACGACGAGCTGCTCGCGGATGTCGGCCATATCGGTTATATCCTGGCGATGAGGGATCGCATTGAACTTACCGACCATGTTGTCAGGATCGACTTCGAGCCAGGGCATGACGCCCGAGCGGCTGAACTCCTGCAGGGCGTCCTTGAAAATACCCAGCTTTTTGGAGGTCGGGTGGACGGCGACCTGGTCGCCGGGCTTCACGATGAAGCTGGGCACGTCCACGCGCTTGCCGTTCACGGCGATGTGACCGTGGAGCACGAGCTGCCGCGCCTGGGCCCTCGAAGAGGCGAAGCGCATCCGGTATACGACCGTGTCCAGCCTGCGCTCGAGGAGGCCGAAGAGGTTCTCGCCCGTCTTGCCGCTCATCCGCAGGGCCTTCTCGAAGGTGTTGCGGAATTGCGCTTCCATGAGGCCGTAGGTCCTCTTGAGTTTCTGCTTCTCGCGGAGCTGCACGGCGTAGTCCGACTGCTTGGCCTGCCGGGACTTGGGCGCCTTCCCCGGAGGGAGGGCCTTGCGGTTGATCGGGCACTTGTCGCTCTTGCAGCGGTTGCCCTTGAGAAACAGCTTGCGCTGCTCGGTTCGGCAGAGCCTGCATACGGGTCCTGTGTATCGCGCCATCGTTTATACCCCTTCGTTAGATGCACGCATCCCTAGATGCCGCATCGCTAGATGCGCCGGGCCTTGCGCGGCCGGCAACCGTTGTGGGGGATCGGCGTCACGTCGTTGATGCTCTTGACCTTCAGGCCGAGAGCGCCGAGCTGGCGTATCGCCGACTCGCGGCCGACGCCCGGCCCCTTTACGTACACGTGAACTTCGCGCAGGCCGACGGTCAGGGCCTTCTGCACCGCCGTCTCCGCTACGGTCTGGGCGGCAAAGGGAGTGGACTTCTTGGCCCCGCGGAATTGATGGACTCCCGACGAGGACCACGAAATCGCGTTTCCGTTGAGGTCGGTGATCGTGATGATCGTATTGTTGAAGGTCGCCTGTATGTAGACGTTACCCTCGTATACGCTCTTCTTCTCTTTCTTTTTCTTGGCGACTGCCACGTTCGCTCTCCTTGCCTATACTAGGCGCAGTGCCCGTAGGGCATTATACGCAGGTCGCGTCGCGAGCTTCGCTCGCGGGCGACCCATACAATCAATTTCCTCGCAGTCAGCGCCCGAAGGGCGCTAAACGGCTTTCTTTTTGTTCGCGACGGTCTTTCGCTTGCCCTTTCGGGTGCGGGCGTTCGTCCTGGTGCGCTGTCCGTTGACGGGCAGGCCCCTACGATGCCTAAGGCCTCGGTAGCATCCGATGTCCATAAGGCGCTTGATATTCAGCGCGGTCTCGGAGCGAAGGCGGCCCTCCACTTTATAGTCGCTCTCGATGACCTTGCGGAGTTCGGCGATCTCCTCGGCGGAAAGGTCGTTGATTTTCTTGTTCGGCTCGACCTTTATGGCCTCGCAGATCTTATGGGCGCTGGCCCTGCCGAGGCCGAAAATGTAGGTCAACGCGACCTCGACGTGCTTGTTGGGGAGGTCGACTCCCGCGATGCGTGCCATGGGCTACCTCCTCCCCTCAGCCTTGCTTCTGCTTGTGCTTGGGGTTCTCGCAGATGATCCTGACGATGCCTTCGCGGCGGATCACCTTGCATTTGTCGCATATCTTCTTGACGCTAGTCCTGACTTTCATACCGACTCCTCGCGATTGTAAGCCTTTTCGGCAAAAGAATCTACAGGTTCCTCGACCTGATATGGCCCTTGCGGGTCAGGCCCTCATGGTGGTGCATCTTCAAGAGGGCGTTGATCTGTGACATCGTGTCCAGGTCGACGCCTACGAGGATCAGGAGCGACGTTCCGCCCAGTAGATAGGCCAGTTGGCTGGGGAAGCCGAACATGGTCTGAACCAGCGAGGGAATCAGGGCGATGAAGCCGAGGTAGATCGAGCCGGGAAGGATGATCCGGTTGAGGATCCTCGTCAGGTGCTCCTCCATCTTCTCGCTGCGGATGCCCGGGATCGAGCCGCCGTTCTCGCGTATGTTCTTCGAAATCTGCTGGGGATTCAGCGTGACCTGCGTATAGAAGTACGCGAAGAAGATGATCAGGGCCACGTAGAGGAAGTTGTACCAGAAGCCCCTCGGACTGAGGAAGTAGGAGAAGTCGCGAAGCCATTTCGCGTTCACGCCCAATGTCCCCGAGATCTGGAGAGGGAAGGTGAGGATCGAGCTCGCGAAAATGACCGGTATGACGCCCGAGGGGTTGATCTTGAACGGGATGTAGGTGTTCTGCGCGCCGTACATCTTCCGGCCCACGACGCGCTTGGCGTAATTGACCGGTATCTTCCTCTGCCCCTGCTGCTCGAAGATGACCATTACGACGACCAGCACGAACATCGCGAGGACGACGATCGCGTAGATCGCGTTGAGCTCGTCGCGCTGTATCTTCTTGACGAGCTCGTAGAGGGCGTTCGGAAGTCGCGCCACGATGCCGGCGAATATGAGAAGCGAGACCCCGTTACCGACTCCGCGCTTGGTGATCTGCTCTCCTATCCAGATGAGGAACATCGATCCCGTCGTGACGGTCAGGATGGCGATCATCGTATAGGGAAGGCGGGCCATCGTAATGGCGTTGGGAATGCGGTCGGCCCACACCGTGATCGAATAGGACTCGACGATGGTGACGAAAACGGTTCCGATCCTGGTCCAACGCGCGATTTTCTTCTTTCCGCCGTCTTCCTCGGAAACCTTCTTGAGCTTGGGCGACACGACCAGCATCAGCTGCATGATGATCTGCATGCTGATGTAGGGCATGACGCCGAGCATGAAGAGAGAGAAATTCTTGAAGGCTCCACCCGCGAAAAAGTCGAGGTAGTCCGTGATGCCGCCGCCGGAAGAGCTGTTCTGGGAGGCAAAATACGATTGCAGCGCGCTCGCGTTGATTCCGGGTATGGGCAGGAAGGTGCCGAGCCGGAACAGCGCGAGCCACATGAGCGTGTAGAGGATCCGCTGCCTCAGTTCCTTGACGCGGAATATGTCGATGAACGCGTTGCTCGCCATGATTGAATCCGCCCTTCGCGCCTTGTCAGGCGCCCGCGACCGTCGCGTCGCCGGCAGTCGACCCGTCGTCGCCGGAAGGCGTCTCTACCGTGCCGCCGGCCTTTTCTATCTTGGCCTTCGCGGAAGCAGAGACCTTGTCCACCTGGAACGTAAGCGCCTTGGTGATGCTGCCTTCGCCGAGAATTTTTATGAGAGCCTCGGAATTCTTGACCAGGCGCTTTTGGAGGAGGGATGCGCCGTCCACGATCTCGCCGGCCGCGTACTTGGAATCCAGCTGCTCGAGATTGACGATCTGCCAGACCTTCTTGAAAGAGGTGTTCGTGAAACCTCGGTGGGGCAAGCGCCTGTAAAGAGGCATTTGCCCGCCCTCGAAGCCCGGATAAGTCTTGCCGCCGGAGCGCGACTGCTGGCCCTTGTTGCCCCTGCCCGCGGTAGTGCCGAGGCCGGAACTCTGGCCGCGCCCGACTCTCCGCCGTTTCTTCGTCGCGCCTTCGGGCGCGTGTAGGTTGAAGTCGGCCATTACTCGATCTCCTTCACTGATACCAGATGCGCGACGGACCGGACCATCCCGAGGATGGCGGGCGACGCCTCTTGCACGGTCTTGGAGCTGATCTTCCGGAGACCGAGGGACCTGACGGTGGCCCGTTTCTCCGGTTTTTGATGGATGCAGCTTCTGACCAGGGTGATCTCTATTTTTTTAGCCATGGCTTAACCCCACAGGTCCTTCAAGGTCTTACCGCGGTTTTTAGCCACGGTCTTCGCGTCCATCATGTTGTCGACGCCGTTGAAGACGGCGCGCACGATATTTACCGAGCTGCGCGAGCCCACGCACTTGGAGAGGACGTCGGTGACGCCGCCCGCCTCCATGATGGCGCGAACGGGCCCGCCGGCGATGATTCCCGAGCCCGGGCAGGCCGGCTTCAATAGGACGTGAGTCGCCTTGTACTCGCCGGTCACTTCGTGGGGAATCGTGCCGTTCTTGACGGGCAGCCTGATCATCACCCGCTTGGCCCGCTCGATACTCTTGCGAATGGCCTCGGTGACGTCCTTCGCCTTGCCGAAGCCGAAGCCCACCATGCCCGCACGGTCGCCTACGACGGTGAGGGCCGAGAAACTGAAAGACCGGCCGCCCTTGACGACTTTAGCCGTCCGGTTGAGCTTGACCAGCTTCTCCATGAAATTGTCGCGACCCGAGTCGTCTCGTCTGTTCCTGTCCCTATCCACGCCGTCCCCCTAGAACTTGATCCCGGCCTTGCGGGCGCCGTCGGCGATGGCTTTCACTATGCCGTGGTACTTGTAACCGTTGCGGTCGAAGACCACGACGGCAACGTTCTTTTCCTTGAGCCGTTTCCCGATCTCCGCGCCGAGCTTCGCGGCGCCGTCCAGGTTCCTCTTGAAGCCCTTCAGGGACTCCTCGAGGGAAGAGGCGGCGGCCAGCGTGGCGCCGGCCACGTCGTCCACGACCTGTACGTACAGGTACTTGTTCGACTTGAAGACGGTCATCCTCGGCTTCTCCGGCGTTCCGGAAAGGGTCTTGCGGACGTGCGACTTGCGCTGAGTCCGCTTGCGGAGCTTGTCGCTCAGTTCCTTGACGCTCATATTCTCGGCCTCACTTCACGCCGGTCTTTCCGACCTTTTTCCTGATCTTCTCTTCCTCGTACCTGATCCCTTTGCCCTTATAAGGCTCGGGGAGGCGGAGGCTCCTGACCTCGCTCGCGAACTTGCCGACCAGCTGTCGGTCGAATCCGGAGATCACGATCTTCTGGCCGTTGGTCTCGACGACGGCCGTAAGGCCCTCGGGGATGGCCACGGCGAAGTCCGTAGAGTAGCCCAGACTGAGGATGAGCACCTTGCCCTGCACCTCGACCCTGTATCCGACGCCGTTTATCACGAGGGCCCTCTTGAAACCCTCGGTTACTCCGACGACCATATTGTTGACGAGGTTGCGGTAGAGACCGTGGTAGGCCCTCGCCTGCTTCGAATCGGACTTCCTCGTCACTACGACGGCGGAGTCCTTTACGGCTATCTCCACCTCGGGGATGTAGGACTGGGTGAGCTTGCCTTTGGGGCCTTCGACGGTCACGATGTCGGAACCGACCGTGACCTTTACGCCCTTTGGCACCTGAACCGGCTTTACACCTATTCTCGACATGTCGTTCTCCCGGTCACCAGACGGTGCAGATAAGCTCGCCGCCCACCTTCTTCTCGACGGCCTTGCGTCCCGTCGTCACGCCCGCTGAGGTCGAAACGATAAGGGTGCCGTAGCCGTTGAAAACGCGGGGAAGCTCCTTGTAACCTGAGTAGACGCGCCGGCCGGGCCGCGACACCTTCTCCACGCCGTGGATCACGGGGTCGTTCGCGTCGTCGTACTTCAGGAATATGCGGATGACGTTGGAGCCCTCCGCCTGGATCTTCTTGAAGTTTTTAATGAAACCCTCGGTCTTGAGGATCTTCACTATTTCGAGCTTCAGCTTGGAGGTCGGGATGTCGACCTTCTCGTGACGGGCCGAGCTCGCGTTGCGGATCTTCGTCAGCATGTCCGCGATGGGATCGGAAACGCTCATCGCTACCTCCTACCAGCTCGATTTCGTCACGCCGGGGATCAGGCCCTCGGAAGCGTACTTCCGGAAGCAGATCCTGCACATGTCGAACTTCCTCAGGTATCCGCGGGCGCGTCCGCAAACCTTGCAGCGCCGCACCAATCGGGTCGAGTACTTCGGCTTCTTCTGAGACTTTAGAATCATCGCCTTGCGCGCCATGTTTCGGCCTTCCTTATTTCCTGAAGGGCATGCCCATCTTGGCGAGGAGGCTTTTGGCCTCCTTGTCGTTTCTCGCGGTCGTTACGATCGCGATATTGAGCCCCATGATCTTCTCTATCTTGTCGAAGTCGATTTCCGGGAAAATGATCTGCTCCGTCAGGCCGAGCGAGTAGTTCCCGTGCCCGTCGAAGGCGTTGGGATTGACGCCCCTGAAGTCCTTGACGCGGGGGAGGGCGACGTTCATCAGCCTGTCGAGAAACTCCCACATCATCGCTCCACGGAGGGTCACCCTCGCGCCTATCTCCTGGCCCTGCCGGATCTTGAAAACCGCTATGGATTTGCGCGCCTTGGTCTTGACGGCGTGCTGGCCGGTGATGTGCGCCATGTCCTCGACGGCGGCGTCCAGGAGCTTCTTGTTCTCCTTCGCCTCGCCGACGCCCATGGAAACGATCACCTTGGCGAATCGAGGCACCTGCATCGTGGAATCGTACGCGAACTCCTTGAAGAGCTCGGGCGCTACCGTCTCGCGGTATATTTTTTTCAGTCGTGGCACGTAACCCTTGGGAGGAGGCGCGCTCTCTCCGCCGGCCTTCTTTTCGGCGGCGGCGGCGGCCTTCGCCTTCTTCTTCTCGGCGGCTTCCGCGGCTTTCGCGTTCACTTGCGTCTTGGCTTCAGCCATATCAGAGCGCCTCCCCGCACTTGCGGCAGACGCGTTTCTTGGCGTCGCCTTCGATCTTGTAGCCGATCCTGGTCGGACCGCACTTGCGGCAGACGATCATGATGTTGGATATGGCGATCGCCGCCTCGATCTCTATGATGCCGCCGCGATCCGTCTGCTTGCGCTTCTTCTGCGCCTTCTTGACCATGTTCACGCCCGCTACGATGGCCCTGCCTTTGTCGCGGTCGATCCTTATCACCTTACCCTGCTTGCCCTTGTCCTTGCCGGCTACGACCTGGACCTGGTCCTCCTTGCGGAGCTTGTACTTGATTTCGGCCATTTCCGGTCTCCTCACAGAACCTCAGGCGCAAGGGATACGATCTTCATGTATTCCCTCTCGCGGAGCTCGCGCGCCACCGGCCCGAATATGCGCTTGCCCTTCGGGTTCTTATTGGCATCGATAATGACGCAGGCGTTGTCGTCGAAACGGATGTACGTGCCGTCCGGCCGTCGGTACTCCTTGTGAGTCCTGACGACCACCGCCTTCTCTATCGTCCCCTTCTTGATCGCCGAGTTGGGGGTCGTGGCCTTTACCGCGACGACGATTATGTCGCCGATGCTGGCGTAGCGACGCCGCGTCCCGCCCAGGACCTTGATGCACTGGACCATCTTCGCGCCGGAGTTATCGGCGACGACCAGCATGGATTCTACTTGTACCATTTCGATCCTGCCTTATTTCGCCTTCTCGACGACCTCGACCAGCCTCCACCGCTTGTCGCGGGAGAGGGGCCGGCACTCGACCACTCGGACGGTGTCGCCCTCGTGGGCTTCGTTCTTTTCGTCGTGGGCCTTGATGCTGTTGGACCTCGTGACGTACTTCTTATAGAGCGGATGAAGCTTACGCATCGTGATCTCGACGACGATGGTCTTATCCATCTTGTCGCTCTTTACGACGCCCTGCAGCGTCTGCTTGTTTCTGGAGCCCTGAACGGTTTCCACGATATGTCTCCTCGCTCTACAGCTTCCCCGTTGCTTTAGCAACGGGCCCCGTTGCCTTAACAACGGGCGCCGTTGCCTTAACAACGGGCGCCGTTGCCTTAACAACGGGCGCCGTTGCCTTAACAACGGGCGCCGTCGCCACGGTAGCGGCGGCCACGGTCGTGGCGGCCGCGGCCCTGCCGGCACCGTTGATCAGCGTCTCCAAGCGTGCGATCTGCCGGCGGAGGACCCTGGAGTGAACCGGGTTCTCCACGTGGCCGACGACAGCCTGGAAGCGGAAATCGAAATATGATTTGCGCAACTCGGCGCGCTTGGCGACGAGTTCATGGACCTTGAGCTCCTTGAAGCTGTTCTTCATGGCCTTTACTCCGTATCCGCGCGAATCGTGAATCTGGTCTTGACGGGCAGCTTTGAGCCGGCGAGGCGCATCGCCGCTTCGGCGACCTTCGGCTCGACGCCGGCGAGCTCGAAGAGCACGGTGCCCGGCCTGACGACCGCCACCCAGTACTCAGGGTTGCCCTTGCCCTTGCCCATCCTCGTTTCCGCGGGCTTCTTGGTATAAGGCTTGTCCGGGAAGATGCGTATCCACAGCTTGCCGCCGCGCTTGATATAACGGTTGAGGGCGACACGAGCGGCCTCGATCTGTCGGTTGGTGAGCCACTCGGGTTCCATGCACACCAGGCCGAACTCGCCGAAGGCGATCGTGTTGCCGACGTGGGCATCCCCGTGGATTCGTCCCCTCTGGACCTTCCTGTGCTTGACTCTCTTGGGACTAAGCATGATCTAGCTCCTCGCCCGCGGGCCGTCGGCTCGCGTATCTTCGCGGCGGGGCGTTTCGCCCTCGCGTCCGTCGCTCGGACGGACCGGGCGCTCAGGCCTCGGACTCGGACGGTGGTCGTCGCCCGCGGGAACGCGGCGCGAATCCGCGCGACCGTGACGTTCCTCGCGGCGTGGCGTATCCTCGCGACGCGTATCCTCGCGATTGTCGAAATCGCGGCGCTGCTTGCGAACAAGCATTCCCGCGTCATCATTCTTATCGGAACGGTACACCATACCCTGGTAGATCCAGACCTTGACGCCGATGCGACCGAAGGTCGTGGAAGACTCGGCGAACCCGTAGTCGATATCGGCGCGCAGGGTGTGGAGGGGGACCCGGCCGTCCTTGTGCTCCTCGGTGCGCGACATATCCGCGCCGCCCAGGCGGCCGGAAACCCGGACCTTGCAGCCCTGGGCTCCGCCCTTGATCGCGTTGGCGACGGACATCTTGATCGCCTTTCGGAAGGAGCCGCGGTTTTCGAGCTGCCTTGCGATGTTCTGCGCGACGATCTGGGCGTTGGTATCGGTCTTTTTGACTTCCTTTATCTTGATCTGAACTTTTCTGGTCGCGATCTTCTGGAGCTCGCCGCCGATGCGCTCGATATTGGCTCCCTTGACGCCTATGAGGACGCCTGGGCGCGCGGTGTGGATGACGACCGTCACCCGCTGAGGGTGGCGAACTATTTCCACCTCGGAAATGTCGGCGCCCTTGCACTCGGGTAGATCCACTATCCGGCGGCGAAGCGCGAGATCCTCATGGAGCGTCTTGGCGTAATCGCGGGGATCGACGTACCAGCGGGACTTCCAATCCTTGTTGATTCCCAAGCGCAGCCCGATGGGATTTACTTTATTTCCCACATTACGCCTCCGTCTTCTTTCCGATCTCGTCGATCACGCAGGAGATGTGGCACATCCTCTTGAGGAGCATGTCGGCGCGGCCTCGCGCCCGGAACCACACCCGTTTCATCCGCGGTCCGTCGTCGATCCGGATCTCCCTGACGTAGAGCATGCCCTCGTCGAGTTTCCGGTTACGATCGAGCGCGTTGGCGGCCGCGGAGACGACGACCTTCTTTATCAGGCCGGCACCCTTGTTGGGCACGTTGTCGAGAATCGCGATCGCCTCGGCATAGGGCCGCTTCCTCACGAGGTCGGCCACGGGGCGGACCTTGTAGGGGGACGCGATGAGCCACTTGGCCGTGGCGCGGTATCCAGTCTTGGTTTCTGCCATTTCCCGCCCCTACTTCTTCTCGGCTTTCTTGTCGCTGCCGGCGTGACCGCGAAATACGCGCGTCGGAGAGAACTCGCCGAGCTTGTGACCGACGAGGTTCTCGGTCACATAGACCGGCACCCACGTCTTTCCGTTGTATACGGAGATGGTCATCCCGACCATTTCGGGGATGATCGTCGAGGTACGGGAGAAGGTCTTCACCATCTTCCGATCCCCCGCCTTGTTCATCTCAACGACCTTCTTGTACAGGCTCTTCTCGATGAAGGGCCCCTTCTTGACGGACCTGGACATCGGCTCTTACCTCACTTCCTGCGCTTGACGATGAAGCGGCTCGACGGCTTGTGTCCGTCGCGCGTCTTGTAACCCTTCGCCGGCTGGCCCCACGGAGACACGGGCTGCTTGTAGCCCTTGCCTCGTCCTTCGCCGCCTCCGTGCGGATGATCTACCGGGTTCATTACGGTTCCTCGCACGGTGGGGCGCACTCCGAGCCAGCGGGTCCTGCCCGCCTTGCCAAGTCGCTCGTTCATATGCTCGTCGTTGCCGACCGAGCCGATGGTCGCCATGCACTTTTTGAAAACCATTCGGAGCTCGCCCGAGGGCAGCTTGATGACGACGTAGTCGCCTTCCTTGGCCGCGATCAGGGCCTTCGCGCCGGCGGTTCGCGCCATCTGGCCGCCCCTGCCGAGGGTGAGCTCGACATTGTGCACGGTGATGCCTACCGGGATCGCCTCCAGGGGCAGCGCGTTGCCGGGCTCGATCGAGGCGTTGGACCCGGCCAGTATTTTCTTTCCTACCTCGAGTCCTTTGGGGCTGAGAATGTAACGTTTCTCGCCGTCGACGTAATGGATAAGGGCGATATTCGCCGACCGATTCGGGTCGTACTCGATGGAAGCGACTACCCCGGGGATGCCGGTCTTGTCGCGCTTGAAATCTATCACGCGGTATTTCTGCTTGTGCCCGCCGCCCTGATGCCTTACGGAGATGCGGCCGTTCGAGGCGCGCCCGCCGTGCGATTTCTTCCCGCGGGTCAGGGACTTCTCGGGCGCGCTTACGTTGTCGGTGATCTCGGTATTGACAACCTGGATGCGGTGCCTGAGACCCGGCGTTATCGGCCTGAATGTCTTACTTGCCATTTTACTCCCCCCGCGCCTCATACGCGGCCCGCGCAAAGCGGGCACGTACAATCAAATTCCTTGCAGTCAACATGTATAACATGTTAGGCGCCCTCGAAGATGGCGATCTTCTCGCCGGGTGAGAGCCTGACGATCGCTTTCTTCCAGGTCGCGGTCTTGCCGGGGCGGTTGCGGAGCCGCTTCGGCTTGGACTTGACGTTGATAATATTGCAGGCGACCGGGTTCACGCTGAACATACGGCGGACCGCCTCCATGATCTGGCGCTTATCGGCACGAGGATCGACCTTGAAGGCGTAGTGTCCACCGTCGCGGGCGACGTTGCTTTTCTCGGTCAGCACCGGCGCGATAAGGATCGAATCGTATTCCATTCTCGCCTCTCCTTACTTATCCGCGTAGAACTCGTTGAGTCCCTTCGCGGCCGACTCGAGCACGATGACCTTTCTCCCATAGAACAGGTCGTGGGCCCGGAGCCGGTTAAACGAGAGGAAACTCAGCCAGGGCAGGTTGCGCCCGGCTCGCTTCACGTCGGTATCGTCGTCTTTAAGTATGACTACCGTACGCGTCGCGTCCTTGTCGGAGGCGATCGCCTCGAATTTCTTTACTAAATCCTTGGTCTTGCCGGTCTCGACCGTGAAATCCTCCACCACCGAGAGGCTCCCATCCTGGGCCTTCAGGCTCAGGATGGTCTTAAGGGCGAGTCGCTTCACCTTCTTGGGAAGGGTGAAGGAAAAGTCCCGAGGCTTGGGACCGAAAGCGGTGCCGCCGCCGACGTAGACGGGAGACTTTACGTCGCCCTGGCGTGCGCGGCCGGTGCCCTTCTGCGCGTAGGGCCTTCGATTGGAGCCGTGCACCTCGCCTCGGTCCTTCGTGCAGGCAGTTCCGAGACGCTTGTTCGCGAGCTCGTTGTTTATCGCGTAATAGATGACGTCATCGTTGATGGGAAGACCGAACACGGCGTCGGAGAGCTCGATTGACCTGAGCTCCTTTCCCTTTAAGGAAATGACTTTCCTTTCCATTTTGGGTCCTCCGCCTTACTTCGTCTTCTTGACCGCGTTGCGAACGAGCACTTCGCAACTGCGCGGGCCCGGTACGGCGCCGCGCACGAGAATAAACCCGCCTTCCACATCGACGCGGACGACCCTGAGGTTCTGCATCGTGATCCGCTCGCCGCCCATACGGCCGGGGAGCTTCACGTTCTTGAAGGTCTTGTGCGGCCAGGTACTCTGGCCGGTGGATCCCGGCTCGCGATGGAACTTGGAGCCGTGCGTATTGCGGCCTCCGCCGAAGTTCCATCTTTTCATTACTCCCTGAAAACCCTTGCCCTTGCTTGTCGCGCAGACGTCCACGAAACGGAGGCCCTCGAGGGTGGCGACGCCGAGCTTCTCGCCGACCGCGACTTCCTTTTCGAAGTCGCGCAGCTCGCGCAGTATCCTCGTCGGAGTTACACCCTCGGGGAACTGCCCGCCATAGGGCTTGGTAACCCTCGTCTTCTTCTTGTCGTAGACGCCGATGACGACGGCAGAGTAGCCGTCCTTATCCGCGGTCTTCTTGCCCACCACGACGTTCGGGGCGAACTCTATCACCGTGACGGGGATGAGACGCCCGGTTTCGTCGAAGACCTGGGTCATGCCCGTCTTCTTTCCGATTAGTCCGATCATTCCGCAACTCCTAGCGTTGAACGCGTCGACTACGCTTTGGCGCTCATGCGCCAATCGCCGACCGGGCGTTTACAGCTCAGTCCACGGCGGAAAAACCGCCGGGACACTCGCAAGGCTAAAGCCTTACTGCTTGATCTCCACGTCGACGCCCGCGGGCAGCTCGAGTTTCATGAGCGCGTCCATTACGTCGGGGGTCGGATCGATGATATCGATGAGCCGCTTGTGCGTCCTCATCTCGAACTGTTCCCGCGATTTCTTGTGGACGTGGGGCGAACGGAGGACGGTGTACTTATTGATGCGCGTAGGAAGGGGTATGGGCCCCGAAACCTTCGCGCCCGCCTTCTGGACGGTCTGTACAATGCCCCTTGCGCTGTCGTCGATTAGACGGACATCGAAGCCCCTGAGTCTGACTCGAATCCTGTCCTTCATGCGTTCCTCCAAAGATCTCTTGCGCGCGTCCCCGGCGGCCGTACCCTGGCGGGCGAGCAGCCGGAGCGCATCGCTGCGGGGCTGGGGAGCCCCGCCAAAACAAGGCCGCACCCCGTGGCGAGCGACCGAGCGCTACAATATCACGAATGCGGGCACCGCGTATAGCGGGCATCGCTCAAGGCGTTTCGCGCCTCGAGCCGCAAACGACTATTCTATAACCTCCACGACCTGGCCGGAGGCGACAGTATGGCCGCCCTCGCGGATGGCGAACTTGAGGCCCTTTTCCATGGCGATGGGGTAGATCAGCTCGACGATGATCTCGGTATTGTCGCCCGGCATGACCATCTCGCGGCCCTCGGGAAGGGTGACCGTTCCGGTGATGTCCGTCGTGCGGAAATAGAACTGGGGCCTGTAGCCGGGGAAGAAGGGACTGTGACGGCCGCCCTCCTGCGTATTGAGGCAGTAGATCTGGCCCCTGAACTTCGTATGCGGGGTGATCGAGCCCGGCTTGGCGAGGACCTGCCCGCGCTCGACTTCCTTCTTGTCTATACCGCGAAGAAGGGTGCCGACGTTGTCCCCGGCCTGCCCTTCCTCGAGCAGCTTGTTGAACATCTCGATCCCCGTGACGACGGTGGACTTGGTCGGCTTGATGCCGACGATCTCGACCGTCTCGTTGAGCTTGATGATGCCGCGCTCGATACGGCCGGTTACGACCGTGCCGCGGCCGGAAATCGAGAAGACGTCCTCGATCGGCATCAGGAAGGGCTTGTCGGTGATGCGCACGGGGTCGGGGAAAAAATTGTCCATCGCGTCCAGAAGCTCCTGGATGCACTTGGTCGCTTCGGTATTGTCGGGCTCGGAGAGGGCCTTGAACGCGGAGCCCTTGATGATCGGGGTCGTGGCGCCGGGGAACTTGTAGAAAGTGAGGAGGTCGCGGATTTCCTCCTCGACGAGGTCGATGAGCTCGGGGTCGTCGACGAGGTCGATCTTATTGAGAAAGACGAGGACGGAGGGGACGCCGACCTGGCGGGCAAGGAGGACATGCTCGCGGGTCTGGGGCATGACGGAGTCCGGGGCGGATACGACGACGACGGCGCCGTCCATCTGCGCGGCGCCGGTGATCATGTTCTTGATGTAGTCGGCGTGACCCGGGCAGTCGATATGCGCGTAGTGGCGCTTCAAGGACTGATACTCCAGGTGACGGGTATTGATCGTGATGCCGCGGGCCTTCTCTTCGGGCGCATTGTCGATATCATCGAACTTCATCGCCTTATCACCGAATTTACGTGAGCAATACTGGGTGATAGCGGCGCTGAGCGTCGTCTTGCCATGGTCGATATGACCGATCGTACCAACATTCATATGTGGCTTGGTGCGCGAAAACTTCTCTTTGGCCATATAAAACTCCTCCTTGGCTTTGTCCCGCCAATAATTTTCCTCGTGAGCTTTCGGAGTATATAGGAGAGTCAAGAGCGAATCAAGTAGCGGATGAGACGGTCCTCGATCCCCAACCAAGCCACAGAGCTAGGGAAATTTATTCTATGCCCGCTCCCGCGGGCACGGCCTAGCGCCTGCGGCGCTGGCCGAGAGGAAATTTATTCTATGCCCGCTCCCGCGGGCACGGCCTAGCGCCTGCGGCGCTGGCCGAGAGGAAATTTATTCTATGCCCGCTCCCGCGGGCACGGCCTCATACCGGAGGAAGCGGGCCGAGTACTCGGCCCGGCCTTCAGTGACCGAGCGAAGCTCCCCCGCGAAGCCGAAGAGGCAACGCAGGGGAGCCGCTCCCGAGACGATGCGTCCTCCCCCCGGCGCAACGTCAATAGACTCGATACGGCCGCCCCGGCCCGACGCGGCGGCCGCGGCGACGCCGAGAAAGTCCTCGCTTACCGTCAATTCAATGCGCATTACTGGTTCCACGATCACGGTTCCCGCCTCGCGGAGGGCGCGTCCCGTCGCGAGGGAAGCGGCTATCTCCACCGCGCGCTCGGCGACCTTGCCGGGGCTTGAGACGGAGCCTCCGGGCAGGCCGAGGGCCTCGAGCACGACCCTCGCGCTCTCGAGGGGAAAACCCGCGCTGGGACCCACGCTGAGAGCCGCTTCGGCTCCCCGACGCACGGCTTCTGTAAGAACAGCAGCCACGCGCAGGGACGGATCGACTGCGAAGGAAAAGCCCCTATGGTCGGCGCCAGGACCCAGGCGTAGCCTAACCGACGCCCTCGCCCGCTCGCCGCCCAAGTCGCGATCGAAAGCCTCCGCGGCCGACGCCATCGCGGCAAGTATCTCGCGATAGGCGACGCGGGGCTTTCCGACGCGGAAGCGCGCGCCGAAGTCGCGCGTGAGGCGCTCCGCCGCCACCTCAAGGTGGAGCTCGCCCATCCCCGAGAGTTCGATACGGCCGGTCTGCGGATCTTCGCGAAGCCTGATCGATGGGTCCTCGTCGGAAAGGGCGACGGCGCCCTTGAGAAGTCGCTCGCCGTCCTCCCTCGTCCTGGGCTCGAGGGCGAGGGAGACCACGGGCTCCTCGAAACCGATGGGCTCGTAGAGGATGGGCCGCCGCGGATCGCAGAGAGTCGCCCCGGTGGCTCCGACGGCGCCTTGTACTTTCCCCGAGGCGCCCGAGTCCGAGCCGCCCTGACCCCCGAGGGCCAGGGCGACGATGTCCCCGTCCCTCGCGTCGAGAAGCGCCTCGAAGCGGTCGGCCTGGATTCCGAATATTCGCGTTATGCGAACGAGTTTCCCCGCGCCGACGTCGAGAACCCTGTCGCCTGGGGCCACTCGGCCGGATCGGACGCGCAGCCACGAGAGCCGGCCAAAATGGGGATCGCCCAGCGTCTTGAAGACGAGCCCCGAGAATGGATCGTCGGGGCCAAGGGTGAGTGCCGAACCCGTCTCGGGGTCCCTACCCTCGGGGCGGGCGGCCTCGCCGGGAGCGGGAAGGTAGTCCGCGACGGCATCGAGAAGGAGGGCGGCGGAAGAGTCGGAAAAGGCCGAGCCGCAGAGCACGGGGGTAGCTCGACCGGCGATTACCGCGGCCCGGAGCGCCGCACGAAGCATCTCGGGGGAGCTTTCCCTGCCGGCCACAAAGTCCTCGAGAAGGCCGGGATCGCCCTCGGCGGAGCCGGCGACTCCGGCGGCGAGGGCCTCCACGAGAGCCGCCCGCCCCCGGGCCGCGGGGCCGGCAAGCGCATGCGGAATCGGCAAAGCCATGGGCCGCCGCGGGACAGTGCCCACGGAGACAGGGTCCGCGGCATCGAAGGCGGAAAAATCGTAGGCCTTCAAATCGACCAGATCCACGACCCCATGGAAGGCCTCTCCCTCTCCCCAGGGGATCTGAATCGCGACCGCGCCGGGATCGAGCATCCGAACGAAGTCGCCGAGGGCGCGATCGAAGGAAGCGCCCCTCCTGTCCATTTTATTGACGAAGGCCAGTCTGGCGACTCCGCGTCGGGCACATGCCCGATACAGAGCTTCGGTGCGCGATTGGACTCCTGCCACCGCGCAGACGAGAACCACGGCCCCGTCGAGAGCCCGGAGGGATCGACCCACTTCGGAGGAAAAATCCACGTGCCCCGGCGTATCGATGAGGTTGATGCGGAGCGCGACCGGCGGACCGGGCGGCATCCGCTCCCATTCGAGGTTGGCGGCCGCGGCTTTGACCGTAATTCCCCTCTCCCTCTCGACGTCGAGATAGTCCGTAAGGGTCGTACCTTCATCTATGTCGCCAGGGCTTCGGATACGGCCCGAGACGAAGAGGAGCCGCTCGGTCAGACTGGTCTTGCCGGCGTCGATATGGGCGAGAATGCCGATATCGCGGATCGAGCGAGGCCTGGGGTCATTCATTAATAGGGCGAGTATATCACGTCCATGGACCAGGAATAGGAGAGCCGCGGTTCACTTCAGCGCCGAAATAAGATATATTGTTGCTTACGAAGGGAGCCTCGGAGCTCCAAGTTTTCGCGGGGGATATCCGCGGGCGCGCGAACAGCGGCTCCCGGAAACCGCCCAGGAGGCACGCATGAACGATCTGGCCAGGCACGAAGCGGCACCATTAGAAAAACTTCGCGACACTGTCATGGACAACCTCGTCAGGCAGTACTCTAATGAACGGATCGATTTAGACGAGTTCGAGCGCAGGACCGAGCTTGTATCAAAGGCGGCGACTAGGGGCGAGCTTTTCGCGCAGGTATCCGATCTTCCCGATCTTCCCGATCCTTCCGATCGGTCCGAACTGCCCGATCGGGCAGACGAAGGACAAGAGCGCCGCGAGGCCGGACCAGCCGCGGGATCCGCCGCCTGGAGCATAAACTCGCATAAGGCGAGACCGAACGACTTCTCTGTCGCGATATTCGGCGGCTCGGATATAAAGGGCGTATGGCAGGCGCCGCGCAATCTCAATACCCTCTGCGTATTCGGCGGTTCGAGCATCGACCTCCGTAGGGCGATGGTCCCGGAGGACGGCGTGACGATCAGCTGCCTCTGCGTCTTCGGCGGCGTCGACATCATCGTCCCTCCCGGCATGCGCGTTCGCGTCAGGGGCATGGGCATCTTCGGCGGCTTCGATAGGACCGATAACGAGGTCGACGACCCAACCGCGCCCACGATCGTCGTCGAGGGCCTCGCCCTATTCGGCGGGGTGTCGGTAAGAGTGCGGGCCTAGCGGTGGGTGGTCCATGAACGGCATGTTTCCCGGAGACGTCTATTCCACCCCCGAGGGAGTGCCGCAGGCCCTGAGCGAAATTCTTTTTCTTCGCTCGCGCTGGAGCGTCTACTCGCATTTCATCGCGACCATCCTCCGGAGCAAGTCCCTTGCCCTCCGCGGTCTCTACGATGACGATGCATGGACCCGCAGTTCCTTCGAGATTATCAGGAACCTGGAGCGTTGCGCGGCCAAGTTCCACATCGAAGGCATCGACAAGGTGCGCAGCGCCGAAGGCCCACTCGTCTTCGTCGCTAACCACATGAGCACCCTCGAAACCCTCGTCCTGCCCGGGCTTATTTGCCCCCTGAAGACCGTCACTTATGTCGTAAAACGTAAGCTCCTCGAAGGCTTCTTCTGGGGACCCATCATGCGTTCCCGCGACCCGATAGCCGTCTCTCGGAAGGACCCCCGAGCGGACCTCGAAATCGTCCTCAGGGAAGGGCAGGCCCGCCTCGCCTCGGGTATTTCGGTCATCGTCTTTCCTCAGGGCACGAGGACCGAGGTATGGAAGCGGGAAGGCTTCAACAGCCTCGGAATCAAGCTGGCCGCCAAGGCGGGGGCCCGCGTCATGCCGGTGGCGCTAAAGACCGACTACTGGGGTTCGAGCGGCCTTTTCAGGGGCTTCGGCCCCGTTCACCGCGACCGAATCATCCATATCGAGTTCGGAGATCCCATCGCGGTGAGCGGAAGGGGCAAGGCCGAGCACGAACTCTGCCTCGACTTCATAGAGTCGAGGCTGAAGGGCTGGGGCGCCGACCAGGACTGAGGACGGCGCATCCTCAATCGGCGGCTTCCAGGTCCACGAGGCTCTCGTCGATTTCCGCCTGTATGTAAAGCGCGAGGTCGAGCTTGAGCTTCGCGAAGAGGGCCGCGGCGTCGAAGGCAGGCAGGACGCCGGGATGGGCGGGCGCTCGGCCGAGCAGAGCTTCGATGCGCTCCTCGAGGCGATGGACCTCGGCATTCAGCCTGAGGTGACGACAAGAACCCTACTTCGCCGCCGGCAGCTCGCCCGGTTCCGATCTTCGCGCCCCCACTCCCAGCGTGATGCCATCGCCGAAGATGAGGGGGACGATCTCCTCGGCCCGACCAAGATATTCTTCCTTAAAGTACGGGTTTTCCTCGCCGAGGGTCTCGAGGTTCAGGTAGATCGTGCGCGCCCCTCGCTCAAAAGCCCAGCTTACGAATTTGCTGGCCGGGTAAACGGTGCCCGAAGTGCCGATAGCGACGAAGAGGTCGCAGTCGGCGAGGGCATGGAGGGCGTCGGTGGAATTTCCGGCGGGGATCATCTCGTGGAAAAGAACGATGTCGGGGCGAAGGTTCGATCCGCATCGGGGGCAGATCGGAACGCTCTCTTCATAGAGAGCGCCGTCCTCGAACGGCTCGAGGTCGCAGTCGGCATTCGAGCATCGCGTGCGATGGACCGAGCCGTGGAACTCGATGACGCGCGAGCTCCCCGCACGGCCGTGGAGGCCGTCGATGTTCTGCGTGATGATGGTGAGGCGCTGGCCGTTCCGAAGACGACGCTCGAGACCGGCGAGCGCGAGGTGGGCCGCGTTGGGCGAGGCAGCCGCGCTGATTTTTCGCGCCGCGCTCCAGAATTTCCACACGTCGAGGGGATCGGTCCTGAAGGTCTCGCCGTCCGATAGGCGCACGAGGGTCTCGTCGTTCCACAGTCCGTCGGGCCCGCGGTAGGTGCGTATGCCCGAGGCGGCCGAGATCCCGGCGCCGGTGAGAACGACGATGCCGGAGTACTTCGATGGGTCAATCGCAACAGTTTCCACGTGGCGCATGATTTATTCCTTCCAGATCGGCCAGGGCCGCTTTGCCAGGCTCGAATTCGAATAACGGTGGTCCTCGGACACTTCCTTTCCAGTCCAAGGAGGGAGCTCGACCTTCGCATCCGCCTCGTCCAACTCGACCTCCGCGACGACGAGGCCCTCGTTGTCGCCATGGAAGACGTCGACTTCCCATGTGCGCCCTGCGTGATCGACGAGGTGCCGGGTCTTTTCGATGAAGGGCCGCTCGCAGAGCCTTTCCAGCATCTCATGGGCGTCATTCGTCGGGATGGGGTATTCGTATTCGGACCTGGATATGCCCCGGGCCTCGCCCTTGATGGTGAGGCGCGCCTCCTCGCCGACGAGGCGGACGCGGACGGTCCTCTCTTTCGCCGAGCAGAGGTAGGCTTGCACGATCCGCGTTCCGGCGTCCGCCGCTTTCCACTTCGTTGTGTCGACCAGGAATTTTCGCTCGATCTCTATGCCCATGGGCTGATAGTATTGTCCGTATGACTCGGGCGCGCAAGATCCGCAGACGGTGGGAAAACGGTAGCAGCTTAAGTAGCACGCAACAATTCGTCCTCGCCTTTTTTATGGGGAGCCCGACAAGCGCAATTTCCGCAAGAAGATACTTTCCTCGGCCTCGCAGAAGTACTATCCGATGACGGCGCCATCGACGTGGAGAGGCCAAGAATGCCGGGTTTGTACTGTTTCCCAGACGGCGTTTCGTGAGCATTATCAACCGGCTCGACTTTATGGAATCACGGCTGAAGGAATGGGAAGCCAGGACCGCCTTCGGAGTCCAACGAATCCCGGATGCAGAACCCCGGCACCGGAAAATGAGGTTTTCCTCGCTTTCGTTTTCTCGCCAAAAAGTCTGTAGTAGAAGTAAAAAAACCTTGCGCGAAATGGCGGAAGCCGTCTATTATTGCTTACTACCTAGTCAAGAATATAGGCTACACTTTTTGCTTCGAAGAATGACCGCACGAGTTTGGGATTTGCTTTGATCTCGATAAGATCAGCTTGGACTCGTTCACACAAAGCTTCATTCT
>JBEKVO010000023.1:0-56767 GCA_049513895.1 Rectinemataceae bacterium | reverse complement strand
TGCTAGCCTGGCCCGCCCGCCGCCGCGCGCTCGACGGGCGCCTCGCTCGCGCCGCGGCGAGCTCCCCCACGGCGGCTGTCCGCGAGGGGGTGGCCGCGGGGCTCGCCGCTCTCCGAGCCCAGCTCGAGTCGATAGCGCTGACGGCCGAGAAGGCCGTCGCGGCCGCCCGCGAAGGTCGCTCCGCCTTCGCCTCGGGCGGCGATTGCCGTGGCTTCCTCGTCGTCCTCGAAGACGCCGATTCGGCCCTCCTGAGCCTCGATGCGAGAGACGTCGCGGGTTTCCTCCTGCCTCCTCTCGCGGAGATGGCGGGCCGCGCAGCCCTCAACCTGGGCGAGAGCCTCGAGCAGTCCGAGGCTCTGTACCGGAACCTCGCCGAGTCGGCTCGCTACCATATCGAGGTTCTCGGGGCCGATAGTTGGCATCCATAACATTCATTAAGGTTTTTGCCCTCTTTGCCGAAAATAGTCTCAGAGGGGAACCTCTGCTACGGTATGCTACCTGACGTCCAGGCATACCGTTTTTTTATTGTCTAATTTAACTATATGGGATTGAAAAACCGGCCGCTATTCCGATTGACAACAAGCGGGAGTGTACCTATAACTTTATTGGTGTTTGTATCGCTTTCTCGGTTTCTTATCCAAATTTGAGTAGGCTACGGTGCATAAGGAGGTTCAGTGTATGAAAAAGAGTAGATTTTTCTTCGCTCTCGTGGTTTGCCTCGCGCTAGTCGCGATTCCCGGTTGCTCCAGCAAGAAAGCGGCACCTGTTGCCGCCCCTGGTCAGTGGGCCTCGAAAGTACACGTCGTGTTCTTCCCCGGCGGACCCCAGGGCGGCGTTTTCGCCGTGAACGTCTACAATGGCGCGGTACAGGCCGCCGCCGACCTGGGCTGCAAGGTCGATTACGTCTGGTCCGACTGGGATCCCCAGAAGATGATCCAGCAGTTCCGCGAAGCCGTCGCCATGAAACCGGACGGAATCGCGATTATGGGCCACCCGGGCGACGAGGCCTTCGACCCGCTTATCAAGGACGCCGAGAGCAAGGGCATCATCGTAACGAGCCAGAATACGACGCTGGACAAGTCGGAAGCCATATATTCGGCCAACGGCTTCGGCTACGTGGGCGCCGAAAACTATTCGGCCGGCCACGCCCTCGGCGTGCGCGCGATTCAAGTCTTCGCTCTCAAGAAGGGCGACCGCGCCATGGTGTGGGGCCTTCTTTCCCAGCCGGCACGCGGCGAACGGACCAAGGGCGTCATCGACGCTCTCAAGACAGCCGGACTCAAGGTCGACTACCTCGATATCGACGCCGCGACCAATAAAGACCCGCCCTCCGGCGCCCCGACCTTCGCCGGGTACGTCTCCTCCCATCCCGACGTCAAGCTCGTGGTAACCGACCACGGCGGACTCACCGCGACGGCGGAAACCTATCTTCGCGCAGCCAAAAAGCAGGCCGGACAGATCAACATCGCCGGCTTCGATCTCTCCCCCGCCACCATTTCCGCCATCCAGGGCGGCTGGACCGGACTCGTCATCGACCAGCAGGAATGGCTGCAGGGTTATCTGCCCGTGCTCCAGATCTGCCTGTCCAAAGTCTACGGTTTCTCCGGCCTTCACATCAATACGGGCGCCGGCTTCGTCGACAAGTCCAACGTAGACATCGTTGCCCCGCTGGCCGCGAAGAATATCCGCTAGTTTTTCGCGCCGGTAGCCGTTTCGGTTCAACGAATTGCTACGCCACGCGGGGTCGCAAGGCCCCGCGTTAATTTTGAACGAGGTGCATCAATGGACCACTTCCTCCAAATGAAAAACGTTTCTAAGACCTTTGGAGAGGTTTCGGCACTGCACGATGTCAATTTCGAGGTAGGCATTAACGAGATCGTCGGCCTGCTCGGCGATAACGGCGCCGGTAAATCCACCCTGGTGAAAATCATCACCGGTTACCATAAACCGGACAAGGGCAGCGAATTCTATATCAAGGGACGCAAGATCGACCATCTGACCGTCCCGGAAGCGCGCAAGCTCGGCATCGAGATCGTCTATCAGGAGCGCGCCCTGGCCGACAAGCAGACCCTGTGGCGAAACATCTTCCTCGGAAGGGAAACCTCCAATAAATGGGGCTTTCTCGACGTCAAGGGAATGAGGGAAGAGACGAAGAAGCTCATGCAGACGAGCATGGGCTTCACCTCGTCGGCGATCACTCCCGAATCCATCGTCAAGACTTTTTCGGGCGGGGAGCGGCAGGGCGTGGCGATTACGCGCGCTCTCTACTTCAAGGCCGAGCTCATCATACTGGACGAGCCGACCATGGGCCTCTCGCTCTCCGAAACCCAGAAATGCCTCGATTTCGTCCACCAGATCAAGGGCGAGGGGAAATCCTGCATTTTTATCGACCATAACATTTTCCACGTCTACCCCATCTGCGACCGGATAGTGGTGATAGACCGAGGAACGGTCGCCGGACAGTACATGAAGAACGAGCTCACGCTCCAGCAACTGATCGACAAGCTCCAGCAGGTGGCGCATTCGGGAAGCCTCATGGACGAAAGTGTGGACGGCCAAACGGAGGTTCGACATGAGTAACGTACCCCAACCCGCGCCTCGGCTCATGTCCAAATCGGTAGAGGTGAGCGGTATCGGGAAATTTTTCCGGAAATTCTCGTTGCAGATCGGCATAGTCTTCGTCGCTATTTTTATTTGGCTCCTGTTCCTGATGGGGTCGCCGAGGACCTTCCTCTCCGGCGACATCTACTATTCCTTCATGTCGACGACCCCCTTCTTCGCCCTCATGGCCCTGCCCCTCACCTTCATCATCATCATCGGCGAGATAGACCTGTCCTTCCCGTCGACCATGGCCCTAGGGATGATGGCCTTCGACGTCGTTTTCGTCTCGACGGGCAGCGTCCTCCTGGGCTTTATCGCCTGTATCCTCGCCGGCGCGATCGTGGGCTACCTCAACGGCATCATCGTCGTGAAGATCGGCATTCCTTCTCTCGTCGCGACTATCGGCACCCAGTTCCTGTGGCGAGGTGTCGTAATGGTCGTCACGAACGGCGCCGGAATCGGCATGACCAAGGTCCAGAGCACCATTTTCTATCCCCTCTTCGTAGGGCGAATCGGGGGAGTCATACCGGCGCAATTCCTCTGGACTATCGGGATCGGGATCGTCCTATGGATAATTTTAAACCGAACAAAATTCGGAGCGCACGTCTACCTGACCGGCGACAATATAGAGAGCGCCCGCCTGATGGGAGTCAACGTCAATCAGACAAAAATCGTTTCTTTCATGATCGTCGGGATCGCGGCGGCCTTGGCCGGTTACGTGGTGAGCGAGGAAGTCCTCTTCTTCTGGCCGACCCTCGGCGACGGCTACATGCTCAATACCCTGGCTTCGGTTTTCCTGGGCGGGACTTCGGCTTACGGCGGCACGGGAACGATTTTCGGGACCTTCATCGCCTGCTTCATCATCGGGGCCATAAACGCCGGCATCGTCGCCGCAGGACTCACCGGATTCTGGACCAGCGTGATCTACGGCCTCATCATCGTCGTTTCGGTGTCGCTGCAGGCCCTGCTCAATAAGAGGGTTAAATGAGGATCGAACACTAGAAATGACCAAGCGCGAAGTTATCCAGTCCCTCTGTGAGGGGAAGGCGCCTCCCTATGTCCCCTGGCACATGAGTTTCACGGTGGAGGCGCGCGACAAACTCGTCGCGCACTTCGGGGCGGAGCGTTTGGAGGAAGCCCTCGACAACCATATCCTGGGCCTCGGAAGCGACATCGGCTTCTTCGAGCCGCTCGGAAACGACAGGTTCAAGGACGTCTTCGGCGCGGTCTGGAACCGTGAGGTGGACAAAGACATCGGAATTGTCGAGTCCTATCCCCTTGCGGGCCCAAGGCTCGCCGGCTACACCTTCCCGAACCCCAGGGATGCCCGCTTCTTCGCCGACGCCGAGGCGAAGATAGCGGCCTATCCCGACAGGTTCCGGGTATTCTACATCGGCTTTTCGCTCTTCGAGCGGGCCTGGACGATGCGGGGCATGGAAAACTTCCTCATGGACTTCTACGACAACCCCGAATTCGCCCACGAGCTCCTCGAGACGATAGCCGATTACGATATCGAGCAGGCCCTCGAGGCCTGCCGCTACGATATCGACGCGGTCTATTTCGGCGACGACTGGGGTCAGCAGCACGGTCTCATCATGGGCCCCGCGCTCTGGAAAGAGTTCATCTACCCGGCCCTGAGGCGCATGTACGGCGCGGTGAGAAAGGCGGGAAAGTACGTCTTTATCCACTCCTGCGGGGACGTGGACGAGCTCTTCGACGACCTGATCGGCATCGGGCTCAATTGTTTCAATCCCTTCCAGCCCGAAGTCATGGACGTGCGCGAGCTGCTCGCCCGATATCGAGGCAGGCTCGTCTTCCACGGCGGAATGTCCACCCAACATACCCTGCCCTTCGGGACGGTCGCCGACGTCCAACGGGAAACTGCCGCTCTTCTCGAGCTCGGGCGCGGCGGGGGCTACATCTTCTCCCCCGCCCACTCGGTCGAGGGCGACGTGCCGCTCGACAACATGCTGGCGATGATCGACCTCGTCCGCGACCAGCGAAGCTGAGGTTTGCCTATCCCGCCTTTCGGGCAGTACCTTCTCCTGAAATGGAAGAACTAAAAGGCAGAGCGCCCATCCTCGAGGTGCGCGATCTCCACAAGTCCTATGGCAAGGTCAAGGCGGTCGACGGCATCAGCTTCGCGGTCCGCGAGGGCAGCTGCTTCGGCATACTGGGGCCCAACGGCGCCGGCAAGACGACGGCCATCGAAGTCGTCGAGACGATCCACGATCCCGATTCGGGTCAGATCCTCTATCGGGGAGAGGCGGTCGCCCACTCTTTCAAGGAAAGGATAGGCATTCAGTTCCAGGATACCTCTCTCCAGGAATTCCTCACGGTGCGCGAGACCCTCGAGCTTTTCTCCCGGCTCTACCCGAAGCCCAGGCCCATGGACGAGATCATCGCGGCCTGTTCCCTCGAGGAATTCATAGACCGCGACAACCGCAAGCTCTCCGGCGGCCAGCGCCAGCGCATGCTTCTCGGAATAGCCCTGGTAAACGACCCCGACCTCCTTTTCCTCGACGAGCCGACCACCGGCCTCGACCCCCACGCCCGGCGCAATTTCTGGCGCCTCGTCCAGGGGATAAAGGCCCAGGGCAAGACCGTCATACTCACGACGCACTACATGGACGAGGCCGAATACCTCTGCGACGACATCATCGTGATGGACCACGGCCGCATCATCGAGAGGGGCAGGCCCCGCGAGCTCCTCCTCAAGCATTTCGGCGAGGCGGTCATCCGCGTGCCGGAAGCCGCCGTTCCCGCGGGCGCCGCCTTCAGTTGCCCCTCGGACAGCGAGGAGGGCTTCGTCGCCTTCAGGTGCGCGGATACGGACGCGAGCCTTCGGGAGCTCGTCGCGAACGGCGTCGACCTGGGGGGAATCCTGGTCGAGAGGCGCAACCTCGACGATCTCTTCCTCAAGCTCACCGGCTCCGGACTGGATTGAAGCAATGCGCAAGGACAAGGTCGAGATGATACGCACATCGCCAGAGGCGATGACGTCCAACCACATTCCGCTCAGTCAAGGCCCGCAGGGCCTTAAGAAGTTTTGGGCCGTTTTCGTCGCGCGCAATCTCGAGTTTTTCAGGGACAAGTCCACGCTGATCTTCAACCTGGCGATGCCGATAGTGCTCATATTCGGCTTCGCCTTCGCGTTCCCCGGCGGAGGGGGCACTACCTTCAAGGTCGGCATCGTCGGGAACCTCCCCGCGGCGGGAAGCGCGGCCGACGTCGCCTTTCTCCATTACAAGCATATCCAGTTCCTTCCCTACGCCGGACTCGCCTATCCCCTCGACAGGCTGGCGCATCACCAGATCGACATGGTGATGGATTTTACGAAGGGCGAGTATTACGTCAACGAGGCCTCCTCCAACGGCTACGTCCTCGAACGGATGCTGGGGCCCGGAGTCTCCGCGTCGTCGAGCGGCGGGGCCGCGGGCGCCGCGGGCGGAGCCTTCGCGAAAAAGACAGTCTCGGGCGCGCCCATCCGCTACGTCGACTGGTTCATTCCCGGCGTCATCGGGATAAACATTCTCTTCGGCAGCCTCTCGGGCGTGGGTTTCGTCATAGTGCGCTACCGCCGGAACGGCGTGCTCAAGCGCTTCAAGGCTACGCCCTTGAGCGCCTTCGAGTTCGTGAGCGCCCAGGTGCTGTCCCGCTTCTTCATCGTCGCCTTCATATCGGCCGTCATCTTCACGGGCACCGACCTCGTCCTCCACTTCCGGATGGCGGGCTCATGGGCCCTTCTCGCCCTCGTCAACGCCCTGGCCATTCTCTGCATGATAGCCCTCGGCCTCGTATTCTCGTCGAGGATAAAAAGCGAGGAGGCCGCGGGCGGCATCATGAACCTCATCACCTGGCCCATGATGATCTTCTCCGGCGTCTTCTTCTCCCTCGAGGGCACGCCCCATGCGATGCAGGTCGCCTCGCGCGTCTTTCCGATCACCTATTACATCGAGGCCTCGCGGGCGATCATGCTCGACGGCGCGGGGCTCGCCCAGATCGCGGGGGACCTGGGCGTCCTCGCCGCGATGATTCTGGTATTCCTGGGCGCGGCCGCCGCGCTTTTTAAATGGGAGTAGTGCGCCGCGCTCAAGCGGGAATGAAGGGCATCCCCAGGGCGTCGGCCACGCCCTTGCCGTAGGCGGGGTCGGCCTTGGCGCAGTTGCCGATGTGCCGCAGCTTGATTTCGCGCGGCGCGTCGCCCATGGCCCTCCCGGTGTTCGCGAACAGCGCGGCCTTCTGGTCGCTCTTCATCAGGCGGAACAGGGCCCCCGGCTGCGAGTAGTAATCCTCGTCCTCGCGGTGGTTCCAGCGGCCCGCGGCCCCTTCAAGGTCGAGGGGCGGCTCGGCGAACTCGGGCTGCTCCCGCCACTCCCCGTAGCTGTTCGGCTCGTAGCCGAGGGTCGAGCCGTAATTGCCGTCGACGCGCATGAGTCCATCCCTGTGGAACGCGTGCATAGGGCAGCGCGGCGCGTTGACCGGGATCGAGAGATGGTTGACGCCGAGCCTGTAGCGCTGCGCGTCGCCGTAGGCGAAGAGCCTGCCCTGGAGCATTTTATCCGGCGAAAAGCCTATGCCCGGCACGATATTGGCAGGGTTGAAAGCGGCCTGTTCGACGTCGGCGAAGTAGTTTTCGGGATTCTTGTTGAGCTCGAGGACGCCGACCTCCTGGAGAGGATAATCGCCATGGGGCCAGATCTTGGTGAGATCGAAGGGGTTATAGGCCGTCTTCGCGGCCTCCCTCTCGGGCATGACCTGTATGAGGAGGGTCCAGCGGGGGAAGTCCCCGCGCTCGATCGCCTCGTAGAGATCGCGCTGATGGCTCTCGCGGTCCCTGGCTACGATGGTCTCGGCCTCGATGTCGGTCAGGTTCTTGATGCCCTGCTCGCAGCGGAAGTGGAACTTCACCCAGACGCGCTCGCCCTTCGCGTTGATCAGGCTGAAGGTATGGCTGCCGAAGCCGTGCATGTGGCGATAACTGGCCGGAATCCCGCGCTCGCTCATCGTGATGGTTATCTGGTGCAGCGCCTCGGGGAGCGAGGTCCAGAAGTCCCAATTATTCTTTGCGCTGCGCAGGTTGCTTCGAGGATCCCGCTTGACCGCGTGGTTGAGGTCGGGGAATTTGAGGGGATCGCGGAGGAAGAACACGGGCGTGTTGTTGCCCACGAGGTCCCAGTTCCCCTCCTCGGTATAGTACTTCATAGCGAAGCCGCGGATGTCGCGTTCCGCATCGGCCGCTCCCCGCTCGCCCGCCACCGTGGAGAAGCGGACGAAGGCCTCCGTCTTCTTGCCGACGCCCGAGAATATCTTCGCTTTCGTATATCGCGTGATGTCCTTCGTCACCGTGAAAGTTCCGAAGGCTCCCGAGCCCTTGGCGTGCATGCGCCTCTCGGGAATGACCTCACGGTCGAAGTGCGCCAGTTTCTCGAGGTACCACGCGTCCTGAAGAAGCATCGGTCCCCGCTTGCCCGCCGTCATCGAGTTCTGATTGTCCGTCACCGGCGCGCCCACGTCTGTCGTCAGTTTTTTTTCCTCGGGCATTTGATTCCTCCTTGCATTCGAGTTGACTTGATATCGGCTCTTCTATTATGCATGAAATATGCCACGGGCAGTACTCAGCTATATCATTATAACGATAGAACTTACGGGAACGGATATGGGGAATCTCTTGTTCCGCACCGAATAATCGGTTACTATCACCGATATGGCGGTGCATAGCGAAATACCGGTGAATGGAACGAGCATGCGTGGAACCATTCTCGAGCCCGAGCGGACGATGGAGATAGTCCTCGAATCGCTCCGCGAACTGGTCGTCTACGAGCTCGCCGTCATTCTCATACGGGAAGGCGATGACGGACTCAGGGTTCGCAAGGCGATGGGGCCTCTCGCGAGGCCCCGCCTCATCGGCTTCGCGATATCCCTCCGTGAACGTCCCGACCTCGAGAGGCTCATGGCCGAGGGCATGCCGCGTCTTTTCGATACGAGTGCGGACTATGTCGATACCTACGCGGAGCTGCT
The DNA here is from genome assembly GCA_049513895.1 of Rectinemataceae bacterium. Lineage (GTDB taxonomy): Bacteria > Spirochaetota > Spirochaetia > Treponematales > Rectinemataceae > UBA1306. The sequence continues at coordinate 48,145 of JBEKVO010000023.1, read as the reverse complement.
CGACTTCCCCGAAGGGCATTCCTGTATGGCCGCCCCCCTCATCGTCGACGGCGTACCGATCGGCCTCCTCACCCTCGATCACACCGCCTGCGGGGTCTTTTCACCCGAAATAGTCCGGTTTATAGGCCTCATCTCGAGACTCATCGCCGTTGCACTGGTCCAATCCGAGACCTCGCTCTCGTTTCGGAAAAAGGCGGCTAGCCTTCTTGCCGAGCGCAACCGCCTCCTCGACCGCGGCGCCGACGTGTTCCGCGACCTCGCCGGCAGCTCGGGCGTCTGGACGCGCGTCCTCGACTCGCTGCGTCTGGTGGCCGCCACGGAGGCTCCCGTACTCCTCCTCGGCGAGACGGGCACGGGAAAGGAGGAGGCTGCCCGGGCGATACACCGGCTATCCGCTCGCGCGGGCGGACCTTTCGTGGCACTCAACTGTTCGGCCCTCCCCGCGAGCCTCGCCGAGAGCGAGCTCTTTGGTCACGAGAAGGGGTCCTTTACCGGCGCGCAAGGCCTGCGCCGCGGCCGATTCGAGCTCGCGGACGGAGGGACCCTCTTTCTGGACGAGGTAGGCGAGCTGCCCCTCGAGATACAGCCCAAGCTCCTCCGCGTCCTGCAGGAGGGGCGCTTCGAGCGGGTGGGCGGGGAGAAGCCCGTCTCCGTCGACCTGCGCATCCTCGCGGCCACCCAGATCGAGCTTGGCCGGGCGGTCGACGAAGGGAAATTCCGCGAGGACTTATTCTATAGGCTGGCCGTGTTCCCGATTCGCCTGCCTCCCCTCGCCGAGCGCGGGGACGACGTCCTCGTCCTTGCCGAGCTCTTCGCCTCCCAGCTTCGGCTCCGCTCCGGCTGGGAGAAACTCCGCTTCACCGCCGACGCCCTGCGTTACCTCGCGCAGAGGTCATGGCCGGGCAACGTGCGCGAGTTGCGCAACGTCGTCGAGCGCGCGGCGATCCTGGCGCGGGGCGAAGCCATCGGCCCCGAGGAGCTGGCCGCCGGCGACTGGGCGGGCTGCGGGGATGAGGACTCGGGGCGAGCGTTCGGATACGGGGAGGACGAAGCATTCGCGGAAGGAGAGGTTCTCTCCCTCGACGAGGGGCAGCGCAGGCACATCGCCCGCGTCCTCGCGCGCACGGGGGGTAAAATTTACGGGAAGGGCGGGGCCGCCGAGCTTCTTGGCCTTAAGCCCAGCACGCTGCAGAGCCGCATGAAAAAACTCGCCCTGGAACGCGGGTCTTTTACCGCGGGCTAGGACCGGGTTATACTGAGGCATGGATTACGAACGCCGTCATTTCGCCTATCTAGCGCGCTACAACCGCGCCGCCAACGTGGCCCTCATGGGCCATCTCGCCTCCCTTCCGGCGAGCGAGCTCTCCAAGCCTAGGGGCTCCTACTTCGACTCGATCCAGGGCATCCTCGATCACGTGATCATGTGCGACATCAACTGGCTGCGTCGCTTCCGCGAGCTTTTCGCGGCCGACGAGACATTGAGCCGTCCTAGCCTCGCGCCCGCCGGCCACGCCTGGACCGACTACAAGTTTCCCCTTTTCGACGAATACAAGCGCGAGCGCGCGGCAGTGGACTCGATCTTCGAAGACTGGATAGCGTCGGCCGACACGGCCCGCTTCGGCGAGGTCCTGGCCTACTCCGACTCGCATGGACTGCCCAAGCGCTATTTCTTCCGCGAGGCCCTCGACCACGTGTTCAATCACCAGACCCACCACCGGGGACAGGTCTCGCAGATACTCGACGAGCTGGGGATAAAGCACGACTACTCGAACCTGATAGGCTCGGCGGAGAGTCCCGCCGATCGGTAGTCCGCGGCGCGCTCGAAACGTAAACGCGGCCGTCCCATAAGGTCTTGGACGGCACCGACGAGCTCGAGGCCGGCGCTCGGCGCCTCGCCTTCGAAGAGGAGGTCGCCCCTCTCCATCCAGCGAAGGGAGATGACCGCGTCGACGCTCTCCGATATCCGCCGCGTGAGGAGGCCGTTCACGGGCGCGCGCAGGAGCCCGCCCCGAGTTCGTGTGGCTCTTATCTCGAGGCGCGAGCGGTCGCGGGCGATCGCGAGGCCGATCGCCCCGTCTTGGAGGCTGAAATCCTCCAGCCGCGCCCCCGTGTAGGTGGCCTCGCGGAGTGGACGGCCGCCGAGAGAGCCGACGCAGAGGAAACCGGTAAAGGCCGAGCCCAGCCAGGGTATATCGGCGATCGATAGCATGAAAGAGTCGCCCTCGGCCTCGAAGTTGTTGGACTGCATCCATATCCAGCTCGAGGGCATGGAACTGCCCCAATCCTTTTCGATGTAGCCCCGCCCGGCGCCTCCCATCTCGACGCTGCGCCCCTCGACATCAAGGCTCCCCGAGACGCGGTGGTCGAGGGAGATGAGGCCGTGGCGGCATTCCATGAAGGGGAGGAAGCCGAAGGGGCCCATCACGCCGGGCCAGAGGGGACGGGAGGGCAGAGGCTTGAAGGGGCCGAAGCCGAGCTCGCCCTTGAAGCGCCCCTCCTCGCCTTCGAGATCGAGGACTATCCCTTTCTCGGTGAAGCTGTTTCCGCCGACGCGTATTTCGAACCTGCGGGCCGATGCCCGGAAATCCTCGAGCGGATACTGGAACCACCATGTCCTGCCGTTTCGGCCCTCTATGACTTGGACGAAACCGTAGCCTTCGCCCTTTTTTTCCCCCCGCGATATGCCGGGAATGAGGGACCAGATTTCGGATCTATCGGCGGACACCTGCTTGAAATACCAGCCCTCGAAGTAGCGGCGCTTCCTGCGCCCGCCCTTGTAGTATTCGTTCCACAGCCTTGCCGGCATCGATCTTGCCCCCGTGGCGCGGTTGAGCATACAATGTCGCCCTACCGGAGGGACAGTATGCTGAGCCGCGACGACGCGATAGAGCTTTGGCGAAAGTACAACGACGACGACTATCTATATCGGCACGCGCTGTCGGTAGAGGCGGGCATGCGCCATTTCGCCGTCAAATACGGCGAGGATCCCGAGTACTGGGGCATCGTCGGCCTTTTACACGACATCGACTATCAGAAGCATCCCGACGAGCACCTCAAGCACGCCCGCGCCATCCTCGCGACGGGGGGTTACTCCGAGGACTTCATCCGCTCGGTCGAGAGCCACGGCTTCGGCCTCTGCAGCGACGTCGAGCCGGTGCAGGTGATGGAGAAGGTTCTTTTCGCGATCGACGAGCTCACGGGCTTCATCGCGGCCTGCGCCATCATGAGACCCTCGAAGAGCGTCCTCGACATCGAGGCGAGGTCGGTGAAGAAGAAGTGGGGCACGGCGGCCTTTGCCGCCAAGATCCGCCGCGACGTCATCCAGAAGGGCGCGGACATGCTCGGCATTCCCCTCGACGAGCTTATACAGGAGACGATACTGGCGCTTCGGCCCGTCGCGGCCGAGGTGGGGCTAAAGGGCAATCTGTAGGGGGATCGCATGAAACCACGAGGCCCATTGATGACGGAGCATCGCCTCATCGAGAAGATGCTCGCGCTCGCCGAGCGCGAGGTTGCGGCGATGACCGAAGAAAGCTACGACCCCATCTTCATCGATACCGTCGTGGATTTCATCAAGACCTACGCGGATAGGACGCATCACGGCAAAGAAGAGAACATCCTCTTCGCGGATTTGGGAAAGAAGAAACTCGACGATTCCGACGCGCGGGTCATGGGCGAGCTTATCGAAGAGCATAGACAGGCGCGGATAAAAGTCGCGTGGATCGTCGAGCTCAACGAGCGCAACAAGCATGGCGAACGCGGGACTGCGGGGGAGATCAAGGAGATCGTCTCTTGGCTTGCTGCATTTTATCCGGTTCACATCAAGAAAGAGGACGACAGGTTTTTCCCCGATACCGAGAAATATTTCGATGAGAGAGAGATGGACGGGATGCTGGAACGATTCTGGGATTTCGACAAGAAAATGATCCACGTGAAGTACCGGGAATTGTTCGAATCCTTGAGCGCAACGAAGGGATGAGCATGCGAGCCGGAAAGTCAGAATGTTCGGCCATTCTCGCGGCCCTAGGCACGGCATTTTTTCTCTCCTGCGCGCCACGCACCGCCGAGGTAGCGGGACGGGCCACACCCGACGCGAAGAGTTCGGCCACCGAGACCATCGGCGCGGATATCGACTCGTGGTTGAAGGCCTATCCGACCGAGGCGGCCATGATGGCCAAAGGCAGGAAGATGCTGCCGTCGCCATCGGGCTATGACGGCTCGGCTCCCGTCGAGAAGGCGATAGCGCAGCCCGAGATGAGGATCAACTACAAGGGCTCCGCCTATGCCGCCAGCTTCAGGGAAAAAAGAGGCCACGTCTATTCATGGGAGGACATCGCGACTACCAAGCGCTTAAACGACAAGACGCCGGCATCCTGCATCACCTGCAAGACGCCGGATATCGCCAAGATCTTCGCGGATAAGGGCTGGTCATATGCTTCGGAGTCCGCCATGGCCTACGTCAAGGAGCGACATCCGGCCATCGATTGTTTTTCCTGCCATGATCCCAGGACGAGGCAGCTTCGCGTCATCGTGCCCTCCTTCGCCGAGGCGATGAAACGGCGAGGCGTCGATCTCGCAAAGGCGCCTCAGAAGGCCATGGAAAGCTACGTCTGCGCCCAGTGCCACTCGACATACTTTCTCGAGCCTAAGACGAACCGCGTCGTTTCCCCCTGGGACAAGGGTTTGGAGCCGGAGGAGATGTACGCCTGTTATGCTTCCAAGCCCTCGCTTTTCGAGAAGGATTACGTTCAGCCGGATTCCGGAGTGGCCGTTCTGAAGGCGAGGCATCCAGACTACGAGCTGTATTCGAGCGGAGTTCACGCTTCGGCGGGGGTTTCCTGCGTCGATTGTCACATGCCATATACGACGACCGACGGCGCCACGGTCCGGCAGCACTGGGTTACGAGTCCCCTGCGGGACGTGGGAAGCTCCTGCCTTCAATGCCACAGGGGCAGGACCGAAGCCTGGGCGCGGGGGCGAGTGAAATACGTTCAAGACTCGGTATTCTCCCTCCAGCGCATCGCCGGACAGGCTGTGGCGGACGCGCATGAGGCGATCTCCGCGGCTCCGGGCAGCTCTTCAACGGCCCTCGATCGGGCGCGCGGCCTTCTTCGGCAGGCGCAATGGTACTGGGACTTCGTGGCCTCAGCCAACTCGACCGGCTTCCACGACCCAGTGCAGGCCCAGAGGAGCTTCGCGCTTTCGATCGACCTCGCCCGGCGGGCCGAGGCCGTCGCGCGTAACGAGTCGGCTCCCCCTCGCTGAAACTTCGACGATTCCGCCGCCCCGACGCCATCGATTGACCAAGGCGCGCCAAGCGGGCGATAATTCGGGCCGAACCCCCCGACATAGAGGTGATGCCGATGCTCGAGAAGATCAGTGAGAAATTCGCGGATATAGCCAGGACCCTCGGCGGCAAGGCCGCGATAAGCGAGAAGAACGTCGAGGACGCCGTCGAGCAGATCAAGCTCGCCCTTCTCGACGCCGACGTCAACCTCCGCGTCGTGCGGCGCTTCGTCAACGCCACCCTCGAGGATGCCAAGGGCGAGAAGGTCCTCAAGGCGGTCAGCCCGGGGCAGCAGTTCATCAAGATAGTCTACGACCGTATGGTCGCCCTCCTCGGCGATACGAGGCAGGACCTCCAGCTCCGGGGCCCGGACACGCAGAGCGTCATCCTCCTCCTCGGCCTCCAGGGCTCGGGCAAGACGACGACGGCGGCCAAACTCGCCTTCATGCTGAAGAACAAGGGGCGGCGAGTGCTTCTCGCGGCCTGCGATCTCCAGCGCCCGGCCGCCGTCGAGCAGCTCTCCGTCCTCGGCGCCCAGATCGGCGTCGACGTCTATAAAGAGGAGGGCAAGGACGCGGTAAAGGTCGCCAGGAACGCCCTCGAGAAGGCGAGGCGGGAGCTCTACGAAGTCCTCATCGTGGATACGGCGGGCCGCCTCCAGATCGACGAGGCCCTGATGGACGAGCTCGCGCGAGTCCGCGACGCGGTCAAGCCCCTCGAGTCCCTCCTCGTTGCCGATTCGATGACCGGCCAGGCCGCCGCGGACATAGCCAAGGTTTTCGACGAGAAGATCGGCATAACCGGCGTCATCCTCTCCAAGTTCGATTCGGACGCGCGCGGAGGCGCCGCCCTCTCCCTCAAATCCGTGACGGGCAAACCGATCAAGTTCATCGGCACGAGCGAGAAGAACGAGGGCCTCGAGCCCTTCCACCCCGACCGCATCGCCGGCCGCATCCTCGGCATGGGCGACGTCGTCGGCCTCGTCGAGAAGGCCCAGGCGGTCTTCGACCAGAAGCAGAGCGCAGAGCTCGAGCGCAAGATGGCCGACGAGAGCCTCAGCCTCGAGGACTATCTCGAGCAGATTCAGAGCATGAAGAAGATGGGCTCCATGAAGGGGATTCTCGAGATGATCCCGGGCCTCGCCGGTCAATTCGACGAGGAGAAGATCGACGAGGCGGGCCTCAAGCGGGAAGAGGCGATACTCCGCTCCATGACCAAGAAGGAGAGGCAGAATCACCTTATAATCGGGCCCAGCCGCCGCACCCGCATAGCCAAGGGCTCGGGCACTTCGGTAGCCGAGATCAACCGCATGCTCAAGAAATTCGAGAAGACCAAGCTCACGATAAAGAAGCTGTCAAGGTCAAGAACAAAACAAAATCAGCTAAATGATTATATGACAAAGAAATAAATCTAACTGTATTGATAGATACCGCCTCATCTCTTGGACTTTGAAGGCGGATTGCGCCATATTTCCCCACGAAAGTAAGAACCTAACAGGATAGGAACACCTGAACTGGACGGGAAAACGCGCGTTCCTGAACCGGTGAAATCAGTTCCAAAGGAAGGCTACATGAAACTGTGGCAGAAAGCAGTCAATGCGAATGGCGAGATTTCGCCAGAAGACAGGGCTACGTTCGAACGTATCTTCCTCGCACCTACAATGATACCTTCTACCGGACAACCTCCCAAGCTTCTTGACTTATTCATCATAACGTCAGATGCCCTAAATGCCTTTTAATCATGGATGCGTCCGATGGTAGGCCCCGTAGTTATTCTCATCCAAGGCCCGTCGGATGCGAAGGAAGTGGATAAAGGACTACATGGTCAAAAGGCCCGACAGGCACGGACAGAGCAAATGCTGTTCTTGAAGTAGTCCGGACTGCCGTCAGAGAAATCTTGGAGCCACGCGCTGTAGTTGATGAACTGGGAGGACGACCAAAAATACGAGCCGCTGAACCCGCCCAGACCTGCTTTTACCAGGTTTATATACATCAGATTGAGCTCGTCCCTCGAGGGGAGAAACCAGTCTGAGAATCCGCCAAGTGTCAGGTTTTTACAGATGCTTGCTGCGTAATTGCCACTGCCCTGTACCTCGATGATGGCATCGGTGTTGGACCTGCCCGTGCCGATACCAGTACTCGTCGACACATTGACGTAATGGCCGTTGTACCAATGGATTCCACCACTCTGGTTGCTCGGGGCGGCCTCTAGGTAGCGCCATCCGTCGCTCACCTCGCCTTTGTCGTAGAATATGATGCCGCCCGCCGGGCCGACATCGCCGACATTGTAATTCTCTGAATCGGCCATCGCCAATAACACTGGGACCAATACAAGGAGTGAAACCATAACCGTCTTTCTTAACACGATCTCCTCCTTAACCAAGTGTTTCACCTACAGAAATTACCCGATATTTCCCATTTAACCGACCAATTTTGCCTTCCGTATGAATCTCCTCATCTCCAGCCCGAATTTTACTGGGTACCTGATCCCTGTCAAGCCAATTCGAAAGCTTCGTCATCTCCATAAAAAAGATGAGCAAGAACAAAAAATACCAACAGCAGTTCACCGGTAAGGCTTGAACTACCAGCCGCCGAAGCTTTCGGACAGGGCGCGCTCGGACCGCTCGAGGTTCTTCGCGGCATCGGCGGGGAGCTTGGCGGTCAGGGCGGCCTTATCCTCGGCGGCCGCTATGTATTTTTTGAGGGCGCTCTTGGGCAGGACGTACAGGGAAGAGTAGGTGTATTCCTTTGTTCCGGCCTTGGGCCCGGCGGCTTGCCCGAAGAGCTTGAGCGCCCACCACTCGTCGTATTTCTGGTAGCCGGAAAATTCGGTCTCGGAGATGGATTCCACGACCTCGCGGAAATAGGTCGTGAGTTTGTCTTTGTCGCCCCGTTCGAGTCCGTCGAAGCTCTCCTTCACGCGAGTCGATATTCTCGACGAAAGCTCGCTCGGGGCGCTGAACATGGCCGTCCATCTGCGCAGGCTCTCGAGGTCCTTGCCCGACTCCTCGAACTTGAAGACGGCGAGACCGCGGAATTCGGGCGTGGCCTCGAGCTCGTGAGGATCCAGCGAAGCCCAGGCCGGCGGAGGTGCACCTTCGGCCTTTCCCTTGTAATCCAAGAGCCTGTAGTAGGAGGAAGAGCCGGCCTGAGGGGGACCGCCAGCGCAGGATGCGGCCAGCAGGGAAGCGGCGAGAGCCAGAGAGCCTAAAAGGGCGCCGAAAAGGGCGGTCCTCGGGGCGCCATGAGGGGCGGGGACGCTGCGATTTAAATCCATGGTACATTCTCCTTGACGTGGGCGAAACGATATTTGATAATCCACTCAATTAACGAATTATCGCAAGATGGCAATCGCCCGGTCTGATGGTGGAGGAGTTACGAACTTATGCTAAAGAAAACCTGTGTTTTCATGGCTGTCGTCCTGGCCCTTTCGCTCGTCGGCTGCGCCGGCGTCGATCCGGCGAAGATTAAGGAAGATCCGAAATACTACTATGGCCACGGCCAGGGCCGCACCAAGAGCGAGGCCAGGGACAACGCCAAGGACGACCTGATAAAAAACGCCATCATCGAGGCGGGCGGCAAGTTCACGCGCAAGGAAAAGGGCACGGAAGAAGGGAATCAGGACAAGCTCGAAAAGCACATGGAGGTGACTACCGAGATGATCCGCACCTTCGAGCTGCCCGCGCTGGAGCCCTACTATCAGAACAGCAAGGGCCTGGACTTCATCGTCATCTACCGCATCGCCCGCACGGAGTGGGCCAAGGTGCAGAAAGAGAGGGAAGAGAGGCTCCGAGCCGAGCTGGTTAGCAAGTACGACAACGTCATAGCCGATCCCACGCAGACCATCGAAGAGCGCATAGTCGAGGCGGGGCGGCTCATCGATCGCCTCGCCACGGAAGGCGTAGCCGACCACCTCACCAGGGGCTCGAACGACCAAACCCTTCTTACCAGCGTGGCCGAGAAGACCGCCCGCGATCTCGCCGGCGACATCCTCATCTCCGCGACGCCCGCCAAGGGCCTCGTCGGCGACGCCAATCCCATCAACGTCGCATGTACCCTCAGATCGACCAAAAAGCCCGCGGCCTCGATTCCCCTCAGGTACGTCTGGACGGCCGGGGACGTGAAGAAGAGCGAAACCTTTTTCGCCGACAAGGACGGCAAGGCCCAGATTCTCTTCGCCGCCGAGCCCGATTTTCGCGATCGCAGCCTCGGCCTTTCCCTTTCCACGAATTTCTCCGACCGCATGCCCGATTCCTCATTGTTGAAAGACTTCGACAAAGTCAGCCTAATTTCGTTCAAATATCGCCACGTCTCCAACTTCAGCGATTTCCTCTCCGACTATGTCAATGTGCCGGCCGGGCCCTTCAAGGCCGGGGCGGTCGCGCGGGACAGGCGGGCCGAGGCTTCGGAGGCCCCGCGGCAGGTCCAACTCGCGGCCTTCGCGATCGGCCGCAACGAGGTGAGCAACGGCCTCTACAAGGTCTACCTGGACGATAAAAACGTACCGCAGGACTCCTATCCCGAGTATTGGGACAATCCCGACTACAATAAGCCCGACCAGCCCGTGATCGGGATATCCTGGACCGACGCCAACGCCTTCGCCGAGTGGCTTTCCGAGGTTTCGGGCCAGCGGCTGCGCCTTCCCTCAGAGGACGAGTGGGAGAAGGCGGCTCGCGCCGGCACGGACTCGATTTATCCTTGGGGAGACGAATCCCCCAAACTGGGCAACAGGGCCAATTTCTCGGGCAACAACCGCTTCGATAGGCCCGCCCCCGTCGGCAGCTTCAGCACGGGCAAGAACGACTACGGTCTCAACGATATGGCGGGGAACGTCGCCGAGTGGACATCGACCCAGCCCGATCTTTCGATGAAGGACGATCATTCCTGGCGCATCGTCAAGGGAGGCTCCTGGACCGACGGTCCCAACGACCTGAGGGTTTCGCGGCGCGAGGCCCGAGACCCCTCGAAACGATACAGCGACGTCGGTTTCAGGCTCGTAAAGGAGATATCCAATGAATAAGAACCGCGGAGGCTATCTGCTCCCCCTCTGCATCCTAGTTCTGACTACAGCGGTTTTGTCTTCCTGCGCCAGCTTCGGGGACATGATGCTCGGCATGAAGGGCGACCCCGAGCTGATCGACCGGGGCGTCGCGGCTTGGAACGAGAACGAGGGGGTTCCGGATTCAGCCTATAAATTCTGGACCCATATCAAGGCGAAAGACTCCCGCGCCCAATATTTGGGCTATATAGACAATTATAAGGCGGGGATAAAGGCCCTCGAGGCCGCGTCGGCCCTCAAGACCGACGACTACGATTCCTTGCTGTCCGCCTACGGCGAGATCAAGAAAACCAACTTCCCCCAAAACCTCAAGGTCGGCAAGTTCACGGTCAGGGTCAAGACTCTGCGCGAGCGGGCGGAGGAGGCGGCCGAGACCAAGGTCCGCGGCCTCATCAAGGAAGGCAAGCTCGCCCTCGCCAGGGAAACGGTCACCTCGGCCCTGGAGATCATCGACTCCTCCGATAGGCTCTCCAGCCTCCTCAAGGAGATCGACGCGAAGTACGCATTCAAGAAAGAGCAGGAGGCCAAGGCGAGGCAGGTGGAGACGGATGCCGACGCCGCTCTCGATGCGGCCCACAATGCCGCCGACCAGGACAAGAAGATAGCGGCCTACAAACTGGCGATCGACGGCTATGCGAACGCCGAAGCCCTCCTGAGCGACATTGGGCAGAAGGAGCCCAGCTTTGCCGGCAGCTCGGACGCCGACCGAAAGCGTCTCAAGAAAAAGGGCCAGGACGCGAGCATCGAGATGGAGCGCAAGATCAAGGACTACGCCTACGCGCTCAAGGAAAAGCAGCTCGAGGACTTCGCGCGGGTGCCCGACCAGAAGGACCTCGGCGCCCTCACCGACGATCAGGTAGTCGCCTACAACGCCCAGACCAAGAAGAAGATACAGGGCGAGCTCAATACGGTAAAAGATCTCGCGGCGACGGCGCCGAACGCGGTTCCCGCCGCGGATATCAAGGCGATGGAAGACAACGTCAAGCGCATAGACAAGGTACAGGTCGAGGTCAAGAAGCCGGTGGAGAAGGGCAAGACCATCATGCCGGTCATGATCGGCCTTTTCAACCCGCAGAAGCAGGACAAGGAGAAGAGCCGGCCGGGCATATTTCGAGGCACCATGACGGCGAAGACCGACAAGTGGTGGGGTATGGCCGATATCCCCACGGCGATCAAGAACGATCTCGTCGTGGAGCAGGTCGCCGACGCCCGCGACTGCCGCGTCACCGCGCAGAATGGGGCAAAGGGCCAGGACCTCGTGAGTCAGCAGTATAAAGGGGGGAACAGCTATCCCGTCCTGAACGCGGGCTCGCGACTCCAAGACGGCCTCTACTCCCTCGAGCTCTCCAAGGGCGTTTCGGGGACCTACACCGGCGAGGTCGTAATCTACAAGGCCTGGATGAACCGGACGAAGAACTGATAATCATGTAATGCAAGGAGCGTCTATCTTGGACTCGAAGAAACGCCTGATAATCCTCGTTTCGGCCATCGCGGCGGCCGTCGTTCTGGCCCTTGTCCTCGTCCTCCTGCTCTGGAAGCCCGCCCCGACGGGAATCGCCGTCGGCGTGGCCGAGCTCCCGGATTCCCTGAATCCGATCCTCTCGCAGAACGTCATTGGCGGGAAGGTCGACGAGATCCTCTTCGACGGTCTGGTCAACTACGAGGCCGATCCGAACGGCGCGGTGACCACCGTACTCGGCCTGGCCTCCTCGATAGAACAGGACAGGGCCACGAAGAAAACCTATACTGCCAAGCTCAAGGAAGTGAAGTTCCACGACGGCAAGGAGCTCGAGGCCGAGGACGTCGCCTTTTCCTACCGCTGCTACGTCGACGCGGCCAACAATTCCCCCCAACGCGACTACCTCTCCTCCTTCATCGAGGGGGTGAAGGTAGTGGACAAATCCACCCTGGAGATCGAGTTCCGCGAGCCCATCCCCGAGTTCAGGGCCTTCAGCGTCCTGTCCTTCAAGATCATTCCCTCGACCTACGCCGGCAAGAAGCTCTCCACCGACCTCCGCTCGGGCCAGGCCGAGCGCGCCTTCGCGACGAAGCCGGTGGGCACGGGCCCCTTCGCCTTCCAGTCCTGGGAAGTGGGCAAGTGGGTCACCTTCAAGGCGAACGAGTCGTACTTCCGCAAGCGGCCCGAGGCCAAGGGCATCGTGCTGCGAAGGGTCGTCGACCCCGCCCTGCGATTCAACGAGTACAAGAAGGGGAGGCTCAACCTCATCCTCGATACGACCCCCTTGGATCGCTCGATCTACGAGAAGATCCAGGGGACCGACGTCATCTCCTACTACCCCTACGCCTTCTATATGGCGGCGATCAACATGCGCTCGGCCGCGCTTTCCGACGCCGACGCGCGGCGCTCCCTCTCCCTCGCGGTCGACAGGGCCGCCCTCGTGCCGGGGGTGACGGACAGGGGCGAGAGCGTGGTGGTGAACACGGGCCCCTTCCCCTCCAATATTTTCTCCCGCGCGCTTAAGGAGTACGATCTCGCGCCCCTGCCCGATCCCTATCCACGCGACGCGCAGAAGGCCAAGAGCCTCGCCGAGTCCGGCGGCCTCTCCAGGCGCAGCCTCGCGATCGTCTATCCGGACTCGATGGGCGATTTCGGCCAGAAGGTCGCCGAGGGCCTCGTCGCCCAGTTCGGCTCCATCGGCGTCAAGGCGGAGGCGAGGCGCACCGGCGACCAGGTATTCAAGCGACTGGTCTACGTGGATAAAAAATTCGACATCGCCCTGGTACTGGCCGAGGGCTTCGATAATTTCTACTCCGGGCTCATCGACTGGTACCGCTCCAATGGAAAGCTCAACATCTTCGGGACCGAGGACGTCCAGCTCGACAAGAATCTCGATCTCTGGAGCGCGTCCGTCTCGCTCACCGACTGGCTCAAGCCGACCGAGGCGATACACAAGAGGATCAGCGAGCTCGTGCCGGCGGTTTATCTGTTTACTCTCGAGAAGGACGTCTTCGCCCGCGGCCTCGAGGCGGTGACCATCCTCTCCGACAATTCCTTCCTTTCCGTGGAGGACTGGAAGCTCAAGTGAGGCAGCTGCGCTTCCTCACCTTCGAGCTCCTCATCCGGGGGCTCTGTTTTGTCGTGCTCGGCACGCTGGCCCTCGCCTATCTGTACGCGGGAGCCGTGGGCCTGCGGGGACGGGACCTGACCCGAATATTCCAGGCCCTCGTAGATTTTTTCACGGGCGCCGAGACGGGGTTGCGGCCGGGTTTCAGTCCCGGGGCCCTCGTGAGGGCCGCCGTGGCCACGACCCTGCCCCTCGCCTACGCGGCCATGGCCATACTGGCCCTCGTCGCCGTCGTCATGGCCTCGGCCAGGGCGGTGTCGAGCTCCCTCGCCCGGCAGTACGGTCGGGCCGAGGGGCGGGTAGCCGCCTCTTTCGCCTGGGCCCTGCTCACCCTCGGCGCCTCCCTGCCCATTTTCATCGGCATGTGGCTCCTCAGCCTTCGTTACGGCTCCGATGCTCCCTACCTTCTGATCGCCGCCGTCACCGTGCTGAACGGGGGCATCGGGCTCGACGCCGCCCGCTTCCTCGAGAAGGAGATGGACAGGGAGCTCCGCGCCGCGGAGGGCATAGTATCGCTGCCTTGGAGCTCGGGGCTGGCCTTTCCCCTCCCCGGGAGTCTCTCGGCCTACGCGATGAGCGCCGTCCTCCCTCGCTTCCTGCCCTACCTCGCGGGCAAGGTTCCCATCGTCATAGGCGGCGTCATGCTGTCGGAGATACTCTTTTCTTTTCCAGGCCTCGGGTCCACCCTCATGGACGCCCTCCTGGCCCGCGACCTCGAAACCCTCGTGGTGAGCCTCTTCGTCCTTCTGTCGATCAACGCCTTCGTCGCGTTCAGCATCAGGCTCGTGCTCTTCCTGTTTTATCCGCGCTGGTATGAAAAAAACGCGTGACACTCTGGCCGCGGCGGCGATCGGAGCGACGGCCCTTTTCCTCCTCGCCTGCGTTCTGCCCTGGGGGAGGCTTCTCGCGTCGCGCTTTCTGGGCCCCTACGCTTTCGAGCTGACCGCGTCCTTCAGGGACCTTTTCGCGATTCTCGCCGCCACCCTCGCCCTCGTGATGGCGGCGGCCGTTCCCGCCAGCTTCGCGTCGATACTCAGGCCGAGGGTCGGGCGGGTCATCCGCGCCCTGCTCGAGTTGATCGAGTCGGTGCCGGCCATGCTGGTCGCCCTTTTCGCCTACGCCCCCTTCGCGTTGGCTATGGCCATGGGAAGCTCGAGCGCGGGTTCCCGCTCCTCGATCCTCGTCTTCTGCGCCGCCGCCGCGATCACCGCCCTGCCCGAAACGACGAGGTGCCTCACCATCGTCCTCTTCGACCTCTACAACCGCCGCTACTCCTTCGCCTTCCGCTCCTACGGCTTAAGCGCCAGGGCGATACTGAAAACTCTCCTCGGCAGCCGCGAGATGCTCTCCACGATCCGGGGCGCCGCGGTGAACGCCCTGCTGAAAACGCTGATACTCGACTCCTCCTTCGGCTTCCTCGTGCAGCTCGGCTTCGGCAGTTACGGCCGGCCCGCCCACACGAGTCCCGGCGCCCTCATCGCCTCCTACCGCGCGAGCCTCGTCACCGGCGATGGGGCGGAACGTTTCTGGATACCCGTGGCCCTCCTCGCCGCCCTCACCTTCGTTTTCATCGTCTACGCCGACCCGGAGGAGGGGCGATGAGCCCCGCGGCAATCGCCCTCGAAGGCTTCTCGGTCGCTCTTCCCTCCGGCCTCCTGTTCTCCATCCCGCGCCTCGAGATACACGAGGGAGACTCGGTGGCGATCATCGGAAAGACGGGGGCGGGCAAGAGCGTTCTCCTGCGCTCGATAGCCGGACTCCTGCCCGTGTCGCCCTTTATCGTCGGAGGGATGGCCGAGGTCCTGGGCGCGCCGGCCTACCGCGACGGGATCAAGGCCCCGTTTCGCGAATGGCGCTCTCTCCGCGAGGGGGGCCTGGTCTTCATGCCGCCCGAGCCGGCCTTGGTTCTCAATCAGGCCCTGACTCTGTCGCAGAATCTCGCCCTCTTCGGCGAGGAGCGCTCGGGCAGGGTCGAGGAATGCCTGAAATCCTACTTCGGCATCCGCTGGAAGGAATTCGAGAAGCGCTATCCCGACGAAGTCTCCGGCGGCGAGCTGCAGAGGATATCCCTCATGATTCTCCTCGCCCGGCGCGGCCGCCTCATCCTCCTCGACGAGCCGACGGTGAGCCTGGACGCCGACCTCAGGATCGCCTTCGTGGAGTTCCTGAACAAGGAGCTATTGACGGGCGGCGAGGGGGGCGGCTGGTCGCGCACGATCGTTCTCGCGAGCCATGACCTCGACTTCGTGTCCAGGCTCTCGGTCCACGGCAGCCTCAGGCTCGAGGGGGGAGGCCTCACCGCCGTCCTCGCAGCGGTCCCCGCTGCGGATCCCGTCGTACGGCCCCCGCGGAGGCCGGTCTGCGAAGCGGGCTCCCTCGGCCTGGAGATAAAGAAGCTTTCGCAGTCCTACACGACTAGAGGCGTCTTCGGTATCAGGCGAAAGAGCGTTTTCAAGGGCCTGTGCGCGCGCTTCGGCCCGTCGCGCGTGTACAGCGTCCTCGGCCCGAGCGGCTGCGGCAAGACGAGTTTCTACAAGGCCGTGCTCCGGCTCGTCTCGGACACCGAGGGCTCCGTGCTCTTCGACGGCGCGGACCTCGTGAGGCTCAAGCCCGAGGAGGACGGCCGCGATCCTGCGGAATTCCGCGGCTACCGCCGAAGGCTCGGCATCGTCCTCCAGGATTCCCGCTTCGCCTTCCTGCCCGACAGGAGCGTGGCCTCGACCCTTCGCCTCGTGTTCAGGAAAGCCGGGATGGAGCCGGAACCCGGCCTCGAGCGAGCCAAGTCCCTCCTGCCCCGCCTCGGCCTCGAGGAGCGACACCTCGGCGCGAAGCCCCTCTCTCTGAGCTCGGGCGAGTCCAAGCGCATGGACCTCCTGCGGGTCCTCTGCTGCGACTTCGACGCCCTCCTCCTCGACGAGCCCTTCGCCCACATCGATTTCCAGACCCGCCTCGTCGTCATGGGCGCGGTGGAGGAGTGGCTGCGTTCCCGTGAGCGGATCCTCATCGCGGTGACCCACGAGGAGTTCGACCTCCTGCATTTCAGCGACGAGAGCCTCGATTTCCTTTCCATGCAAAGTCAAAGCCACTGGCTCTGACTGAAGGCCGAAGGCCTTTACATGCCGGCCCAAGCTCGATATACTCACTTTCACCAATCCGATCGGAGCAACAGCATGGCGAGAAGATGCGAAATTTGCGGCAAAGGCACGACGTTCGGCAATACCGTTTCCCACTCTAAGAACCGCACGAGGCGGACTTGGCGTCCCAACCTCCTCGAGGTAAAGACCTTGATAAACGGTAGCGTCTCCAATCTCAAGATTTGCACCCGTTGCCTCAAGTCAGGCAAGGTCGTAAAGGTAGTCTGATGCGAAGCCGGGGTCGATAACCTGGCTCCGCAAAGGAACCCGCCCCAAAAAGGGGCGGTTTTTTTTGCTCGACCTTCACGCAGCGTCTCGGCCCGGCGGCCGGGCGATGTGATAGAATAGCGACGGAGGCCCTCCATGCCCGAGCTTCCCGACCTCGTGCATATCGTCAAGACTCTCGGGCCCGAGGTCGAGGGGCGGCGAATAACGCACGCAAGCGTCAAGAACTCGATAGTACTGCGCGTCCTCGTGCCGGGGGACTTCCCCGACCTGGTCACGGGGAAGACTATTCGCGGCCTCGAGCGTCACGGCCCCTTCCTCCGGTTTTCCCTCGCACGCGGTTCCGACTCGGCGAGAAGCGGCGAAGCCGACCCACTTATTGCGAGAAATGGCAAAGCCGCTTCTCGAGACCAAATCCAGGTCAGCTCCGCTGACCTGGATTTGGTGATGCATCTCATGCTCGCGGGCAGGCTGAAGCTGGCAGCGCCCGGGGAGAGGGTCCTGGCCGCCACCGCCTTCAGCCTCGAGCTCGATGAGGGCTTGACCCTCCATTACGGCGACGAGAAGTCCATGGGCAAGGTCTACCTCTGCCCGGCCGGGAGTTTCGAGTCCATACCCGGCTACCTGACGCAGGGAATCGACGTGACGACGCCTGCCTTCACCTTCGAGGCCTTTTCTACCCTGATATCGAAGAAGCGCTGTCAAGCCCGAGTCTTCATCATGGACCAGACCTGCCTCTCGGCGATCGGCAACGCCTACGCCGACGAGATTCTCTTCGAGGCTCGCATCCATCCCAAGGCGCCCTGCTATTCGCTGGGGCCGGACCGCCGGCGCATCCTGTACGAGGCGATACGATCCATACTCGCATGGGGGATAGAGGAGGTCGCCAAGGCGGGCCTCCCCCTCGAGGACAAGGCGCGAGCCCACATGCGCGTGCGGGGCCGCGCCGGAGAAAACTGCCCGCGCTGCGGCCAGATCATACGCAGGACGGGAGTCCTCGGTTACGATTCTTTCTTCTGCCCGAGCTGCCAGCCCGACCTGACGGGGCGCGGCCTCGACTGGACCAGGCTGCCGCGGAATTAATGAACGAACCCCGGAGCAGATCCGAGGTATCGTTCGTCTGCAAGGAAATTGATTGTATGCGGGTCCATACCCTGTAGCGTAAAAACGAAGAAAGCGCGAAGCCGAGCTTCGAGGTATGGACCCGCGTGCGAATCCCGAAACCAGTCTCGGATAGAATCTCCGCCCCTCACTTCCCCATCTCCACTTCTTGGAACGCGACATAAGCGGGAATTTTCTGGCGCGCGAGGCGATAGACGCCCTGCGCCGTCTTTCCGACGAAGCCCGTCCAATTCTTGTAGGCGAGCCCCTTCATCACGCTGCCGTCCTTGAGGGCGATCCTTAAGTTGCCCTTCGCGTCCATCCCTATACTATTCACCAGGCGGAAGGGAACTGCCCAATGGGCATGCCCGACGCTGATCGGGATCGCGTCGAGAGAGAGGCTATGATCGATGACCATGCGCTTGCCTATATCTACGCTCTCCCTGTAATCATAGAGAGCGGCGCGAAAGGCGAGGACGCTGTCCGTAGCATTCCAATCGATACCCGTAGAGAAAATTTCGGATTGCGCTTCGGTAAGGTTGAGATAGGGTCGGGCGCCCGCATTAGTGGAGCATGCGATCGACCAGGAAACCTTCGGAGTCGGATCTCTGTGATATTCTTCCCTCGTAATTTCCAACTCCGCTATCGAGGAAGGATACATGGCCAACCTTCCCTGCGGGGCCTCCCCGGCGATGACGACGAGCTTGGCTATCTTCCCAAAAAAAGGACAGCGAAAACCGCCCCGCGAGATGAAGGATTTATCCTTGAACGAGAGGCTCGCGACCCGGTTGAGGGGAATACCGTAGCTGCCCTCCCCGAGATTAATGGAAATGACGCTATTCGCCCGATCGTCATCCAGGCCTTCTTCCGTGATCTCGCTGGGTCCCCATCTCCAGCCGGTACTGAAGGTATTCCGAGAAAAAAACCCGACATCGGTCATGGCGTACGAGACGCCATCCATGTCGATCATTTGACAGTTGCGCCTCGAGAAATCGGCAGCGGAGAAGCGCTCGGCTTTCGTCGCGCCGATATCGATCCTCGCGATGGATTTCACGGACCTGAGTTCGATCCGGTAGGGGCATTGGGCGTCGGCCTGATAGACGAAGCCCTCGATGCCCGAATAAAATTGCGCGTAGTCGGTCAAGGCGAGCGTGGAATTCTTCTTGTCGGGCGAGGTGACCGAAACCGTCATTTTCGTCCAATTAAAAGTGGCTTTCGCGATTTCGTCGAATGAGAGATACACATCTTTGTCGTTTTGGGAAAAGGCCGACGCATTCCCCGTGAATCGCGGCTCCCCAATATCGACGCTGAAGCCGTTTGTATCCACGATCCTGAGACCCGCCGCAGTTACGGACTTATCCATCCAGACCCCCATGAGGGGGGCGGGCGAAAGGCTTGTAAGTTTCTTCTCTAGTTCGACCGCCTTCGCCTCCGCTCCGGCTTTCCGGTACAGCACTATCGCCGCATCGCTGCGCCCTTCCTTAGCCTGCCCATCGGCGTCGAGGCCATAGCTCTCCATCTCCTTGACGGCATTCCCCGATGCCTTGAAGAAGCCGGCGGCGACGGCGTAGTCGCCCGCGCCGAAGTAGCGGAACCCGGCTGCGTCCAGGAGGGAGGGCTTCGCGAGCTGCCGGTACAGCGCAAGAGCTTCGTCGCCGCTACCCTTCGCATAGAGCATCTCCGCGAGCGAGAATGTGGCCGCGTCGGCATTGTCTTTCTGGCCAAGAATCTTATATGCCGGTGCGAGGGTTCGATATGAATCCTCGCTTATCCCTGCCTGAAGGCAGTACTCGACTGCCTTGTCCGCCTTCCCGGCGATCAAGGCTTCTTCCCCCAAGCGTTGATTGCAAATATGGGCGTTGCCTGAGTCATTTTGCTCCAGGAAGCATGTGAGGGCTTTTACATAATCGCCGCGGTCCATATACATGACCGCCAGGGCCGCGGCGTAATCGTCGTTCTTCGAGGCGAACAGCTCCGTACGGGCGAAGTCGAGGACGAAGTCCGGGGGATATTCGGTAACCTTGAGCTCATCGACATCGACGGCGATCTTGCCATTCAGGGTGAAGCCTACGCCTCCCCCCATGTACTCGCGGAAAGGGACTTCGCCGACGCGGATACCGTTTATAAATAGACGCTGTTTGTCCCCCGCGCGCAGGACGGCGACGGTGTTCTCCGCGTTCCCCTGATGAACCGCCGGGGAGATGGGAACGCGGAGAACCGAAGTCCAGGTACCGCCTTGAAAATATCCGTAGACGAAGCCGGCGCCGACGATCCCGAACTCTTGAGTTCGGCTTCCATCCTCGAGGCCCCAGTAGAGGGAATAGCTGCGGTCATCCGCCCCGGAAAGCTTGCGCATCCTGGCTTCGATCTTGAAATCGAGGTTGGGGTCGGTGGCGACATAATTCCAGAATAATCGATAGTCGGAAGCGAGATTTTCCAGGTGATACGAACCGTCCTTCACGGTGGATATCGACTTGACATCATTGGCAGTGGGCCAACGACCCCGATTATTCGAAAATGTCTCATCCCAGACCGTGCGAATAAGCGCCCCCTTATCCAATATCACCCCAATTTCCCTGAACATCGCCAAAGCTTCCGCGTTCTTACCGGCAGCGACGAACATCGACGCCAGGCGAAATTCCCCATCTTTTTCGGAGAGGCCGCCGCTTTGCAGCGCGCTCAGGGCGAGATCGACCTGCCCCCTCTCGGCGCTGGCTCTGGCGACATCGAATAGCCGATCCTGGTTGCCCGCGAGGGCATAGTACCGGATAGCGGCGGGAACATCGGCGTTCGCGAGGGCGTAGTCGCCGGCGCCGTTCCAGGCATCGGCCACGGCGGGGTATTGTTCCGCCTGGAGATATTCGACCTCCGTCTCGAGGGGAGAGCCGAAGCAGATGCCGACGCCATCCCCGAGAAGCCCATCGAAGGCCGTGGTGTCGACGAGAATATCGTTGACGTAGAAGCGAAGCGCCGAGCCCGACTTTCGGACGGCCAGTTTGTTGGTCGAGGGGCCGGTGTTGATGGCGACGCTCATCCTCCAGTCCTGTTTGGACGCATGCTCGACATGTTCCACCGAACCGAAATGATAGGTTCCCATGCCCGTGACGCCGAACTGGTAGTTCGAGCCTGAGCCTTTAAGACCCCACGCGATTGAGATACTCGCGTCATTGTCGCCCGACAGCCTTGTTACGAGGGCCTCTATTTTAAAGTCGAGCTTGGTATCCAATGCTACCGGTGCCCATGCATACACGGGATCCTTCGCCGCGCTCGCCTTGACGACGAGTTTTCCGGACTTGATCGTCGGCGCCGCGTTTGTGCCGCTAATCATGCTCCAAGCCTTCTTGCGGTCGACGAAGTCGTCGCGGAAGAGGATGGACTTTCTCGAATCCTGCCAACACTGCGTGTACAGGTCGCGGTCGCCGGACTTGAGCAGTTCCCCCGACAGCCGCGCGAGCGATGCCTTGTCCTCGGCTTTCGCGTAGAATTTATACGCGTTCGCCAGGTCCTTCTTCGCCAGGTAGACAGCGCCCAGCCGCGAATACGCAGCCTCTTTTTGAGCACCGGGGAGAGCTTGAGCTTGAGCCTCGGCTTTTTCCAGCAGACCTTGTCTCATGGACGCATCGAAGCTGGCGCAGGCGGTAAAGGAAAGGGCGAGGAGGATGGCAGAGAGAAGAACCAAAGAGCGCAGTGAGGAATGGCTCATTTTTTGCATAAGGCACCTCATCGATTCATATATGGAAATCACAGGGGTATCATTGTCTCCGGCCCATATTACTCTATCTGAGCTTCGCGTCAAGCTTTTCATCGGTTGTCACATTAGCGGAGTACTCCCCCTCGAGGACAAGGCTGCCGCGAAATTAATCCCGCTCGGCCAGTGCATCGCGGCGCAGGATCGCAATGCGCATGCCTGAGTATCCAGTCGGCGAGGCGCCCGCGAAGGGCGGAAAATTGCATGATCCTGAAGCGCTCGGAAAGGGCCGCGAGGCGCGAACCCGCGTCGCGAAGGTAGTTCTCGAGAAAGGCGCGGCTCCTTTGACAGATGACGAGCAGGGATTCGCGCGGGATACAGACGACGCGCACGGCCGCGAGGGAGCGGACAGTGACGGGCAGGAGGGGCTCGGGCGCGAAGAGGAAGGTGTCGGCCAGCGCGGCGACGTCGCGGTGCTGCATGAGGATCAGTATGGATGACATCGGCCCCGCGCTCAAGATCATGGGGACCGTGCGGAACTTTCGATCCGATGGATGTTATGGGGGAGGATTATCCCACCGAGACCTTCCGCGTCCTCAAGGAGGGTGAGATCTGGCAGTATGAGGAGTATAGGACGCGGAGACTGATGCTTGGGGCTTGGGATAGAGGGGAGTAACGCTAAATCACACTTCAGTTTGATCGATGGACAGGAGGACGACCTTAAGGTATCTTCTAGTATACATAGAGTGAGGATAAGACCGTGACAGAAAAGGCCGAGATGTCAACCCATAATATTACCGTACTCGGCACCTTCGCTCCTGCGATGTTCCACCCGCAATGGCTTTCAGCACATTCACTTATTCGAAAATCCGAAGCTGATACTGCCAGTGTAAAAGTAATTTCGAGTGATATCTCCTTTTTTAGCCTAGAGTGGCTTGAAATCCAGATTCTCCCCGAACGAGCCATATTTGTATCCGCTCAGGAACCTTATTTTGAGGCGCTTCGTGATCTAGTTGTAGGAGTTTTTGAAATTATCACGACAGCCCCCATTAAGCAAATCGGGTTCAACTATCAACGACACTACACTTCATCTTCAGAAAAGCTCTGGAGTACATTATCTGGGGAGTTCCCCTCTTCTAGTAGGATCTTTGCGAGCCTTCCTGATCCTGAAATCGAAAGCATAAAGCTATCATGTAAGCGTCCCTATAATAGTCTACCTGGCGCATTCAACCTTATTCTTGAACCATCAAAGCTATTCCCTAATGGCCTATATATAAATTCTAATGATCACTATGAGATTAATGGGTATTCAGACGATCAGGGGAGTGGTCCAGCTATGGATATAATAACTGAACAATGGGGTCTTTCGAAAGATTTTCTTACGTCTGTAGTCTCTTCTCTGGTGACACAAGCATGAGTGCTATCATGATTCGCAATCTTGCCACACTTGATGAAAAGTTAGGCCGAAATGAGACCCCGACAAATTGTAAGTCGGAGCCTAATGTTAGGGAGCGGCCTAATTCTGCAGCAATAGTCGCTCGAACACGAGCTGGGGCATCTGATAAACAGTTCCAGGGAACAGAAGTAATTCAAATAGGGAATGTCCTCCGTGCACCAGAGCTCCGCATTCTACATGAGATTCCACAGGTACGAACAGCTTGCTTTAAAACCGCAAAAAAATGGGAATGTGTCGTTCTTCAGGTTAATGAAAACGATTTTACTGCTCGGCTAATTGACGATTCAGGTGATACAGAAGATTCCATTTCAACGTTTTCTATGGACGAAGTTACCCGTGACGACAGGCGTCTTGTCGAACCAGGGGCTATTTTTTATTGGTCAATCGGCTACAAGGAAAACCCGAGCGGCGTAAGGACACGTGAATCCATTCTTATTTTCCGTAGGGTCCCTGCATGGTCAAAACAGGCAATTGACCGAATTAAGAAAGAATCCGAGCAGATGTTCGAGTATTTCAACGATGATACTTCCACACGATAGACTTGGTTCTGATCAAATAGAAATTTCTGTCTTCGGTCCTGGTTACGGGGAGGCAATCCTCGTAGGCCTGGGGTCATATCATTGGATCTGTATCGATTCATGCTTCTCTCCTGGTTCCTCGGCTCCAATCGCGATTGAGTACCTTACTGGCCTTGGCCTTGATCCTTCTATAGCCATTAAGCAACTCGCCATTACGCATTGGCATGATGACCATACACACGGAATGGAAGAGCTCTTTCGTATATCGCGTCAATCGTCTCTGTTCTGTTCGATCGCTATGCGAGAACGTGACTTTCATGATTTTCTGAAATCCCATTCAGATCTCCCCTTTATGAAAAGGCCTGGTACGACTGCATTAACCCGTATTTTCCATGACGATATGAAACAACGCGATCATCGAATTAACTTCATTGGTGAATTCCAGAGTGTTCTCGACCGGCCTATGCAATTTGGAGCGGTAGTAGCCCACGTCAAGCTGCAAAGCCTTTCGCCTTCGGGTACAGCGATTCGAACTACTATGTCTGCCTTGTCTAGGCAATTTCCTAATCCAGGGAAGCGCATGCTCGCCGCTGTAATTCCAAAGGATAATCTCCTTTCTAGCGCGATGCATTTGGGTATTGGTTCAACTAATATTCTCCTTGGCGCGGACCTCGAGTTTTCTTCAGATGATAATACTGGCTGGGATGCAGTAATATCCCAAGATCGGGTTTATCTTGGAAAGTCAGATATCTATAAAGTCGCTCACCATGGCTCAGCAACTGCCGACCAACAACGGCTATGGGCCAAACTACTAAATCCACGACCAGTTTGTGTTATATGTCCAGCCAATAAAGGCAGTTATAAATTGCCCAAGGACAGTGACCTGGAACGGATACACACAAAAACGGATCAGGTTTATCTTACGTATGACTATCGGAAGGTCGGCAGGAAGCGTTTCGACCAGGTTGTGGAGAAGACATTACGAGAACTTGGCCGGGAGATAGTTCCCTACGTATCCGGATTTGGTCATGTCCGTCTGCGTGGCAATGTTATGCCCAATGGTTCAGTTCAGAACTGGTCTGTACTCTGTAATGAAAGCGAAGGAGAGTAAGGGGTTGTTTCGTGAATAGCCTAATGCGTGGGGGTGTTTCCTCCTATAGTAGTTGTAATGTCTTTACTCATTGGTCTTCCCCATGCGGGTGGGGGGTGTTTCTATATCAAGATATTATTATGACCGACGAATTCTCAACTGGTCCAGAGAGAATCTACCACTGGTAAAGTAGGATTTTACCAGTGGTCCCGGGAGAATTTACCACTGGTCCTGTCCGACTTATCAACTGGTAAATTCTCATTTGTCAACTGGTCCAACTATTCCTAATAAGATTAATAATATTTCTAGCTTAGGTCATTCCTTGGGCTTCGAGAGGGGTCAGCCCATTCTTGACTTCCAGTGGTGTTACATGTAACATTTCCAGTAAGAGGATACTATGGCTAATTCCCCTGTCTCTCGCCGTGTGAGCGATTATCGCAAGCGATTGCGCGATTCTGGATTCCGTTTGGTTCAGCTATGGGTACCGGATACGCACAGACCCGGTTTCGCGGAAATGTGCCGCGGACAGTCTCTCATGCTTCGTGACGATCCCAATGAAGCCGAGACGCTCGCCGGCATTTCCGAAATCTCCGATACCGAGGGATGGGTTTGAGGCGCGGCGATATCGTGACGATCGCCCTGCCGGGAGCGTACGGAAAACCACGGTCAGCTTTGGTTATTCAATCCGAGTATTTTTCCGAGCATCCTTCGATAACCGTAGTGCCGATCACGAGCGAGCTGCGTGCGACCCCTCTTTTCCGTGTGGGCATACGGCCCGATGCGGCTAATGGGCTGCGAACCGAATCGCAGATCATGGTCGATAAAGCGCATACGGTGCCTCGCGAAAAAATCGGGGAGCTCATCGGCCATGTCGACGATGCGACAATGTTGACGGTTTCGCGTTCTTTATCGGTATTCCTGGGAATCGTGCAATAGCTCAAACCGTGGAGGGCGTTTCCGGGGGCAGGGTCTCGAGCCTGTAGCCCACACCCGCCTCGGTGACGATGAGGGCGGGGGCCGCGGGGTCGAGCTCGATTTTCTTGCGGAGCGCGTTGATGTAGACGCGGAGACTACCTTCCTCGGCCTCGCCGGCCGGGCCCCACACTTCCTTCAAGAGCCGCTCGCGCGTGACGATTTTGCCCGCGTAGCGGACGAGTATGTCGAGGACCGCGTACTCGGTGGGCGTCAGGCGGACGAACTCGCCGGCCACCCGGGCCTCGCGCCTCTCCGCGTCGACCTCGAGCCTGCCCGATCGGAATATGGGCTCGCGATCGGGCATGCGGCGGCGATGGACGGCCTCTATCCGCGCGACGAGCTCGTTCGTGTAAAAAGGCTTGACCACGTAGTCGTCGGCGCCCGCGTCGAGGAGGCCGACTATGTCGCGCTCGGCGTCGCGCACCGAGACGATGATGACGGGAATGCTGCTCCACTCGCGCAGGCGGGAGAGGAGCTCGGCGCCCGACATGTCGGGGAGGTTCAGGTCGAGGAGGATGATGTCGGGCTTGGACCCCCGCGCCGCCTCGAGGCCCTCGAGCCCCGTGGGGGCCGAAAAGACGTCCCAGCCCAGGTTGGACAGGGTTATCTCGAGGAGGCGGCGTATCTGCGCCTCGTCGTCTATCACGAGTATCCGTCTCAATCTGCGGCCTCCTGCGAGGAGGAGGGCAGGATGGCCTCGACCTCGAGTCCGCCGCCCGGCGCGTTGCGCGCGCTGATGCTCCCGCCGTGCGCCTCCGCGATGCCCCGGCAGATGGCGAGCCCGAGGCCCAGACCGCTCCCCTTCGCTCCCCGTCCCCTCTTGAATTTGACGAAGAGCGAGGAGAGCTCGTCCTCGGGCAGGCCCGGGCCACGGTCGCGCACGCGTATGGCCAGGGCCTCCGGCCTGGCTTCCAGGACGAAGGAGATCGGAAGGTCGGGGGGCGAGTAGCGGACGGCGTTGCGAAGGAGGTTGGCGGCGACTCGGGCGGCGAGGGTCACGTCGACGAGAGCGGGGCCGCCTTCTTCCGGCGCGGCGATCTCGATGCGGCGCGCGGCGATCTCCGGCCCGGCCCGCTCGATCGCCACCCACGCGAGCTCCGGCAGGTCGATGGGGCGCCGGTCGAGCCTCAGCATGCCGGACTCGATGCGGCTCAGGGAGAGGAGGTCTTCCACGACGCCGTCGAGGCGGTCCGCCGCGTCGAGGGCGTTGTCGAGTATCTCTCTCCTGGCCTCTCCCCGCTCGGCGAGGGCGTCGTCCCTGAGGGCGCTCAAGCTGCCGGTTATCGTCGTGAGCGGCGTCCTGAGCTCGTGGGATACCGAGTCGAGGAGTATGCCGCCCAGGCGCTCGGACTCCAGCCTGAGTATCGCCCGGCGGCTCCTCGCCTCGGAGCGGAAGCGCTCGACGCTGAGGGCCAGGGTCCTTCCGAGGGACTGAATCAGGTTGTCGTCGGCCCGCGTCCACACCCTGCCCTTCGGAACGACCAGGCCGATCACCCCCGCGGCCTTCTCCCCGGCGGATGCCGGGACGTAGCGGAGGCGGGCGCTCGGAAGGGTGTCCGTCTGGGTTCCGCACAGGGTCCGCTCCGCGAAGGAGTAGGCTGCGATGTCGAACTCCCGCTCGTCGATGAGGGACGCGGCCTTTCCCCGCGGCGATGGGTCGAGCCCGCCCTCGCCGTCGTCGACGAATACGGCCGCATCGGTGACGAAGTAGTCCTCGGCGAGGTGGACGGCCGCTTCCGCCGCGGTCTCCACCGAGCTGCACTCGGAGAGGAGCTGGGCCGCCCCGAAGAGAAAGGATGCCGCGCTCTCGCGGTCGCCGAGGAGCCTCTCGCGCGAGCGTATGCGCGAGACGAGGGAGCCCGTGACGAAGGCCACGAGGAAGTAGACGCCGAAGAGGACCCAGTCCTCGGGCAGGGTGATGGACAGGGTGTAGAGCGGGGGGATGAAGAAAAAATTGAGCGCGAGGGCGCTCAGGATGGCGAGGATGGCTACGGGGCCCGGCCGCGCGATGAAGGAGAGGCCGAGGACGGCGGCGAGAAAGAGGAGGGCCACGCTCCGGTAGCCCAGGGCGGGGACGAGGAGCTTGGCGAAGAACGCGAGAACCGCGAATACGGCGACGAGGAGGGCGTACTGGCGGGGAGGGGCGCGGAAGACTCGCTTGAGCAGGGCCAGGGTCTGCTCCTTCACGGCCTGCCCCGAGTCTTGGACGACGGCGATGTCGATGGGCGCCGCCTCGCGAACGATGCGGTCCGAGACGGTAGGGCGCCTCAGGCCGGGGCCGGTCCGCGACAGGCCGGATCGGCCCACCACTATCATCGACGCGCCCTTGGCGCGCGCGGTCTCGATGACCGCCGTGGCGACGTCGACGGCGGGCACGACGAGGACCTCGGCGCCCAGCTTGCGGGCGAGTGAAAGATTGGCCTCGAGGCGGCCCTTGGCCTCGTCGCCGAGGAGGGCGCCCGTGTCGACGTGGACGGCGGTCCAGTCGGCCCTGAGGGCGTAGGCGGTGCGCCGCGCCCATCGGACGAGGTAGGCCGAGCCCGGGGCGGGGCCCACGGCGACGAGAATGCGCTCGCCGAGACTGGCCTGGGATGACGACCCGCTTTCCGCTCGGGCGTAGTCGCTCAGGCGGCGGCTCGCGGTGCGGGCGGCGAAGCGGAGCGCGATCTCGCGCAGGGCGCCCAGGTTCTTAGGTTTGAAGAAATTCTCTATCGCCGAGCGCGACGATTCGCCCGTGTAGATGCTGCCTTCCTCGAGCCTGCGGATCAGGTCCTCGGGCGCGAGGTCGATGAGGCGGACTTCGTCGGCTCGGTCGAACACGGTATCCGGCACCCGCTCGCGGACGCGGGCGCCGGTCAGGTCCTCGACGACGTCCGCGTAGCTCTCCATGTGCTGCACGTTGATCGCCGTCCAAACGGAAATGCCCCGGTCCAGCAGCTCCAGCACGTCCTGCCAGCGCTTTACGTGGCGCGAGCCGGGCGCATTGGCGTAGGCCAGCTCGTCGACGATCGCTATCGCGGGGAAGCGGGCGATGAGGGCGTCCAGGTCGAGCTCCTCGAGGAGGACGCCCCTGTATTCCACCGGTCGGCGCGGGACGATCTCGAGGTCCGAAACCAGGGCCTCGGTCTCGGCGCGGCCGTGAGTCTCTACGATGCCTATCACGATGTCGACGCCCTGCGCCTTCGATGCCCGGGCCTCCTGGAGCATCGTGTACGTTTTGCCGACCCCGGCGGACATGCCGAAGAATATTTTAAGCTCGGCTCGCGAGCTCGCTCCTTCCGTCTCGCGGATGCGAGCGAGGAGCTCGTCCGGATCGGGCCGACCGTTTTCGATCATGCCTTGATTCTAGGACCCGCTTGGGCTCCGCGTCCAGGCCGGGGAGCCGGGAGGGTCGGAAAGAACCGTAATTTTAACGCCGCCTTAACCGAATGCCCCAGGCCTTGAACGCCGCTTTTATTATCCATCGACCTCTGAATCAGTAGGATTGCATCAGAGGTGAACCATGGAACTGAGCATTCTCGCGGGGCTATTGGTGTCGGTCATCCTCCTCGGCTATCTGGCCTATGCGATGGCCAGACCGGAAAAATTCTAAAGGAGGCGCAGGTGAAACCGCAGGACATCGCCGAGATCGTCGTCGTCGCCGCAGTAGCCATGGGATGCGCGCCCTTCCTCGCCGCCTATATGGCGAGGGTATTCTCGGGCGCCAAACATCCCCTCACGTTTCTCGAACCCGTCGAGACCTTGTTCTATAGAATAACCGGCATCGACCCAGGGCAGGAGATGGGCTGGAAGAAGTACGCCCTGTCCCTCCTCGCCTTCAGCGGCGCCTCGATAGCCCTTCTCTTCCTGATCCTCGTCGGGCAGGGCCACTTGCCGCTCAACCCGCAGAAATTCCCAGGCATGAAATGGGACCTCGCCCTCAACACGGCCATCAGCTTCATCACGAACACGAACTGGCAGGCCTATTCGGGAGAGGCGGCCTTGAGCTACTTCTCCCAGGCCGTCGGCCTCGCGGTGCAGAACTTCCTCTCGGCGGCAGCGGGCATGGCCGTCGCCGTCGCCGTCATCCGCGGCATAGCCGCACATCGGATGGAATCCGATGGAAAGCCTGCTATCGGCAATTTCTGGGTGGACATGACGAGGAGCGTCCTCTACGTCCTCCTTCCCCTCTCGATAATCATCGCTCTCATCCTCGTGAGCCAGGGGGTCGTCCAGAGCCTCTCCGGCTACGCTCCGGCCCTGTCGCTCGAGGGCAAGAGCGACCTCATCCCGCTGGGGCCGGCGGCGAGCCAGGTGGCCATCAAGCATCTCGGCACGAACGGGGGCGGCTTCTTCGGCCCCAACTCCGCCTTCCCCTTCGAGAACCCGACGCCGCTCAGCAACATAGTCGAAGTGATAGCGCAGATCCTCATCCCCTTCGCCTTTCCCCTCCTCTTCGGCCGGATGATCGGCAAGAAACGCCAGGGCCGGGTGATCTTCGCGGTCATGCTCGTCATCCTCGTCGCCTTGGTTTTTTCGGCCGTCGCCTCCGAGCAGCGCTGGGGGAGCATGGAAGGGAAGGAGACGCGCTTCGGCAAGAGCGACTCGGCCCTCTTCGCCGTCCTCACGACGATCACTTCCTGCGGCGCCGTGAACGCGATGCACGACTCCTTCTCGCCCCTCGGCGGGATGATCCCCATGATCGACATCATGCTCGGCGAGGTGATCTTCGGCGGCGTGGGCTCCGGCCTCTACGGGATGCTGGCCCTCGTCTTCATCACGGTCTTCATCGCCGGTCTCATGGTGGGCCGCAGCCCGGAGTACCTCGGCAAGAAGATCGAGGCTCGGGAGATCCAGCTCGCGATGCTCGCGATTATCGCGCCTAACTTCATCATCCTCGCCTTCAGCGCGGTCGCGATAGCCCTGCCGGTCGGGCTGGCCGGCCTCGCGAACAGGGGTCCCCACGGCCTCTCCGAAATCCTTTACGCCTATACCTCGGGCGCGGGCAACAACGGCTCCGCCTTCGGCGGCCTCTCGGTCAATACGCCCTTCTATAACCTGACGATCGGCGCCGACATGCTCATCGGGCGCTTCGGCGTCATGTTCCCCATGCTCGGGCTTGCGGGGGGCCTCGCCTCCAAGAAGCTGGTCGCTCCGGGAGCGGGCAGCTTCAAGACCGACACCGCGACCTTCGGCGTCCTCCTCGTCGCGGTCGTGGTGATCGTCGCCGGGCTGACGCATTTTCCCGCCCTCACCCTCGGGCCAATCCTGGAC
This sequence comes from Rectinemataceae bacterium, assembly GCA_049513895.1. GTDB lineage: Bacteria > Spirochaetota > Spirochaetia > Treponematales > Rectinemataceae > UBA1306. Next base: position 17,274 of record JBEKVO010000023.1, on the reverse strand, counting down.
CATTTCCTCATGACTATGGGGGTAACGCTGTGAAAAAGAATGAATTGCCGGGATACGGCATCTCGAAGAAGACCCTCCTTTCCGCGGCGGGCGCGGCCTTCGCCAAGCTCGACCCTCGGGTGGAGATAAGAAATCCCGTGATGTTCATCGTATGGGTGGGCTCCCTCCTGTGCACGATCGTGGCGGCGGCCCAGTGGATCGGAGGCGTAAGCCCGAGTTCCTTCGTCGTCCAGGTGATAGCCTGGCTCTGGTTCACCCTCCTCTTCGCCAATTTCGCCGAGGGCATAGCCGAGGCCCAGGGCAAGGCCAGGGCCGACTCGTTGCGCTCGATGCGCAATGCGATACTGGCCCACCTCCTTTCCGACGATGGAAAGACCAGGGACCTCCGCTCCTCCGAGCTCAGGTCGGGTGACCTCGTCGTCTGCGAGACCGGCGACCTCATACCGGGGGACGGGGAGGTCGTAGAGGGCGTCGCGAGCGTCGACGAGTCCGCCATCACGGGCGAGTCGGCCCCCGTCATCCGCGAGGCCGGAGGCGACCGCTCGGGCGTCACCGGCGGCACGCGGGTGATCTCGGACCGGATCGTCATCCGCATCACCGCCGATCCCGGCGAGGGCTTCGTCGACAAGATGATACTGATGGTCGAGAACGCCACGCGCCAGAAGACTCCCGGCGAGATAGCCCTCACCATCCTCCTCGCGAGCCTCACGATGATCTTCCTGATAGCCGTGGTGACCCTCTATCCCTTCTCCCAATACATCGCGAACGAATCGAAGGCGGCGAACGTCCTATCCATCCTCAAGCTGGTCACCCTCCTCGTCTGCCTCATCCCGACGACCATCGGCGGGCTGCTCTCCGCCATCGGCATCTCGGGGGTGTCGCGGCTGATGCGCAAGAACGTCATGGCCCTCTCGGGGCGGGCCATCGAGGCGGCCGGCGACATAGACGTCCTCCTCCTCGACAAGACCGGGACAATCACCTACGGGAACCGCATGGCCACCGAGCTCGTCGCCGCGAAGGGCGTGACCGGAGAGGAACTGGCAGAGGCCGCCCTCGCTGCCTCCCTGGCCGACGAGACGCCTGAGGGAAGGTCGATCGTCGCCCTTATAAAGGGAGCGGGAGGCAGGTCCGCGGGAATCGACGCGGGGGGCAGCTTCGTGCCCTTCAGCGCCTCGACGAGGATGAGCGGCATCGATTTCGCCGGAGCCGACGGCGAGAGCGACCCGAGGCGGGCGATCCGCAAGGGCGCCCTCTCGGCCCTGCGGGAATTCGTGGAGGGGCGCGGCGGCGTGGTGCCTCTGGAGGCGGCGAGCGCCTGCGAGCGGATAGCCCGCTCCGGGGGCACGCCCCTCGCGGTCTCGGTCGGCAACCGCGTCCTCGGGGTGATCCACCTCAAGGACGTGGTCAAGAAGGGCATACGCGAGCGCTTCGCGGGACTCCACGCGGTGGGCATACGAACGGTGATGATCACCGGCGACAACCGCCTCACCGCGGCGGCCATAGCGGCGGAATCGGGGGTTTCCGATTTCATCGCCGAGGCGAAGCCGGAGAGCAAGCTCGAGGCCATCAGGCAGGCGCAGCGCGAAGGCCACCTCGTCGGCATGATCGGAGACGGAACCAACGACGCCCCCGCCCTGGCCCAGGCCGACGTCGGCGTCGCGATGGCCTCGGGCACCCAGACCGCCCGCGAGGCCGGCAATATGATCGATTTCGACAACGATCCAGCGAAGGTGATCGACGTCGTCGAGGTAGGGAAGCAGCTCCTCATCACTCGAGGCTCCCTCACGACCTTCTCGATAGCCAACGACGTCGCGAAGTATTTCGCCATCCTGCCGGCCGTCTTTTCGGGCTTCTATGCCAGCGGCGCAGCCGCTGGCAGTAGTCCTCTGGGCGCCCTCAACATCATGCGCCTGGCGACGCCGGAGAGCGCCATCCTCTCGGCGGTCATTTTCAACGCCCTCATCATCATCGCGCTGATCCCGCTCGCCCTCCGCGGCGTGAAATTCAACCCCAAGAGCGGGGCGTCCCGGATCCTGCGCAGGAACCTGTTGATCTACGGACTCGGCGGCATTATCGCGCCTTTCATAGGCATCAAGCTTCTCGATATGCTTCTCAGGGCCATGGGACTTGTCTGACGGGGTGTTGAAAAGCTTCGAGTTTTTCAACGACCTGCCAACGGAGGAAGTATGAAATTACCGTTCAGAGTACCGAAATCGATAACCTTCCTGCTGGGGATGACCATCCTCACCGGAGTTCTCTACCCCGCGGCGCTGACCCTCGCGGCCCAGCTGATATTCCCGAACAAGGCGAACGGCAGCCTCCTCGTGATTAAGGGCGCAGTCAGGGGATCGAGGCTCCTCGCGCAAAAGTTCGAATCGCCTCGATTCTTCCGGGCGCGGCCTTCGGCTTCCGATTATACTTATGTCGGGGCGGGCGCCTCCAACCTGGGCCCCGTGAGCGCGGACCTCGCAAAGGCGGTCGCGGACAGGCGCGATGCCTGGGCTAAGGACTTCGGGACGAGGACTCCCGAGGACATGCTCTACGCCTCGGCCTCGGGCCTCGATCCCGATATCGGCCTCGAGGCGGCCCTGGCCCAGGCTGACCGCGTGGCCGGCGCCCGCTCCCTGAGCCCCGCGGCCAAGGCGGCTCTGGTCGACGCGATAGATAAAGCGGCGGAACGATCGACGACCCTGATCGGGCCGCCCCGGGTGAATGTGGTGTCGCTCAACGCGCTCTTGGAGACGACCCTGGTTTTCAGCGGGACCAGGAAGGGAGGATGAAATGAAGGAAAAGGAAGGCGAGCAGCCGTCGGCCGCGCGACAATCGGCCACGCCGGCCGAGCTTCTGGCCACGCTGAACGAGAATCCGACGACTCCGAGCGAGCTCGATACGCCGCCGAAAGCGGGGCCAGTAATCGCCGCATTAGGCCAGAGTTCGTCGGACGAGGATGTAATCCTCTCGGCGAGCGCCCTCGCCCGCGAATCGGGCGCCACCTTCGATTGCATCATCATCGATAATGGGATCACCTCCTCGGCCGAGGAAGGCGAGCGGATGGCCCGAGCACTGCGCCTCGCTCGCAAACTCGGGGCGCGCATCGCGAGTGAGCCCGGCATCGACACCGCCGCGGGCCTCCTCGACTACGCGAGTCTACACGGCGCCTCCGCGCTCGTCGTCGGCATGGGCCGGAGCAGGGTCCTCGGGCGAAGGGTCGCCGATCGCCTCCTCTCGGCGCGGCGCTCATTCTCGGTCGTCACTGTCAGTCCCCATTCCGGCGTCAGGAACGCGAGGGCGTCGCGATCATTCGGCCCCGCCAGCCACTACGCCGCGGCCTTCCTCCTCGTAGCCGCAGTGACGGGCTTGAACCTGCTCCTCGCCGGCTACGCGGGATACTGGACGGCCTCGATTCCTTATCTGGCGGCGATAAGCCTCGCGGCCCTCGCCCTCGACCGATGGCCCGTGCTCTTTGCCGCCCTGTTGTCGGCGGTCGCCTGGGATTTCCTCTTCATACCGCCGCGCTTCACCATGTTTATATCGAGGACCGAGGACGTCCTCATGCTCGGCCTCTATGTCCTCGTCGCCCTATGCTCGGGCTGGATGACGGGCATGCTGCGGGCGAGCGAGCGCCTCCTCGCGGCGCGCGAAAGCCGCATGTCCCGCCTGAGTTCCCTCGCGCAAGCCCTCGCGGGAGCGAAGACCATCGGGACCATCCTCAGGGCGAGCGTCGAGGCCATCAGCGAGACCTTCACCACTGAGACCATCGTCATCCTGCGGGAAAAGGGCGGAGGCCTCAAAAATGAGGCCGAGAGCGGATGGGAACCCCTCGACGCGAACGCCCGGGACGCGGCCCGCGTCTGCTTCGAGGAGATGAAGAGCTCGGGGAAGTTCACCAAGCTCTATCCCGATTCGGAGTGGCATTTCGTCCCCATGGACGGGCCCAAAGGCTGCCTGGGCGTCCTGGGCCTACGCTCGGCCCACGACGCGGTCTGGAACGAGGACCTCGAGTCCTTCCTCCGTACGATCGCTCTGACCGTCTCGATCGCGGTGGCCAGGGAGCTGGCGGAAGGCTGACGTCTACACGACGGAAAGGAGGGTCTCAGAGACGAAAGAAGGGGGCTTCGAGACTCACCCTACCGCTTCGCCGACACTTGCGATCGTGTCCGAGGCGGTTCATTCCATCGTCGAGACTCTCGTGAGCGTCTTCGCGACGTTTCTGACCGTCTCACAGACCATCCAGCGTGTATTGTTTTGCGCTGGCTTAAATCCGGTCTTTATGTGTGTCCCCGATAAGACAATAGTATCGGGGATTTAAGGAATAATTAGGTATAACTCAGGGAATGCTCGTGACTATGTTTCGATCATAGCCATTTTTCCCAGTTGCGCGCATATCTAAAGCAAGAGTAGTATAATGGATATATTGGTAATGGAGGGAGAACGCTGTTGGATTGCCCTAAGTGCCACTCCCCTACAAGCGATGCTCTCCGAGAATGCCCGACCTGCGGGTTTGACTTGGGATGCCCCAATGTGCGTGCCGCCAATGCGACGGCAGAGGCAGAGGCCCTTGCCAAGAGGTACGAGGAAGCTCACAATCATGCCGTCTCAAGAGGAGTAGTGCAAGAATTCGATAAATTCGTAGAGGCTCTCCAAAGTTCATCTCATGTTGTTGTTGCGATGCAACCATTGCAAGCGCGGCAGTTCCTGAGCGATCCACGTCAGCTCTACGTCAACTACGAAACTCTCGTTGGTACACCAATTCGAACACCCGCTCCATTTGATGACGATAGCGAGCGACGCACGGTATCTGGAAGACTATTTGGAAGCTATGCTGACAAGATAACATATGGAGTGTTGTCATTAGATCACCGTGGATTACCTAACTATGGGATTGTGTTTCTTTGCCTTCGTGATATAGCTGTAATTGAGAGAGTCAGTTTTTTGCATGAGAACTCATACTTCTTTCTAAGAGCGTTTGCAGCAAATAGCAGAGATCAGATACCGCCTGGATATCGTAGCGACTGGCAGCATAGAAGCGAGCTCGCTGCTGCCAAGCTTGAACCAGAGTTTTCATCCCGGAGCACTACTGATGAATGGGCCAAACTATTGGTAATGTCTGGCAGTAATAGATCGGACGATAGTTTCATAGAAGCTCACATCTACGGACCATTCAATCAAGCGTCCGTCGATAGTGTCTTGTTTACAAATAATGGTGGATCGCGAGATGATAAGCGCGATATAAAGTGCATTAAAGAACTCATGAGCGCTCGATGCCTCATTGGGAGTAAGTCGTGAGAGCAGTTGTATCTGTTTCTGGAGGAGTCTGCGCCTTCGAAGAAACTACACCTCAGTTCGTTAACGTGTGTGACATGACAATCGTACCAGCTCCTTTCGCTCACCTCGTTTATGGGGCTATTGACGATTGGGAAGTTGTTCAGGGCGAAAATCGCGACGCCGTCCTAGGTGCGGTTCTAGAGAACTATCAATGCAATCGCGTCGTAGCTGATGTTGAGTTTTGCCTACTTGATGGTCTTTCTCCTTCTTTGCAGAGAGAACTAATGGAAGAAGTGGAAAACCTACTGAAAACGCTTGGCAATCTCCGAATGCTCCGAGCCTTGTTGCTGAAAGCGCCTCTATTGGAAAAAGTGTCTATTGATGGTTTGATAAAAATGTGCTTATCAGATGGATTTCATGCGACTGCTAACCTGCTAGAGGGTGTTCGTGAATTACAACCGCAGCTTCGCAGATTGGCGGATCGATGGATATCGATTCCAGAGGAATGTTTTTCATCGCTTTCTGGTGGCCGCCAAGCGGCTTGGCGTTCGGCGATCAGGAGTTATGTTATATTAAAGACTATCGAAGCTTCAAGCCATCGTGATGTTGAGCAGGCATGGGCAGGGCTGGCTTTTGGTCCCAACAAGCCAGCCGAAAGAATGGCCTTCGGGCGAATATCAAAGGCTATAGCAAACGCACTATTCCCCGATTACAAAGGACAGCCGCTAGCCGATCTGAAATCGGCTAGCGTAAACCGAGAGAATTATTCGACAGGAAAGGAAGCGGCGAGAACTTATTATGATTCGCATGAGTATTACGAACGAGCAATCAAACAGGTCAAGACTATCGCTGCTTTGGTTTTCGAAGGTCATGACGTAAAGGCACGACATTTCCTTAAAGATTTAATTGATGAACAAACAAGCTATCCCAGTGGTAAAGCATATGCAGTTAAATCACTGTGCAACATCGCACAACAGTGTTCTGAAATGTTCCGTACTGATTTTGAATATGAGTGCCTACAATCAGCCTTCAATATTAGTCCAACAGATGATTGGACCCTGATCCAACTTGCGGACCATTATAAGCGAGTCGGCCAATTCGAGGATGCAATAAATACCTTATTGACCGCTGAGGGATATAGCGGAGAACAGGTCTACAAAAGTTCTCTCGCAGACGTATATGTGCATATGGGACGATTCGATGAAGCATTAAGCCTCTACAGCCAAATCCCTGGGGGGGAATCGGACCCAGCAGTGAGAGGTGCAATTGCGGATGTGCTTCGACGACGAGGAGATATAGGGGCTGCACGACTTGAGTATGAAAAAATAATTAAAGAAGGACTTGATACTCACCGAGCCTATGCTGGGTTAGCAGAAATTGCCAAGCGACAAGGTCTTTTACCTCAGGCGCGAAAGTACTACGAAGACCTACTCGCTGATCCCACTACCGATAAAAAAGCATCTATCATCTATCGATCTGCGTTAGCGCAGATTCTAGTTCGAGAAGGCAATTTCAGTCGAGCGTATCAGCTCCTCGACGAAGTTGTTCAATTACGACCATTTGCGCGCCAATTTTTAGTCTTCCGCGCGGCAGTTTCCGGACTTTTGGGTCAACCGGAAAATGCAATCAAGGGCCTCAAACAAATCGGCCAGACACGCGCCTTTGATGAATGGGTTAACGAATATGTCCGTGGACTTCTGTTACTGATGCTGAATAGGTACGAAGATGCTCGTATTGCTCTAATCAAAAACCTAGAGGGCAGCCTTCTCGACAACGATGCCCAAGGAATAGTGCATCTTGGAGCTGCGGTTTGTTTCCTGCGCACTAAAGGAGAAGTAGCCGAAGCGGCTAAGATTCTTGAGAAAATGCCTGAGACTGAAGATTCTTTTGTTATAGCAATCCAAAATGCACTCAAATATCACATAGCTGTCACGCTCAGGCAGCGAGAAGAAATCAGCCGACTGCGGGAGAAGTTGGCGCCGGTTGCAGAAGAGGATCTACAGAGTATCGTACATGCAATCGACGAGGGGCTTTGGGGAAAAGCGTGGACCCTGGAAGTTGGTATGGTGCTCCGTCTTGCAGCATAACTTTTGCTATACCTGACCAATATCCGTGCTGAGTCCAAGATATAGGGCAGTTTCACGAGCGAAATTACATGGTATAGACGAGTATTCACTTATAACCCATGTTATTGGAGAACGGCGTTCTATTATTTTTACGGAGGGAATCCGGCTCATTTTACCAGCGCAGTACCGCCCCGCCGTAGGTGAGGCCGGCGCCGAAGCCGAGGAGCATGAGGAGGTCTCCTCGCTTCAGGAGGCCCTTCTCGTTCATCTCGCCGAGGGCGATCGGGATGCTCGCCGAGGAGGTGTTGGCGTATTCCTCGATATTGAGGTAAAAGCGTTCCTCCGGGGCCCCGAGCCTCTTGGCCGCGGCCTGGATGATTCGCGCGTTGGCCTGGTGCGGGACGATCCAGGCGAATTCCTCGAGCCTCTTGCCGCAGAGGGCGAGAAGCCGGTGGACGATGTTGGGGATGGTCTTCACGGCGAAGTTATAGACGTTGCGGCCGTTCATCTCGAGCAGGGGCACGATGGGGATGGAGGGATGGAAGGTCTTCGTGCGCCCCGACTGGACCAGCCTGAGGTCGCCCGCGCCGGTTCCGTCGGCGCCGAGGACGCTGGCCAGGAACCCGCTGTCGCCTTCCTTCCTGCGGGTCAGGACAGCCGCCCCCGCGCCGTCGCCCAGGAGGACGCAGGTCGAGCGGTCCTCCCAGTTCGCGATCCGCGAGAGGGTTTCCGCGCCGATGACGAGGGCATGCCGTTTTCGGTTGGCCTCGAGGAGGCTGGCGGCGACCTCGAGGGCGTAGATGAAGCCGGTGCAGCCGGCCGTGAGGTCGAAGGCGGGGCAGCCCGGCGCCCCCAGCTTTTCCTGAACGATGCAGGCCGTGGAGGGAAATCCGAAGTAGTCCGGCGTGGCGGTCGCGACCACGATGAAATCGAGTTCCCCGGCCGCGACGCCGGCCTTGGCGAGGGCCTTACGCGCGGCGGCCGCCGCCAGGTCGCTCGTCAGCGTATCGTCGGCGGCGATGTGCCGCGAGCCGATTCCCGTATGGGAGCGGATCCATTCGTCGGTGGTGTCGACCATCGCTGCCAGCTCGACATTCGAAATACGGCGCTCCGGCACGTCGACGCCGACCGATTGTATATAGACGGACATTTTTCTCCCCCCTAACATCGCGGACGCAGAAAGCATGACTACCTTATTGATCGTGAAGGCCGCGCTTTGGTTGCGGCGAAGGGGTGGTTTCAAGAAGCTCTATCCTCTATTCGAGGTAATGGCGCGATGCCGTGAACGAGCGAAGGTCGAGCTAGCCGGCAAGAAACTTGTTTCGCGGGCGGCCATGTGGTTTGTCATTCTCGTTTGGTCGCTCATCCTCGTTTGGGTAATCTGGATAATCGCCGCCCTTGTTTTTTCATCAACTCATTAACGGGATACCCTGTCAGACCTCGATCTCCAGTCCATCCCAAGCGGGCCGGGCGCCCACGTCGGCGCCCGCCTTTGCGCAATACTCCTCGAGCGCGGCGTGGGTGGACTCGTGGTTCATGTGCGTCAGCCAGGTCCGCCTGGCGCCGATGCGCCTCGCGGCGGCGATGCCCTGGTCGATGCTGAAATGGGTCGCGTGGGGCTCGCGGCGGAGGCCGGTGATGACGAGGACCTCGACCCCCGCCAGGAGTGGAAGGGACGATTCGGGCAGTTCGGAGCAGTCGGTGATATAGGCGAACTTGCCCGTCCTCCAGCCGAGTATCGGCAGCACGCCGTGACGGACGGGGACGGGGACGATGCTCATCCCTCCGGCGCTCAGGGTCCCATCCGCTATCCGCAGATCGATACGGGGCTTCCCCCCGCCGAACTGGGTCTCGCGGAAGATGTAGGCGAATCGCTCCCTCGTCTCGGCGAGGGTCTCGGCGTTGCCGTAGACGGGGAGGACGCGTTTGGCCGTGAGGGGCCGCACGTCGTCGAGGCCGTTGACGTGGTCGGCGTGGGCGTGGGTGAGGAGGAGGGCGTCGAGGCTGGATATGCCGGCGCGCAGGGCCTGGAGGCGGAACTCGGGGCCGGCGTCCACGACGACGGAAGAAGTCCCGGACTCGATGAGGATGGAGGCCCTGTATCGCCTATCGCGAGGGTCGCTCGATCCGCAGACGGGACAGGAGCAGCCGATGACGGGCACGCCGAAACTCGTGCCCGAGCCCAGGAAAACAACGCGCATCGCCCAAGTATGGCGCGGCCGCTTCCCCTTCGCCTAGTCCGCGGGCTTCATTGCCGGGGCAGTACGGGCGGATCGTAGTCGCGCTCGGCCCTGATCCTCACGAGGTGGACATAATCGTTCGGCACGCGGGCCATGATGGCCTCGACGCTCGTCTCGGCGTCGCTCTCGAAGGCCGCGACCTTGAACTCGCCCGTCTCCTCGAAGTAGGGAGCGAGGACGGCGACGTGGTAGTGCCGCGAGAGGCCGGGTATGGCCCCGCCCGACTTGCGCGAGACGCTCGCGAGGTAGATGGATCCCGGCTCGCGGAGGGCGAGGACGTACATGAGCGCCTTGAGGCCGGCCGTCTCGTAGCCGAGGTCGCGCTGATAGGCGGGGTAGGCCCGATAGGCCGAGCTTCCGTTCACGGCCCCGGGCGAGCCGAGGGCGACGGAAGAAGCCACGAGGGCGAAGGGCGAGATGCGCACGTCGCTCTCGGTCAGGTCGTGGGGTCGAGAGGTGTAGCGCGCGTCGAGGAGGGCTTTCGCGATGTTGCGCGTCCAGTCGAGGCCGAAGAAGGGGTCGAGGTCCGTCTCGTAAGGTCCGGCGGCCGCTGTCGCGCGCGCCTCCTCGTGCCTGGCCGCGAGGGCCTTCGGGTCGAGGAGGCCTCCGGTCAAGGGGCGGTAGAAGCCGTCGGCCACCCAGGCGGCGAAGCCCGAGCAGTTCAGTCCCGCCAGGCCCGCCTGGGGCGCGAGCGTCGCTATTTGGACCGGCCTGCCCTCGGCGTCGAGGGCTCCGTCTTCGACATAGCGCAGGGAAGGGAGGCGGCGCCTCGTTTCGGCGACGAAGGCGCGGATGTCGCGGTACATTCCGGCCTCGGGCGCGAAGAGGCTCCAGTCGACGAGGCTTTCCGTCCACGAGGCTATTTCGGCCATCGTGGAGGCGAAGACTCGCTCGAAGGGGACGGGGAGCGGGACCTCGCGGTTCAGGACACCGCCGTAGACGACGAGGTCGAGTTTGCTGCGGTCGCCGTCGGGATAGATCCGGATGAAGGTGCCGGGATCGCTGCGCAGGAAGACTTTGGCCTGGATCGGCCTGCCGTCCGGGGAGGAGCGCTTGAGTATCCAGCTGCCTTGCGTATACAGTGGAGTCCCCCCCCTTCCGGGAAGAGGAGTTCCGATCGCGGCGGCAATCGCGTAGAAATAGCCTCCCGAACGAGCGACGGAGAGCCTGAAGGAGCCGTACTCGTTGCTCACCGTGGCGGCTGCGCGACGTTGGAGTTCCTTCTCGGGGGCCGAGAAGAAGCCCGCCCAATACGTCGACCTGATGTCCGCGCTCTCGGGGAAGCCATCGAAGGCTTCGCCGAAGGCGGGTCCGAAGGCCGTGCAGGCGAGGAGAAGGGCTGTGGAAAGAAGGCTGGTTTTCATCCTGATTTATTCTCGGCTGGCGGGAGGGCGTACTTCAGTCCCTAGGAAGTCGCGCCGATACTCGGAATCTACACCTCGCAGAGTACACTGGAGTCTTTCGTCATGCGTCCCCTTCGTTTTTCGCTCCATCCCCTTCTCCTCGTCCTCATCGGAGTGGCCTCCGGCGCCCTCACTCTGGGCGCCTCGACCCTCGGCCGGCAGGCGGAAGGCTCGTCCATGCCGTCCGTCGCGAAGCCGATAGCCGCGCGCCAGACCGACTCCGCAATTTCGGCTTCCAACGCCCCGGAAGGGCGGTACCGTTGGTTCCCTGCCCTCTACAGGCCCGTGGGCGATGCGCGTCACTGGAGCTTCGACCTGGCCACGGACTTTCCGCGGGAACCTACGGATGCCGACCGAGCCTCCCTCATCCCCGCCATCGCCAACAATCAGATTCTCGCCTTCTATGGCAAGCCCGGTTCGCGGCGCATGGGCATTCTCGGGGAATACTCAAAAGAGGAGATCTGGGCCCTTCTCGAAGGCTACTCGAGGCTCTACGACGAACAGAACGGGGAAGAGGGCGTGATCCCGGCCTTTTACCTGATTTACGGCACATGCTGGCCCGAAGGAGAAATCGGCTATCTGAAGGATTCCGTCGTCCAGGATTATATCGAGTTCGCCAGAACGAAGGGCATGCTCGTCTTCGTCGATCATCAGATCGGGAAATTCCCCGTCGCCGAAGCGATGAAGCGCCTCCTGCCCTGGCTCAAGTATCCCAACGTTCACCTGGCCCTCGACCCCGAATGGAGAACCGAGTCCCCGATGAAGGTGATCGGCGGAGTGAGCGCCGAGGAGATAAACGCCGCCGAGGAGACGATGAGCGATTACTTGAAGGCCGAGGGCATACCCGACGTCAAGATGCTCGTAATCCACCAGTTCCAGAATAAGATGATCGCCAACAGGGAGAAGGTGAGGGCCGATTATGACGGCGTCCTTCTCATCCATACCGCCGACGGCTTCGGTCCTCCTGCCCTCAAGCGATGGAGCTACTCGACGAACGCCAAGGCCGCCAACATGCCTCTCAAGGGCTTTAAGCTGTTCTTTAAGACGGACCTGGAGGGCGCCGGCTACGATGATCCCCTCCTGCTGCCCGCCGAGGTCCTCGCCCTGGAACCGCGCCCCCGCCTCATCATTTATCAGTAAAAATCGTCGCGGCAGTAGTCACTTTTTCGCATCGGCGCTATTTTAACTGCGGGAGGCTTTTTCAAAATGCAGACGCATTTTGAAAAAGCCACCTTTCTACTGCGCAGATTTCGCGGCGCTTCCAAAAAATGCAAGAAGCGCGAGAAACTGCAAAGCCAATTTCAAAACTAACCGAGTTTTGAAATTGGCTCGCGTCTCACCACGAGGATGCGCTTCCCGAGGAGGATATCATGACGCATTACCGAAAGACAGCGTCCGCCCTCGCGCTCTGCGTCGCGCTGGCCGCGGTTCCTGCTTTCGCGTACGATCCACCGGCGGGCGGCTCCCTTTTCCCGATACTCGGCTCGGCCGCGGCCCTTGCCTACGGCCCCTCCGTGACGGCCCTCGACGCGCCCTGGGCCGACGCTCAGAACCCCGCGGCTTCGGCCGCACAGCAGCGAGCCACGCTTGACGCCGGCTTTACGGCTCTCACCGATTTCGGCGCCGGTTCCGGCGGGGGGCAGGGCTTCGGCGGCGCCGCGGCCCTCGGCATCTCGATCCCCGAACCTTACGCGGTTTGGGGCGCCGGACTCAACTTCGTATCGACCCCTTCCTCCATGACCGCGCTTCCCCTGGGTACCATCGTCGGGCTCAGGGGCGGCATCTCGAAGGACATTTTCCCCGACTTCTACGTCGGCAGCGCCCTCGACCTGAGCCTGGGCAACAACGGCGGTTTCGGCTGGGGCGCCGGCCTGGACCTGGGCGTCATGCAGAAGTTAGGCGATCACGGCGCCTTCAAAGACCTGCGCTGGGGCGCAGTCCTCTCGGGCATAGGCAAGGGCTATAGCGCCCCGCTTCCCGCCCAGGGCGCGCTGGGCACTGCGGCCGACGCCTTTCCCCCGCCCTTCACCCTCTCGGGAGGAGTCCGCGCCCTCCTCGTCCGGACCGACGACTGGAAGATCGCCGTCGGAGCCGACCTCTCTTTCCCGAGTTTCCAGGATTTCGGATTCGGGTTTTCGACCGGCGTCTCCTGGCGCGACAACTTTACCTTCCGCGCGAATTGGGACCAGTACCTGCGTCAGCTCGGCGCGGGCTCGGGCAAGAGCCTCTGGCCTTCTTTCGGATTCACCGCCCTCATTCCCCTCGATCGCGCCCCTGACGGCTCCTATCTCTCCAAGCGGGGATGGGACCCGGCCGAGATAAGGCCCACCCTCGCGGCCTCGCCCCTCTACGACGGCGTCTGGGCGATCGGGGCCAGCGCATCCATCCCCTTCGGCGTCGTCGACAGCGAACCCCCCAAGATAATCGCTTCGTTCCCCTTCTCGAAATGGGGCCCGGCCTACATATCGCCCAACAACGACGGCGTCCAGGACAAACTCGAGATACCCTTGAAGATCACCGACCGGCGCTACGTCGTCGGCTGGACCTTCTCAATCAAGAACGAAAAAGGCGAGCTGGTCCGCAAGGTTTTCGACAAAGAGTCCAGGCCCGAAACCCTGGGCTACAAGGGCTTCATGGATCGCCTGACCTATATTAAGAAAAGCGTACCCGTGCCCGACAAGCTCGTTTGGAACGGCGTGGCCGACTCGGGCCAGCTGGTTCCCGACGGAGCCTATTCGGCGCTGATCGAGGCGGTGGACGACAACGGCAACCGCGGCAGCGTCGGGCCATTCCCGATCGTCGTGGACAACACCGCCCCGACGGTCGACGTCTCGGTCCCCGAGGATCCGCCGATCTTGAGCCCCGACGGCGACGGCAACAAGGATACCCTCCTCATCAAGCTATCGGGTTCGGTCGAGGACCTCTGGTCCGCCCAGGTTTCCGACGCCTCGGGCAGGGCCGTCAGAACCCTCGCCTTCGTCAACGCGGCTCCAACGGATTGGATATGGGACGGTATGGGCGACGATAAAAACGTCGTGCCCGACGGCGTCTATTCTTTCGCGATATCGTCCACCGACAGGGCGGGCAATTCGGTCTCCAAGCGCTTCGACAAGATCGTAGTGGACACCAAGAAGCCGCCCATCGGCCTCGTGATCGACCTGGCCACCTTCAGCCCCAACGGCGACGGCGTCAAGGATTTCGTCAATCTCTTTCCCAGCGTGCCCGTAAAGGATGACATCGTCGCCTGGAAGCTCTCGGTCCTCGACAAGGGCAGGCGCGAGGTATGGTCCATGTCGGGTACGGATGGCGCCTCGCTCAAGGACCGCGTGCCCTTCGACGGCCGCGACTCCTCGCTCAACATCCTGCCCGAGGGGCAGTATCAGGCGCAGCTTTCGATAACCTACCTCAACGGCTACAGTCCCAAGGTCAGTTCGCCTAACTTTGTCCTCGACGTCACCCCGCCCTCGGGCGGCGTGAGCGCCGATAGGCCGGCCTTCAATCCGGCGGGCGCCCAGGGACAGAACAGCGTCCATTTTTTGGAAACGGGAGTCAAGGAAGCCAGGTGGTCGGGAGAGGTCACCGGATCCGACGGCAAGGTCGTACGGACCTACTCCTTCTCGCCACTGCCCGATCCCGACGTGGAGTGGGACGGCACCGATGACACGGGGAAGCCGGTAGCCGACGGCGTCTACACCTATAGGCTCAAGGCCCTCGACAACGCGGGCAACAGCTTCAAGTCGGATCCCGTTTCCGTCTCCGTCGACACCGCCAAGAAGGCGGTGCGTCTCCTGACCGATCTCAAGGCTTTCAGCCCCCTGCCGGGCAGCGCCAAGGATAGGCTTACCCTTACCGCCCAGGTGCAGTCCAACGACAGGGTCCGCTCCTACGAGCTCTCCATAGTCGCCCTCGACGTCCCGGCCGCCGCCGGTCCCGGCCTGGCCACTGGTTTGGCCGTCCGCACCTGGAAGGACCACAAGGGCGTACCCGCGACCTTCACGTGGGACGGTACCAACGACGCGAAGGACAGGGTCCCCGACGGCCGTTACGCGGCGAGGCTCGCGGTTTCCTATCTAAACGGGGACGCGGCCGACTCGGCCACTCCGGGCTTCACCGTCGACACGGTCGCTCCCTCGATCTCGGTGAGCGCGGCGCCCCTCCTCTTCTCGCCCACCGAGGGCAGCAAGATCCGGGTCGTGCGCTTCTCGCAGAAGTCGGTGCCCGGCGACGACTGGACGGGCGTCCTTACCGGCCCCGACGGCACGGCCAAGAGGACCTGGAGCTGGAAGGGCCAGGTCTCGGACTTCGTCTGGGACGGCACCGACGAGGCGGGCAACACCGTCCCCGACGGCAGCTACCGCTACGACGTCTCATCCGTCGACGCTGCGGGCAACAAGGGCTCGGGCGCCGTGCCCTCGATCGTCGTCGATCAGCGGCAAGTTCAGGTTTTCGTGACCGCCTCCGAGTCGGGCATCTCGCCCAACGGCGACGGGTTCAAGGACACGGTCAGCTTCGGCCTTATCGTCAAGCTTCGCGAGGGGATAGACAGCTGGCACTTCGCCATCGTCGACAAGGACTCTTCCGAGAGGAGCGTCTTCTCCGGCCAGGGCGACGAGGTTCCCAACAGGATAGTGTGGGATGGCCGCGATTCTTCGGGTACCGTAATCCAGGGCGAGTATATAGGCGTCTTCACGGTCGACTATAAAAAAGGCGACCACGCCGAAGCGAAGACCGGGAAGATACTCGTGTGCATCGATCCGCCCAAGGCCCAGGTGAGCCTGACGCCTGACGTCTTCAGCCCGAGTAACGACAGCAGCAACAACAATCTGACTATCGGCCTCGACGTTTCGAGCGTACCCGATATAGCCCAGTGGAACTTCGAGGTCCACGAAGTGGCGATAGTGGAGGGTGCGGTCCCGGGCTCGAAGCCGGCCGAGCGGACCTTCAAGGTCTGGAGCGGCACGGGCGCCCCGCCGAAATCCATCGCATGGGACGGCCACTCCGACAACGGCGAGCTGGTCGAATCCGCGACCGATTACCCCTTCATCTTCACGGTCCGCGACGTCCTGGGCAACGCCGCGAAGGTGGAGGGCGCGATCACGATAGACGTCCTGGTCATCCGCGACGGCGACAGGCTCAAGATCAAGGTACCCTCGATCGTCTTCAGGGCCAACGGCGCCGACTTCAACGGCCTCGACGCGGACACTATCGCGAACAACACCAAGGTCATCCAGCGCATCGCGCAGATACTCAACAAGTTCAAAGACTACGGGATACTCATCGAAGGCCACGCCAACAGCGAGGGCAAGATGGGCGGCTACGGCGCCGCCGCGATCGCCAAGGAGGAGACGGGAGAGCTCCTGCCCTTATCTACCGGGCGGGCCGAGCTCGTAAAGAAGCTGCTTTCCGACAATGGCGTGGATTCCAAGCGCCTGAGCACGAAGGGCATGGGCTCGAGCGAACCGGTCGTGGATTTCAAGGACTCGCAGAACCGATGGAAAAACAGGCGAGTCGAGTTCATCCTGATCAAGAGCCAACCGACAAGCACGGCGCAATAGCGAAAGCGAAGGTAGAATAAAAAGCGAAACCCCGCGGCAGCCGGATCTCGGCCGTCCGCGGGGACCTTCCGCTAATAGCGGCTGGACGATGCGCGATAATGGGTGCGAACTATGGCGACTCGGGGGAATGCGCTATACCCGCGTATGACTATGTTCAAACTGGAGACCAGAGCGCATAAAGGATCACGTTTTCTGAAGGCATAGGAAAGGCAAACTCTTTTCATGATCAAGAATCACCGAGTTTATTGAAGATTTCTTCGAACTTCCCTGCCATTTTCTTGAATACCAATGGCCAGATTGGCGATCTATGTGGGAAATCTCGGCTAAGAAAAATTTGTGGGCAATTCGGGGAATTCAAGATTTATATTGTCATGACACGTTGGAAAATTGGGAGAATTAATTGACTATGTCCAGCTCCGGCCTTGCAATATCTTTTGAATACGTTTCATCGATAAAGGACCCTAGAGTAGTTGAGGCGCGAGAACTAGCTTCGATCTCTGGTAGACTACGATATGGCAAGGCACTTCTCTACGGCATCGAACAGCTTGAGTGGGCAAGGCAAGCAAATCTACAGATACAGCATATATTTATAAACGAAAAAACGTTAGGTGCCGTTCCCGATTGGTGTCGTGTAGCGCGATCTTTTCTCATGGATGAGGTTTTTCTCCCGACCTCTTGAGTAGCTACTCATAGGGGGAAAAGATAAGGAGAGCGGGAATAAAGGTGTGGTGACCTCCCGCTCTCC